>DATBRI010000152.1:0-32667 GCA_036560365.1 Methylocystis sp.
TATCTCGTGGAATGTAATCCGCCGATAGGGAGCGTTCGGCTTCGCCGATGAGGTCGCTTGTGACGACGCTCAGGCGCCTCGTGGGGCGTCCATTTCCCAGGCGTTACGGGTTGAGAACGCGCATGAACCGCTATGACCGCCAGCCTCAGCCCGCTGAAGAGGCTGTCGTCGAATATCTCGACGGCGAATATCGCGTGCGCAAGCCCGGCGCCTATGTGCGCTGCGCGGTGACGGGCGAACCGATTCCGCTCGAGGAGCTGCGCTACTGGAACGTGGACCTGCAGGAGCCCTACAGCGGGCCGCACGCCAAGCTGATGCGACTCGGCGTCAAGAAGCCCGATTAGGGCGCGGCGCGGCGCGCTGCGCCGGGCGCCTTAAGCATCCGGCGAAGCGCCTCGTCGAGAATGACGGCGTCGTGGAAGACCAAGGTGACGGGCCACGTATCAGCGCCGAGCGTCGCAAGCTGATCGCCCATCCGCGCCGCATCCTTTTCCGTCGTGACGAGCCGGGCCCCATGCGCCCGCCGCAACGTCGATAACGTCGCGTAATCTTTTTGGGTGAATCGGCGGTGATCGCCGAAGGAAACCCGCGCCGCGACGTCGGCGCCGCATGCCTCCAGCAAGCTGAAGAATTTCTCTGGCCTTGCGATGCCGGCGAAGGCGACGAGGCGCGCGCCGTTCGCCGCCTTGGCGGCGTGCGCGTCTGGCGCCAAACGCGCGGCGAGGATAGGCTTGTTGGCGCGCGCGGCGATGTCGCGCCCGCGTCCGCCGTCGCCGATGACGACGAGCATGTCAGCCGACGCAAGCTGCGCATCGAGAGGGGCGCGCAAAGGCCCGGCAGGGATGCAGCGGCGATTGCCCGCGCCAAAATCCGAGTCGATGACGACGAGCGTCAGATCGGGCGCGACGCGACGGCTGTGAAAGCCGTCGTCGAGAATGACGACGGTTGCGCCGAGGCGCTCCGCCAGGGCTGCGCTCGCGATACGGTCGGCGCCGACGATGGTCGGCGCGGCGCGCGCAAGCAGCAGCGCTTCGTCGCCGACGTCGTCCGCGCCGTGACGCGACAGGTCTACGACGAAGGAGGACGTTTCGCCGCGCCTGCGGCGATAGCCGCGCGTGAGAAGGGCAGGGCGCTCGCCCGCCGCGTCGAGACGCCATGCGATGGCGATCGCGAGAGGCGTCTTGCCGTCGCCGCCCGCGGTCAATCCGCCGATGACAATGGTCGGTAAATTGGCGCGCGGCGCTTCGCGCGCGAGTCGCTTGCGCGCAACGCCGCCGTAGAGCGCGCCGAGCGGAGACAGGAGCCGCGCCATCGCCCCGTCGTCACGCCAGAAGGCGGGCGCCCGCATCTTCAAAAAGCGCTGCGGCGCGAGAGCCTCATTGCTGGGCGACGGCCATTTGCGCGAGATAGGGTTCGACGGCGGTCATGATGCCGCGCGAGGCGCCGCCCAATCTCTCGACAGTCTCGGCGGCCGCGCGTCCCATCTTGCGCATGCGCGCGGGCTCGGAGAGAAGATAATGCGCGGCGCGCGCCAGCGAAGCGGCGTCTGTAACGCGCGCGGCGGCTTTTACGGCGGCGAGCTCGCCGTAAACTTCCGTGAAGTTTTCAACATAGGGGCCATGCAGAATCGCGCAGCCGAGCTTCGCCGGCTCGATGGGATTATGTCCGCCGCCAGGCAGCAGCGACTTGCCCATCAGGACGACCCCGACGCTTCGGAAAACGAGGCCAAGCTCGCCGACGCTGTCGACGACATAGACATCGACGTCGCGCCGCGGCACGCCTTCCTGCGAACGCAAGGCCGCGGTCAATCCTTTAGCGCGCGCGGCTTCGACGATCTCGGCGCCGCGCTCCCGGCGCCGCGGCGCGATGATCGTCAGTAGCGACGGGGTTTGCGCGGCCATGTCGACATGCGCGTCGAGCACGAGGTCTTCTTCGCCGGGATGGGTGGAGACCGCCGCCCAGGCCGGCCGCGCGCCGATCGCGCCATTGAACTCGGCCAGCTTTGCCGAGTCGGCCGGGGGCGGCGGCACGTCGAATTTGAGATTGCCGGCGATGCGCACGCAACGCGCGCCGAGCGCCAGAAACCGGGCCGCATTATCCGAATCCTGCGCGAGGCAAAGATCGACGGCGCCGAAGACGGATTTCGCCGCGCCGGGAACGGCGCGCCAGCGCTCGGCGGATTTACGCGAGATGCGGGCGTTGGCGAGAACGAGCGGCGCGCCGCGCGCGCGCACAGCGGCCACGATATTGGGCCAAAGCTCCGACTCGGCGAAGACCGCGATGTCAGGCTTCCAATGGTCGAGAAACCGATCGACGAATTTGGGGGCGTCGATCGGCGCAAATTGGTGAAATGCGCCGGCGGGCAAACGCGCACTGAGAACGCGCGCAGACGAGACGGTGCCGCTCGTCACGAGCACTTCGAGTCCGCGCTGAATGAAGCGGTCGATGAGCGGCAGCAGCGACAGGCTTTCGCCAAGGCTCGCGCCGTGCAGCCAGACCAGTCGTCCGCGTGGTCGGGGGCGATTCGACTCGCCCATGCGTTCGGCCAATCGCGCAGGATCTTCCTTGCCATGATTCGCGCGCCAATTGAGCGCGGCGCTGGCGAAGGGCGTCGCCGCGATCGTCGCCAGCCGGTACATTTTCAGAAGCGACATGTTTCCTATCGATTAAAAATCCGGTCCACATACGCCATCTGACGGCGTCTTCTCCGCGCGCGCCGGGCCAACCGGAATGGCGCCTCTATGCCTGGCAAAGCCGGCGAATTTAGGAAGGCCGCCTATAGCGCCTCCACATCAGGATCGAGCAGCCGATAAAGATGCACCACGAAATAACGCATGTGGGCGTTGTCCACCGTGGATTGCGCTTTCGCTTTCCATGCGGCGAGCGCGCTATCATTGTCTGGATAGATGCCGACGATGTCGAGCTTGCTCGGATCGCGGAACGCGACGCCGTCGAGCGTCTCCAGCTCGCCGCCGAACACAAGATGCAACAGCTGTTTTTCTTTCTTCGCCGAGGTTGCTTGCGTCGTCTTGTTCATAATTTTCCTTCCAGGACCTTCCTCGCCAGCGCGAGACTATCGTCGAACAGCGATTTCGGAGCCGCGATGAGCATGTCGCGGGCGAGCGAGACGCGATTGTAGGTGAGCGCGACGCCATCGGGTTCGCTCAGCATGGCGCCCGCTTCTGCGAGGAGAACATCCGCGGCGGCGATGTCCCAGTCGCGCGCATTAGGCCCGGCGACGACGATATCATGCCGGCCGGCGGCGATGTCGGCAAGCCGCAGCGCCAGCGACGGCGTGCGCGGCGCCATCACGAATCCCTGCGGCGACGCGGCCAGCCGATCCTGCATCGCGCGCGGGGCGACGAGCGCCGCGCCGGCGATTTGGGCGCGCTGCGGCGCGATGAGGGGGGAGCCGTTGAGGAAAGCGCCGAGCCCCTGCGCGCCGAGATAAGTCTCGCCGAGCGCCGGCGCGTGGATGATTCCGGCGACGGGCCGGCCGCGAACCACCAGAGCGATGGAAACCGACCAGCGCGCGTCGCCCCGCGAAAACGCCTGCGTTCCATCGATCGGATCGACGACGATCAAGGCGTCGCGCGACAGCCGTTCGGCCGTGTCGACGCTCTCTTCGGAAAGCCACGCCGCCTCGGGCGCGATCCGCGCCATCTCCTGGAACAGGAACCGATCGACGGCGAAATCCGCCTCGGTGACCGGCGAGCCGCCGCCCTTGTAAGAGACTGCGGCGGTCGTCGTTTCGCCCAGGCGGAAGTAAGCCATGGCGATGTCGCCGGCCCTGCGCGTGACGCTCTCGAGTTGTGGAAGAAAAGCGGCGAGTTCTGCTTGGCTGGAGCCCATCATGATGAGGAGTAGGCGAGGCGCCGACGGGCCGCAAGCGGGCGCGTTGCGCGGAATAGGAGCAATTTGAACGAATTCGTTTTCATGGACTTCACCCTCATCGCCTAAACCATGCGTAGAAGCAATGATTTACGTGCTGTTCACCAGGCTTTTTAGCGTCTTCGGGGGCAGGTCGCGGCAATATGGGGCCGAGACGAAATTCAAGCCGTAAGGAGCGATCGATGGTTGAGGCCAATACTGCGCGCAGGATCGAGGAAAAGCTCTTTGTTCAGCGTGATCGCCGCGCCGACGGCGGGGCGCGGCGCATCCGCGTGACCCGGGACGGCGTCTTGATCTCTCGTCGCTTCAGCGGCGTCTCCATGGTCATCACGGTGCCCGTCATCGCCTATTGCGGCGTCGCTCTCGAGGTGCAGCCCGCGGACGACGGATCGCCGCGCTACGTTCTTTCGCTGGCGCACCGCGACCCGGACCTCGACATTCTTCTGAGCGAGACTCAAGACTGCGGCGCCGCTGCGTCCGATTGGCGTCATTGGGCGGCCTGGCTTGGGCTGCCGCGCGTCACCGAGGGGGAGGGCGCGTTGCGGTCGTTCGAGGGCGTCTCCGAAGAGATCGCCGCCTCCCCCCGCCGGCGCTGCGAGACCAGTCTGGGCAAGCGTCGTCCACGATTTTTCCTTCGCCGTAAAGCCGGCGACTCGCGCCGAACGAAGGTCGTGTATGGCGACGAGCGCGAGATCATGTCCTATGAATGAGGCGTCTCCTGTGCGGCCGGCGCGCCGAGGACGATCTTGTCGAAGCCGTCGCGGATCTCCTGCTCCTTCAGTTTCCTGCCGATGAACACGAGGCGCGATTCGCGCTTCTCCCCTTCTTTCCATTCTCGCTGCAAATCGCCGTCGAGGATCTGATGGACGCCTTGGAACACGAAGCGTCGCGGCTCGTCCTTGAAGGCGATGATTCCCTTGCTGCGCAGAATGTCCGGTCCGTCGCGCTGAATCAGGTCGTTAAGCCAGGGAACGAATCGTTCAGGATCGACCGCGCCGTCGTGGCGGATCGAGACCGAATGCATCTCATCGTCGTGGAAATGCTTCATCCCGACGTGAGGCGCGTGATGATTCTCATGCGCGTGGCCATTGCCGTGCTGATGATCGTGGTCGTGATGGTCATGGTCGTGATGGTCATGGTCGTCATGGTCATGGCCGCAATCTGGACCGCATTCGTGATCATGGCCGTGATGCGCATCGGCATGATCGTGACCCGACTCCTCGGCTTCGAGGAACGCCGGCTCGATCTCCAGAATCCGGTCGAGGTCGAAGGCGTTGCGCTCCAGCACCGCCTGTAGGGGAACATCCGATCTCACCGTGCGATGCAAAGCGGCGTAGGGATTGATCGCGCGGATGCGGCCTTCGACGTCGGCAAGCTCTTCGTCTGAGACGAGATCGGTTTTGTTGAGGACGATCACATCGGCGAAGGCGATCTGACTTTTAGCTTCCGGCGCGTCCTTCAGCCGCTCGCTCAGCCATTTGGCGTCGGCGACCGTCACCACCGCGTCGAGGCGCGCCGCCTCCTTGACGTCGGCGTCCATGAAGAAGGTCTGCGCGACGGGCGCCGGATTGGCGAGCCCCGTCGTCTCGACGATGATCGCGTCGAACTTGCCGCGTCGGCGTAGCAGACCCTCGATGATGCGAATGAGATCGCCGCGCACGGTGCAGCAGATGCAGCCGTTATTCATCTCGAAGACTTCTTCGTCGGCGCCGACGATAAGGTCATTGTCGATGCCGATCTCGCCGAATTCATTGACGATGACGGCGTAGCGCCGGCCATGCTGCTCGGTGAGAATGCGATTGAGAAGCGTCGTCTTGCCGGCGCCGAGATAGCCGGTGATGACGGTGACGGGGATTTTCTCGGTCAAGGTCTTCTCCTGCGAGAGGGCAGTCGGCATTGGGACCATCGGCAGTCGGAAGGCGCATCTCCGATTGCCGACTGCCGATGCCCTTTAGCGCGCTAAGGCTTTCGTCAATTCTCTTACATTATGGCGCATCATGTCGATATAGGTTGCGCCATCGCCTTTGGCGTTTGACAGCGCATCGGAATAGAGGACGCCGCCGACGCTGGCGCCGGTCTCGCTGGCGATGCGCCTGGCGAGGCGCGGGTCGGCGATATTCTCGATAAAGACCGCCCGTACCTTGTTGGCCCTGACCGCGTCGATGATCTTCGCAACGTCGCGGGCGCTGACGTCAGCCTCCGTCGACACGCCCTGCGGCGCGAGGAATTCGACGCCGTAGCGCGCGGCGAAATAGGCGAAAGCGTCATGGGTCGAAACGACACGGCGACGCTCTTGGGGTATGGCGGCGATCGCCTGTTGGATTTCGGCGTCGAGGGCGTCGAGCTTCGCGAGATAGACGTCGGCATTCGCCTTATAGGTTGGGGCTCCCTCGGGGTCGACGGCCGTCAGCGCTTCCCTGATCTCCTCGACATAAACTTTGGCATTGGCGACGTCCTGCCAGGCGTGCGGATCTTGTCCCTCTTCGTCCTTTCGCGCCTTGACGCCTTTGCCCAAAGTAAACACTTCGCCTTTGCTTTTAGCGGCCGCGACAAGGCGGTCGAGCCAACCCTCAAATCCGAGCCCATTGACGAAAATGAGCCGCGCCTGCGCGATGCTGCGGCCGTCGGCCGGGCTCGGCTGGTAGACATGGGCGTCGCCGTCCGGCCCGACGATGGTGGCGACCGAGACCCGGTCTCCTCCGACCTCGCGGACAAAGTCGCCGATGATCGAAAAGCTGGCGACGACTGGAATTTTCTGCGCCTCGCCCTTTGCTGGAGTGAGGAGCGCGGCGAATGACAGCGCGAGCGCGCTGCGGCGTGTCAGCATCGTTCTATCCTTCGAAATGCCGGCGCGGCCGTCTTAACCGCAGCACGCCGCCGGCGCGGCCGAAAATCATCGAGAACAAATAGACGACGCCCGCGGCGAGAATTATGGCCGGTCCCGTCGGCGCGCTGGTCTCGTTGGAGAAGACGAGACCGCCGTAACAGCAGAGGGCGCCGATCGCCGCGGCAAGGGGCAGGGCGATGGCGAGATCGCGCGTCCACAACCGCGCCGCAGCGGCGGGAAGCATCATCACGCCGACGGCCATCAGCGTGCCCAGCGCATGAAAGCCCGCGACGAGATTGAGCACCACGAGGGAGAGGAAGAGGAAGGGCGTGAATTCGCCGAATGCGCTCGTCTGCCTCAAGAACAGCGGATCGAGCGTATCCAGCACCAGCGCTCGGTAGAAAACCGCCAGCAGAACGAGCGTGAGCGTCGAGACGCCGACGAGCAGCAGAAGCGCGGCGTCGTCGAGGCCGACGACCGAGCCGAAGAGCACATGGAGCAGATCGACGTTTGAGCCGCGCAGCGAGACGAGCGTCACGCCCAGCGCGAGCGACACGAGATAGAAGGCCGCGAGCGACGCGTCCTCGCGCAGCGTCGTAAATCGGGAGGCCGCGCCAGCGGCGAGCGCGACGACGAGGCCGGCGAAGAGGCCGCCGATGGTCATCGCGGGCAAAGACAGGCCGGCGACGAGATAGCCGACGGCGGCCCCAGGCAGGATCGCATGGGACAGCGCATCGCCGGCGAGCGACATGCGCCGCAGGATCAAAAAGACGCCGAGCGGGGCGCCTGAAAGCGCGAGCGCCAGCGAACCGACCAGCGCCCGTCGCATGAATTCATAATCGGCGAAGGGCGTGACGAAGACGTCAGTGAACATGCAGCTTATCTTCGGCGTCAAACTCATCGCGCAGACATTCGCGCGCGCGCTCGTCGAAGGCTTCCGACATGGCGCGCGCGCGGATGAGATTCTTTTCGCAAAGGGCGTCGCGCGTGTCGCCCCAGAATATGCACTCGCGGGCAAGCAGCAGGGTGCGTGGGAAGGCGCGGCGGACAATGTCGAATTCGTGGAGAACGGCGACGATGGTGCGCCCTTCGGCGCGCCATCGCGCGATCAAGGTCAAAAGATCGTCGATCGTCGCTTCGTCGATCGCGCCGAACGGCTCGTCGAGAAGAATGACCGGCTGATCCTGGACGATCAGCCGCGCGAACAGCGCCCGCTGCATCTGTCCGCCGGACAGGGTTTCGAGCGTTCGCGATTCGAAGCCGACGAGTCCGACCGTTTCGATCGCCGCGCGCACCCGAGCTTTCTCGGCCGCGTTCAGCGCCCCGAAAAGGCCGATGCGCGCCAAAGCGCCCATCGCCACGAAATCGCGCACATCGATCGGGAAGGCGCGGTCAATGTCGACGATTTGCGGCAGATAGGCGACCGCGCGGGGCGAGCAGCCGCCGAAATCGATGTCGCCGCCAAGCGGCGCCAGCAGCCCGGCGAGGGCCTTGAGCAGCGTCGACTTGCCAGCGCCGTTCGGGCCGCAGACGGCGAGTCCTTCCCCGGGGGCGATCTCGCCGTCGAGGTGATGAACCGCGGGGCGACGATCATAGCCGAGGGTGAGATTGACGAGCCGGATCGCCGGCGCATTGGCCGCCGTGCTCAATGCAAAGCCCAGTAGACGCCGGACCACAAAGCCGCAAGAAGCAGCACGGCGACGATGACGCGGGCGCCGGCCGAGGCTCCGAGAGCTGAGCGCCGCGTCTCTTGAGCGCCGGCGGCTGCGCCGGCGTGCGCATGCTGGGCCAGGGCGCGTTCCTGCGTCGTCATGTCGAACATAGCCAATGTTATATTATAACGCCGGGATTGAACAAGGAGCCATACGCCTCCCTCGCGGGGGCTACATGCCGTTGCGCCGCGCATTAAGTTTAGGTTGAGGCGCGTTCACGCCAATCGGCCGTGGACAGTGGAGGGCGATTCTGTTATCCCGTGCCACACGGGTCAGGCGCTCCGTCAGCGCCCGGAGACCTATTCCCTATTATGGCCGCTCAACGACGGAGCCGTCGCGGCGAGTCCCAAACACAGGATGGATACGTGCAAGTTCTCGTTCGCGACAACAATGTCGATCAGGCGCTCAAGGCTCTGAAAAAGAAGATGCAGCGCGAGGGCATCTTCCGCGAAATGAAACTGCGCGGTCACTATGAAAAGCCATCCGAGAAGCGCGCGCGCGAGAAGGCCGAGGCGGTCCGTCGCGCCCGCAAGCTGGCCCGCAAGAAGCTCCAGCGCGAAGGCCTGCTGCCAGTGAAGGCGAAGCCCGTCGGGGCCCGCTGATTCGGCTCGAGCCGTCGAATTCTTGCCGGATTGCAGGCGCTTTTTAATTGCGCTCGAAG
This sequence comes from Methylocystis sp., assembly GCA_036560365.1. GTDB lineage: Bacteria > Pseudomonadota > Alphaproteobacteria > Rhizobiales > Beijerinckiaceae > Methylocystis. The sequence continues at coordinate 9,092 of DATBRI010000152.1, forward strand.
ATACACGGGGAAGACGTATTGCGGCGGGGAGGATCTGAAAGCATGGGCTTTCGCCGTGCGGCGACCTCGCGTCGCCAAGCTTCGCCCCTATCCAGTCAGGCCCTAACCCGCGGCGCGGCGGCGCTCGCCATCATCGCTCTGGCGGGCTGCGAAACCGCGAGCGGCATCCGTCCGCCGGGACGCGGCATCGCCGAGATCGCCGACACCGATCCCAACTCCGCCTCCGTCAATATTGATTCGCTCAGCGAAGTGATTCGGCGCAATCCGTCGAGCGCTGAAGCCTACAACACCCGCGGCGTCGCTTACGCTCGGGTCGGCCGGTTCCAAGAGGCGGTCGGCGATTTCACGCAGGCCATCAAGCTCGAGCCGAATAATTCAGCGGCCTACACCAATCGCGCGCTCGCGCTGCGCCAAATGGGCCAGAGCGACGCCGCCCGCGCCGATTTCGACCGGGCGATCGAAGTCAATCCCAAACATGCGCCGGCTTATGTCGGCCGCGCCAACCTGCTGCGCGCGCAGGGCAACCTTGATCAGGCGCTTGCCGATCTCGACCAGGCCATCCGCCTCAATCCCGAAAGCGCGCAGGCGTTCCATGCGCGGGGGCTCATCCATCAAAAGCACGGCGATCATGCGCGCGCCGTGACGGATTTCGACAACGCCATCGACCGCGATCCCTTTGCGGCGGCTCCCTATATGGCGCGCGGCGAAAGCCTGGTCACGCTCGGCAAATACGACAAAGCGGTCGAGGACTTCAACGCCGCGCTCAACGTCGACAGCAAGAGCGCGCTCGCGTGGGCCTGGTTGGGCGTCGCTTACGACAAGAGCGGCAACCGCTCCAAGGCGCAGGAGTCCTTTCAGCGCGCGCTCACGCTCGATCCGCAGCAGCCCCTCGCCAAGCAGGGCATGGGACGCGGCTAGTCTCGGGAGACGCGCTGGTCCTCCCGCCACTGCCGGTAAATCGCAATAGCAAAGGCGACGGCCAACACCAGGACGCAGCCGGCGATCGAAAGCCCCAGTTCGAACGCGCCGTGGTTTGTGACGTGCACGAATGCGGGCAGGGCAGGGTCGGCGGCCGCCATGTCGCCAGCGACCCAGCCGAGAAGGCCTGCGCCCGCCCAGACCAGCGCCGGAAATCTTTCCAGCACCTTCAGCAGCGCGCCCGCGCCGAACATCACGATCGGCACTGAAACGAGCAACCCGAAGACGATCAGATTGAGCGAACCATGCGCCGCCGCCGCGATGGCGATGACATTGTCGAGCGACATCACCGCGTCCGCCATGATGATTGCGCCGACCGCGCTCCAGAGGTTGGGTTTGGCCTTGACGTCCGAATGCTCGGCTTCATCGATCAGCAGCTTCACGGCGACAATGATCAGCAGAACGGCGCCGACAATTTTCAGATAGGGAATCGCCATCAGCTCGACGACGACCAGCGTGAATGCAATGCGCAGAACGACGCCGCCAAGCGCGCCGAGAAATACGCCCCAGCGCCGCTGATGCACGGGCAGTTGGCGGCACGCAAGCGCAATCAAAATTGCATTGTCGCCCGAGAGCAGCAGGTTGATCCAGATGATCTCGAAGACTTCCCAGCCAAGGCTGAATTCTGGAGACATGCGCGCTTCTTACCTGCCGGGCGAGGTCGATTGGTGCGTCTGACGACTGAAGCTTTTCATCTGGAGGGGATCGCGCACCACGCATTTGCATTAGCGGCATTTCACCGAAGAAGAAAGGCGTCGCTAAGCTTATGTAGGCGCCGTTTTTTCTTTTTCGCGAGGAACAAGGGGCTTCACCCTGTGTTCTTCTGGGAAAGGCGCGGCAAGTTCGACAATGGCGTCGGTTAAGTGCGCGCTGCAGGAGGTCACTATGGGCATGGCGCAGCCAAACGCCAACCTCATTTCGAGCGATAAAGTCGAAGGCACGAACGTCTATGACGCGGCTGGCAACAAGATTGGTGAAATTGATCACCTGATGATCGATCGCGCCTCGGGTTCGGTTCGCTACGCAATTATGACGTTTGGCGGCTTTCTTGGCATCGGCGAAGGCGAGCATCCGTTGCCCTGGAGGGCGTTCCGTTACGACACCAATCTTGGCGGATACATCGCGAATGTGACGGAAGAGCAGCTGCAGAACGCTCCTGAATTCGCAGGCGACGAGAACTGGAGCGATCGCGATTGGGAAACCCGGCTGCATGACAACTACGGGTCCTCCCCTTATTGGGAAGACACCACGACGTCGACAATGTCGAGAGACCGGTGACGTCTAGGTGACTTTGACCGAAGTGGGAACCCGCGGTAGGGCGGAGCCTTAATTGGCTCCGCCCTTTTTGCGGCGATATGGCGTTACATGAAAGGCCATTGAAATGCGCGTCGGAGCCGCCGCACTTTTGCTTTTCTGCACTTTGGGCGGTGGCGTCGCCGATAGCGCCGAGCAAGACCGTCATAGCGCTGAAATAGAATCAACTCTCAAGCGCATCAAGCTTCCTCCAGGCTTCTCGATTTCGCTCTATGCTCTAGCGCCACGGGCGCGCACGCTCGCCATCGGGCGAGAAGGAAAGGCGATTTTCGTCGGCGCCGAGGAGAAGGACGTCTATGCGATCACGCCCGGCGAAAAGACAGCCGCTGCTGTCGAACGCTTCGCGCCGTCCATGCCATTCTCGATGCCGCATGGCGTTTGCTTCTCTGACAACGGCGCGCTTTTTCTCGTTGAGCGTAACCGCGTCACGCGATTCGACGATGCGGAAAACACCTGGCGCAACGCGGCGGCGAACGCCAAGATCATCGTAAAATCAGGCGATCTCATTCCAAGGAACGAAGAGAGCCGCGGCCACTCCTCCCGGGTGTGCCGAATAGGTCCGGACGGCAAACTCTACATTTCGCTTGGCCAACCGCACAATGTCGCGCCGCGAGACAAGCTCGCGCTATACGAGAAGACGGGAATCGGCGGCATCATTCGGATGAATCTCGACGGAACGGGCCGGGAAATCTTCGCGACCGGCATTCGCAATTCCGTCGGCATGGCGTTCGACACGGACGGGTCGCTCTGGTTCACCGACAATCAGGTCGACTCCATGGGCGACGATCGGCCGCCGGGCGAAATCAATCGCGCCGACCGCGCAGGATTGAATTTCGGCTTTCCCTGGTATGGCGGCGGACATGTTCGCACCAATGAATATGCGGAGGATGAGCCGCCGAAGGGCGTCGTCTTCCCTGTCGTGGAGACCGCGCCGCACGCCGCCGATCTTGGCATCATGTTCTACCGCGGCGACATGTTTCCGAAGCAATATCGCGGCGCGATGTTTTATGCGCAGCACGGATCGTGGGACCGGAGCATCCCCGTTGGCGCGCGCGTGATGGTGACGCTCGCCGGAACAACCGCGAGCACGCCATTCGCCGAAGGCTGGAACGTTGGCAATGAGGCCTATCTGGGTCGGCCGGTCGACGTCGCGGAGCTTGCGGACGGCTCGCTTCTCGTCACCGACGACCAGAATGGCGCGATTTACCGAATCACCTACCAAGCGCCGTAAGCTGCGTCGTCAGCGCACGCTCGTCGTGGCCCGTGCACAAGGCTTCGATCATCAAACCCGCTTCGACGCCCGGCGTGTGCGCAAGGGTGAAGTCAGCGGCGCGCGCCGTGCCGCCGCGCTCGGTCAGCAGCCGCAAGGTTCGGCCGGCTTGCGCATCGAGATGGCGGCGCAGCGCGGCGTCGCCCTTTTCGCGCAATCGCGCCGCGCGTTCTTTCGCGATCTGCGGCGCGACTTGCGGCATGCGCGCCGCCGGCGTTCCCGGACGTGGCGAGAAGGGAAAGACATGAAGATGGGTGAACTCGCAGGCGTCGACGAGGTCGAGCGTTGCGGCGAACATCTCCTCAGTTTCGGTCGGAAAGCCGACGATGAAGTCGGCGCCAAAGACCATATCGGGTCGCCGCTTGCGCAGCGCGCGACAGACCTCAATGGCGCTTTGTCGCGAATGGCGTCGCTTCATGCGCTTCAAGATCATATCGTCGCCCGACTGCAGGGACAGATGAAGGTGCGGGCAAAGCCGCGAATCTTCCGCCAACGCCTCGAAGAGATCTTCGTCGACTTCAATGCAATCGATAGACGAGAGACGCAGCCGCTCAAGTTCCGGAAGGCGGCGCAGCAGCAGACGCACAAGGCGACCAAGCGTCCAGCCTTCGCCGAGGTCGACGCCGTAGCTCGTGAGGTCGACGCCCGTCAGCACGATCTCCTTCTTGCCGCTCGCGACGAGCGCGCGGGCCTGCGCGACGACCTCAGCCGGCGGCGCCGAGCGCGCCGCGCCGCGGCCGAAGGGAATGATGCAGAAGGTGCAGCGATGATCGCAGCCGTTCTGCACGGCAAGGAGCCCGCGCGTGCCCTCGACGCTCGCAAGCGCGCGATTTGGCGCATGTTCGGCAAGAACTCGCGTCACTCCTTCGATCTTGGCGAAACCCGGCGGATCAAGCCGCGCCGCGCAGCCTGCGACGATGATCTCGGCCTGCGGCCGCTCGCGATGCAAACGGCGGATCGCCTGACGCGCTTGTCGCGCAGCCTCGCCAGTGACGGCGCAGGTGTTGACGATCACCGTCTCGTGCGCGCTGGCGTGGGCTTTGGCGAGCTCCTGGGACTCGACGGCGTTCAGCCGGCACCCGAAGGTGACGACCTCGGCGTTGCGAAGCGGCGCGTTCACGCTACGACGCCCAGAAAAATCTGCGGATCAAGCGGGGCTTCGAATTCGAATTCGACCGGCCCGGTCATCAGCACATGATCGTCCGCCCGCCATTCGATAAAGAGATCGCCGCCGGGCAGGCGTAGACGCGCCGAGCGCTGGCCGAGCCCTGCGCGCGCGGCGGCGACGAGAGTCGCGCAGGCGGCCGAGCCGCAGGCCTTGGTCGCGCCTGTTCCGCGCTCCCAGACGCGCAGCACAATATCGTCGCGCGAAAGCATCTGCGCAAATGAGACGTTGACGCGCTCAGGAAAGAGCGGATGGCGCTCGATGCGGGGGCCTAGCGTCGCGAGATCGACCAGCATCGCGTCGTCGACAAAGAATACAGCATGGGGATTGCCCATGCTCACCGCGGAGAAATGCGCCGGCGCGCCTGCGACGGGCGGATCGAGCGCGACCGCACGCGTATCCTCGACGGCGCGCGCAAGCGGTATCTCACGCCAATCCAGCCGCGGACGGCCCATGTCGACAGTGAAAACCGTATCGGCTTGACGGCGCGTTTCGATAAGGCCGGCGTCGGTCTCAAGACGCAGTGCGTCCTTACCCTCGCGGCCGAGCGCATAGGCCACGCAGCGCGCGCCATTGCCGCAGGCGGCGGACAGCGAACCGTCGATATTGTAGATGCGCATGAACGCGTCGTCGCTTGGCCGGCGGGGCCTGTGGAGCGCCATCAGCTGATCGAAGCGCAGACCGGGCGCGTTGGCGATGGCGCGCGCTTCCTGCGGCGCAAGCTCATGCTCGCTCCCACGCAAATCGAGAACGAGAATCTCATTCCCGGCGCCGTTCATGCGCAGAATCGGAAGATGGTCGAGCGGATGCGCCATGGGCCAGCTTTTCGCCTATTCTCCGGGAGACGCGCTCGTATATAGAGAAGGCTGCGCCGAAGCGCCACAGCGGGCTCCCGCCGGACGCGCGTTGATGTGCGCGCGAAAAAACCATGATGGCCGTTTAGGGGCTCGACGATGGAAGAAGAACCGGGCTTGCTGGATAGCCTGCGACGCCATTGGCGTGTGCTGGCGGTTTTCATAATTCTTGTCGCGGGCGCCGCGATCTATTCCGAGCGCGCGCTGGTTCCGGTCGTCGGCGTCGAGGAGGCGGACAGATCCGCCGCGCCAGCAAAGCCTGTTCCGACAAATGCGGCGCCGGACACGAAATCCAGCGAAATGGCGGACGCGAAGCCAGGCGAGGCGAAACCGAGCGAGGCCATTCCGCCCGACGCCAAACTGCCAGAGGCCAAGCCGGAGGACGCCAAGCCAGGGGACGCCAGCCCGCCCGCCGACGTCGCCGATGATGCGGCGCAGGCGGTGATGAGCCAGACCGTCACCGTCGACGCGCGCCCGGCCGCTGTAATCAAGGGGCAGGGCAAGTGGGAGGATGCCGGCAAGACGGTCGGCGAGGCTCTCGCCAAGCTGAACGATGCGGTTGGAAAAGCGGGGCTTGCGGTCAACGGCCGGCCTTTCGCCGTCTTCACCAAGACTGACGACACGGGCTTCGCCTTCGAGGCGATGGCGCCGCTTACGGCGGCCCCGGAAGGCAAGCCCAAGCTGCCCGAGGGCGTGAGCATCGGCGCGTCGCCAGCGGGAAGGGCGCTCAAATTCCAGCATCGCGGCGCCTATGACGAGATCGAGGCGACCTACGAGGCTATTGCGGCCTTTCTCGACGAGAAGGGGCTCGATACGAAGGATCTCATCCTCGAGGAATATCTCACCGACTTTAAGGGAGACGACGCGAGCGTCGATGTCGACATCTACGTGTTTTTGAAATGAGCGGGTTGCAAGTCCATTCTTAATCCTTGCGGAAATTGGAGCTGAGGCCGGAGACGATGTCGAACTGACCGTCGAGAAGGGCCGCCTCGTCATCACGCCGCTAAAGAAGCCCGTGCGCGAGGGTTGGAGCGATGACGCACGCCGCCTCGCCGAACGCGGCGACGACGCGCTTCTGTGGCCAGAATTCGGCGACGAAGGCGACGAAAAGCTGACGTGGTGAACCGCGGCGAAATCTGGCTCGCTGCGCTCGATCCGACGGTCGGGAGCGAGATTCAGAAGACGCGGCCATGCCTGATCGTTTCGCCGCCGGAAATGCACGGCCATTTGCGTGCAGCGATCGTCGCGCCCATGACGACGGGGGCCCGTCCCGCCGGCTCCCGGGTGGCCCTGAGTTTCAAGGGCAAGCGCGGGCTCGTGCTGCTCGATCAAATTCGAGCCATTGATAAGCAGCGGTTGGTCAAGCGCTTGGGCAAAGCGTCCGACGCTACGCTCGCCTCCGTTCTCGCTGGCCTTCGTGAGGCGTTTGAAGATTAGCCGGCTTTTTTGCGACGATCCCTGGAAAGCGGCAGCGGCCAATCATGACTGTTGCTCAGTTTGCGCCCGACCGGTTGGAGAGGTCGGAAACGAAGCTTCGCCAGAGCCGCGGCGCGTCTTCTCCGAAAGCCGCCTTGAAGGACGGCTTGAAAGCTTCGCCCGCTTCGAGCGCGCGCAGCAGGCGGAAAAACGCCGTTTCGTCGCGCATCCGCAGCCAGCGCGCGAACATGCCGGCCTGCTTGTAAGCAAGTCTCTGGCGCTGGGTGAGGGCGTCTCGCGCTGGATCGTACGGCGGCTCGCGCTCAAAACCGAGCGCCGCGAAGTCTATCCAGCGACGATCATCGAGCACGACGCGATAGCCATTACGAATCGCCTGCGCCGCGTCCTCGTCGCTGACCCCCTCGGCGCCGCCGCCATTCGACGCCATCACGGCAAGACCTTCCGTGAACCATTGCGGCGGACGCGGCGCGGCAAGCGGCCGCCAGCCCGAGAGATGCACATGCGACAGCTCATGCGTGAGAACGCCTTCGAGACGATCGCGCTCGTCGCCGCACAGCGTCGGCGACAAAAGCGCGACGCCGGCGCGCGTCACGGCGGCGATGCCGGGATCGCCCATGCCGTTGGCGCTCGCGTAATTATCAAAAGACGCGTAGACGCCGACGACCGGCGGCTGCGCAAAGGGGCGTCCATGCGCGGATTCGATTTGCGCGATGGCGCGCGGGGCGAGATCCGCGACGGCCTGCGCGCAGGCGCGCGCTTGCGGCTCGTAATGGACGTGAATTGCGCCTGTGAGCTCAGGCAGACGTGACGGGTCGTTCAACAGGGCGGCAAAGGCATGGCGGAGCGGCGGATCAATCGCGAAGGCGATCGCGATGGCGAGAGCCAGCGCAGCGCCCCAAATCCCCGCGAGCTTTATCGCGCGTCGCGCGCTCATGTCAGCCCCTTGACGCAGCGGCGACGATTGGGGCCGGCGACGTCGTCCACAAAATATCTGCCGGCAGAAAGCGAGGCGAGTCTCGTAAGACTATGCCGCCCTTGCCTTCTCCATCATCTCGACGAAACGCTTAAAGAGATAGTGGCTGTCCTGCGGACCTGGCGACGCCTCGGGATGATGCTGTACCGAAAAGGCCGGGCGGTCGGTGAGCGCAATGCCGCAGTTCGATCCATCAAACAGCGAACGGTGTGTCTCGACCGCGTTTGCCGGCAGGCTGTCGCGATCCACTGCGAAGCCGTGATTCATCGAGACGATCTCGACCTTGCCAGTGGTGAAGTCCTTGACCGGATGATTGGCGCCGTGATGCCCCTGCGGCATTTTCTTGGTCTTCGCGCCGACAGCGAGCGCCATCATCTGATGGCCTAGGCAAATCCCGAAAGTCGGGATTTTTGCTTCGAGCAGCTCGCGGATCACCGGCGCGGCGTATTTGCCAGTCTCAGCCGGATCGCCCGGACCGTTCGAAAGAAAGATGCCGTCGGGGTTGAGCGCCAAGATCTCCTGGCTCGTGGCCATGGCGGGCGCGACCACCACTTCGCAGTCCTGCTCGGCCAAAAGGCGCAGGATGTTGCGCTTCACGCCATAGTCGATCGCCACCACGCGAAATTTGGGTGCGCCGTTGCGCGCGCCATAGCCGCCGCCAAGTCGCCATGTCGTCTCGCGCCAGTCGTAGCGCTCCTGTGAGCCGACGCTCGGCACAAGGTCCATGCCGTCAATCCCCGGCCAGGCGGCGGCCTTGGCTTTGAGCGCCGCAATGTCGAAGCGGCCATCCGGCGCGAACGCGATGACGGCGTTCTGCATGCCGCGCTCGCGAATAAGCGTCGTCAACGCGCGCGTGTCGATGCCGCACATGCCGACAACGCCGCGCGAGGCGAGCCAGTCGGCGAGCGGCTTCTGGGCGCGGAAATTTGAAGGATCTGTGCAGGGCGCGCCGAAGATGGCGCCGACGGCGCCGGCGCTGTTGTCGAGATCGACGGTTTCGACGTCTTCCTCATTGGTCCCGACATTGCCGATATGGGGAAAAGTGAAGGTGACGATCTGTGCGGCGTAGGACGGGTCCGTGAGGATTTCCTGATAGCCGGTCATGGCGGTGTTGAAGCAGACTTCGCCGACTGCTTCGCCAACGGCGCCGAGCCCATAGCCCTCGATCACTTCGCCGCTGGCGAGAACCAGCACGCCGGTGTGGAGAGGTTTCTTCCAGCCGTTATCTTGATCGAAGGTCATAAGGGTCCCAGCTCTCCGGCGCGTCGCTGGCTTGACAGCGCTCTCGCCGCGCGTCATGGCCGGACGTGATCCGGCCATCCACGGCTGCGGCGCCACGTGGACGCCCGCGGCAAGCGCGGGCATGACGCGATTGGCTGTGGATGTAATGCATCCGCCCCGGAAATGGAAACCCCCAAGGACACAACATGCGCGAGAAGATAGCGGCGGACCTCAAGACGGCGATGAAGGCGGGCGAGCGCGCCAAGGTCGACGCGCTACGGCTCATCAACGCAGCGCTGAAGGACAAGGACATTGAGGCGCGCGGCGCCGGCAAGACGCTCAGCGGGGATGACGAGCTCGCGCTGCTCCAGAAAATGATCAAAAGCCGGCAGGAGTCGCTGGAAATCTATGAAAAAGCCGGGCGGGAGGATCTCGCGAGCAAGGAGCGCGGCGAGATCGCGGTGATTTCCGCCTATCTGCCGCAACAGCTCTCGGAGGCGGAAGTGGCCGAGGCGGTGAAGGCGGCGATCGCCGAGACCGGCGCGGCCTCGATCAAGGACATGGGCAAGGTCGTGGCTTCGCTCAAGGCAAAATATACGGGGCGGATGGATTTCGGCAAAGCCAGCGCCGCGGTGAAGGCGGCGCTGTCGGGCTAGTTGCGGCCCCCTTCCGGCGCTTCGCGCCACCTTCCTCCGCTGTAGCGGGAGAAGGGAAGCTGCGCCACTGCGCCTTTGCCAACCCTATCGGATGAATCCGATAGTCACGCGAGTTGAGGACGGGCGCAACCTGCTCCCTCTCCCGCGAAGCGGGGGAGGGCTGGGGAGGGGGCGATTCCTTAACCTCTCCTCTCGACCCAAGCGAGGATCGTCTCGCATACGTCGTCGAGATGCCGATAAACGTCCTCGTTCGTCACCCGCAGTACGCGATAGCCATTAGCGGCGAACCAGGCGTCTCTCCGCTTGTCGTAAGCGATCTCTTGGTCGTTTGAATGGGTGGCGCCGTCGACTTCAACGATGAGGTGCGCGTCGGCGCAGAGGAAAATCAGCTATGAATGGTCCACAGGGCGCTTGACGCCGAAAGGACAGTCCCGCCAGACGATGCGCGCGCAGCACGTGCCAGAGTTTGCGCTCTGCATTGGTCGGCGCGCGTCGAAAATGGCGGGCGCGTTCCATCATGATGCGGGTCTGCCGCATGTGCCCCCTTTCCGGCGCTTCGCGCCACCTTCCCCCGCTAAAGCGGGAGAAGGGAAGCGGCGCCACTGCGCGTTTAGCCAACCCTATCGGATGAACCGAATAGTCACGCGTGTTGAGGATGGCGCAACCTGCCGCCTCTCCCGCGAAGCGGGGGAGGGGGCTGGGGAGGGGCTACCGCCACAGCGCATAGAAATGATGCGGCGGGCCACGCCCCGCGCTCAACCGCAGCTGGTCCGCCGCCTCCAGCGCGCCCTCGAGCCAGGCTTTTGCCGCCGCGATGGCGTCGATGAGCGGCGCGCCCTTGGCCAATTCGCAAGCGATGGCCGAGGAAAGCGCGCAACCGGTTCCATGCGTGTTGCGCGTGGGGATGCGCCTGCCGGGAAAAACGCGCTTCTCTCCGGCCTCGAACAGAACGTCGACAGGTTCGCCGTCGAGATCGCCGCCCTTGATCAGCGCCGCGCGGGCGCCGGCCTCACAGAGGAGCCGCCCCTGCGCCGCCATCTCTTCAGCGTTTCCGGCGACGGGCGTTTGCGTGAGCGCGCGCGCCTCATGGAGGTTCGGCGTGACGAGCCGCGCCAGGGGCAGGAGGCCCGCAACCAGCGCCGCCTCGAGCCCGGCCGAGGCGAGGCTGACGCCCTGGGTCGGAACCAGCACTGGGTCGAGCACGACCTTGCTCGCGCCGTGGCGGGCCAGCGCTTTGGCGACCGCCTGCGCGATATCCGGCGTCGCCAGCATGCCGATCTTGATTGCGTCGGGAGGAATGTCGGACAGCACCGCCTCGATCTGCGCCGCGACGATATCCGCCGCGACAGGATAGGAAGCGGTCACGCCCTGCGTGTTCTGCGCGGTGAGCGCGGTGATCGCCGCCATGCCGTAGCAGCCGAAGGCGGAAAAGGTTTTCATGTCCGCCTGCACGCCAGCGCCGCCCGAGGGGTCGGAGCCGGCGATGGAGAGCAATTTGGGAATGTGCGGCATCCCCGCAGATTAGCGCGCCGCGACAGGCTCCGTCACGTTCGCTCCGAGCCGACCCACGCCAGAGCGCCGCGCACAAATTCACTTGCGTTGGCGCTCGGCCACTCGCCATGCGCGATCACGGCCTGTTTGATCGGCCAGCCGAGGATTTTGTCGCGGGCGGCGCGCGCCGGGCCGCGGCACAGGAAAGAGAGACGCCATTCGAGCGGCGCATGCGGAGCGGCGAGGGTGATCCCGTCGAGACGCGCGAGCCATCGCCGCCACGCGCTCCAATGCGCGCAGAGAAATTCTTCGCTGAAGGCTTCGATCAAATCGGCGAAAATCGCGACACCTGACGGACGATGAAAAAAGACAATTTCATCCATAATCGGAGAGCCGCGAAACCATGCTTGATCAATGGCGCCGCCCCATTCAGGCGGCGACGAATCTTGAAGCGGCGGCTCGAAGGCCAGCTCGGGACGGCGCTTTATTGTCGAAAGCGGCCCCCAGAGCTTCGCGTTGGGATAAGCTTCCGTCCACTCGCCAAGATAGAGATGGTGGAGCTTGTTGGGACTGACGAGATGCGCCACTCGGCCGAGCGCATCGACCTCGGCGCGCAACTCGGCGGAAAGTTTCACTGGCGACCATACCCAAAGCGCGCGGTCGGCGAGCCGCGCGATCAGCATGCGCGTGGGGTAGGGGAAACTAAGGAAGTCGACAATGTCGCCCTCTGCGAGCCAGAGCGAGTCACCGATTTGCTCAAGACCCAATGGCGTCTCCCGGTTCGCCCGAGACCACTCTTTTCAAACCCGACGTCTGAGAGCAGCTCAACATGGCGCAAAGACGCCGCCTCAGCCGTTTGCACGGCTTGGACCGAGCGCCGATCACTGCAATGTAAGGCTTTGATGCAAGAGGTGCTCGCTGCAGTTTTTCGGGCCACGCGATGACGCGATGATCCAGCGCGCAAGCGCTGCATGTTCTGGTGTGGAGCCGGCGGCGCCAACGACCAAAACCCGTCCGCCGGGTCTGACTTCAAACGTCGCCTCTGCATATCCAGCACTTAGGCGCGTCGAATTAGGTGTGTGTCGTCTTATCGATTCCGCCAAAGCTGAAAAACAGGATGATTGGTTGTGCGCAGCGCCGCGATTGTCCGATGCAGATGCATCAAGTCCTGACAATGAAAGCATGAACACGCCGAGGACAATGAGAGAAGGCTTCATACAAATTGCTCCTCATGTGAACTCCTCGCAGCAAATCTATTTTTCCCTACGCCTCGGCCGGTCACGCCTTCGGCAGGGTCAGCACGCCAGCGTCGCCGTTCTCCGCGCCGAAGGCGAGGCGCGCGCCGCGCTCGTCCCAGACGAGGGCGGTGATCCGGGCGCGCGTATCATCTTGCGCCGGACGGCGAACCAGAATCTCAGATCCGTCGGTAAGTCGCGCCAGCATGAGGAGGCCGTCATCGTAACCGATCGCCAAGACCAGAGCGGCGGGATGGAAGGCGACGCAGGTCACGATCGCCGAATGGACGCCGCATTCGCGCGGCGCCTGGCCCATCGGCCCCTCCTTGCCGGAGAAGGGCCAGACGATGCAGGCGTCGGCGCCTGAGGTCGCAAGCCATTTCCCGTCATGCGACCAGGAGAAGCTGCGGGTCTTTCCGGGATATCCGGCCATCCGCATGTGCTTGGAATCGGCGAGGCGCCAGCCGTGCAGCATATTCTCCTGCATCGAGGTGACGAGAAAGCGCCCGTCGGGAGAGATCGTCGCGTCAAGGTGCGAGCCAGCCCAGGCGAGCGCTTCCGGCTTGCCGGCGTTCGGAAACCAGAGCGTTGCGCCGCCGTAATGGGCGACGGCCAGCCGATAGCCCTTGCGGAAAAAGGCAAGGCCGCGCGAACTCGACGGCAGATCCAGCGACTTCTCGTCGCCCTTGGCCGATCGGGCGCGCGCCGTCTTGCCCGCCGTCCAGGCGACCGCGCCGCCATGCGCGGCGACGGCGTCGATCCATTTGCCCTTTTCGTCGCCGATGAGGTCGACGCCGCCTTTGGCGTCTGTCGCCACAACGCGCCCGTCGTCTCCGCCGGTGATGAGCCGATCGCCGTCCTGCGCGGCGACGAGAATGGCCGCGTCTGCATGGACCGGAATGCGGCGCGCCTGCGCTCCCTCGCCGAAATGCAGCGTCCCGTCAGCGAGCGCGAAGACGGGCGCGCCGCCGAGGAACGCCGCGGCCGCCACAGGCTCACCAAGCCCGATCGTTTCGACTTTGTCGACAAGCGTGGAAGTCATCGTCACGGCGAAGCACTGTCCTCGGCAGGCGCGCTCCAGCCGATCGGCAGACGGGGGCGACGTTTGCGGAATTGGCCGCGTAAAACGAGCGTAAAGGCGATGGCGTCGAGTCCCGCGAGGGTCAGCCACCACAGCTGCTCGGCGGCGGGACCGAACAGGCAAATGGCGAATCCGGCGCCCAGACCGCCCAGAAGGAAGGGCGCAAGCGCCGGACGCGATTGGCCGACGAACAGACTGGTGCGGATGGCGACAAGCGCCGCCGCGGCCGCGCCGAGCACGCCGAGATCGAACCATATCTGAAAGATCAGGCTGCGCGGCGTCGCCGGCGTCAGATAGCCGCCGAGCACGCCCCAGGTGGCCGCGCCAAAGCCATGTCCGATCAATGTGCGCCAGCCGTCCGCCTCGATCATCTGGCCCCAGAAGGCGAGATGTCGAAAGAAGCCGGGCGGACGTTCGGGCCAGATCAAATGCGCCGCATAGCTGGCGAGCGGCGCAAGCAGCACGATCGCCGCCATGAGCGCCGCAAGGATGGTGGACATCAGCCGGGCCCGGCCGAAGGCGGCGGCGAAAACCGCCGCTCCAACGGCAAGCGCCGGCGCGCCGTTCGGGGCGCCGGAAAGATAGCAGGCGAGAGCCGTCGCGACGGCGAGCGCCGACGCGGAATACCACCGGCCGCGGACGGCGAGGGCGCCCATGGCCGGCCAAACCAGCAGCGCCAGTCCAAGTCCGGCGCGGCCAAGCGGTCCGACATCGAGAATGTCATCGAGCGTATATTGCGGCTTCATCAGCAAAGTAACGGCGGCGAGCGCAATCGTCGCCGCGGCGACGCCGATCGGCAGCAGGTTCAGATTCGACGTTTTGGTGCGCAGCGGCAGAAATCCGGTGGCGAGCGCAACCAGCGCGAGCGTCGCCGCGATCTTGGCGAAGCGTTCCGACGGTCCCTCGAACGGCGTCCAGAGCAGCGAAAGCGCCGTCCAGGCGGCGAGCAACAAGGCCGCGAGAAACGGCGGCGAGAGCAGGATGGCGCGCATGGAGCGCCCCGACCCTTCCGCCGGGGTCAGCGTCGCGGCGACAAGCAGCAGCGCGGCGCCGATCGGCAGCAGCACATAGACCGTCTGACGCGCCAGAATGGGGGCGATGAGCGAGATCACGAACAGCAAAAACACGCCGATCCGCAGCAGCAGGCGGGAGGCCTCCTCTGCGGGCTCGTCGGTATTGCGGCGCGAAAGGACAGACATGGCGAAGGAGCGATCGAGGGAGGGATCTTCGATAGAGATTAGAACGAAATCGCCGGCGAGTAGCCTGCCGCAACGCGGTAAATGAGGGAAAGACCCCGATTTTTCGGCGACTGTGGCGCTTTTGCCTGTGCTCAGGCCGTTTGGCGCCATTCCTGGCGGACCGCCGGGTCGGGTTCGGCCGCCAGTCGATCGAAACGCAGCTCCGCCGATCGCATGGGCGCCAATCTGCCGAGCGCCCAGGCGGCGGCGCCGCGAACAATGGCGGCGGCGTCTTCGATCAGTCGCTCCGCCTCGGCGGCAAGCTCCGGCCGGGCTGAATTGCCGATCGCGATCAGAACATTGCGCAAGAAGCGATCGCGTCCCACGCGTTTGACCGGGGAGCCCGCGAAAAGCGCCCGGAACGCCGCATCGTCGAGTCGCGCCAGCTCCGCCAGCGGCGGAGCGCCGAATTCAGCGCGCGCGGCGAGCTTCGCCTCGCGTCCGGCGCTCGCGTATTTGTTCCAGGGGCAGACCGCGAGACAATCGTCGCAGCCATAGATGCGATTGCCGATCTTTTCACGAAATTCCAGAGGAATAGGGCCCTTGTGCTCGATGGTGAGATAGGAAATGCAGCGGCGCGCATCAAGCTGATAGGGCGCCGGGAACGCCGCCGTCGGACAGATGTCGAGGCATTGACGGCATGAGCCGCAGTGATCGCGCTCGGGCGGATCGGGATCAAGGCGAAGAGTCGTGAAGATTGCGCCCAGAAAGAGCCACGAGCCGAAATCGCGCGACACGAGATTCGTGTGCTTGCCTTGCCAGCCCATGCCGGCCATCTGGGCGAGCGGCTTCTCCATCACGGGCGCAGTGTCGACGAAGACCTTCGCGTCGCCGTCGCAGGCGCGGCTGAGCATGAATCCGGCGAGCTGTTTCAGCCGGCCCTTGATGACGTCGTGGTAGTCGCGGTTGCGCGCATAGACCGAGATCGTCGCGCAGTCGGCGTTTGTGAGCGATTCCAGCGGATCTGCGTTGGGTCCGTAGTTCAGGCCGAGCATGACGAGGCTTGTCGCCTCGGGCCAGAGCGCGCGCGGCGCCGCGCGCCGCTCGGCGGTCTCGCGCATCCAGTCCATGTCGCCATGCGCGCCGTCTCGCAACCATGCATGCAGTCGCTCGCCCTGCTCCGGCGCAACATCGGCCTCGGCGAAGCGACAGACGTCGAAGCCAAGCTCGATTGCACGGGCGCGAATTTCCTCCTCCAGGGTCGGAATTGCGCCGGCCTGCGCCCGTCGCCGTCGATCTTCTGGCTCCGCCGCGGTCGACGCCTTCGAGAAGGGCGCGTGCACGTCAGGAGGGGGGGTGCAGAGGGATCGAGAGGATGAATTCGGCCCCTGGATCGTGCTTTTTCGTTTCGATCGTCGCACTGAGCTGGCGCGTAAATGACGCGATGATCCGCATGCCAAGCCCCTTGCGATCGAGGTCAACGTGATCGGGCATTCCCGCGCCTTCGTCGCGCACGGAAACGATGAAGTTCTCGCTGCCGCCGCGCGCGACCTTCACCGAGATAATTCCCGACTGGCTTTCATAAGCGTATTTCGCCGCGTTGGCGATGAGCTCATTAACGATCAGCGCAGTCGAAACAGCCCGATCGGTCGGGATGACGATCCCTTCTTCGATCTCGGTGCGCACGTCGCATTGCGCGACGCTTTCATCCAAATCATGACACAGCGCTTCGATGTATTTGCCAACGTCCATGCACTCGACGTCAGAGCCGCGAGACAGTTGGTCATGCGCCTTTGCGATCGCTTCCACGCGTTGAGAGGCTTCATTGAGCAGTTCGGACACCTGTTCGTCGCCTGCGTCGTTGGCTTGCAGGCGTAGCATGCTGCCGACGATGGACAAGCTGTTCTTCACGCGGTGATTCATTTCTTTGAGCAGCGCTTCGTTGCGCGCGAGCGCCGCTCGTAGCTTACGTTCTTCCCGCTCGCGTTCGATCGCCATGCCAAGAAGATTCGCGGCGCCCTGCAAAAAAGCGATATCCTGTTCCCTGAAATCGGTTGGCGAGCGGCTATCGACTTCCAACACGCCGAAGGGCTTTCCGTCACCCTGCAGGATCACGTTCATCGCCCGGCGAACGCCATGCTGACGCAGCAATTCGGGAGTCCTGAACCGCGTCTCCTTTTCGAGATGATTGGAGATGACTGGTAGGCCGCTGCGTAACGCATATCCAGCAGGCGAGTCGAGATCCGCGCCGACTTTGACGACGCCCACGACGCCGCGAGTCCAGCCCACGCCGGCGCGCACCAGAAACTGGTTCTCGGACGGGAGCAGCTCAAGCACTTTGCAGAAGTCCGCGTCCAGTCCTTGCGCCGTCAGTCGCACGGTGTCCGTCAGCAGCTGATCAAGCGAAGCGCCTTGGAGGGCCGAGACGCCGAGCTCCGCCAATATTTCCTGCTGGCGAATGCGCTGCTGTAACGCGGGCGAGGGTTCGCCGCCTTCGGCGGGCGTCGACCGCTTTTTCTCATTCTCCCGGTCGCTGGGTGCGCTCATACGATGTTTCCCGTATTGGCGGCTACTTGCCTCATTCCACCTGATGGTTGTCAAGCGCGGCCGCAGTGCGGAATGCGACAGCGGCGCCTGAGCCTTCGGATATGGCGCGGCCGATCACCGAGCGCCGCTTAGAAATCCAGTTCCGCATAGTAGCGGCCCGGATTAAGGCCTGGCGCGCGATAGGACAGCAACGGCCGAAATGCGGGACGCGACTTGATGCGCTGATACCAGTGCTTCGCCGCCTCATCCTCGTCCCACGGCGCGTCGCCAAGATAGTCGGCGCACGATATATGCGCGGCCGCCGCGAAATCGGCATACGTCAACCGATCGCCCGCGAGCCAGTTGCGCGTCGTGG
The DNA here is from genome assembly GCA_036560365.1 of Methylocystis sp. Lineage (GTDB taxonomy): Bacteria > Pseudomonadota > Alphaproteobacteria > Rhizobiales > Beijerinckiaceae > Methylocystis. The sequence goes on from DATBRI010000152.1 coordinate 26,847, forward strand.
TGAGATAGCCGACGTAGCGCATATGGTGCCGAATGTTGGCGCGCGCCACACGCACCACGTCCATATCGGGCGCGCCGCCGGGAGGCGCGAAGCGCTTGTATACCTTTTCCGTCATCAGCCAGTTTGTGACTTCGTCGAAAAACTTGACGTTGAACCAGTCGACCAGTCGACGCGTCTCGATGCGCGCCGCCATTTCCTGCGGCAGCAGTCGTTGCGCGCCGCGTTCGGCGCCATAGGTCTCGTCTAAATATTCGGCGATGAGAGTGGCGCCCGGCGCGACAAGGCCGTTATCGTCGACGAAGACCGGCGTGCGGCCGGCAGGATCAAGCGCGAGAAACTCAGGGCGTCGGTCGCTCACGCGCTCCTCGACGAGCGTTGCGTCTATTCCATATTCGCACAGGACGAGCCGGATAAATCGCGAATGGGGGCAGAGCGGGTGATGATAAAGCGTGGGCATGATGCCTTTTCGAGCGGACGCGAAGCGACGACAGGGCGCCGCTTCTGTATGCTGGTTCGGGTTAGCGCCGCTAGCCGGCGGTTTTACGGCTTTGATGAGCTTTTTAGCGCGCAGCTTTCGCTAGGATATGCCATGATTCGTTTGCTCTTCGCACTTTCGCTGGGCCTGATGCTGTGCACGGCAGCGGGCAGGGCCGATACGCTGAAGGACGGCGTTCCAAATCTCTCAGTCATTGGCGAGGCTTACGAGGACATCGCCCCCGACCTGGCGATTTTGCGGTTCGGCGTCGTCACTGAACGGCCGCTGGCCGCGGCCGCCGCGGCGGACAATGCGCGCGCGGTCGAGGCTGTTCTAGCCGAATTAAAAAAACTGGGCATTCCCGACGCCGAAGTGCAGACTCAAGGCGTAACGCTCGCGCCCGTCACCATCGAAGAGCGAGACCCCAAGACAGGCAAATCCAGGACATCACAAAAGGTTTTCCGCGCACGAAACGATCTCAGCGTGCGCATGACGCGGATCGAAAAGGCGGGCGAAATCGCCGGCAGTCTGATCGACAAGGGCGTTAACAGTTTCGAAGGCATCGATTTCGAAATCGCGCATCCCAAGCAGCGGCTTGACGCATTGCGGCGCGAAGCGGTCAAAGATGCGGAGCGGCAGGCGAAAATCTATGCGGAGGCGGCCGGTTTGCGGCTGTCCCGCGTCATCGAAATTCGTCCGCTCGAAGAGATTGAGGCGCGCCCGCGCGCCTATGCGGCGAAAGCCGCTGGAGCGCCCGGAGCCGCCGAGATTCCTGTGCGTCCTGGGCTGGAGCGCCTCTCGGCGCGCGTGAACATGGTCTGGGGACTCTCGCGTTAGTCGCGTCTGCTCAGCCAAGCGGCGAAAGCCAGCGCCTCTGCTCGCAATTTGTTCTCTGGAGGCCGTATCGCGCTGCACAATTTCGCGCTAAGCTCGCGTTCGCGACTGGTGGGGCCGCAATGTGAGGGGTCGCGGATGGCTCATGTCATCTTCTATGAAAAGCCAGGCTGCGCCGGCAATGAGCGGCAAAAGGCGCTGCTTCGCGCCTCGGGACACGAGGTCGAGGTGCGAAACCTTCTGACCGAGCCCTGGAGCACATCGGGTCTGCGTCCCTATTTCGGCGTCAAGCCGGTGAAGGAATGGTTCAACGTATCGTCGCCGCGCATAAAGTCGGGCGAGGTCGATCCAGATAAGGTCACCCCGCAACAGGCGCTGGTGATGATGATCGTCGATCCTGTGCTCATCCGTCGCCCGCTGATGCGCATTGGCGATCATTGCGAGGCCGGTTTCGACTCGGCTGCGGTCGACCGATGGATCGGGCTGAAGCGCACCGATGAGACGGTCAGCGATACATGCGTCCGCTCGATCGCCAACGACGCCTTCTAGCCGGCTCAACAGCGAGGGGCTGCTTGCGAGCGCGGCGGTCAGTGAAAAGGCGCGGGCAGAGGCACATCGTCTCACGCCCGCGCGGTTTTTTTTCCAGCGTTCCGATCGTCTTTTAGACTGTTCCTTGCGGACACCCGGACGAGCGGAATGACGTGCTGCTAGCAGACCCAAATCCAACCGCCGGGAGCTGCTCTCCAGCAAGAACCTACGCCATAGGGATACCAGCGACCTCCCCAAAACCGCCCTCTTCCCCCATAACCCCAATGGCCGCCGTGGCCCCAACCACCATGGCCCCAGCCGCCGTGACCACCGCCATGGCCCCAACCACCGTGGCCCCAGCCGCCGTGACCGCCGCCATGGCCCCAGCCGCCGCCACCATGACCGCCGCCCATTCCGCCACCGCCCATTCCGCCGCCGCCGTGGCCACCCATTCCGCCGCCGCCATGACCGCCGCCCGGCGCAGCGAGCATCGCCGATGGAAGCGCGAGCGCGCCTAGCAATGCGAAGACAAAGGATATCTTGCGTAGCATAGCTTCCTCCGATTCAGACCAGAAGCAGAGCGCCCCAAGCGCTCCCTTCGTTCTGCGGGATGAAGCGGATTAATTACGTCACGGGGTTCCGGCGACAATGACACGCGCCTTTTTTATTCTTTGTTTACAAGCTGATACTTGTCAGATGTCGACACTGTCGCCGTCGAAATTCGTGGGAACGACCCTCAGCGGGTCATTAGACCATTGGCTGATTTTTTGATCAGCGTCGCGAGCGTGTGCTCCTCGTTCTTGACGTGGCGACTCACGGAGATCAGAGCGGCGGATCACGTAACGACGACTAGCGCAGCTCGCTCAGCGAATAATGCGTCGGCCGGGCAGGGCCATTCGCCGGGTCGGCGAGAAGGTTCGGCTGAAGGCGCGACTGCCCTTCCGTCAACTGCGCGGGCACGTCGACATTGCCCCGAAGATACCAGCCGCTGACATCGAGAGGCGGCGGCGTCAGATTTTCGGCGCGCGCGTTCATAGCGCCAACAATCAAGACGGACGATAGCAAGAGGGCGATGGAGCGGCGCATGATGTGCTCCCATTTTCGGGCGCGCCAATGCGTTTGAATGGCGCAGCGCCGATGAGAGAGCATGGGCGACAAACGGTTAAAGGCGAGTTAACCCTATCGCTTAACCAAATTCCTTAACCGAGCGCGTGACTGCAAAGCGGATACGCGTTTCACGCTGCGCCCTTTTCGTGGCGCCGCCAATCGCGTCAAGCGCTGGCTCAGGCCGCCTCGGCGGAGTCCTTCAGCACGGTGCAGATCTGGGCGACGAGAGACTCGACCAATTCGCGGTCGTCGCCTTCGCCCATGACGCGGATTACGGGTTCGGTGCCGGACGGGCGGACAATAAGTCTGCCGGCGCCGCCAAGTCGCGCCCGCGCATCGTCGATTGCAGCGGCCACCGCCGCGCGCTCCAATTCGCGACGGGGGGCGCGCACATTTTCCAAAACCTGCGGCAGCGGTTCGAACCGATGGCAGACTTCGCTCACGGGACGATCGCGACGTTTCACCTCTGCGAGCGCCTGCATCGCCGTCACGAGCCCGTCGCCTGTCGTGCAATAGTCAGAGAGGATGACATGGCCCGACTGTTCGCCGCCGATGTTGTAGCCGGCTTCGCGCATGCGCTCGATCACATAACGATCGCCGACGGCCGTTCGCTCGAGCGCGAGCCCGATCGAATTCAAATAGCGCTCCAATCCAAGGTTGGACATGATTGTCGCCACCAGACCCGGCTTGGACAGCAGCCCCTGATCGCGCCAGCTTTCGGCGACAACCGCCATCAGTTGATCGCCGTCGATCACACGCCCATTTTCGTCGACCATGATGACGCGGTCGGCGTCCCCGTCGAGCGCGATGCCGACGTCGGCGCGCAGCTCGCGCACCTTGTCACGTAGCGCCTGCGGCGATGTGGAGCCCACGCGATGATTGATGTTGAACCCGTCGGGTTCGACGCCGATCGCGATCACTTCGGCGCCAAGCTCCCATAGCGCCTCGGGCGCCACTTTATAGGCTGCGCCATTCGCGCAATCCACGACGAGGCGCAAACCTTCCAAGCTCATATTGCGTGGCAGCGTGCGCTTGGCGAATTCGATATAGCGCGCGCGCACGTCGTCGATGCGGCGCGCGCGTCCAAGATCTCTCGGTCCCGCGCGCTTGCGCAACATATCGCCGTCGATGAGGCGCTCGATCTCGTATTCTATCTCGTCGGAAAGCTTGTGGCCGTCCGGTCCAAACAGCTTGATGCCGTTGTCCTCGAAGGAATTATGAGAGGCGGAGATCATGACGCCAACGTCGGCGCGCATCGACCTTGTGAGCATGGCGACGGCGGGCGTCGGCATTGGCCCCAGCAGCAGCGTATCCATGCCGACGGACGTGAAGCCGGCGACAAGCGCATATTCGATCATATAGCCGGAGAGTCGCGTGTCCTTGCCGATGACGACGCGATGTCGACCTTCGCCGCGCTGAAAGATCAACCCGGCCGCCTGACCGACCTTCAGCGCGAGCTCCGGCGTGATCTTCTCGTTGGCGAGGCCACGAATGCCATCGGTGCCGAAATGGGTGCGGGTCATTCAAGATCCTCAGCGAACGGCGCTTCAGCGCCTCGGCACCCAATCGGCGCATCTTTCACGCCGAGTCGGCGCATCTATGGGCATAACGCCAAAACGTCAAATACGTGTTTTCGCCGGCCTAACGAACGGTTAATGAACATTCGCACATCGTCTGAACGGATGTCCACATGGAAGTCAAAATCTACCACAATCCGGCCTGCGGCACCTCGCGCAAGGTGCTGGCCGCTCTGAAGGAAGCCGGCTACGAGCCGCAAGTGATCGAATATCTCAAAAACCCGCCTGATCGGGCGGCCTTGAAGGAGCTTCTGCGTCGCATGGGCAAGAACGTGCGCGATATCCTGCGCAAGCGCGGGACGCCCTATGAGGAACTGAGACTAGATGATCCCGCCCTATCAGACGACGAGCTTTTCGCCGCCATCGAAAGGCATCCGATTCTGATTGAGCGGCCGATTGTTTCCATGGGCGACATGGCCGCTCTCTGCCGACCCGCCGAAACGGTCATTGATCTGATCGCGGGGTCCGAGACGTAAGACAATCTCGGCTTCAAAGGCAAAAAAACCCAGCGGCCGGGACCGCTGGGTTTTTCCCGTTAGATCGGATGCGGCTCCAGGCCGCCGACGTCCGGCTCCGGCTTTTGCCCCGTGGTCGGCACCGCCGAGCCGCGCGGCGGCGGCGTTGGCGTCGACTCTTCACGCACCGGCCGCTTGCCCGCGAGCAGTCCCTTGATCTCGTCGCCGGACAGCGTCTCGAATTCGAGAAGCGCATTGGCGAGCGTATCCAGATCCGTACGCTTGTCGATCAGGATCTTCCTCGCCTTCTCATAAGCTTCCTGCACCAGCCGGCGGACCTCAGCGTCGATCGTCTCCTGCGTCTGTTCGGAGAAGGTTTGCGTGCGTCCGAGCGAGTAGCCGAGGAACTGCTCCTGCTGCGGGTCGGCATAGGCGACGGTGCCGAGCTTGTCCGAGAAGCCGAGCTGGGTGACCATCGCGCGGGCGATGCGCGTCGCCTGCTGGATGTCAGAGGCGGCCCCGGAAGTCGTCTTCGCCGCGCCAAAGATCAACTCTTCGGCGACGCGGCCGCCCATCGCCATCGCCAGCATCGCTATGAGCTGCTCATAGCTCTGCGAGATCTGGTCGCGCTCGGGGAGGCCCTGCACCATGCCGAGCGCTCTGCCGCGCGGAATGATCGTGGCCTTGTGGATCGGAATCGAACCCGGCACGTTCAAGGAGACGAGCGCATGGCCGCCCTCGTGATAGGCGGTGAGCTTCTTCTCCTCATCCGTCATCACCAGCGTGCGCCGCTCGGCGCCCATCATGATCTTGTCGCGGGCGTCCTCGAACTCCTGTTTCGTGAC
>DATBRI010000153.1:0-30835 GCA_036560365.1 Methylocystis sp.
CGCGCTCTCTGTGCCGGCTGCTCAGTGGCGGCAGCGGACGAAACCCCGATAGAAGCAGGCGGTCATGACCGCCACAGTGACGTCGGGATCGTGCGCCGCTTCGCAAATAGCAGGTGGCGCCCTGTCCCCGTTGCAATCGAATATGAAATAACCATCAGAGTCATCGTTCCCTGAGAATGGAACGAATTCGTAAGCTTGACCGGCATGGCCGCAGTTCTTATCGAGCAGGCGAGCGGCTCGGATTGCTAACTCTTCGATGTTGCCGTCCAGAGCCGCGATATCAGCCCATTCGCGCGAGCGTAACGCCAACTCCGCCGTATCGCCGCGAATGCGGTTCTCTTTGTCGAGAAGAACGAAACGCGCCAACGCGGAAACCCCTAAACCGCAAAGCCCAAGTGGTTGTTTAAAATAGCATGAGCCTCAACGTGAGCAAGGACCATTGCACATGCTGGCGAACATTATCGTTGCTGCAGCGCCGAGAGCAGCAGCGTAGAAACGCTTAAGCCTTGGCTTGATTTGCCGCGCCTTCAAGCGAAAAAGGCGGCCCTGCTCTCGGTCGAAAGCAAGGCCGCCAGCGAGGCCGGAAGAAGAGCGACGTAGGAAGGTCGTCTAACCAATAAATTTGGGTGACTTCGCCCTTCGTCAAGCCTCGATTTCCTGCAATCGAACGCGCTGCTCAATCTGCCGCAGGAGCTTCTCCATTGCGGGTGGCAGAGGCTCGGCGACGACGCCTGAAAACATGGCTCGCAAGTGGTCGGCGATAGTCGTGACCCGCGTATTATCGAGCAAACGTTGCTTATGAGTTTTGTTATTCGTCAACACTGTCCGGTTCTCCCTTTCAGGACATATAATTCCTGAAGCGCGCTCACGGTTCCGCTTCAAAGACGGAACTGCCCGCGCCTATTCGACGCGGGCCGCCCCCTCCCTCGCGGTATGATCGATCACCGCCGCGCGATTGAGTTCGGAAGTGCTCAAAAAAAAAGGCCCGGCCATTGCTGACAGGGCCTAAGTCTTGATAGAGGCTCGCCACCCGGTCTAGACAGCGAACGACACGAGTGTCGCGCCACGATGGCCGGGGCGTCAAATTCTTTTAGGCAGTAGACGCACATCTTCTCGTGCTGATAGCGTTGCTATCCTAACGCAGAGCACGGGCGCGGGGGTGTTGTGTCAATTATCTTTGAGTTTTTCCGTGAGTCGCCTGACAACGAGCGCATCACTCTCGCGACCGAAAAGAGAAATATCCGGACAGCTGACACCGCGGTATCCTACGCGCGCGGCGCCCTAAACAATGTTTTGTTTAACGGAGAAATGGCTGACGTCTGCTCAATTAGAACCCAAAAAGGGCTACTAATTTGCGAGGTGAGAAGTGCCGCTCGCCGGCCGCAAAAGGCGCGGGAAACAATTTCGAGCTTGTGATGGGGTGTCGCCCTCATAGCTACCAGAGACAACCACCTTCGTCCTGATTTCATTGGCTGCTTCGCGAACACATTTTTCAAAGTGTGCGCTCGCAACGCCTTCGTAATTCTTGTTGAGCAAATCCTGCACGCACCGCTCGCAACTCATTAGATACGCGAGTGCCAACGGCGGAACGGACTCAATGCTCGTTAGATCGGCCGCCTCTTGCCATTCTCGTTCGAACAATTGGCGCGCAAAACCGGGCAACGCTTCCGCAACGGATGACCTGAAGAGTTCCCGGAGCTGTCTCGCCGCGTCTTCAAAATGCTCGACGGCTTCACGATTCGGCGGAAGCGAAACTGGACGCAGGTTCATAATAAGCTCCCATGTGGGGGCATGACGCAATGTCGGGCCTTGAAACAATTGTCTAATAGATATCTTAGCTTACACGGAACGGGGAGGCAAGCTTATGTAAGTTCCCTAAGCATTGCACGTTGTTTAGCGCTAAAAAAAAACCGGCCCCGCCATTGCTGACAGGGCCGAAGGCTTGATAGAGGCCCGCCGTCTGTTCCTACAGCGAGCGTCAAGAGTGTTGCGCGGCGATGGCCGGGCGGTCAATCCTCTTTCACCGGGCGGAACGCCACAACGTTGTCCTCGTCATCGCCGATCGCAGCCTTTATTTCGAGCAGAGCGGCTTGGGCGCAGTCATTGAATGACCGATCGGCTTCCCGCTTAAATGCTCCAGCCATCGCCGCACAGGCGCTTTGGAAATGTGTCCGCACGATTTCCGCCAAGGCGTTCACCTCGCCGTCATCGTCGGCATTCATCGCCGCTTCAAGCGCGCGCCGCTGGAAGGGCGCCAGCCGATCGTAAATCGCACATTCGAAAGACGCGCGAAGCATCCGGTCGGCGACAATCCATTCGTCAACGGCCGGCTCAATAGTGCGGCGTGTAGGCGTATCCGTCATCGGTTGGCTCCTAACGTTGGGAGAAAGTCAGGCGGCTCGGCGAGCCGCGGTTTGTGATCGGCGAGCGGCAAGGTCGCGACGATCCTTGGCCACGCGATGCGCATACCGGAGCGCTTCGCCGAAGGTGTCGAATAGCCGGCGTCGAAAGAGGCTGTGCGCGTAAGTCATGATCTGCGCGCGATCGATTGGCGCGGTTCGCGCAGACGTTTTGCTCATCGCCCCAAGCTCCCTTCCGGCTCGCCATTTCCGTGACGACCTCAAGCTTAGCTACCTATTCAGCGCAACCTTGTCAAGCTTTCGTCTTGTCTAATTCGCACACATACTTTGTAATGACTTGTATAGTTCATCATTCTACATGTCACAACATTCACACAACAAAGAATAGAGACGAAAAAAGCGCCGCCGACCTTTCGGCCGGCGGCGCTCCCCACCTCTCAGGAGATTTTGCTGATCCTGCGAGCGGCATGACTACGCGCCCGTTTGAAAAGCGCCGCCGGGCTCCGCTCGCAGGTTCGCCGTCAGCACGACGTGGAGTCTGCCCGGCTATTCGTGAAACTTGGATAGGTCTGGAAATCGTGACGCGCGCAGATGGCGCGGCGTGCGAACGAAGCTGATGACTTGCAATAGACCGATCACTACGCCCGAAAAGAAGCAGGTCGCCACAAACCAAAGGAAGGCGACAACGACGGCCACGCCGATCTGCGCGACGACAGGATATTCACTGCTGATGTAGCTCATACGCATTCGCCTCTATCGAGTGCCTGCAGGCCCAAACCCAAAGCTCGAATGCAGCGGCGCAGCATGTGGAGCGCCAGCGCCGCCCGATCTCGTGGGTGCGTTGCCGCCGCCCTGCATGGTTGTTCCGAGCTTCCCGACGAGTTGCATTCGCGCCGATGCGTCCGCGAACCGCCGCTCGATTGACGCCAAGAACTGCGGACTGGCGTCGACCCGCACATGATTTTCCACGCTGACATGGGCCTCCCCCTGAACGGTTCCTTGAACGGAAATCTCGCGCGGAACGGCCCATGTGCTCCCATGCGGTTCGATACCCGGCCATTTGGGTCTGTCAGCCTGAGACGCCGGCAAGCTCGGCAACGGCCCAGCCGAATAGCCGGTGCCGCTCAATCGGCTGTTGAGCGCGAAACGAGCGCCGTCTGTCGCGCCGCGGAACGCAGATGCGCGAATGATCTCCGCCGTTCCGAACAAACGGTTGAACGCGCCCTGGCGCGCAGGATCGATCTCCCGCGGCGACCATACGTTGAGCGCTCTAAGATATCGCTCGCGTGCTGCGCGATCGTATTCACCTTGGCGGGACTCGTCGTAGGCCGAAGGACGAGGTCCACGACGCTTTTCCTCCTGGGCGCGATCGAACAATCTTGCGTCTTCGACCATCAGCTTCGCGACCGTTCCGATCACGATCGTCGTGGCAGTCAGAGCGATCCCTTGCGGCGTGAGCAGTCGCGAGAGCAGACCGGCGGTCCTGGCGGTCGCGCCGACCGCGCCCGCAGCGCCGGCGCCTTGCGCCGCCGTCCCGCCGACACCCAACGCGCCGACCGCTTTGCCGAGCAAGTCGCCGCCGCCCAGACGCGCTGCAGCCGTCTCTAAGGCGACTGCCGCGACGTTGAGGTTCGCCGCCGAGACGTTCAATCCGAAGTCGCCACGAAGCGCCTTCAGCACGCCGTCGCCCAAGCGATAAAGCTGGAGGCCCGCGACTCCGGGAATCCCCACGGGCACAGCGCCGAGCGCCTGCGCGCCCAATGGGTGTTCTTTCTGGAACTGCTGCAGCGAACCGCCTAAAGACGCAACGCCCGATGCAAGCCCGCTCATGACTTGCGCAGCTTTTTCCATGTTCGGCGCGGTCAAGGTGCCCGCGAAGTCGCCGATCGCTGTCGAGAGCGATTTGGCCGCCGAGATCGGGTCGCCTGCAGCCGTCTTTAGAGCGCCGTCCACGCCGGCCGCCTGATCGAACAGCGCCATATGACGTTTGAACGTCTGCTCTTGGTTGATGAGCACTTCGGCGAGGCGCGCGGCGTTGCTGTTCGGGAAGAGGCGCTGCGCCTCTATGATCTGGTCTTCCTTGTCCGTGAAGCCTTTGGCTTTGAGAGCAGGAAGCAGTGTGGTCCAGACCCATTGGGCCGGATCATGCGCCGCTGCCTCGTGGCCTTGGATGAAATGGCCGGGCAGCAACCCGAGCGCCTTGCCCTTCCCGCTAAATTCAATGTCTTTGTCTGTGATGAGCTCGAGATTGCGGAACTCTTCCAAGGCCGGATGCGATGTCGGACCTTTGAGGTTCGACGTGAGCAGCTTGAAAAACGATCGAATGCCAAGGCCGGCGGTCGACCCGCCGAGTTCCTGCGCCAAACCTGCGGCGGTCTTGTTGAGGAACTGTTCGGACAAGAGCGGCGCGGCGGCGCCGGAGTATTTCACGACATCGGCAAGCTGTTCGAAGCTGACCGTCTTGCCCATGATCTGAACGGCGCGAACGGCGCCGTCGAGATAGCGCGAGAGCTTTTCAATATCCTGCCCAAAGCCGGCGATCTCCGCCGCCTTCAGCATCCAAGGCAAGCCATGCGCCGCCTGCCCTGTCGGATCGCTCTGGAGAACCGCCGCCTCGGTTCGCGCGACCATCGGCATGACGTGCGCGGCTTCCTCGGGGCTAGGCAGGATCGATCTGACTTCCTTGTAGCGCTCCAGCAGCTTGGTTTGATCCAAGATCGGAGTCATGCGCTGTAACTGCGCGGCAAGTTCCTTGGCGTGCTCCAATTCCGCGCCACGAATGCCGGCGAGAGTCAGACGGAACTGCTCAGACGTGCGCTCGGCGCCAAGATGCAGGGACTGCTCCGCCCCATGCAGGATGGCCGGCGACGCTAGCACGGCGACGTTGGACGCGAACTGCTTGGCAGCAACGGCGAGGCGATGATAGTTCGACTCGATGCGCGCCAACGCGCGGGCATGGGCGTCCAGCGCCGGATTGTTGAACGCCTTCGCGAGGCCAGATTGAACGCCGAGCCTGTTTAGCTGATCTGCGATTTTGTGGATTCGCTCCGCGATCTTCGCAAGCTCGGGGCTCGCATGGTCGACCGCGGAAACGGTAGCTGTGATTGACGGGCCGCCGGCCATATTGAAACTCCTGGGCCGCCCATGTGCGGCGTCATCTGAAAATTGATCGAACGAAAAAAGCGCGCTTAGGCGGCGCGCTCTTTCTGCAATTTCGAAATGTGTTCGAGATAGAAAGTCGCTTGCGTGACGGTCATGGCCTCGATGTCAAAAACCGGCATATGCAGGTCATAGACATACGAAGCCATCAGGCGCGTCACGCTGCTGTAGGGCGGTCGCCGGCAACTCCCATCAGTAGCTCTACCATCGCTTGGCGCACAGATATCCAGTCCCGCGCAGGCATAGTTTCCAGAACGACGATATCGTGTCCGCTCATGTCGACCAGAAATCCCGTCAACGCGGCATTATCGAACTCAGTCGAATGACCATCCTTGTTGCTCGTCAGTTTCCACGGCTCGCCATACTGGCGAAACGTTCGGAGCGTCGGCTCGTTCAAGACGATCTCTTTGATTGGGCCTCTGTGCGTCTGAAGTTCTCGCGAGAGCGGAACGGTTCGGGAGGCAGGCTTCGACATTGCGTTCGCCTCCATTAAGCAGCGCGCGCCGCACGCCGAGCCTGATCCGCGATCGGCGCGACATCCGCTCCCGCGGCGTTGAGAGCAGCCACGATGTTTGCCCCGCTCGATCGATGATCCTGAAGCGCAGCACTCAGTTTGCGCGCTTCGGCCTTGGCGTTGGCGTCGCCGTAGCGAGCGGCGCGCATCGAAAGCGCTTGCTGGCGCAATTCGGCCACGCGAACGAGCAAGGCGTGAGCGGCAGCATCTTCGGCAGTGTGTGAATATGACAAAGGGACCTCAATAGATTGGCGGGTCTCAAAAGGAAGCGCCGCCAGAATGGCGGCAGCTTGGTGAATGGGAAGCGACGACTCGTCGCTGTGCATCTCCAGGAGCACGCGCGCGGCTTGCGGCCGAACACGTGCTTCGTCGAGAGACAGGACCGCGGCTTCGTATGCAGTTAGAGTTTGGTCCGGTTCGGACGACGGCGCAGATGTTTGGGGCGTTTCCACCGTAGTGGCTTTCCGGTCCAATCTCTGCTTCTGCTTAGCGGCGAACGCGGTGTCTTCCGCAGCCCACCTCGCATTCTCCCGATCGATCGCCGTGCGCATCGCCTTCGGCATGGACTTTATTGAAAATCCGCGCGCCTCCGCTTTCTCCCGCGAGCCGAGCGCCATGTCCGCATAGCGCACCATCTCACGTCCATTGCTCATGACGTGATCTAGCCAAGCGACGCGCTTCACCTCGGCGCCCATTGCTTCCGCTTCGCCAAGCGATATCGGCGACGCGACGCCATCGATGTGAACGGCTTCGATAGCGTCAGCATCAGTGCCCGGAATCCAGCGCTCGCCAAGCGCAAACGCTAGAAGTTCCTTTGCCATCCGTATCCCCTATGTTGTGGCTGCTGCCCGCCGGCTCTGATGGCGTAACGTTTCGGCCCGTGATAGACGCCGCAGATCGACTCCAGCCGTCGAATCTCGCTCTGCAACGCTCGCGCGTCTGCCCGATGATATCGAATCCGCCTCTCGCGAAATTGAATCTCTTCAGCTTGGGAACCAGCTAGGAGCGCGTAATAAGCCGCGCGCAAATTTGGGAGCATCGCGCAAGGGTCATCAACCTCCGGCTGCGGGCTTTGGCAGCCTTGCTGTGGTTGTCGATTGAATGGCCGACTCCTCATGCTGTTTTCGCCCTCTTACGTTGCTGCGCGGCAAAGAATGGGTGCTCCAAACCAACGCTTTCGAGATATTGCTTCTCATGTTGGAGCGTTTCCATCTGAGCCTCAAAATCTTTGCCGTCTTCGGCATAGGCTTCCGTCATGCTGATAAGGCCGGTTTCCAGACCAAGGATTGTCGCCTCGCGCGTCTTCTTTTCGTCCGGCGATACCCTGCCTTTTCCAAGGAACCGCGCGCAGCAATATGCGTCTTTCGCTACATAGAAATCGCGTGCGCCGCCCGGCAGTTTGATCGTCGCCGTCGCAATCGCTTCCTCTAGCCATGCTTCGAACACAGCTCGATAGAAGCGCTCGGCGATATCCTTCCGCCTACGCAGATTGATCTCGTGAGGCAGCGCGGTCGCGAGTCGTGAAGCGCTAAACGACGTGTCGGCGTAGTCGCCCGAGATGTCCTCATAGGCGGCGCCGGCAGCTTTCGCCGTCTTGCGAAGAAGCGACTTGTCAAAGGCTTCGAAATTGTTGCTCGGCGACTCTGACTCATGCTGCATGAGCTTGTCGCCCGGCATGAGATGTGTGACCGTTCCTACCTGCGGCGTAATCTTCGCCTTCGAATAGAATTGCTCATGGGAGTCGAGCCACTCGCCAACGGTCGACGCAATTCCGCCCGCGCGATCATTCACGCTGAGCGAGTCGAGCGCTACCGACGTGGGCAACGAGGACTCAATCGTCGTCGTGAAGCTCGCATCAATCAAAGCTTTGCCAAGGGTGAACTCGGCTAGCGTATCCTCTTCCTTGGCCGGGGTGAGCGCGCCGGTCAAAGGCGACAGTCCGCGGACCTGCCGCGGATCGTCAAACTGAAAAGCGTGAATGACTTTGCAGCGGCCCCAAGAGGTGAACCCCTCCACATAAGTCGCCTGCGGCGCGCTGCGTTGAGCGCCCAAAGGTAACGGCCGCAACATATAACCAGCGACACGCCCGTGTTGGTCGAACGCCACGCCTTGAATGATGTTGCGCCCATTCTCACTTCGGGTGATGGATCGATCTAGTTGCGAGATATCGAGGACATTGACCTTCGTCTTCGTCTTCGCGTCTCTCAGAGCAAGCCATTCAAGCGTTGCCAGCGACTCGCCGTTTAGGAGCCAATTGCGGTAGAACGCTCCGGCCATCTGATGAACATCGAAACGTCCGGCGATATCGCATTCGAGCGGGTTTCCAGCCCAAGCCGCCCATCTGGTTTCGATCTGATTCGAAAGCTCGCGCGCCTGCTCCGGCGTTACGCCGATCTCGTCGGCGCGCGGCTTGCTGGAGAGCGTGAGGCCCGTGCCGATCGCCTGAGTTGTGAGGTTCAGGAGCAGCGTCGCAATGGGCGCGTTGCTTGTCGCGAGATCGTTGCCGACTCGGCTGGCGAGCGCGGCGTCACGGGCAGTCCGGCCGCCCATGTTAAGCGTCCACAGGCCCCCGTCCGAAAAGGAGAAGCCCGCGCCGTGAGTCGAACGCGCCCATGCCAGACGCGGTTCGGCCCCATTGGTCGCGGTAGTAAAGTCGGCGCGTGGCGCTTGCTCGAATGTGGCGGTAAGGGACTCGGGCGCGTCGGGCCTTGGCGGCGCGAACCCTTCATAGGTGATCTGCATCAGGCCCTCGCATCGACGCCGCGCGCTCTCGCTTCCGCTGGCGTAAGGTAGCCGCGGGCGACGTTGTGGCGGTTCGCCGCTTCTTTGAGTTCCGCCAGACGCTGTGACTTCGGATCGTCGGACGCGACCGCGGCGCCGAGTGGCGCGACGACGCTGGTCCTGCCTTCCCGCTCCATAGCCGCCAGGAACGGACTTTCCGCCGGGAGATCGGCCAACATCTCCCGAATGATCTCCGGCGGCGTTTGGCCGTATAGGGCAAGCCTTAACGCCGTCTTCGGACGCGCCTGCGCCTCTGGACTTTCCATGATGGCCTTGAAGCGCATCCTTTCTTCAGCCCGAACGGTCGCTTCAGTCTTCGCGATGGGCTTGGTCGTCTTCGGTTCGGACATGGGCTTAAGCAGCCTTTCGTGTGTGCAATGATTGGAGCCGGGCTGCGCGCTCGGCGATGGAAAGGGATTGAGTTTTCGCCTTGTCTGCAGGCGCCGCACGGCCGTTAACGAGTGAAGCCGCAGCGACCGCCAGCACAAGGCAATCGAACGCTTCGTTTCGAACGTCCGACGACTTCTCCCACTGCTGGCGAGGAAACCCGCGAACGTATTTGACTGCTAGACGCTCGGCGCTTAGCTGTTCGAAGAAATCGGCGTCGAGATGATTTGGCGTTTTGATTGCGCCGCTTTGAAGCGCCTTCGCTACATTCATCTTAATGTTGTCGACGCCTACGATTAGCCCGCGCAAGAGCCCGCGGATTTTGGCGCCTTCCTTCACGTTGGCGCGATCGAAGCCGGCGCGGCCGAACGTGATATGGCAGCGGCGGCCTCTGGCGCGTTGGCGCAAGACGAAGCGCGCGACAGTTTCAGTCATGAACCCGCCGTCGACGAAGGTCACTTGCGACTGCAGCACGCGACCATCCTGCGTTTTGAAGACTCGCTCAAGCAAGCCGTCGAGGTCATCCCAAACTTGCGTCCCGGATGTGTCGCCATGCAAGACGATGTGATCCAGGATCGAACGCTCTAGACCGGACGTTTGATGAGCGACGAATTGCGCCTCGATACGGTTCGATTGAACGTCGACGCCGCACGTTAGGAAGTCTATTGTCTTCTCATATGGAGCTTGGATAGGTTCGGCCATCGCCATGAGCGCGGACGGATCGTTTTTGACTTCCGACGAAGCCTCGAACGGCAGACCCCAACAAAGGTTTTGAACGGACTTTTTCTGCTCCAGCGATTTGGCCCTGTCGACTTGGGCCGCGACCTTCGCGAGTGAACTGAACTCGCTGCAAAGCTCGTTTGCATTTATCGAGACGACGCCCGGCTCGCCTTGTGCAGTTGAGCGCAACTCGCCCTTTCCGACCATCCGCAAGCGCTCGGCTTCATCGGCGAGTGCTCCGCACCCTTGGCACAACAGCCGCGCGCCTTCAGGCTTGCCCGGCTCGAAAAGCAGACGATCTTTCGTGATTGGCGCTTCGTTGTGACAGTGTTCGCAGCGGACGAAGAAAAGCCGTTTGTCGCCCCGCTCATAGTTCGCCGCGATGCGCGATGTCGCGCCAAACGTCGGCGTGCTGGCGAGCAACAGCAAAGAACGTCGATAGGTGTGAAGGCGGCGCCGGACTAAATCTTCCGGCCGTCCCTCTCCATTCGAGGTCACAACCGCGCAGCGGTCGAGTTCGTCGATAATGCCGAACCTGATGGCTTTTCCTGATAGCTGCGGCGCCTTGTAAGACGACGCCAGCGCGAGCGACCCTCCGGCGAACGTTTTCAGGTTCGCATTGCTGTGCGCGACCGCGCCTTTGAGAGCCGGCGACGCTGCGATTAGCGGGTCCAGCGTTTCTTTGACATAGGAGCCGATATCGCCTTCGTCCGGTCGGACGAGCAATAGTGGCCCACCCTCTCCGCAAATCGCGTGACCGATGATCGAATGCAGACCGGTCGTTTTGCCGATCTGCGCACTGGTCATGAGAACGAGTTCGCGCGTTGTCGGCTCGGCTGCGGCGTCGATGATCTGCCTTTGGAGACTGGTTAGGCGTAACTTCCCAGGGCGGGCATTCGACTCTCTTGGTAGAACGAGGTTCTGCTCCGCCCATTCACTTGGTTTAATATTGGGCGGCGGCGCGATCGCGCGCAGCATCGCCGCGAAAATCGCGGACGCGTCAGATATCGATGGCATGAGGTGTCAGTCGCTTAGTGCGTAAAGGTCGATGTCCGACAGCGCGGCCAACTCTTCGCGGATAGCGTCATCCAGGACGCGCTCTATCTCGTCGGCGCTTTGGCTTCCGACGAGTCTGTGAGCAATACGAGCGGGGAAGCCGAGCAGCCCGTTCCTGATGTGCGTCGAGAACTCGACGGCCGCTTGGTTGACGGCTTCGCGCGAGACGAGCCGACCTTCTTTGCTGGCGACTTCTAGTTCAATTTTTCTGGCCCTAGCCGCCTCGGCGGTCGCGCGAGCAGCGGCGAGCGCCTGCATGTGATCATTGCGTGTGTCGGGATTGCCGTAGCCATTCAGGGCGTGGCCGGTCGCTTTGCCCGCGTCGCTGAACGCGAGCAACGCCTGCATTGCCAATTCGGTCGGATACTTGCGATATTTGTCGCGTTTGATCTTCGCGGTATCGAGGACCTGCTTCGCCCGGTCGCGCGAAAGGCCCGCTGATTCCGCAAGCTCGGTTATTCCCGCCTCGGGCGGGAGGTCGTATGTGTGCATGTGCTTACTGCGATTGCGGGAGATTCAAAATGGGGTTCCTCCGAAACTTTTTCTTTCTAAGAGAATTGCGTGCGACGAAGAATGCATTTTCAAAACTTCCGCGTGCGTCACGACAGGTAGCAATGCACGAATTTAGTGACCTCGTAGTGATGAGCAGATTGAGCACCTCTAAAGATGCGTTCGGCGCTTTTGTCATCGCAGCCATACAACGTCGCCAAGAGCTTGCCCGCGTCGGTATGGCAACCCCTGAGTGGGTGGGCGCTTGCCTTGCCGAAAGCTACTTGATTATGCGGCACATGGCGTGGGGCGGTGATTCCAAATGGCAATCTGAACTTGCCAAACTTGAGTCGTGGGCCGAGCAATTCGTTTCAGACGATAAAGACGGAGATTGTTGACACCATTGAAAACGTCTTCGTATTTAATGAAAATCATGCGGCAGCGGACCCGCGGCGCGTTTTAGGGGCCTCTGGAAGGACCCGCTCACTCACCTTGTGAGGTTGTGGGGACTGTGCCGCCGCCGAGAACTACACCAAGGTTCGCCGCGACCTCTTTCGCGAGTTCGCGCTCGGCAGCGTTTTGCCATTTCAATCGCGGCGCGCCGTGCGTCTGTTCCATTCCGGTTCGCGGCATTTCGGCATAGACGCCCTTGATCGCAGACCGGCCGTTGCCTTGCCTGACCATCAAGAGCGGTCCACCCTTTACGTTCATCACGAAGGCTTTAGGGATACTAAGCGACGATGATCCGCCACCCGTGAGACGGAACGTTGAGCCCAGAAACGAGCCCCGCAACTTGGACGGCCCCGGCTGGAGCTTGCCTACCTTCAGCGCGCTGATGCGCGCCTTCGATACCACCCACGTCGCTGATAGGTTGCTCTGCGTCGAACCCTTGACCGGCGGAGTAGCTTTGGCGAAGACGCTCTTGCTCACGCCAATGTCGGCCGCCATGATCGGAATAGTCTCTCTGCGCGCGGTCCTTGCCGCGCGGTCGACGGATCGGCGCAAAGCATTGCGCGTCTCTCGTGACGCGAGATCGACGACGTTCTCAAACTGCTTCGTGTCGAACTCGACCTTTAGCCCGATGTCGCCCATCTCACTTTTCCATCCGTGTCGGCGCGACGAAGCTCCTACGGTCGACGATCGGTCCGCGCGGCGTCTCGACGGTTAAAGCAAGGTGAACCTTGTCCCCGGCTTGAATCTCGATACGCTGGAACATGCCCCACAAGGCAACACTGGCGTTCTGGCGCACTCTGCTCTGAAAGGCTTCGTCGACTAGGCGCGGCGATGTGAACGACTAACTGCTCGCCATCGGCTTCGCCTATCGAGATGTTGATCCAGGGCGAGTCGCAAATGATGCGAACAGGAGGCGACGGCGAGCGCCGCGGCGGCTCTGAAACGGTCTCGCGAAATATCTCGCCGATGGTCGGAATGCGCTCGCCGCGCAAGTTGAACTTCGGTTCCGTCTCGGGCGCCGGGGTCATGTATCGAGCGTGCGCTTGTGCGGTGTCGTCGGCTAGCCGCGCAAGGGTCGAATAGGCGCGCAGTGTCGCCGGGCCAAGTAGATCGGCCGGATCGTGGTTCGATTGCATCTGATGTCCAACGGCAATGAGCGCTCGGCGGTTGGACCGCCGGCGCACAGGAAGATTGCTGACAGAAGATCGGCGCCGCATCGGCCGTCTGGCCGGAAGGCGCGTGAGGCGTCGGAATTGCCCCTCTACCCTATAGGTCATTTCCGCCGATATTTTTTCAAATGCTTTGACAAATCAAATCTGGCAGCCTATATGAACGGTGTTCAGATAAGCAAATATGGGCGGTTTCGCCGTCAGCATCTCTTGTGGTTTTCAAATATTTTGGAGGTTTCGTCGGATGGATTTGATCAAGATTCCATCGAAACGCGGTGGCGCCCGTCCTGGCGCCGGTCGCAAGCCGAGAGCAAAAACGCCTAGCGGCATTCCCGTTGATCTCATCGAACAAGCGCGCGCCCTCGGGTTGAAGGATTTGGCAATTGCGTGGCTCGAATGGTGCGCGCCGAGCACGCCTTCGCCAGCAGCTTTGCGCGCCGCGAGCTACCGGCCAACGGGTCTGCGGCAGATAAAGGCGCTCGCGCTCAACAACGTCATGCAGGCGCGCGGCGCCCGCGTCGACTCCTCGCCTACCGCGGATGATTGGCGAGGAGCAGATGCAACCGCATCAGCGGACGCTCTGCGGCGGTCGCTTGGCGAGGCATTCTCTCCCACTATCGATGCGGACGTCGCGTTGGAGCCGGAGGCGCCCAAGGCGACCGATCCGGCGCGCGATTGCGTCCTGATCAAGGCCGCCGATCTCCGCTCTACACGGCCCATTAAAACTCCGCCGGACCTGCGCTCGCTGTTTGGGCTTGATGACGATGATGCGCCTTTGGCTGATGATGACGGCGGTCATTGGATGGACCTGACAGAACCGCCGTCATGGGATGACTACGGCGGTCATTGCTCGGACGATTGAAGGTCCACGTCCTCGATATCAATTTTTGCCGGGACATGCCGGGACAGTGCCGGGACTCCAAAAATGCTGTCCCGGCGCCCCATCTCATTGGTTTAGCTTTTCTTTTTGACGTCTGCCGGGACTGCCGGGACTCTTTTACTATCTCAGCGTGCGAACCTTCTATTCACACATGCAATGTGTGATTCATGAATCATGTCTCTCCAATAATAAGATTCAAAAACTGAGGAAAGAGTCCCGGCATGTCCCGGCAGTCCCGGCGCCTATGGGGCTAAACGTCGTCGGTCGCGGCGGTCGCATAAAAAAGGGCCAGACGACATGCGTCCGGCCTTCTGATCGCTGATCGCTCTCGTCTCGCTACGCCGGAACTGTGCGCCACGTCTGGACGCCCTTGCGATCTCGGCCGCCGTCGACCAGCCGCAGGCCGCCAGCGATCACGCCCTTGTGCTTTCGCAGGTAGTTGCCGAGCGCGTGCTTGCCCGCGTCCTCTCCACGAGCGCCCGGAGCCTTGGGGACGTGCTCCAGGAGAACCGCGCGGGCCTCCGCACGCTCGCGCTCGATTGCCTCTGCTTCTGCGTCCTCGGGCGCCGGCGTGAAGGCGGAGCCCCTATCGAGGACATCGCGGACGCGAGCCGCCTCGCCGCCGGTCAGTTCATTCCATGCCTGGAATATAGCTGCCCGGCGTTGTGCTTCGGGATCGTCCGCTGCGACCGTCAATTGAGTGGCGATGGGGTCTGCCCTGCCGAGCCAGATCAGCGGCGAGCGAACATAGAAGCTCCAGAAGCTGAAGCCTGGAAAATCGTTGGCCGGCTTTGCTTCCCCTCGGAGATACGCTTGAATGAA
The DNA here is from genome assembly GCA_036560365.1 of Methylocystis sp. Classification (GTDB taxonomy): domain Bacteria; phylum Pseudomonadota; class Alphaproteobacteria; order Rhizobiales; family Beijerinckiaceae; genus Methylocystis. The sequence continues at coordinate 14,791 of DATBRI010000153.1, forward strand.
CGCGCGAACGATTGTGAGTCCTGCTCCGATCAGTCCCGCCCGCTGTTTACCGATGCGATCCCGCAACTCCGCCGCCGATTGTTTGAACACACGCTGTTCCGGCCGCTCCATTCCTGCGTCGAGAGAACACAGCAGGGTTCGCCGGATCATGTCATCTGGCAAGCGGACGTTGTTCCCGGTCGCAACGATCGTGGATCGATTCACGCATTCGACGTTCTCGGACTTGCCAAGGCGACGACACTGGTAGTTTGGAGCCGTAACCGCCTGACATAGAGCATCCCCACGCAAGACGCCGTTGACGTTATCCAGAGCGATGATGGGGTATCCCGCCAGCATCGCCGAGTCGATGCGCTTCGCCAGTTCCTCTTCGTTTGCGCCTGCAGCCATCGCAGGAAGCTCCCGGCCTTGCGCGATACGAGTAGCGATTGCGGCAAGCTCTGACTTGCCCGTTCCCGGCGCCGGCGCTGTGATGGCGTGAAGCGGCGCAACATCCATAAGATTGCGTGTCAAAGTTGTCAGCACGAGGCTCAATGCGACCGACTTGCTGGCCTCGTCGACGAATGGAAACTCTTCGAACAGGCCTTCGACGAAGGTCAAAGCCTCCAGCGCATTTTCCTTAGTTGGGTTCTCCGGCAGGTTCGGTTGTAGCGCCACGCTCGAATGAAGGACGATTAACGTCTCAGGGTCGTATCCCTGTTCGGTCACGATGCGCCCCGATGGCAGCAGATATGGGGCTTCCGCAATCTGGAATGCAGGCGGAACGCCCCATGTGTCTGGAGCAGCGACGATCAGTTTCGTTTCATGATGTGGCGGCGATGCTGCACGAATCTTCCCAGTGTGATCCATGCGCCGGCAGTCCGCATGCTTGGCGAACTTCGCGACAAGCCAATCGGGCGACACAGGAATGAAGGCCGCCGTCTCGTGAGCGTGCGGCGTATGATCTGCTCCAGGCAATTGAGGTCGGGCTTGCGCGGAGGTCGACGCAACCGTGACCAGTGACCTCCCGCGGACATAGAGCGGAATTTTTCCATCGATCGCATTCAGTAGTTTCGTAGCGTTCGAGTTGTCTTGGCCGGCGTGCAGCATGATCTTTTTGACCCCATCACTGGAACTGTCGTCGTCTTCGTCGTCGACGGCCGCGAAGGCGGAGCCGTCCGAGATATGCCCCGCACGGCCAGCCGCTTCGCTGCGGTAGAAGTCGCGTGCGAGCGAGCGATAGGAGAACTCGCCTTCCCGCGGCGCTTCATCCCCCACAAAGGTTCCGAACCGGCCTTCGGTCGGGCCTTCGGAGTTCAGGTGTTCGATGAGCGCAGCGAAGTCCGTGATTGTGAAGACATCGCCATATTCACCCCACAAGGCGAGCGCGAGGTGCCAGCGGTTTTCGCTGAGCGTCATGTCCCCGCCTGTCGCCAATAAATTGCACAGGCGAGCGTCCTTCGCGGCGAGCCGGCTCAGATCATATCTGCCGTCGACATCGTCGATTAGATCGGCCCCGTCCGGCCAATCGTCAGAGCGAAGCGTTTCGATCAGCTCGTGTTCGCGTGATCTCTCGTTCTTTGCCGACTGAGGCGCAGATTTTAGCGCGGCGACGATCGCTGCAGGCGCTTCCTCCAGCGTCGGATCATATGCACTGAGCAGCGGATGTGCGGGGTCTGCGCGGTAGACCTTGATTGCCGGCTTGCCTGCCTCGTCCTTCGCATCAAGAATGGCTCCGGGCGACAGCACGAATCCGCCGTTTCCTTTGACATCGGACCCGCACTCGCGCCTGAAGATTCCTGCAGCACAGCCGTGCTGAAGATCGACATTCGGCAGATAGAAATGTGCGCCACCCGATTGTGTGAGCGTGCACGGGAACTGCTTCAGGTCGACTCCGTTGCGTTCCGCCCATGCGGCAAGCTTGTTTGGGCCATCAAGCTTTGCATCTGCATCAATCACGACGAAGCCTGAAGGGCCGGCGCTGATCCCAGGATACGCCATGCGTCCGTCTGCGAACCAAGCACGTATCTTTTCGGGATTTCTCGTGGCGCCGTAGTAGGTCGGATCAATTCCGTCTGGCGCCGCCGGAAGGTCGACATCCTTCGTCGGAAACTCCTTTGCGAGCGGAACCTTTTTCGCGTCGCACGGGATGACCCACAGCCCCGCCGCGGCGAGCCCCAAGGCGAGATCGCGATTGTGCCGGCGTCGCAAAGCCGGATTGCTTTGTGCTGCTGCGATCGTCTCATCAGACGGCGCCATTAGCGCGAGAAGTCGCGCGAGAAGATCGGCGTCGCCCGGTCGATAATCATTGACATCAAATTTGTGGATCACTAAGTGAGCCCCCGTATCCTGTTCGAACTCAACGCCCGGCCGCTTGTCAGAGCGAGCCGGGCTTTTTTGTTTCAATTGCTGGTCGACCGCGCTTCATACTCGGCTCGCGCAGCAGCTATCTCTTCCTCGGAAACGCCAAGAGCGCGCGCACGAACCTCATTCGAACGAAGCCAAGCTTCGTGTTCTGAGATTTCCTCGCCATCGGCGATCGATCGTTCGCGAAAGCGCCGCGCAATCGCCTTCAGATGTTCCGTCGCGGCGAGTTCGGCGAACTGTTCGGGCGAATAATCGCGGGAGTCGATCAGGTCCTCTGGCCTTGCCGCCGATCGTGGCGGCGAGCCTGGAGGCGCAAGGTCGAATCTAAACACGTGATCGGCCAGCGCCGGATGCAGGTGATGTAGAAACCGCAACGACAGTTCGGCAGGATGCTTCCGCTTCAGACTGACCGGATGGCATCCCCTCTCGTCGACATGCGAGATGTGAACGGTGTCGATGTCATCTGCCGCGACCAGCACAATGTGCTCGCCGCAGTTCGATTCGAGAGGCACGAAATGACTCATGGCGTCGACTCCGTTTGCCGGCGCAGCTCCTCGTTTCGCAGCGCTGCGGCTTCTTTGAGTTCGGCCCACTCGTCCTTCGTTGTTTTTGCGTCGCTAGCAGCACTGCTAACAAGCGACAACCAATTGTCGGAGTCGAGTGTAGCGAGGAACCGAATCCAGCGACGCCGGAGGCGTTGTGCAACATGAGGCAAAACGGGTGTGTGGGTCATATAGCGCCTCCCTCTCGCGCATAGATCGTGCGCATCGGCTCTGCACTGCGTCGTTCTGATCGATCGTTAGCTCGTTCCCGCATCAGCGCCTCAAAGCGGTCTGCCGCCGTTACTGGCGATACGCCGTCGTTCAAGCCAAGCGCCGTGCATATGTCTGACGGCGTTATCCCGTGGAGCAGACGCAGGTCGTCCGCGAGCCTGCTGACATCGTGGCCAGTTGGAACTCGGCGCCCGTGCATAGCAGCGCGAATAGCGTGGAATGTTTGAAGGCGATCCGCGTGCCGGTCTGCCATCCAAGCGGCGTAGGAGCGCGCGTCTGCTCCAAGGTAGCCATCAAGAATTGAGGCGACCGAATCGACGTTGACGCCGCGTGGCGGGTTATCGAGAACGGCGCGCTCGGCTCGGGTGAGAGGACGATTTCCGCGGCAGGCGCGAATAGCGGTTTCGAAGGCGGCGAGCTGAGTCATTAGGCAGCCTCCCCGCGCAGAAACGCCTCGATTACAGGCCCCGCCCAACGGCGCTTTCGGCTTGGCAGCGGCAACGGTGGCGGCAACACGCCGTTGCGCGCCCATGCGCTGATCGTATCCGTGTCGACGTGGAAGTGTTGGGCCAAGTCGCCCGCGTCATAGACACGCGAAAGGCTGTTATCGCCGGGCGCTGGGGCGCCGCCTTTGTCAATGCTGATCTTCATGACCGATAGTCCATGGGCGCGATTCAAGGGACCGCTCCCGAGCCGCGCCTTGCTGCTCGTTAACGATCACCTGATGCGCCGACGTCGCTTATCGGTCTGCCAGGGGCGCCGGGACATTTAACCGGCTCATCGAAGACCCCTCCCCGCAACTCGGCGTTGCGGGCGTGGCGCGGTCGTGACTCGCGCCAATCAATTTTGGCGGCGTAACATGCGGCAGCGCGCGGCGTCAATCCGTTGTGGCGACACTTTTTTGCAACATGTTGTCAATGGTCGCTCGCGACGATGCGCAACAGCCTCTGCGCTAACCGCTCCACGGCGTCACGCTTTTCGGCCTGCATCGCGTAGCGATCGTAAACGGCCGTGATGTCGTCCGGCAAATGGTTGAGAAGCGCTTGGACTGCATCGCGCGGAGCGCCTTCGGCACGCGCGAGTGTCGCACCGGTCCGCCGGAGATCGTGCGGAGTGAAGGCGGCGAGCTTGTAATGCGAGCACAACCGACGGGTCGCCTGAGAAAGCGAGTGCCGAGCGATCGGTTCTGCTGACTCGTATCTGGAGCAGAACACAAACTCGCCCGCGCCAATCGCATCTGTCGCTTGCATCGCGATCTTGATCGTATCGACGGCGAGCGCCGACAACGGAAGCAAATGGGCGCGGCCGTTCTTCGTCCGCTCCCCCGACAGCAGCCAAGCCGGCGCCATTCCGTCGAGGTCCGCCAACTCATCGCGTCGCATGCCGGCAACCTCGCCAGGACGCGCGCAGGTCAAGAGGATCGTTCGGAGTGCCATGCGGATCGTCAGTGCTGCAGGCGCTTCGTCGTCGTCTAAGGCAGCCCACAGGGTTTTCAGTTCCTGATCCGATAGGACGCGATCTTTGGCCTTCTCTCGTCCGCCGATCTTGCGCGCGCCAGCCAGCGGATTAGCGAGCAAGAGACCGTCGTCGACGGCGTGGCCCATCATCGTCCGCAAAACCGTCTGCATCCGATTCGCCGAGACCGGCGCCGTCGCGGCCACCTCGTGCAATAGCTCTGCGAAGTGGGAGCGCGTGAGGCTGTGCGCCCGGCGCTCGCCGAGCGTCGTCGTCGCCCTTTTCAGGAACGCCTCGTCTTGCTTCCACGACGATTTTCGCCGCTTCGCCTGCTCAACGTAGCGATCGGCGAGCGCCTGAAAGGTGAGATCGTCCCCGTTTTGTTGCGCCTTCGAAGCGCCGTCCGCGAGCGCGGCGCGTGTTTCGTCGGCCCGCCGCCGCGCGACCGCAAGTGTCATCGCAGGCCAGCGTCCGAGCTTCACGCGGGCCACCTTGGCGCCACGTTCGGTCGCGCCGACGAAATACCACGCCTTCGAGTTGGCAGACGCGCGCAGCCGCAGCCCTGGACAGCGGATGTCGGAAATTTCGGCGCGCCCGCCCTCGGGCACAGACAATGTTTTGATCGCTTGCTCGGTCAAAATCTCCGCCATTTACCCCAAACCCCTTGTCTCATCGGCCCCTTGTTACGGTAGGTCGATTCTAGCCCATGGGCTAGAAATTTTTGCCGAATGGGGCGGAGAGGGGCGGAAGACAGCCGCACTAGACGCTGAGAACTAGCTGTTTTCCGGCGTGTTGCGGAATCGCGCGGCTGGGCTCAGATGCGTAGTTAAGGCTGAGGGACAAGGGGTCGTGGGTTCGAATCCCGCCACTCCGACCATCTAACCAGTCTGAAATCTCGGCCGCGGCGCCCACTGCCCCTTGGATGCCGCTTGTGCCCCTGCGCTTCGCACTCGCGCTTGTCATTTTTTGCGCGAGATGAGACGCATGCGCGCATTGTCGCTGCGTGGAGCCGCGCTAGGTAATTTCGGCTCTACAACGTGAATACATGAGGCGCGCCAATGCCTCGGTTCGCTGAGACCGCACTAGTCTTTTTCCTATTGGCGACGGTCAACGCCAGCCTGTTCGGCATTATCTATACAATGCTGCGCTAAAGGTGGAGCATTGTCTGTTTCGCATTCGCCTTGCGAGGCGGCTTTGCCCTGCGGGCGTTTTCTGTAGCCGCCATAAGCGCGCCAGGACTGCCATAAGCGCGCTAAGCGTGCGCGTGGGACTGTCTCAGCGGGGGAACTGGAGCGCTCCTTCGCCAGAAGCCTTCTCCGTGATCCGCCCTATATGAACCTCAACCATGGCTGCCCGGCAGTGACGCCTGCTTTTCTCGCGCGCATCCACGGTCAGCGTTGCATTAGACCAGCCAAGGCGACCCCATGAAAGTTCTTCTGATTGGTGCGACCGGTCTCATCGGCTCGAGCATCCTTGCAAAACTTCTGTCAGCCGGCCACGCGGTGATCGCGGTGTCGCGCGGACGCGCCGCCGTCAAACGGCAATTTCCTCAGGCGCAATGGGTGTCGATCGATCTGAGAAGCGTAAACTCCGCGCAAGAATGGTCGCCCTATCTCGAAGGCGTGGACGCCGTGATCAATTGCGCGGGCGTGCTTGGCGGAAGCGGCGCCGATTCTACTGACGCTGCGCATAGCCGCGGGCCAGCCACGTTGTTTGAGGCCTGCGAACAGGCGGGCGTCAAGCGCGTCATTCACTTCTCCGCCGTCGGAGTCGATCGCGAGACGCCGAGCGAATTCTCAAGGAGCAAGGCGGAGGGCGATGCCGCTTTAAAGGCGACGGGACTCGACTGGGTCATTCTGCGGCCCTCCGTAGTCCTCGGACGCCGCGCTTACGGCGGCAGCGCATTGTTTCGGGGACTGGCGGCATTGCCGATCCTCGCCCGCTTCAGGGACGCGGGGGAACTGCAGATCGTCCAGCTCGACGATGTCGTGGCGACCGTGCTTTTTTTCCTCCCGCCATCGGCGCCCAAGCGCGTGGAGCTCGAAATCGTCGGACCGCAGCGCCTGACCTTCAACGAGGTCGTCGCGATGTATCGCAAATGGCTCGGATGGCGTCCCGCCCGGGTCGTCGACTTCCCCGACTGGCTGATCGATGCGATCTACCGCCTTGGAGATTTCGTCGCCTGGCTGGGCTGGCGCACGCCGATCCGCAGCATCGCAAAAAAGGAAATGGTTCGCGGGGCGATCGGCGATCCAACGCAATGGACAAATGTGACGGGCATCAAGCCGCAATCGCTTGAAGCGGCGTTTATAGCCGAGCCCGCCGACGTGCGCGAAAAATGGTTTGCGCGCATCTATGCGCTCAAGCCGCTCATTTTCGCCGTTACGGCGCTGTTCTGGATTTCGACCGCATTGGTCTCTTACGGACCGGGATGGGACATTGGGCTCGGGCTTTTGTACGAGGGCGGGCTGTCTGGCCCAATCGTGCCGCTGGCCGTGATCGCGGGCGCCACATGCGATCTTATCATCGGCGTCGCCATCGCCTTTCGCCGCACGTCGAAAGTTGCGCTCGTCGCCGCGCTCATCCTATCCTTCGTTTACCTCATCCTCGGCACCATCCTCGTGCCGCGACTCTGGAGAGAGCCGCTGGGTCCGATGTTGAAGATCTGGTCGGTGATGGTGCTCAACGTCGTTTCTCTGGCGATTGTCGACGACCGGTGATTTATCTCCTCATCAAATATATTCACATCATCGGCGCCGCGGTTTTGCTTGGCACCGGCGCCGGGATCGCATTCTTCATGGTGATGGCGCATTTCTCCCGCTCCGCGCCGGTCATCGCCGGGGTCGCGCGCATTGTCGTGATCGCGGACTTCGTCTTCACCACTTCCGCCGTGGTGGTTCAGCCCATCACCGGCGTCGCGCTCACCTGGCTCGCCGGCTATTCGCTCACCGAAGGCTGGATCGCGCTCTCGATCGCGCTGTATCTTTTGACCGGCGCCTTCTGGTTGCCTGTCGTCTGGATGCAGATGCGCATCCGCGATATTGCGCAAGCCGCGGTAGCGGCCAACGAGCCGCTACCGCAGAGCTACCATCGATTTTTTTGGTGGTGGTTCGCGTTCGGCTTTCCGGCGTTCGGCGCCGTCATGGCGATCATATGGCTGATGATCGCCAAGCCGCAGATCTTCTAACGCCGCGCGACCGTCGCCAAGCGCGCGACGGTCTCCTATCGCGTATACCAGACGTAGATGATGGAAAAGGCCAAAGCCAGCGCAAAGCTGATCATGACGTTGCGCAGAAACCCCCCGCCGAATTCATCCATGTCGCGCCTCCACTAGTCGTGCGCCGCAGCCGCCAATTTGGCGTAACCCCGCAGGTCGCGCAACTGCGGCGGGCATATTTCGTCTCGCCACATTCTTCAGTATAGTCGTGCGCCTCAGGGCCATTTCGAGAGACTCCCGCCGCGCCCGCCTATGCTAGCCCGCCGGAAGGAAGGATGCCGCGATGAAGGACGATCTCGGCGCGCTGTCCGTCGTTCTCAACCGGAGCGCCGAAAGCCCAGGAGGCCTCTCCGGCTCGAGCTTCGTCGTCAAGGAGAATATCGACGTCGCGGGACACGTCTCGACCAACGGCCATCCGAAATGGGCGGCGACCCACGCTCCTGCCGAGTGCGATGCGCCCGTCGTTGAGCGTTTACTGGAGGCGGGCGCGCGGCTCGTCGGCAAGACGCAAATGGACGAGATGGCCTATAGCCTGCTCGGCGCCAATCCGCATTACGGGACGCCGATCAATCCGGCCGCGCAAAATCGCCACCCCGGCGGCTCGTCTTCTGGCTCGGCGGTCGCGGTCGCCGCCGGCCTCGTCAATTTCGCCATCGGCACCGACACCGCCGGCTCCTGTCGCGCGCCGGCGGCTTTTTGCGGGGTTTTTGGCTTCCGCGCATCGCATGGCGCGGCGCCGATGGATGGAATCATTCCGCGTGCGCCGTCCTTCGACGCCATCGGCTGGTTCGCCCGCGATGTCGGCGTGATGGCCTCTGTCGGCGAGGCTTTGTTGCCGGCAAAAGCGGAGAACGCCGCGCTTGAAGAAGCCGTGCTGCTCACAGACGCCTTCTCGGGAGTCGAAATGGATTTCGCTTCGGCGGCGGCCGATCCCATCGACGCCCTAAAGGCGTTCGGCCCCTGGCGCGAAGCGACGCTCGGCGAGGACTTCTTTGAGACGGCGCTCGGACATTTTCGCAACTTCCAGGCCTTCGAGGCCTGGGCCGCGCATGGCGCTTGGATTTCGGCGAACAGCCCCACTTTCGGCAAGGGCGTCGAGCAGCGTTTCGCCTATGCGGCGAAAGTCACGGCCGAACAAAGGAAAGCCGCTGAAACCTTTCGCGAGGACGCGCGCGAGCGAATCGAGGCAATCCTCGGTTCGCAAGGCTTCCTAGTTTCGCCGACGACGCCGTTTCGCGCGCCGCTCCTGACTGAAAGCGAGGAGACGCTTGACGCCAAGCGCTATCAGATGATGCGCCTGTTTCTCATCGCGAGCTTTTTCGGACTGCCGCAGATCAGCCTTCCGCTGCCGACAACGGAGGCGCCGGTTGCGCTCTCTTTCGTCGGCCGACGCGGCTCGGACCACGCGCTGATCGCCCTTGCGCAGCGCTTCTGCGCACAGATGAAGCCGTCTCTCTAAGGTTCATCCGCGCGCGCGGCTCGGAACGCGCGTCGCAATGGCGTGAATAAGACGCGGCTTTACTCATCCGCTGAGCCGCGGCCCGTGTCCGAGGAGATCCTTGATCCGCCCTGTCAGCCGCTCGCGCACGTCGCGATAGGCGTCGAGAATGGCCTCGCGCGAGCCCTGCGCGGCGGTCGCGTCGGGCGTCGGCCAGTAGACGACGTCGACGGCCATCGTGCGCGTGAACTCCAGCGCCTTGTGATGCGCCTCGGGCGACAGCGTCACGATCAGATCGAAATTTGAATCTTCGAGATCTTCGAACGTGTGCGGCTTATGTCCTGAAATGTCGACGCCGATCTCGTCCATCGCCGTTATGGCGAAAGGGTCAGGGGCGCCGCGCTTCAAGCCCGCGGAAGCGAAATAGGTTTCGCGGCCGAAATAATAGCGCGCGATCGCCTCCGCCATCGGCGATCGCACAGTGTTCAGCGTGCAGGCGAAAAGAACGGATTGGGGGCGCGCCACGTTGCTCACGCATTCTCATCGCTGGCTTTGCGCCGACTGACGGTCTCGTTCAATGAACGCCGCAAGGTCTTTCGTCTGATCCGTGAACAATTGCAGTTCATTGATGTCGAGCGGCTCGCTCACATGCTGCATCAGCAGCAGATCTCGACCTTCAGAGAAGGCCGGCGCGAGGCCGCAAAAGAAAAATCCCAGCCGACGCGCGCTCTCAACAAGGAGCGGCAAGCCCGGGTCGTCAACATGCGCGGAAAGCTGCACGGCGCGAGCGCCAAGGCCGCTGACGTCGCTCAACGCCTGGCTCAATTCGATGCTGGCGTTCGATCCGATCATCTCGAAGCGAATCCTGCCATAGCCCCATGGGTTGACCATGACGCTCGTCATCGACCGAGTCTCTGTTGGCGTTCCGCTCTCGCGCAGGGAAACGGTGACGCCAAGATGGCCGTACGTCGTCGTCATAACGTCGCGATACGGGGGAGGCGCCACGATCTCGCATGCCCGCGCCGATTCGAGGAAGCGGAACGTCAACAGAAAACTCTGGCGCTGTCCGGCCGTCGGCACGGGCAAATCCTTCGAATGAATTGTTTCCGGCGCCGCCCCAAGCAGGATCGCGCATGTCGGCATGCCGGCCCGCTCGTCGTTGCGCTGTGAAAATGTATGCGTCGTGACCGGCTCTGCGTAGATCCCCACGAGACCGAGTTTCGTAGCCTCGTCGGTCAGCCGCTCGGTCATGCGCTCCAGGAGATGACGTCCCCGGTAGGACGGAAGCACGACCGCCTCGCCGCGCTCGGCGATCGCTGCACCAGGTTCGCGCTCGAGCGCGACATGTCCGATGACCTCGCCGCGCGCGTCACGGGTCACCACCGGAATGAGTTCGCCGCTTTCGACTTTCCGCCAATAGCGATGCGGGGAGAAAACTTCGCTATGAACATAATTATGTCCATAGACCGCCAGGAAGCAGCGCGCGATCGCCGCCGAGTCGCTCTGTTGAGGCGCGTCGACCTGGACCGTCTCGGTCGGCGCAGCGTCTTCGGCGATCGGCGATTCGTCATGTTCAGCCGCTGCGCGAGGAGGATCGAAACCGCGATGGATTGTGATCTCCCATCCGTCGACGCCGCGTTCCCTGTAGGACAGTCCCGCCTCTCGTCGCATGTGCGCACTGAGCGAACCAACGACAGCGGAAAACCTGGAATGGCCGGTGAGCAGAATTCGCGCGCGCGCCTCGCCTTTGGAAGCGGACAGAAAAACCGCCGCCCGCTCGGCGTTCTTGCCCGATCCACAGAGGATCTGCCATGTTTGCGCGGCGTCGGCGGCGATCAGGCTCGCGGTCATCGGCGGAACCCCCTCGACCAGCGACGCTTCGCGCACGAAGGCGCGCAGAAGTTCGCCGCCTTCCGCTTCCATCGACAGCCGCAGCTCGGCGAAATGATCCGAATTACTTTTGCCCATGCGGATTATTCCATGATGACGATGTGACAGCGCCGAGCGCCGCGCCGGGCGGCGCTCTCATCATTGACGAGAGCTTGGCGCCGACGAGCGTTGCGCTCAGCCCTTCCAGTGCAGCGCCGTGATCAGCGTGAAGATACGGCGCGCCGTATCCTGATCCGTGTCGATCTTGCCTTTCAAGCGTTCAAGGAGAAGCTGCGCGCCTTCGTTATGGAGGCCGCGACGCCCCATGTCGATCGCCTCGATCCTGCTCGGCGTGGCATGGCGGATCGCTGCGTAATAGCTTTCGCAGATCATGAAATAATCTTTGAGAAGGCGCCTGAAAGGCGTCAGCGAGAGAATGTGGGTGACGAGGCAGACGCCCTCAGCATCGCAAATCCTAAAAACGAGTTTGGCGTCGGCGAGCGAAATCAGCAGCGCATAAGGTCCGCCATCATGGCCAATCAGCGCGAAACTGTTTTCCTCGATAAGATCATAGATCGCAATGGCGCGCTCATGCTCCTGATCCGCCGAGCCGCGGCCGATCGAGTTTTCGTCGAGCGTGACGGAGATCAGCCGCTTCGACTCGTTTGACTCCACTCTCACGCCCCGAGCTGATTGAGGCGGATCGACACTGAACGCGCATGTGCCTGCAAGCCTTCGGCCTCGCCGAGCGTCACGGCGGCGGCGCCGATAACGCGTAGCGAGTCCGCGTCGCATTTCAGGATCGACGTGCGCTTGACGAAATCGAGCACGCTGAGGCCCGACGAGAAGCGCGCCGAGCGCGCCGTCGGCAGCACATGGTTCGAGCCGCCGACATAATCGCCGACGGCTTCCGGCGTATAGGCGCCGATGAAGATGGCGCCGGCGTTGGAAACGCGCGCGGCGAGGTCCTCGGCGTCTTCGCTGATGATTTCGAGATGTTCGGCGGCGATGCGATTGGCGAGCGGGACCGCGTCGGCAAGCGTTTTCACGACGATCGTCGCGCCATAGTCGCGCCAGGAGGCGCCGGCGATCTCCTTGCGGGAAAGCGTTGTGAGATGCCGTTCGACGGCCGCGACGACCGCGTCGGCGAGGGCGGCGTCATCGGTAATGAGAATCGACTGCGCGGATTCGTCATGCTCGGCCTGCGCAAGCAGGTCGGCCGCGATCCAGTCGGGATTGGCGCTTGCATCGGCGAGGATCAGCACTTCGGAGGGGCCGGCGATCATGTCGATGCCCACCTGGCCGAAGACCCGGCGCTTCGCCGCCGCCACCCAGGCGTTGCCCGGCCCGACGATCTTGACGACGGGCGCGATCGTCTTCGTGCCATAGGCCAGCGCCGCCACCGCTTGGGCGCCGCCGACGCGGTAGATTTCATCGATGCCGGAACGCTTGGCGGCGGCGAGCACCAGCGGCTCCACATGGCCGCCAGGCGTCGGAACCACCATGACGATGCGCTTCACGCCGGCCACCCTCGCCGGCACGACATTCATCAGCACGGAAGACGGATAGGCGGCGGTGCCGCCGGGCACATAGAGTCCCACGGAGTCGAGCGGAGTCCAGCGCCAGCCCAGCTCGACGCCGGCGGCGTCCCGAAAGCGCAAATCCTGCGGCTTCTGCCGCTCGTGGAAGGCGGTGATGCGATCGAGCGCGAGATCGAGGGCCGCGAGCTGCTCGGCGGAGCATTTGGCTTCCGCCGCAGCGACCTCCTCGCGGGAAATGGCGATGCCGATCGCCTCGAGGTCGACACGGTCGAAGCGCTTGGAATACTCGACAAGCGCTTCGTCGCCGCGGGCGACGACGTCCTCGATGATGCACCGCACTGTGTCGTCGACATCCTGCGACGCCTCACGCTTCATGGCGAGCAGCGACGCAAAACGCTGTTCGAAATCGGGCGCCGCAGCGTCCAAACGCAGGGTCATGATCCTCTCCAGCCGGGAAGTCCGGCTGTCATGGCCCTCGGGGAGCGTGCTCGTCAAGCTCGCCGCTGAAATCATGGCTCGGACGGGCGGCGACCTTCCAGCGCGGACCCACGTCGCAAAGTTGCGCCTCGACGCATTCGACGTCGAGCGCGATCGATGCGCCCCCGGCGAAATAGAGCCGGATCACGCCTGACGGCGGTTCGGGGTCGGGCTCGAAGGTGACGGCCAGAAGTTCGAGGATGGCGTCGGGCTGTTCGCGGGTGACGTTTTGACAACGCACCCGCTGCACGCCCTCGAAATGCAGGCCGCAGCGGCAGCGCTCCAGCCGCCCGTCCAGCTCGGCGGCCCAGTCGAAACGCGACCCGATCAGGGCGAACCGGCGTCTGTCGGCAAGAAAGGCAATGTCGCCGACGCGCACCAGAGCGTCCTGCAGATGCGCCGAGAGGAGCGAAAGATCTTCGCCGTCGAGCGCGTGCAGGCGCAAGGCGAACTCACAAGGTCGATTGGGTGGTTCCATGTCTCTCCTCCTTCGCCCGATATGGCGAAGGATGGGGGGAGCCGCAACCCTATGAGAGGCGCTAAGCCAAGTTAACCGAATTTTCTCGGGTCGAAGGCTCTTCTTGGTCTGACTCATGGACGCTTGGCCATCCCTTCCAAAGCGAGAAGCCGCAAAGGCAGAGACGAGGAGAAACGATGATGCACAGCTCGCTTCTTGCGCCGGTCATCGCGCTTGTGTTGTGGACCTTCGTGATGTGGGCCTGGCTCTATGCGACGCGCATTCCAGCGATCGGAAAATACCGCGTTCGGCTCGATCCCGACCAGAGCAAGGAAGCGTTCAATGCGCAGATACCGCCGAAGATCCGTTGGAAGGCGGACAACTACAATCATCTTCTGGAGCAGCCGACGCTGTTCTATGCCGTCGCGCTTACTCTCTCGATGCTGGGCGCCGCCGATCGCATCACTCTTGCGCTCGCGTGGAGCTATGTGGGATTGCGCGTCGCGCACAGTCTTGTTCAGGCGCTCGTCAACCTCATCATGCTGCGCTGGGCGATCTTCATGATCTCGTCGCTCGTGCTGCTGGCGCTGACGCTACGCGCGGCGCTGCTCGTTTTCTAACGCGCACAAAGCCAATCAGATCTGAGACGTTTTCACTTGCGCCACATTGATGCGAAGGCGTCTAGCGCTCTCGCCGCCGGCGTGCAGCCGGCAAGGCCGTGACGCCGAGAAACGGCGCATTCGACCACCTGCCCGTCTTGCAGCGTGTGCTCAATCCTGAAACGGATTGTGCACGAGGATCGTGTCGTCGCGTTCGGGACTTGTCGAAAGCAGCGCCACCGGCGCCTCGATCAGCTCCTCGACGCGGCGGACATATTTGATCGCCTGCGCCGGCAGATCCGCCCAGGAGCGTGCGCCGCTCGTCGATTCCTTCCAGCCGGGGAAGGTCTCATAAACGGGTTGCACACGCGCCTGCGCCGCCTGCGAGGCGGGCAGTCGCTCCATGCGCTTGTCATCGAGCATGTAATGCGTGCAGATTTTGATCTCGTCGAAACCGTCGAGAATATCGAGCTTTGTCAGCGCGACGCCGTTGATGCCCGAGGTCTTCACCGCCTGGCGGGTCAGCACGGCATCGAACCAGCCGCAGCGGCGCCGCCGTCCGGTGTTGGTGCCGAATTCCCGGCCGCGATCGCCGATCAATTGGCCGATTTCGTCATGAAGCTCGGTCGGAAACGGGCCGCCGCCGACGCGCGTCGTATAGGCCTTGGCGATGCCGAGCACATAGCCGATGGCGCCGGGGCCAAGCCCCGAGCCGCTCGCCGCCGACGCGGCGACGGTGTTGGACGACGTCACGTAAGGATAGGTGCCGTGATCAACGTCGAGCAGCACGCCCTGCGCGCCCTCGAAGAGGATGCGTTTTCCGGCGCGGCGATTGTCTTCGAGGAGCTCCCACACCGCGTCCATGAACGGCAGGATGCGCGGCGCGACGGACAATAGCTCCTCGCGCAGGGCGGCGGGGTCGACATCAGGCAGGCCCAGGCCGCGCCGCAGCGGATCGTGATGCGCGAGCACGCGCGCGATCTTGTCGTCGAGCAGATCCGGCTCGGCGAGATCCATGAGGCGAATCGAACGGCGCCCGACCTTGTCCTCATAGGCGGGTCCGATGCCGCGCTTCGTCGTGCCGATCTTGGCGCCGCCGCCCGCGTCCTCGCGATGCGCATCGAGTTCGCGATGCAGCGAAAGGATCAGCGGCGCGTTTTCGGCGATCTTGAGATTCATCGGCGAAATCTCGACGCCCTGCTCCCGCAGCCGGTCAATCTCGCCAAGAAGGAAATGCGGGTCGACGACGACGCCATTGCCGATGACGGAAAGCTTGCCCGGCCGCACGATGCCCGAGGGCAATAACGCGAGCTTATAGGTCACGCCGTCGATGACGAGCGTGTGCCCGGCGTTATGGCCGCCCTGAAAGCGCACGACGACGTCCGCCTCGAGCGACAGCCAGTCGACGATTTTGCCCTTGCCCTCGTCGCCCCACTGGGCGCCGACCACCGCCACATTCGCCATGGCCGTATCTCGATCTCCAAATAGAAAAAGCCCCGCGCGGTAACGCGGGGGCTCGTTACCGCCGGGGTTTAGCGCATGCCGTCCGAACGGTAAAGGCCCGGCCAAACCGGCCTGCGTAGGAACTTCGAGCGACCTTTTCGGTTGGAAACAAACAAGGGGAGGTACAATGCATGCCGACCACGGTCGCTCGAGTCCCAAGCCACACCGATGAGGACATCAATCGCGCCATTCGCAAGCAAACACAGGCGCGGCTGTCCTATTTCGCCAAACACCCGGAGAAGATCGACGAACGTCTGGAGGAGCTTGATCGGGAGTGGGACATCGAGCGGGCGCTCGAGGCCAACGCTGCCTCGGTGGCGCTCGTCGGACTTGCGCTCGGCTTAACGTCGGATCGGCGCTGGCTAGCGCTGCC
>DATBRI010000154.1:0-3038 GCA_036560365.1 Methylocystis sp.
CGGCACGGAAACGAGATTGTAGCGCTCGAAGAGCCGCGCCGCCTCGGCGCCGTCCTCGGTCGCCTTCACCCGCCGCCGATCCTCCTGCATGATTTCATCGAGCCGCACGCTTGGCTTGGCCCGCACCAGAGCGTCGAGGAACACCGTGCCGAGTAGACGGTAGCCAGGATCGACGACGAAGACTTCGAAGAAGTTCTCGGGCAAATTCTCTTCGCCGCACTCTCGAAAAAAATCGAGGACGCGCCCCGCTGTCCAGAAGGGAGGCGCGGCGACAAAAGTCGTCTGCATCAGACGCCCAGCGGAATCCTCGGGATAGTCCAGCGAGCGGCGTAGGACGATCCGCTCCTGCGCTGGGAGCGCGTCGAGGACCTCCGCCTGTTCTTTCGGCTCCAGACCTTCGAGAATGGCGACGGCGTCGTCGCTTTCGAGTTCTCGTACGCCCTCGATGAGAGTCTCGACCGGGAGTTCCTCGAGGATGTCCTCGCGGGTCGCTTCGCCGACCTCCATCAGGGCCGTAAAGTCGAAGTCGGCGCCCATCAATTCGACGAGACGCGGTCGCGCCTCGTGGCTTAAGAGCTCCAGCAGCGCGCCAAGGTCCGCTTCATGCAGGTCGCCGACGAGCTCGTGAACGCGCTCCGCGTCGCCCAGCGCGACCGCGCCTTCGACGTCGAGAACGAATTCCCGGCTGAGAGACGCCTCTCCGCCGTCGCGGAAGTCCTCGGCGGCGGGCGCCGTATCTGGATGATCGAGCGGCATTGGCGGTCCCGCGCTATATTATGGTCGCGCTCTTAACCCGAGGGCGCGAGAAATCAAACCGGCAAGCCGTCATGACCGCTATTTTTCTATTGCTGAAACGATCTGCAGCGCCGCTCGACGCTCCCCTCCCGCGATTCGCGCTCATGCTGCTGGCGGCTTTAGCCGTTGGCGTCTGTTATGCGCCGCGCGAGGCCGCCGCCGCGGAACGGAATTGCGGCCCCGACGCGCTCGGCGTCTCGCGCGTCATCGAAATCGACCGCGCCAAGGGAACGGCGGTCGGCCTGCAAAGCTATCCGCGCACGCTCGATTTGCGCGACCATGAGGTGGTGCTGACGTTCGATGATGGACCGGCGTCCCCCACGCCGCAAGTGCTCGACGCGCTCGCCAAGGAATGCGCGCGGGTGACCTTCTTTCTGATCGGCCGGAATGCGGAAAGCTTGCCCGCGCTGGTGAAGCGCGCCGCCGCTGACGGCCACACCATCGCTCACCATTCCTACAGCCATCCGGACAAGACCCTGAGGCTCATGAGCGAGGACGCCGCCAAGGCCGACATCGACAAGGGAATCGCCGCCGTGAATAAGGCGCTCGGCGCAACGGCCGCGCCCTTCTTCCGCTTTCCCGGCTTCGCCGATACGCCCGCGCTCGTCGCCGACCTCACGTCGCGCGGCTATACGATCTTCGGCTCGGATCTGTGGGCGTCGGACTGGGCGAAAATGACGCCCAAGGCGGAACTCGATCTCGTGCTGTCGCGGCTGGAAAAGAACCGCAAAGGCATCGTGCTCTTCCATGATTCGCAGGGCATCACCGCGCAGATGCTGCCTGAATTCCTGCGCGAACTGAAAAAACGCGGCTATTCGCTTGTCCACATCACCCCCGGCGACGCGCCGACCCCGATCGCCGCCGCCGGTCCCGATTGGACCTCGACGACAGAGCCGATCATCGCCAAAACCCTTGGACCAAAGGCCAAGCAGGCTCCGCAGGCGCATGATCATGAGCAGGAACATGGCGGGCAAGAGCCGCCGAAATCCGGCGAGCCCTAGAGCAGGTTCGGAGAGCCCGCTCTAACATGCAATTTTGAGCGATTCTCTTTTGAAGCGCTCTTAGGGCTGCGCGAGGCGCCGCCTAGCCGCCGCGATCGCAGATATAGGTGCTCTTCGACCCCCAGCAGGACCCGCTCTTGTAAACGTTTCCAAGATTCTTGCCGCCCAGCGTCGCCGACCAGCTCTTGCCCCTGGCCGGAGAAAGCGTCAGCGTCTGACCGGAGTATTGGAAAGTCACCGCGCCGCCGTTTCGCGAGATTTGACAGGCGCCGCTGTTGAGCACGCGTCCCGAAATCCTGACGTAGCATTTGCCGGTTCGCGCTTCGGACGCGGCAGTCTCCTGTTCAGGCGCGCTGTTCGCGGTCGCCGACGCGCCGTCTTCCGCCCCGCGGCGACCCGATCCGCGCTTTCCCCTGATGCCGTCGCTGAGAAATTCCGGCTCGAGTTCGAGGTTGGCGATGGACGACGCGAATGGGGTCGCGCCTTGCGCGCCCGGCGCCGATTCCGCGCCGTCTGGCGCCGATTCGTGTTCTGGCGTCGATGTCGGCCCCACCGGTCCGGCGATGATCGAGGGCGGCTGTTCCTGCGTTCGCAAATTGGCCGGCGTCCCCGAAAGCGCTGGGCTCGCGGCGCCGCGCGGCGCGGGGGAGGCTATTTTCTGAGGCGTCGTCGCATCGGCGGGATCGCCATTCTGGGGAAGCTCGCCCCAGAACGCGGAGCCGACGACGATCGCGGTTCCAACGACGACAAGCGCCGCAGCGCCAAAATAGAAGAAGCGCTCGACCCTCTCGAAGTTGCGGTCGGATTCGGTTCCGAAGGGCTGGCGGCGCGCCTCGCCCGGCCGCGGCGACGCCACGCGCCAATCGCCTTCGATATCGTGCCACGCATAACGCGCGCGGGTTTCGATATTGTCGGCCTTTGGCGGCGGCCTGCGGTCCCTTAACGATACAGCCATGCTTCCCTCTCCGGGCGGCGGTCGAACGAAAAGAGATCGACGTCAACGCCTCACGGTCTGCGCGCAAGGCGCGTCGCGCGCGCATGTGCGAAGATCAAGCAGGCGGCCCGCACTGACCAAGCGCCAGCGCAACCATACTGCATCGAGGAATGTGGCTGATGTTTGCCCGCTGCGGCGCCGCAATCGGCCAGGGGGCGCGGGGCGCTTTTTTTGGCGCTAAACTTGGTGCGGCCGAGAGGACTCGAACCTCCACTGGTTGCCCAACTAGCACCTCAAGCTAGCGCGTC
>DATBRI010000155.1:0-4254 GCA_036560365.1 Methylocystis sp.
CGAGGGCGTCGATCCGCATTGGTCGCAATCGGCGCAAGGCCTGCTCGTCGCGCTGCTCATGTGGGAGAAAATCAAAAACGGCGCTGCCGCCAATCTCGAAAACGTCCGCGCGATGCTGACCGAAGCGGACAAGTGGGAGCGTTACACCGGCGACGACGGCAAGCAACGCGAGCGGCAAACGGCGGGCCTCACCCTCACCGCCGCCGATATGGTCGCCGAAGGCGGCTATGAGATTGCCAGCCTCGCCGGTCGCTTCACCGAACGGACAAACGAGCTGACGAGCATCCGTTCGACCGCCGACACGCAAACGCGCTGGATATTATCGGAGCCGATGCGCGACGATCTGAAAAAGTCGGGCGTGGATTTTGCGAAGCTGAAAGAAAAGCCGACGACGGTCTATGTGATCCTGCCCGCCGAACGCATGCGCACGCATTCGGTATGGTTGCGCCTCGTCATCGTCTCGGCGCTGCGCGCGCTTTATCGACCGGGCGGCTTGCGCACGCTGTTCCTGATCGACGAAATGCCCGCCCTCGGCCATCTCGCGCCGCTCGAAGATGCCTTCGGCTTGGTGCGCGGCTACAAGGTGCAAATCGCCGGTATCTGCCAAGACCTCGCGCAACTGAAGGCGCTCTATAAGGAACGCTGGGAATCCTTCCTCGCCAATGCGGGCGTGGTGCAAGGCTTCACGCCGAACGATCTGACGACGGCGGACTGGATGTCGCGCCGCGCCGGACAGACGACGCTGGTTGCGGAAAATTCCAGCCAAAGCCGCCAAGCCCAAGGACACAGCAGCGAAAGCACGAGCTGGCAACAGGTCGGGTGCGCGCTCTATCTGCCCTATGAGTTGATGGGCTTCGCCGAAGGCTCCGGCCTGCTCTTTCTTGCGGGCATGGCGAACGGCGTCCGCTTCTTCGCCCCGCCTTACTGGAAAATCGACGCCTGCGCCAAGCGCGCGGGGCGGAATCCGTATTATGAGGGATGAGGCGCAGAACGAATGAGATCACCGCGCCAGCAGGACGCCTACATAGTCGTATTCGTTATATCCGCTGTCATAGATGCATCCTTGATTGCCACTACTGCTAAATCCAAGATTAAAATTGCCAATCGCACCGTAACTCCCATTAAAGCCCGGATAAACCCCCATAGCAGGGCTGGGGGGTGTAAATGTCGGTGGATTATATTGAACGATGGCATTGATCGCAGCGCATGTGTTGAGCGTTAAATCGTAAATCATAAAAATTAGCGGTGTATTGGGGCCGATATTTTCTATGAAGGCATTACTACCTTCTGTAAAATGTCCAAATGTCCCCCACCAACCGCTGTGAGAGGTTGCTTGCGTCATGTTGAACGCGGCATTGAGATTAACGAAACTCATATCGACAATTCCACCGCCACGCGGATCGAAAATGTTGCATGAGCCGTCAGACGGAGCGTTTGGATTGCTGCCCTGAAATTGCAATTGCGTATCGGAACATGAATTATTGGCCATCACTTTTTGAACCGCCATTTTGAGCTGATCGGCATATTGCACAAGCGCTTCGGCGTTGCTCTTAGCCTGCTCTGCACTCGTATTCGCCGTGAATCCGCCCGCTCCCGCCGCAATCGCAGCGGCAAGGATCGCCAAAATCGCGATGATGAACAGGATCGGGCCAAGCGCGATGCCGTCCTGATTGTTGAGCGTCCGTGGTGTCATGCGGCGGATTCTGCCGACAAACAACTTTAAAATCAAAGTATTATTATCAGCGACTCAATCCGCTGCTTGGGCCTGCCCTGACCGCCGCCGGTCTCTCCGGCGCAACCTTGCTCTCGCGCTGGGCGCGTGAGGCCGCCTGCGAACGTTCGGTAAGCGCGCGCATGGCCGCGCATTTTTGGTTCAACAACGAGCGCACGGCGGCGGCGATGTCGCGCGGCGATAAGGATTGCCGCGCCGCCGCGATCAAGGTCGCGTAATAGGAATGAACCGCGCCAAACTCGGCGCTAAACAAAGCCGACACGTCCACGGCGACGGCGGCGCGGATCGTGTCGGCGAGAACGGTTAGGGCTGCTGTTCCTGTTCCTTCGCTTCGTAACGATCGCAGTCCGTCATCTCCGCCAAGACCGGCTCGCGATCGAGCAGACAGACCGTCAGCACGTCGCCCTCCGCCCGCGTCCGCGTCCAGCCCATCGCGCAATTCGGGCAATGGTCGCCCGAAAATCCGGTTGGCTTCCGCCATAAAATTTGCGGTGCTTTGGGCGTGGGCTGCATGCTGGCCTCCTTTGGTGAGTGGCGGGACGGTTTGCGGCGCGCCGCGAAACTTTTTGTCCTCGGCAATCCAGCGCGTCACATCCCCTGCGGGATTACGGCACAGCTTCAGATAGTCCTCAACGATTCCTTTGGCCGTGAGCCGTTGCCCGCCGCCGCTGCCGCGCCGGATACGTTTGCGCGGTTTCGGGGTCGGCGACGGTTGACGGCTGGTCTGGCAACGCGCCGCAACCCGAAAGACCGCGATCTGCCGCTCATGCCGCTGCGCCTGTTCGCGTTTGGCGCGGGCAAGCGCCCAAGGCGCGGCGGCGGCTTTCTCGCCGGACTCTTTTGCGGGGCTGCCCGCTCTGGCCGTCCGAGGGATGCCCCGCCCCGGATGGCCTAGCGTTCGCGCTCTCGCCCGCCGCCTCGATTGCGCTGGTCGCGCTCGATCTTCGCATCCTGTTCGGTTTCCGGCAAAACCTCGCGCCCGTAGTCGCGGAGCAATTCTTGACGGCGGGTCGATTTCTGCTGCTCCTCGCGCTGCACGGCCTTTTGATGCTCGGCGGGCGGCAACGGCGCGCCCGCATCGAGCGCGTGATGTTCGGGCGGAGGATTTCGCCCCTGCCCTTCCTGCGGTCGGGGGGACGATCCGCCGCCTAAAAGTCCTTCGAAGGCGCTCGCCAGCCCGTCGAGAATCTTGCCCGCCGTCTTGACGGCACCACCCGCCGCCCGCGCCGCACCCTGTGCCGCGCGGATCGCCTCCTTGCCCTGCGGGGCCTGCCGTGCGGGAGCCGGAATCCGCGCCGGTATCTTTGCTGCCGTCTTGACGGGAGCGGCCTGACGCGCCGCCTCCGGTGCATGGCGGGCCTGCTGCGTCGCCCGCGCCTCGGCGACGCTCGGCAATGTCTCTGGCTTGAGGTCGGCAAACCGCTCCCTAACCATCTTCGCCGTCGCCCCTTCGATCCGCCGCGAGAGGCTATGCGTCCCGCCTTTTTGGTCAATCGCCACAAAGTCGCGCCGGTTGCCGCGCGCGAGAATCCAGCCCGATTGCGATAGAGCATCGGCGAACGCCTTGCCGTTATCCGCTCCACGCCAGAGCGCCGTCAGATGCTCGCGCGCCTGCTTCGGACTGACGCCGGTGCGCGCCCCCTGCTGAATTTCTTTATGGCTCGGCGTGCGCGGCGGGCGTGGCTGGCCGTTCCGTTCGATATGCGCGCCTTGGACTCGTTCGTGACCAAACTCCCGCTCCAATTCGCGGGCGACAATCTCGTGTTTACGGAAGTTGTGGCTGTCGCTGATAACCCGCATTTTATCGAGGTCGATCCTCGACCAGACAACGTGGCAATGCTCTCGCCCGTCGTTCTTCTCATGCACCACCACGACGCGCGGCTGGCCGGTGAGGCCCAATTCTTTTTCGAGCCGGTCAACCGCCTTCATGCGCTGCTCGTCGCTCATACGCTCATGCGCCTGCGTGTTGATCGACGCCTGATAAAGCGGCTTTTGGCAGTTAGGGCAGGCCGCTGCGACCGCCTCCATTTCGCGCAACGCGCCGCGCAAATCCGTCGCGGCAACGTCGCGCATTTCGATCACTTCGTTGCGTATCTCGTTCGTGTCGGTGCGCTGCAAATGCGCCGAGAAGCGCGCCGCTCCCGCAACTGAGCCGCCCTTAATCACCACGATCAAGCGCCTTCATAACTTCGGCGCGCATCGCCGCAATGTCCTCGCACATGCGCGCGATCTCTACCCTGCTCGGCGCGGCTCGGTCGGTATTTGCCCACCTTGCGATCTGGTTCACGTTCGAGCCGAGCTTGCCGATTTCGCCCAGAAGTTTGGCCAGCGCCGCGCGTTCGATGTGTGGACGTTTGACGGCGCGCGCGCCTGCCGTCCCCAGCGCAATCGTCCGCAAAAACGCGCCGACGCTTAGCCCTGCGTCCTTGGCGGTCTGTTCCAGAAAAGAATGATCGTCGTCGGTGAGCCTTACCGCGATCCGGCGGCCTTTCGCCTGATCGACGCGCGGTCGCCCGCGCCAC
>DATBRI010000156.1:0-74139 GCA_036560365.1 Methylocystis sp.
AGACAGGATGCAAGATCGATCGTCGTCATAGAGCAACCTCCGATTCGGGTTGCTCCCCATAGATTCAGACACTTCCCGACCTGAAAAGCGAAAAATCACCCCTCTCGATCAAACCAAAGCACAGAGCGTTGAACAGCCCTGTGGTCATCCCGAAGCTGAGAGGGAACCTTGATTGGCCCGACATCGGCGTGCGGCACGCGCAGATATTCCGCCTGGCCGCCGGCGTAACCGCCCAGCAGATGCGAGTAGCCGAATAGGCCGGCCGGAGAGTGCCCCCAGAGCTTTTCTGCTTTGGTTTGGTCGCGGTTGGTGCGCTCGCAGGCGGAAAAATAGCCGCGCTGACAGAAGAAGCACTCGCCGCAGGAAATGGTGAAAGGCACCACGACTCGGTCGCCAACCTTCAGCTTCTTCGTTTCCGAGCCGACTTCGACAACCTCGCCCATCGTTTCGTGCCCGAGCACGTCTCCCGTATGCATCTGAGGAACGATGCCGTCGAATATGTGCAAATCGGAGCCGCAGATCGCGCAGGCGGTGACCTTGATGATGGCGTCGCGCGGGTCTTCGATTTTGGGATCGGGAACGGTCTCGCAGCGAATGTCGCTTTTGCCGTGGAAGGTTAGCGCTTTCATGGGCAGTGACTTTCTCTTGGCGGCCCACGCTCTCGGCCCGCGAACTCGCTAGCCCGAAACGCGAGCGTGTCGCCCCGCCTGTGAACTCACGTCCGAAGTAAATCGTTCCAGCTCAGCCTGAACGGCGAGCCGGTGCGCCCAGCACGGGCGCCCTATCCTTCGCAAGGGCCCCAATCGTTAACTATTTCCGTGCATTGACGCAGCCATTTGAGGTAAGGTCGACTGTTCGAATCATGGCCTCTCACGAGCACGGAAACCCCCAAAAAATATGAGCGATAGCGACAATCGGAACGACGACCCGGCGGAATATGGCGCAGGGTCCATCAGGGTGCTGCGTGGCCTCGACGCCGTGCGTAAGCGTCCCGGCATGTATATCGGCGACACGGACGATGGCACCGGCCTCCACCACATGGTCTACGAGGTCGTCGACAACGCGATCGATGAAGCCCTCGCCGGCCATGCCACCCATGTCGCCGTGACGCTCAACGCCGATGGGTCCTGCACGGTCTCCGATAACGGCCGCGGCATTCCGACCGACATCCATCACGAGGAAGGCGTCTCGGCGGCCGAAGTGATCATGACGCAGCTGCACGCCGGCGGAAAGTTCGACCAGAACTCCTACAAGGTTTCAGGCGGCCTGCACGGCGTCGGCGTCTCCGTGGTCAACGCCCTCTCCGTATGGCTGAAGCTGCGCGTCTGGCGCGCCGGCAAAGAACACGCTGTGGAGTTCGCCAACGGCGATGCGGTCGCGCCGCTCATCGTCGTGGGCGATGCGCCGGTCGTCGACGGCGCGCCGAAACGCGGCACCGAAGTGACGTTCCTGCCCTCCTCCGCCACCTTCACGATGACAGAGTTCGACTATGCGACGATCGAGCATCGTCTGCGGGAACTCGCCTTTCTAAATTCCGGCGTGCGCATCGTTCTGACCGACGCGCGCCACGCCGAAGTCAAGCGCGAGGAGCTTTATTACGAGGGCGGGCTTGAAGCTTTCGTGCGCTATCTCGACCGCGCGAAGACGCCGCTTGTCTCGGCGCCCATCCTCCTTCACGGGCAGCGCGACCAAATCAACGTCGAAGTCGCGCTGTGGTGGAACGACAGCTATCACGAGAATGTGCTGGCCTTCACCAACAACATTCCGCAGCGCGACGGCGGCGCGCATCTGGCGGGATTTCGCGGGGGGCTGACGCGCCAGATCACCGGCTACGCCGAATCCTCCGGCGTCGCCAAGCGCGAGAAAGTCGATCTCACCGGCGACGACTGCCGCGAGGGATTGACCTGCGTCCTATCGGTGAAAGTGCCGGACCCGAAGTTCTCGTCGCAGACGAAGGACAAGCTCGTTTCCTCGGAAGTGCGTCCGGCCGTCGAGAATATCGTCAACGAATTGCTCGGCCAGTGGCTGGAGGAGCATCCGGCCGAAGCCAAGACCGTCGTTTCCAAAGTCTGCGAAGCGGCGGCGGCGCGCGAAGCGGCGCGCAAGGCGCGCGAGCTGACGCGCCGCAAGGGCGCGCTCGACGTCGCCAATCTTCCAGGCAAGCTTGCCGACTGCCAAGAGCGGGATCCGGCCAAGGCCGAACTGTTCATCGTCGAGGGCGACTCCGCCGGCGGCACAGCCAAGCAGGGTCGCAATCGTGAATTCCAGGCGGTGCTGCCGCTGCGCGGCAAGATCCTCAATGTCGAGCGCGCGCGTTTCGACAAGATGCTGTCGTCCGAACAAATCGGCACGCTGATCACCGCGCTCGGCACGGGCATCGGCCGCGACGAGTTCAACGCCGACAAGCTGCGCTATCACAAGGTCATCATCATGACGGACGCCGACGTCGACGGCGCCCATATTCGCACGCTGATCCTGACCTTCTTCTATCGGCAGATGCCGGAGCTGATCGATCGCGGACATATCTTCATCGCCCAGGCGCCGCTCTACAAGGTGATGCGCGGCAAGTCGACGCAATATCTGAAAGACGAACGCGCGCTTGAGGATTATCTGATTGAAAGTCTGCTCGACGGCGCCGTGCTGCGCACCGGCTCGGAAGACCGCGCCGGCGCGGACCTGCGTCAAACGCTCGAAGATACGCGCGCGTTCCGCAATGTGATGCTGAGCCTGCATTCGCGCTATGACCGCGCCGTCATCGAACAGGCGGCGATGGCCGGCGATCTGACGCCGCTGACGGATGAAGCGGAGGCGAAGCGCTACGCCGACGACATCTCTCGACGCCTCGATGCGATTTCGGAGGAGACCGAACGCGGCTGGTCGGGCGAAGTGCGCGACGGCGGCCAAAGTCTCGAATATGTCTTCAAGCGCACGCTGCGCGGCGTGACTCATGTGGTGACGCTCGACGCGTCGCTCCTGAATTCAAGCGAGGCGCGCAAGCTCCATGAGCGCGCCGAGAGCCTGCGCGAAATCTTCGCCGCGCCGGCGACTCTGATCCGGCGCGGGGACGAGGCCCCGCTCTCTGGTCCGCTGGCGCTTTATGACGCGATGAACGCGATCGGCCGCAAGGGCCTGACGATCCAGCGCTACAAGGGCCTCGGCGAGATGAACGCCGAACAGCTCTGGGAGACCACTCTCGATCGCGACGCGCGTTCGCTCTTGCAAGTGAAGGTGAAGGAAGCCGTGGAGGCCGACGACATTTTCGTCAAGCTGATGGGCGATGTCGTGGAGCCGAGGCGCGAATTCATTCAGGACAATGCGCTGAACGTCGCCAATTTGGATGTGTGACCTCTCTGCGCTTGACGAGAGGCGATCGCATTTTAAGGTTGTAGAAGCCGATGAAAGCTACGTTGGCGGTAAAGCCAAGAACCGCGCTCTCAAGAGCCCGCGCCCAAGAAAGCCGTTGTGACGCTCATTGAACGCGATGGCCGCGCCAAGTCTTTCCATGTCGCCAATGTGACCGCGAAGTCGGTGCGCCCGATTATCGTAACCAACGCCAACCGCGACAGCTCGCTGATGACCGACGAAAGCCTGATCTATCCCAAGATCGGCAAGCGTTTCGCCAACCATCACACCGTCAACCACAGCGCCAACGAGTGTGCGCGGCTCGGCGGATAGGTCCGCTGCGACACCGCCGAAAGCTTCTTTACGATCCTCAAGCGCGGGATCACGGGCACCTATCATTCGGTCAGCGAGGCGCATTTGCACCGCTATCTCGCCGAATTTGATTTCCGCTACAACACCCGCACGGCCCTTGGCGTCGAAGACACAGAGCGCACCGAACGCACTCTGAAAGGAGCCGAAGGCAAGCGGCTAATGTATAATCAGGCTCGTTAAGCCGAAGACAATTAAGCGGCAGTCTCGCCGGTTTCTAAAATAGCCAGCAAGGAGCAAAATATGAATTTCGTCACCGGAGATCGCCGCTGCGCGGCGCTTGCGGCCATTTGGATTAGTTTCGCTGTCAGCTTTTTCTCTCTCGCATCATTCCATTACAAGATGGCGGACTCTGCGATGCCTGATTTTCAACGCCCCGAGCGCCCACAGCCAAAAGGGATGCGCAACGAATTTCGTTTTAACGGAATCCCACTCGATAAGCCTCTGCAAGATTTTGCAGAGACAATGAACACATACGTTCACGAACAAAACGCCAGCAGCAAACAGAGCAACATGATCTCATTTTGGGGCTATGTCTTCGCTGCTTGTGCTGCAATTTTCTCTGCTGCTGCCGAGCTTTTTCCACGCAGCAAACATAACGCTCACAACGTTAAGCAAAGCGGCGGGGATCAAGAAAAGGCAACCAGCCTATCCCACCCATAGGACGCGAATAACGTCACATTGATGCCAATCATCCAAACAGCACCACCAATGCAAAAAGGCCCATTCCCGCAGTGATAAACCAAGTATTGTCATTCTTTGATTTTCTTTTTCGGCCGCCCGCGCTTCTTCGGACTCGCGCTGGCGTCCTTCTTTGGCTTAGGCTGCGGCGAGATTGAAAGGAGACGCTTTAGCACGGTCTCTTCAGTCTGCTGATTTTCCCCTTCACTTTCTTTTGACGCCGACATTGGGGGCCCCGTGGACGACACAAACTCAAGACCACCATTTGAATATCACTTCCCACCCGGCTACGCGGACTGCATCGCCCACTGCATTGTCCAGTGGTCGATGCCTAGAGAACATGATCAACATAACGATATGGGAGCTAGCTAGCACGCCGCCAGTTCTAGGGGCTTGCATAACGTCACAACTCGTCTCGCTGCATAGTAGGTTGTCGGCGCTTATCGCCTTAATGAAGGTGCGTGGAATTAAAAGAGCGACGATAACAAAGCTAATAAATTGCCCGAGAAATCGAGGGAGCCGCAAGAGATACGTAACCGCGTCGTCCACGACGAATGGGTAAATTCTTACGACTTACCTGAAGTAATGGGCAGGGTAGAAATAAGAGCCCCAAAATGCCTTACAATGGGCATTAAACACGTTACTCTAGATGAATTAAAAGCAGACTTGGAAAAGGTAACAAATTGCGCATCAGCTTTCCAAAACATCATGCAAGAGGTTTTGAACGAGCTTCAATCATTGCCGAAAATACCAGACGGAGCACTTCGACCCATTCAGAGCTTCCCCCTAGACCAGTAAAATCCATCCACCTAAGAAAATCCGCCTGTTTTGGCAGGAAATAACTCGGTGGAGAAACCTATCCTTTTTAACCATGCACGAAGCGCGCGTTTGCTGTGACGCCGAAGGGAGCTTGGGGCCGTGCGCTCGGATCAAATACGCGCTTCAATCGAACGCCACGATTTCGACTTGTGTATACTCCAAGGCCCTCATCCTGAGGAGCGCGCAACGCGCGCGTCTCGAAGGACGAGGGCCGTCTCCAGAGAGCGCCTGTCTACGTCGCAGTCCTCGTGCTTCGAGACGGCGCCTTTCAGACGCCTCCTCAGCATGAGGAATGCTTGCGTAAAGCCGATTGATCGCTGATACCGTCGGGCGATGGCGCAGACTCATTCCGAATTCGCCACCGGCCTGTCCGCCGATCCCGAGCTCGCCTCGGCCATCGCTGGCGAGTTGCGTCGCCAGCAGGATGGCGTCGAACTCATCGCCTCCGAAAACATCGTCTCGCGGCTCGTGCTGGAGGCGCAGGGCTCGATCCTCACCAACAAGACCGTCGAGGGCCTGCCCTTTGCCCGCTATTACGGCGGCGCGCAATTCGCCGACGCCATCGAAGCGCTCGCCGTCGCACGGGCGAAGGCGCTGTTCAAATGCCGTTTCGCCAATATGCAGCCGCACTCCGGCTCCAACGCCAACGCCGGCGTCTTTCTTGGCCTATTGAAACTCGGCGATGCGATCCTGTCGATGAATGTCGCCGCCGGCGGCCATATCAGCCACGGCCATCCGGCGACGCTGACCGGGCGCGACTACAAAATCGTCTCCTATGGCGTCAGCCGCGAGACCGAACGCATCGATCTCGACGAGGTGCGCGATCTCGCGCGGCGCGAAAGGCCGCGCATGATCATCGCCGGCGGCTCCGCCTATTCGCGCGCCATCGATTTCGCTGCGATGCGCGCCATCGCCGATGAAGTCGGCGCCTATCTCCTCGTCGACATGGCGCATTTCGCCGGCCTCGTCGCGACCGGCCTCTATCCCGATCCCCTGCCCCATGCGCATGTCGTGACGACGACGACATACAAATCGCTGCGCGGCGCGCGCGGCGGCATGGTTCTGTGGAACGACGAAAGTCTCAGCAATCGCATTAACGCCGGCATATTTCCCGGCGTGCAGGGCTCGGTGCTGCTGCATGGCGTCGCCGGCAAGGCCGCCTGCCTCGGCGAAGCCTTGCGGCCGGAGTTTATCGCCTACAATCGCGCGGTGATCGACAATGCGCAGGGGCTTGCGCGCGCGCTCGAGAAGACCGGCCTGCGCATCGTCACCGGCGGCACGGATATGGGTCTCATGCTGGTCGATCTTGCCGCGCGCGAATTGACCGGCGATGTCGCCGCCAAGGCGCTGGAGCGCGCGGGCCTCGCCGTCAACAAGAACATGATCCCTTTCGATGCGCGACCGCCCGAGGCGCCGTCCGGCCTACGCCTGTCGAGCAACGCCGGAACGACACGCGGCTTCGGCGTCGCCGAATTCGAAGCGATTGCGGGATGGATCGACCGCGTGCTGAAAAACCCGAGCGATGATGCGTTGATCGACGCCGTCCGCAAAGACGTCGCGGCGCTTTGCGCGCAACACCCAATCTATCAAGCACGCCCGTGAACGCCGTCCCCGTTCGTCTTATCGTCTGTGTCGGCCCGCGCTGCGACGCAGAGGGGAAAGGCCGCGCCCTGCTCGCGTCGGTCGAGACGTCTTTTGCGCAAGCCTTTTCGCAGGAGCTGGCGTCCGGCCGCCTCGCCATCGTGACGCGCGACTGTCTGCGGCTCTGCACGCGCGATCCCGTCGTGCGCTTTGAGCCGTCGGGCGACGCCTTGTCCAATCCCTCGCTCGAGGACCTCTCGCGTCTCACCCGCGCCGCCCTCGCCGAGCAACTTGTCTCGCCCTCGTCACGGTCTGATTAGCAAAAGCTTTGTAAGGTCGCTGCGCTTTTCTAGGGAGCGGTTCTACGCTAAGTTTTGCGCATCACGGAACGCATCGGCGTGAAAGGAACAACATGCGTAAACTCATTCCGTTCTTGCTTCTCCTGGCGTTCGCCGCGACCCCCGCCTGGGCTCAGGGCACGACTCAGGAACGCTCCGACTGCATGGGCGACGCCTTGAGATTCTGCAGCTCCGACATTCCCTTCGTCGATGAGATCGAATCCTGCCTGAGCGAAAATGTGGCGCGACTGAGCCCCGCCTGCCGCCGTGAGTTCGGCCCGACCCAGAGCACGAAGCTGCGCGAAGAACATTTCCGTTAAGTCTACGCCAGGCGCGTCCTTTCGGCCCCGCGCCTGATCATGGAAGCTTGCGCCGAAGTTCGTCGAGCCACGTCTTGGCTCGGCTAAGATCAATCTTTCTTGCTTCGTGCACGCCGATCTCTTGCGCGAAACTTCCGACCGGCCTCGCAGCCCCAGGCGTAGAGTCGCGGGCGCTCGCCGGTTGGAAATACCGCGCGAAGATGCGCACGACCACGTAGAACGTCGGCGTGAACGCGAGGCCGAACAGCGTCACGCCGAGCATGCCAAAAAACACCGCCGTGCCGATTGACTGACGCATTTCGGCGCCCGCGCCCTCTGCGACGGCGAGCGGCAGCACGCCGAGAATGAAAGCCAGCGACGTCATCAGAATGGGCCGAAGACGCGTGCGGGCGGCGGTGACGGCGGCGTCGAATTTGGATTGGCCGGCGTCTTCCGCCTGCTTGGCGAATTCGACGATGAGAATCGCGTTTTTCGCCGCCAGGCCGATCAGCACGACGAGTCCGATCTCGACCAAGATGTTGCGGTCGAGCCCCCTTGAGACGACGCCGAGCATCGCCGCGAGAATGCACATCGGCACGATGAGGATCACCGACACCGGCAGCAGCAGACTTTCGTAGAGCGCGGCGAGCAGCAGAAAGACAAACACCACCGCGAGGCCAAAGGCGACGGCGGCGGTGTTTCCGGCAAGCTTCTCCTGAAGAGCGATTTCGGTCCACTCGAAGCCGAATCCCTGCGGCAGCTTCTCCGCCGCGAGCTTTTCGACCGCCGCGATGCCCTGGCCGGAAGAGACGCCGCGAGCGAGATTGAGTTGAACTTCCGCCGCCGGATAGAGATTGTAGCGCGGCACGCGGAACGCCCCCGTCGTGTCGCGGAAGGTGGCGACGGCGCCGATCGGCGCCATCGCGCCCGAGGCGCTGCGGGTCTTCAGATTGGCGATGTCGCGCAGCGTCAGGCGAAACGGATCGTCCGCCTGCGCCATGACGCGGTAGGTGCGACCAAGGACATTGAAGTCGTTGACGAAGGTCGAACCAAGATAGACCGAGAGCGTCTCGAAAACGCGCGAGATCGGCACGCCGATGAGTTCGGCTTTCGTGCGATCGACGTCGGCGAAGATTTGCGGCGTGCGCGTGTTGAACAGCGTGAACGCCTGAGGGAATTCTCCCGACTGACCGGCCGCGCCAGCCAGCGCCCACGTCGCGCCTTCGAGCGCGGGAAGTCCGCGCCCTCCGCGATCTTGCACATAGCCCTTGAGGCCACCGCCGGTGCCGATGCCGGGAACCGAAGCCGGCGCCAGCACGAAAACGAAGGCGTCGTTCAGCCTGTACAGTTGGCCGTAAAGGTCGGCTTGAATCTGCGCCGAAGTCAGCCCCTTCTTTGCGCGTTCCTCGAAGGCCTCCAGCGTGACGAAGATCACGCCGGTGTTCGGCGCATTGGTGAATGTCGCGCCGTCGAAGCCGGTGAAAACGACGGCGTCCTGGACGCCCGCGCGTTTCAAAATGATGTCGGTCGCGGCGCGCATGACCTTATCCGTGCGATCGAGCGTCGCGCCCGGCGGCAATTGGAAGGCGGCGATCACATAGCCGCGATCGAGCTGCGGAATGAGGCCGGTCGGCGTTCGGCGCAGCAGATCGAAGGCGAAAAAGATCAGAATCGCATAGACGGCGAGCATGACGACGCCAAGCC
Source organism: Methylocystis sp. (assembly GCA_036560365.1). Lineage (GTDB taxonomy): Bacteria > Pseudomonadota > Alphaproteobacteria > Rhizobiales > Beijerinckiaceae > Methylocystis. Next base: position 9,134 of record DATBRI010000156.1, read on the forward strand.
GCACGAGACGTCCCGTCGCCGCGCCATATGCCGTCGACACCCTGTCGAACGCAGAATTAAAGGCGTCGAAGAAGCGACGCAGCGGCGCATGCGCCCAGCTCAGCCGATGAGCCTTCTTTTCCTCCTCGACATCATGCGGCTTCAACAACAAAGCCGCCAGCGCCGGCGACAGCGTCAGCGAAACAAAGGCTGAGATCAGCGTGGCGCTCGCGATGGTGATGGCGAACTGCTTATAGAAGGCGCCCTGCAAGCCGCTGATGAAGGCGGTCGGGATGAACACGCCGCAAAGCACCAGCGCGATCGCGATCAGAGCTCCGCCCACCTCGTCCATGGTCTTGTGCGCGGCTTCCTTGGGCGAAAGCCCCTGCGCGAGATAGCGCTCGACATTCTCCACGACGACGATCGCGTCGTCGACGACAATGCCGATGGCGAGCACCAGGCCGAAGAGCGAAAGTGTATTGAAGCTGAGGCCGGCGGCCTTCATCACGGCGAAGCTGCCGATCAGCGACACCGGGATCGCCGCCACGGGAATGATCGCCGCGCGCCACGTCTGCAGGAACAGGATGACGACGAGAACGACGAGGACGATCGCCTCGAGCAGCGTATGGACGACCTCATCCACCGACTGCTGGATGAATTCGGTGGGATTGTAGACGACCGTGTAATCGACGCCGGCGGGGAAATTCTTCTTGAGCCGCTCCATCTCCTGCTTGACGGCTTCGGCCGTCTGCAAGGCGTTCGAGCCAGGACGCTGAAAAATGCCGAGCGCCGTTGCAACGTCGTGGTTGAGATAGGCGTTGAGCGTATAATCCTGCGCGCCGAATTCGATGCGCGCGATATCGCGCAGATGAATTTGGCCGTCGGCGTCGGCGCGGATGACGATGTCGCCGAACTGCTCCGGCGTGCTGAGCCGTCCCAGAGTCTGCACCGAAAGCTGGAAGGCGCCCGCCGAGGCCGCCGGCGGCTGATTGACCGCCCCCGCGGCGACTTGCAGATTGGCGCCGCGCAGCGCGGCGATGACGTCGCCCGCCGTCAGATCGCGCGCTTCGACTTTCGCCGGATCGAGCCAGACGCGCATCGAATAGTCTCTCGCGCCAAAGAGGCGCGCGTCGCCAACGCCGTCGATTCGGGCGATGGCGTCCTTCACGTAAAGCGTGGCGTAGTTTGAAATATATTGCTGGTCGCGCGAGCCGTCCGGCGACAACAGATGGACGACCATCATCAGATCCGGCGAGGCCTTCTTCACCACGACGCCGAAGCGCGTCACCTCTTCCGGCAACCGCGGATTGGCGATGGCGACGCGGTTCTGGACGAGCACCTGCGCGAGATCGATGTTGACGCCCGGCTTGAACACGACGTCGATCGAGACGCGTCCGTCGCCGGTCGATTGCGACGTGATGTAAAGCATGTTGTCGACGCCATTGACCTCCTGCTCAATGGGCGACGCCACAGTCTCGGCGATCACGTCCGCCGACGCGCCGGGATAGGTTGCGCTGATATTCACCGTCGGCGGCGCGATTTCCGGATATTCGGAGACGGGAAGCGCGCCTTGCGCAATCGCGCCCGCAAGCGTCAGAAGCACGGAAAGCACGACCGCAAAGATCGGCCGCTCGATGAAGAAGTGCGAAATGCGCATAGCTTTCCTGATCTCGACGTCTATCGGTCGCCGACCGCGACAGGCGCTTCCTTGATCTCGCCGTCCTTGGGCTGCACGGTCGCGCCGGATCGAACCATCGGATTTGCGAGTCCGCCGATCACGATCCGATCGTTTGCGTCAAGGCCGGATTGGATCACGCGCAGACCCTTGTGAATGGGCCCGAGACTCACGGATTTGGCGACGACCTTGTTGTCGTCCGACACGACAAGCACGGTCTTGCTCGTCTGATCGGAGACGACGGCCGCGTCGGGAATGAGCAGAGCGGGGACGTCGCCGCCGAACAGGCGCAGGCGCCCGAAGGTGCCGGGGGTCAGAAAATTGTCCTTATTGTCAAAGACGGCACGTCCACGGATCGTGCCGGAACGCCGATTGAGCTGATTGTCCATGAAGTCCATGACGCCGCTGCGGGTCCACTCGGTCTCGTCAGCAAGCCGCACTGAGACGCGATTTTTGAACTCGCGCGAGGTCTCTTTCTGGCGCTCCGCTGTGCGCGCATAGCGAATATAGTCAGCTTCCGAGGCGTCGAAGATGAAGTGAATGGGATCGAGCGTCACGATCGTCGTGAGCAAAGTCGCATCCGCCTGTCCGCCCTGAACGAGATTGCCAGAATCGACGCGACGGTCCGACACGCGCCCGGCGATCGGTGCGCGTACTTGCGTCCATTCCAGATTGAGTTCGGCGTTGCGAAGCGCGGCTTCGGCGCTCCCGACCTGCGCCTTGGCGATATCATTGCTCGCTTTTCGCTGATCGACGTCGCGCGCGGTAATGGTGCGGCCCTGCGTCATCTCCTGCGCGCGGGCATAATCGCGGGTCGACGCCACGGCTTGCGCCTGCGCCCGCGTGAGTTCCGCACGCGCGCTGTCGACCGCAATCTGATATGGCCGCTGATCGATGACGAAGAGGACGTCGCCAGCTTTGACGAACTGCCCATCGGTAAAATTGATCTTCTCCAGGGCGCCGGAGACGCGGGCGCGCACTTCGACCTGCTTTAAGGCCTCAAAACGACCCGTATACTCGTCCCAGTGCGGAATCGTCCTGGCGAGTGGGCGGGACACCACCACTTCTGGGGCCGGAGCCTCTGCGCGCGCCCCCACTGCCTGGGCGAGAAACGACAACGCCGCGAGCGTTTTCAACAATGCGCTTGCGACTCTCCCGTGACCATCGCCGCCGCGCGCCGCCACAAAAGCCAACCGCATCTCACCTCCGGTTTTGACGTTCGCAGTTAACCGGCCATTCTTGACCGGCGCATAACGCAATGAGGAAGTAAGGGCAGCAACGCCGGAACGCAATCGCGCGTGCAGCGCCTCTCCCACCTGCATTGCCAAGCTTCGTCGGAACGCGCAATCTGCCGCCCTCCCGGACGGAGGACGAAAAGATGCCCTTGTTCCTGGCGCAGTTTGCCTATTCTCCTGCGGCTTGGACCACCTTCATCAAGGCGCCGCAGGATCGTGCCGCGGCTTCAGAAGCGCTTCTGAAGCACTTCGGCGGCCGTCTCCTCGGACTATATTACACGCCGGGCGCAGAATATGACGGGTTTGCGCTGTTCGAAGCGCCCGATGAAGCGACTGCGGCGGCTATCGAGATCGCGGACGTCGCCGCAGGCCATCTCAGTCGCAATCGCCTCACCAGAGTATTCTCGGCCGAGGAGACGCGCGCGATGCTATTGCAAGCGGCCACCGCGCCGAGCATGGCGCCCAAGAACATGGCATAGCATCCCGGCTTCGCACGCTTTCCGTAAATCAACAGGCGCTGAGCAGGTCGATAGACACTGCGCCGCAGACACTGCGCCGCAGACACTGCGCCGCCGTGTCGGCCCACACGTCTGCGAGCGTCGTCGAGCCCGACGCGCTGTAACCTTATTTGTCGCGGCGACGAATAGCGTCGGCAGGTTCTCAAGGAACCTGGAACGCTCGTCCCGCGAGCGGATTGTGCAAGGAGATGGAAATGAACGCGAAAATCATTTCGGGCGGCTCGATGGCCGCCGCGGCGATCGCTCTGGTTCTGAGCGGCGCGGCGCCGGCCCCGGCGCTCGCCAAAAAAATGAGCAAGTCTGTTCATTGCAGCGGGATCAATTCATGCAAGGGGACGAGCCTCTGCAAGACCGCGAATAACGCCTGCAAGGGCATGAACTCATGCAAGGGTCAGGGGTGGCTGCCCGAAAAATCAGCAGCGGCTTGCGAGGCGAAGGGCGGCAAGGTCGCCGAGATGTAGGCCAGGCGGCGCGGACGGGTGCGCTTTCTTCATCCGTTCCGCGCCGTTTTCACTATCCCGCGCGGCGAGGGGCCGCGCGCGTGAAATCAGCGGCGATGCGCTTGAAAGGACGCGATCAATTGGTCGCGCTTGGTCCAATGCAGGAGCGCCCGGCCGAACAGCGATGCGATGCCCGTCAGCAGGACGACCGAGCCGAACTGCCAGATGCAGACCGACACTGCCGCGTCCTGTCGGAAGGATAGACGTAGCGCCGCCGCCGCCAAGGCCGTCGAGGCGAGCGCGGCAAGCCCAATCGTCACGAACGGCGCGATGGGCGCGCCGCGCTTGACCATCGAAAGGATCAAGAGCGCGGCCGGAATGCTGATGGCGAGAATGGCGGGCAGGCAATAAATGTCCGAATGCGCGAGGAGACCGGACAGGCCGAAGGCGCCGACGTCCCTCCAGCATCCAACGGCGAGCGCGCCTGCCCAGAGCAAGAAGAACAATCCGGCGGCGAGCCGCTCCCAGATCGGACGCGCCGGACAGCCGGCGCTCAAGGCGCCCGCTGCGGCGACGACGCTCGTCAGGAACGCCGCAGCCAATTCCGTCGCAAACTGCGGATCGGTGATCTTGGCGAGGAAATCTGGCCTTACCCCCATGATCGCCACCACGACCCCGACATAACAAAGCGACACCGCGAACCAAATGAGCGCACGCCACGCAGGATGCGCGAGCGGGCGTATCGGCGCGCAATTTTCCGTCAGGGTTTCGATCAGGTCTTGGTTCAACATCCGCCTAGCCATTCCGCTCCAGGGCCTGCCGCATCGCTTTGATGGCTCTATGTATTCCGACTTTCAGCGAACCGACGCTCTTCCCCGTGGCCTGAGACGCCTCGTCCAGCGAAAGACCTTGGATCTTGATCAGTTCAATCGCCTGGCGCTGGCCAGACGGCAGGATCGCCATGGCGCTGCGAAGGGCCTCGCGATCGTCCCTCGCCTCTTGTTCGGATTTCGCGCCATCGCCGTCAAAGGTTTCAGGCAAAACATCGACCGTCGTTTCGTTGGCGCCGCGTGCGTAACGGCTTCGCGCGGCGTCGGCGACGCGGCGGGCCGCGATGGTCATCAGCCAGGGCGTAAACGGACGCCGGCGATCATAAGTCTGGCGCACCGTGTGAATGGACACCAGGATTTCCTGAACGACGTCTTCCGTGTCATGCGCGTTCGGCCATCGTCGCATGACGAACCGGCGCAAAACGGGAAAGAGATCAGACAAGAGCTCGCCATACGCCGCTTGGTCGCCGTCCTGCGCCAATGTCATCAGCGCGCGCCAGCGACTTTCCCGATCCTTCGACGTATCGCTCAATTCGCTCATGTCCGCTGCGAATCTGCGTCGCGCGCCAACCGCTTCCGATTCGACTCCGCGCCGCGGCCCTTCATCCGATAGGCCAATTCTAATTGATCAAGCATCCGCGCGCCAACTCACCTTGCCCGTCTTTTGCAGTGTTCGATGAACGCCTTTGGTTGTAACCTTTGACGCCGTATTGACGAATTGACGTTTAGGACGAGCGGCCGTCTTGATGAGGGCTCCGAATTCGTCAGGTTTTCAACTGATTGCCCGTTTATGGACGATCGGACGCCAGCAGAGGGAGAACAGAATGACGGACAAAAAGCTTTGCGCCGCCTTTGCGATCGCCGGCGCCTTCGCGGCCGCCCTCGCTTCAGCGGAAACCGCGAAGGCCGCGAACGATCAAGAAAAGTGCTTTGGCGTCTCCATGAAGGGCAAGAATGATTGCGCCGCGGGCCCCGGAACCAGCTGCGCGGGAACGTCAAAGACGGATTATCAGAGCAATGCATGGAAATATGTTCCCAAGGGCACGTGCACGTCTATCGTGACGCCCAAGGGCAAGGGCAGCCTCGAGCCGATTTCGCACTGAGGCCCAGCATGGGCATGCATTCCGGCCCCGAACATCGCCGCGAGCGCGCAGCGTCCTCGCTGCCCGCGCGCGCTGGAGTCGGTTTCAAGAGCGTGCATCTCGCCGCCATCGAAGCCGCGGCGGGCGATGTCGGATTTTTCGAAATCCACGCCGAGAATTACATGGGCGCCGGCGGGACTCCCCATGCGCAGCTGATGCGTTTGCGCCGAGATTGGCCGCTGTCGATCCATGGCGTCGGACTGTCGGTTGGCGGCGCTGAGCCTCTCGATCGCGAGCATCTTCGCCGCGTGAAGAGACTTGTCGATCGCTACGAACCAGCCGCATTCTCCGAACATCTCGCCTGGTCGACACAGGGAACGCGTTTTCTGAACGACTTGCTGCCCCTGCCCTACAACGCGACGACCTTGGCGCATGTGGTCGCTCATGTGGATGAAATCCAGGAGGCGCTCGGCAGGCCGATCCTCCTCGAGAACCCAGCAGCCTATCTGCGATTCCGATCCTCCGACTTCTCGGAGATCGACTTCCTGCGCGAGGTCGTGCGAGTTACGGATTGCCGGCTGCTGCTCGACGTGACCAACGTCTATGTCAGCGCAACGAACCTCGCCTATTCGGCGGAGGACTATATCGACGCCTTCCCGATGTCTTACGTCGAGGAGATACATCTTGCCGGATATGCCGAGGACGTCGACGAGATTGGCGACCCTCTGCTGATCGACGCGCATTGTGCGCCCATTGCTGACGCGGTGTGGCGCCTCTACGATCGCGCGCTGGCGCGACGCGGACCGGTCGCGACGCTGATCGAGTGGGACAACGACGTTCCGCCCTGGCCGATCCTCTTGGCGCAAGCCACGCAAGCGGAGGCGTTCCTTGAAATGCGCGGCGTGCTGTCGAAGACAGCGTGAGATCGGGGGCGCTTCATGACGACCTCGGCTGATTTCGATCAGAGCGCATTTGTCCGCGCGCTGCTGGACCCCGAGCTGCCGCCGCCAAACGGCGTTGAAGCAAGCCACGGCTTTCCGCCAAAGCGACGCTTCGGTGTCTATCGCAACAATGTGTGCGTCGGACTGGTTGACGCGCTGGCGGAGCGCTTTCCGGTTTGCCGGCGATTGGTCGGCGATGATTTTTTTCGCGCCATGGCGCAATGCTATGTGCGCGAACGCCTTCCGCGCAGGCCGATGCTTTTCGAATATGGCGACGCGTTTGCCACATTCGTTTCGCAATTTGAGCCGGCGCGCGAACTTCCCTACCTTCCGGACGTCGCTCGCCTCGACTATGCCGTCGGTCAAGCCTATCACGCCGCCGATGCCGCGCCGCTGCCGTTAGATCTCCTACGCGCCCTCCCACATGATCAGTTAGATCGTGCAACCGCCGCGCTGCATCCCTCGACGCAAGTCGTGGCGTCAAAATATCCGATCGTTTCGATCTGGCGACGCCACATGTCGGACGATGAGATGACGCCAATGGTATTGGACCACGGCGAAGAGGCGCTCATCGTTCGTCCTGAGTTGGCGATCAGCGTGTCAACGCTTCCCTCCGGCGGATCGGCTTTCGTGGAGGCGTTGAGGGACGGAAAAACCTTCGGCGAAGCCATGAATGCGGCGACCTGCGCGGCGGTGATGGACTTCGATCTAACGGCCTGCCTGCGCGCGCTTTTCTTGGCCCAGGCCTTTGTGGCCATTAGCGCGGCGCATTGAACTCAGCAGGGTTGAACCGCAGCGGCCGCAACATTATTGGAGCGTGGAGCATGATGACTCTCATCAAAACGATTGCGCGCTGGTTGGATGCGATCCCCTATTCGCTGATCGCGCTGTTTCTGCGGATTGTCGCCGCCCATCCGTTTTTCGTCTCGGGCCAGACGAAGATCGAAGGACCGACTCTCGGCCGCGAAATCTTCGGCCTCGATCTGACGTTCGAGATCCCGACGGCCCTGCGCAGCGCGACCTTCGCTCTATTCGCCGACGAATATAAGCTGCCGCTCATTTCGCCGACCGCCGCCGCCTATGTGGCGAGCGGCCTCGAATTCGTTCTGCCGCTGCTGCTTTTCCTTGGGTTTTTGACGCGTTTGTCGGCGTTCATTCTTCTGTCGATGACAATCGTCATCCAGATCTTCGTCTATCCCGATGCATGGTGGACGGTCCACGCCTATTGGGTGGCGATCCTCACCGTGTTGATCGCCCGTGGACCCGGCGCGATCTCCCTTGATCATCTGCTGTTTCGGCGCCGAAGCTAAGCAAGGCGCTCTTGAGCGGGGGCGATAAACGCCGTCGCGCGCTGATCCGAGACGCAGGCGCCATCTGTTCGTCGCCCACGCCTGATTCACCGCTTACGGCGCGTCCACATAGACGACCGATCCAGTCTGCTGAGGCGCGGTGTGTGCGTGAGCCAAGCCAACGCCCACTCCAAAAAAGATGACCGACCCGATGATGGCTCCGGCAATCGCGCTGGTGAATTTCGACATGACGTCCTCCTGTTTTGCTGAAGCGAACGCTACCCGGTGCAGAACCGTGTGAATGTGCGCCTTCGCACGCGGCTCTTACGAGGACCGATCGTGGCTTGTTCTCTGCGCGTTCAGTAGAAATCGCCTCAGCGGCGATTTACCCAAACGCCGAGTATCGATCCGCCAATCGCGCCGCCGATGGCGCACATGAACGCAATGGAAAGTCCTGCCGCGGCGACGCCCAAACCTGCGGCGAGTGCGGCCCCGATTCCGGCGAAGGCAAGTGGAGCCGTAGACTCGCTGAGGTCGTCGGAGGTCTTTGCGACTGTCTTGGCGTATGTCTTGGCGTCTGTGGCCATCTTCTGTGTCTTGGCCATTGTTCGATCCTCGCTTGCGCTCAAGCCTTCCGCCTGATCGCGCTTGCAAGACAGATAGGGCGCCTCTCTTCGAAGGGGCGAGTAGTGGGGCGCAGGGCGGCGCGCTTACGCTTGCGAACGAAACCTCGCGCGGCCGCGGCTAAGCGTGTCGCTCCCGATGCGCGACGGCGCCCCTGCGCGTCACTGAGCAAAAATCGGTCGCGCGCCTGATCGGCTTGCGCGGTCGACCAGCGTCGCTTCGCCCCTATATGCGGCTTAACGGTCGACGCACCGCATCCATGGGGCAGCGCATGTACTCACAACATGTTGACTATCTCCCGCTGCCGCCAATCCTCTACGCGATCTTCGTCGGCGCGCTCATCGCGCTGTTCCTGCTGATCCAGTTTGGCGTGCTTCGCTTTGCGTTCGGGCGCATCGGCCTGAGCTCCAAATATGCGACGCTTCTCTTGCTCGCGTCGCTTCTGGGAAGCTATGTGAACATTCCGATCGCGCACTTCGCGGATGAACGCGTCGTTCCTCAAGAGATGATCGACTTTTTCGGGAGGCGCTACGTCGTCCCCGTGCTCGTCGATTGGCCGGGAATGATCCTGGCGGTAAATGTCGGCGGCGCCGTTATTCCACTGGTGCTTTCGATCTATCTGCTCGCCCGCAATCGTATCTGGCTCGTCGGGGCCTTGGCCACCGCGATCGTCGCCGTGGTCGTCCATTTCTTCGCACGAATTGTGCCCGGCGCCGGCATCAGCGTGCCAATTCTTGCGCCGCCGTTGTTGTCGGCGGCGCTCGCGATTCTGTTGTCGCGCGATTTCGCCGCGCCGGTCGCCTATGTCAGCGGCAGTCTCGGCACGCTTATCGGCGCCGACTTACTCAATCTTGATAAACTAGAGGGCATCGGGACGCCGATCGTCTCGTTTGGCGGCGCAGGAACGTTCGACGGCATTTTCGTAACCGGAATTCTTGCGGTGCTGATCGCGAGCCTACCCTTGCGCCGCAGAACCACCGGCGTTTCGGCGACGACTTAACCCGACTCGCGCCAAGCCGAAAACGCGCAGCGAGGCGGCGCGCGCGACTCCATTCATTTGCGCATCGGCGTAGAGGAGCGTCCTCGCTTTGGACGAAAGGCCGTTCGCTTTGGCGCAGGAGTCGGGAAATATTCCCGACAGACACGGGAACACATCCGCATTTTTCCGTTATTTTTCAGAAGTGTAGCCCTCGCGCAACAGACGGGAAATATTGCCGGTTTGTCGCCTCTGGCCCCTACCGGCTGCGCGCCGCGTCGATATAACTCGTTCAAACACGGTTTGAATTTCCGGGTCTCTCATGCGCTACGTCAAACAGGTTTCGCTGATCGCTCTTTACGCCTCCATCGCCACGACAGCCCGCGCGCAGCAGGCGTTGCCGACGATCGAGGTGGGAGGCGCGCCGCTGCGCTCGACGTCGCGCCCCGCTGCGCCGGCGCCTACGTCCGAACGCCCGCAGACCGGAGGCGTCGCGACGGCGGCGCCAGCGCCTAGGGCGACTCAGGCGTCTCCGATCGTGCGTTACGCTGTTCCAGCGGCGACCTACACGATGACCGGCAACGAGCTGCAGAACACGCGTGCGTTTAATCTCACGGACAACCTTCTCCGTCAGGCGCCCGGCGTCACGGTCAACGACGTGGGCGGAAGTCCCTTCCTGCCGGAAGTCGATTTCCGCGGTTTCGTCGCCTCTCCCATCGCCGGCACGCCGCAGGGCCTCGCCGTCTATCAGAACGGCGTGCGCATCAACGAAGCCTGGGGCGACAACGTCTATTGGGACATGATCCCGAGCGTGGCGATCGACCGCTTTACGCTTGTCACCGGCAATCCGCTGTTCGGCCTCAACGCCATCGGCGGCGCCGTCACGCTCGACATGAAAACCGGCTTCACATGGCAGGGCTTCGAAGTCGACGGGCGCTTCGGCAGCCGCGGCCGTCGCCAAGGATCAATGCAGCACGGTCTCATCTCTGGGCCGTTCGCCACCTACATGGCGATGGAGGCGCTCGGCGACGACGGCTACCGCCAGTTTTCCGGCGCGCAGATCAAGCGCTTCTATGGGGACGTCGGCTACCGCGGCGAGAGCGGCGAGATCCACGCCAATGTGACGCTCGCCAATAACAAGTTCGGCGTATCAGGGCCGGCGCCTGTGGAGCTGGCCAATCTCGATAAAAGCGCAGTTTACACGACGCCGCAGACGATCAAAAACACGCTGTCGATGTTCGACCTCAATGGCGTGTTTCAGGCGACGCCGACCTGGAAGCTTTTTGGCGACATGCACTACCGCGCCTTCGATCAGGCGAGGGTTGACGGCAATACGACCGATTTCGAATGCGAAGTCGATGAGACGCTCTGCCAGAGCGGCGCCGGCGACACGAACATTCCTAATTTCTTCAATGGGCAGGCGCCGCTGGGGGTGATCGATCGGACCTGGACACGTTCACGCACCGTCGGCGGCACGGTTCAGGTCAAGAACGAAGATCTCTATTTCGGCTTCCACAACCAGATCACCTTCGGCGTCAGCTACGATCATGGCTGGACCGCCTTCTCCGCCAATGAGGAGCTGGGAATTATTCAGCCCAACCTCGCCATTGGCGGGATTGGCTACGTCGTTGAAGAGCCAGCGTCCGGCATCTCCAGCGTCTCGGTCAAGGCGGCGAATGATTATCTCGGCGTCTATGCGCTCGACTCGCTCGATCTGACGGATGATCTCAAGGTGACGGCCGGCGCCCGTTTCAATCGCGCCGGCATCGCGCTCTATGACATGATCGGCACGACGCTGAACGGCAATGGCGTTTTCACGCGCATCAATCCCGTCGCGGGCCTGACCTACAAAATTCTGCCGAACGTCTCCGCCTACGCCAGCTATTCCGAGGCGAACCGCGCGCCAACGCCGCTCGAACTCGGCTGCGCCGATCCCAATCGACCTTGTCTGATAGACGCCTTCCTCGTGGCCGATCCGCCGCTGAAGCAGGTCGAGTCACAAACAATCGAAGCCGGCCTTCGCGGCGATCTCGCCGTTCCAGCCGTGTTGCCAGCCTATGCGGACGCTCTTCCCGGCAATTTCAACTGGAGCTTGGGCCTCTTCCAGACATACAGCTTTAACGACATTCTGAGCGTGCCGAGCGCGATTGCCGGCCGCGGCTATTTCACCAACGCCGGCACGACGCTGCGACAGGGTTTCGAATCCTCTTTCCGCTATACGACCGAACGCGTGAACGCCTTCCTGAGCTACACGTTGACCGACGCAACCTTCCGGTCGACGATCGTGCTCGGTTCGCCAAACAATCCGCTGACGCAAGTTTTCGGCACCGGCGGTTCGATCCTTGTAACGCCCGGCGCAAATCTGACCTCTGTGCCGCGTCACCGCTTCAAAGCCGGTATTGATTTCGCAGTGACTCCGCTGTGGAAGGTTGGCGCGGACGTCCACTATTCCTCGGGTCCCTGGCTACGCGGCGACGAGATCAACCTCGCGGGCACGCTGCCCTCCTACGCGATCCTCAACATGCGCACGTCTTATCAGCTTGGCCCCAATATTCAGGTGTACGGGCTCCTTGAGAACGTCACCAATACGCGCGCGCGCAGCTTCGGCACGTTCTTCGACACAACCAGCATCTCCTTCCTCGCCTTCAACAATCCGCGCATGGTCTCGATTGGGCCGCCGCTCGGCGTCTATGGAGGCGTGAAGATCACCTACTGACGCTAGAGGGCAGGAATGTCGCGGCCGCTAGCCGGTTGGGCGGCGCCCGCGCTATATTGCGTGCGATGGCCTTACCCAAAGGAGTCGCATATGAAAAAAGCATTGCTATTCGGCGCGCTCGCGCTTGCTGGCGTCCTAACGCTGCCGGCGACGTCCGTGCTCGCGAAGAAGGCCGCGGGCGCCGTGGCCGCGCTCGACACCGACGACGACGGAACTGTCGATCTCAAGGAAATCAACAAGTCGGCGACTGACCTTTTTACGCGTCTCGAGAAGGACTCGGACGGGACGGTCGACATCAAAGAGCTGAAGGGACGCGTTTCGAAGAAAGACTTCAAAACGGCCGATCCTGACAATGACGGCACGCTTTCAAAAGACGAATTTCTGACGATGGTCTCCGTCCTATTCAAGGACGCCGACCCTGACAATGACGGCACGCTCGACGCCAAGGAGCTCGCATCCAAGAATGGTAAGGCGCTGCTGCGCGTGACCCGCTAAGCGGCTTAGTCACCAGCGCTAAGCCGGATAGGCTCAAAGATCGGCCCGGCTCCGGATGATCCGCCAGGCCGGGCGCCGAACAGACTTGATCCAGTTGCGCGGAGCGGTCATCTAAGGCGTATGAAACGCTTGGTCGCCGCTTTCTGGCTGCTCGCCGCGCTTCCCGCGGCGGGCGATCCCTTGATGACGAAGGTCGGCATGTTGCGCGAGCAACATTCCCAGGAGACCCTCTCGATCGTCGATATTCCCGCTCTCGACGACGCCCTCGCCGGGGCGCTGCTCGGCGCCGCCGACAATAATACGACGGGAAAATTCACCGACCAGCGATTCGAGACCGTCGACGAACGCCTAGATGATGGCGCCGACGTCGGCGCCGCCGTCGACGCGCTTGCGGACCAGGGCGTCTTGCTGATCATCGCCGATCTTTCGGCGGACCGTTTGCTCGCAGCGAGCGAGCGCGCCAAAACCCGCAACGCGCTTTTATTCAACATCTCTGCGCCGGACGAACGCCTGCGTGAGGCGGACTGCCGCGCCAATGTCATCCATGTCGCGCCGACGCGGTCGATGCTCGCTGATGGTCTCACGCAATATCTCGTCTGGAAGCAATGGCGCCGCTGGCTGCTCGTTAAGGGATCGCATCCGAACGATGACCTCCTCGCGCAGGCGTACCGGAACAGCGCCAAAAAATTCGGCGCGAAGATCGTCGAGGAACGCGTCTATGAAGACACTGGCGGCGGACGGCGCAGCGATTCCGGCTCCGTGCAGACGCAGCGTCAAATCCCGGTTCTGACGCAGAACGCGCCCGCCTATGACGTGCTGGTCGCGGCCGACGAGAGCGACGTCTTTGGCGGCTATCTTCCCTACCGCACCTGGGATCCGCGTCCTGTGGCGGGCTCAGGCGGTCTGACGCCGACAAGCTGGGACGCCACACATGAGCAATGGGGCGCGCGCCAGTTGCAGAACCGCTTCATTCAGACGTTCAAGCGAATAATGAATGCGCGCGACAATGCGGCGTGGACCGCCATGCGGATGATCGGCGAAGCCGCGACGCGCACCGGGTCGAACGACCCGGAGAAGCTCCGCCTCTACCTGCTCGGCAACGACTTCTCCATCGCCGCGTTCAAAGGCGTGCGGCTTACGCTGCGACCCTGGAACCAGCAGTTGCGCCAACCGATACTGCTTTCCGACGGGCGAATGATCGTCTCGGTCTCGCCGCAGGAAGGCTTTCTCCATCAAACGAGCGAGCTTGACACGCTCGGAGTCGACCAGCCGGAGTCGAAATGCAAATTGAAGTGAATTACGCCTCCACCTCGATACTGAGAGGTTGCAGACTCGGCCTTTCCATTCTGCTTGCTCGCTTTCCGCGTCATGGCCGGGCTTGTCCCAGCCATCCCCGCGTAGGTCCCAACGGCGTGGATGCCGGCGACAAGCGCGGGCATGACGCGAAGTATGCGATGAGCATCACTACATCCGCCTTCATCTGCGCGATGCTCAGTTCGACGCCCGCGCAAGCCTACAGGGCGTATGTCAGCAATGAGAAGGGCAATTCCATCACCGTCCTCGATACGGAGAAACTGGAAGCGACAGCGACGGTGAAAGTCGGCCGACGCCCGCGCGGCATCGCGCTCAACAAGGACGGCTCCGAACTCTATATCTGCGCCGGCGACGACGACGCCATCCAGGTGCTCGACACGAAGACTCTCAAGGTCACCGGCAAGCTGCCGTCAGGCCCTGATCCCGAGCTCCTGGCGCTCAGTCCCAATGGCGACGTGATCTATGTCTCGAACGAAAACGACAATCTCGTCACGCTGATCGACGTGAAGAAGAAGGAGATGATCGGCGACATTCCCGTCGGCGTCGAACCTGAGGGCATGGCCATCAGTCCCGACGGCAAGCTGCTCGTCAACACCTCGGAAACGACCAATATGGCGCATCTGATCGACACGCAGTCGAAAGAGATCGTCGCGAATATTCTCGTCGACGGCCGGCCACGTTTCGCCGAGTTCAAGCAGGACGGGTCGGAGCTTTGGGTATCTTCGGAAGTCGGGGGGACGGTCGCGATCATCGATCCGGCGAAACGGGAGTTGAAGCAGAAGATCAGCTTCGAGATTCCGGCGATGTCGAAAGAGGCGATTCAGCCGATCGGCATTTCCTTCACGCGCGATGGAAAACGCGCCTTCGTCGCGCTGGGGCCGGCCAATCGCGTCGCGGTGGTCGACGCCGAGACGAAAAAAGTCGAAAAATATCTGCTCGTCGGTCAACGGGTCTGGCACCTCGCTTTCACGCCCGACGAAAAATATCTGCTCACCGCCAATGGCGTCTCCAACGACGTCTCGGTGATCGACGTCGCATCGCTCAAAGTGGTGAAGTCGATCCCGGTCGGCGCGTTCCCCTGGGGCGTCGTCGTGGCGCCGCAATGAGGATCACGTCATTGCGAGGAGCGTCAGCGACGAAGCCATCCAGAGCGGCGTGGCGGATTCTGAATTGCTTCGCTTCGCTCGCAATGACGCGAGCGTCGCAATGACTCCCGCGCTCGCGATCAGAAACGTCAGCCACGCCTATGGGGCGCGCAAGGCGCTTGACGACGTCAGCTTTTCGGTTCCCGCAGGCAGCTTCACGGCTCTGCTTGGACTCAACGGCGCGGGCAAGAGCACGCTGTTTTCGTTGGTCACCCGTCTTTACGCGGCGCGCCACGGCGAGATCGAGATCTTTGGCCACAACGTCATGCGCCAGCCCGGCGCAGCGCTCCGCCAGCTCGGCGTCGTCTTTCAGGCGCGCACGCTCGACCTCGAACTCAGCGTGATGCAGAATCTCCTCTACCACGCAGCGCTGCATGGCATTGGCCCGATCGACGCGCGCCGCCTTGGGCAGGCGGCGCTATCACGCGCGGGCCTCGCGGACCGCGCACAGGACAAGGCGCGCGCGTTGTCGGGCGGACAGATGCGCCGCGTCGAAATCGCCCGCGCTTTGCTGCATGATCCGCGCCTGCTGCTTCTCGACGAGCCGACCGTCGGACTGGACATCAAGGCGCGCGCCGATCTTCTGGCGCTTGTTCGGGGCCTGGTGCGCGATCGACATCTCGGCGTTTTGTGGACCACGCATCTTGTCGACGAGATCGCGGACGATGATCAGGTCGTCATTCTGCATGAGGGCAAGGTTCTTGCGACGGGAAGCGCCGCCGATATCGTCACGGCGCAGGGCGCGGCCAGCATTGGCGACGCTTACGCGCGCATCGCCGGGATCGGTCAGGAGAAGCTTTCGGCATGAGCGAAATTGCCGCCCCGAGAGGCTTCACCCTTCGCCAATATCTCATCTGTCTCTCGGGAGTCGTCTGGCGCGAGGGCTTACGCTTCCTGCATCAGCGAGAGCGTTTCGTCTCGGCGCTGGTGCGCCCGCTCGTCTGGCTCTTCATTTTCGCGGCGGGCTTCCGGCAGGTGCTGGGCGTTTCGATCATCCCGCCTTACGAGACTTACGTCCTCTACGAGGTCTATATCGCGGCCGGCCTGATGGCGATGATCCAGCTGTTCAACGGCATGCAGTCATCGCTCTCGATGGTCTACGACCGCGAAATGGGCAATATGCGCACGCTGCTCGTCTCGCCCTTTCCGCGCTGGTTTCTGCTCGGCTCCAAACTTCTGGCGGGCGTCGCCGTCTCAATTCTGCAGGTCTACACCTTCCTGGTGATCGCCTATTTCTGGGAGATCGAGCCGCCGACGAAATGGGGCTATCTCACTCTGCTGCCGGCGCTGGCGCTCAGCGGCTTGATGCTCGGCGCGCTCGGCATGCTGCTGTCATCGCTGATCAGACAGCTCGAAAACTTCGCCGGGGTGATGAACTTCGTGATCTTTCCGATGTTCTTCGCGTCATCCGCGCTCTACCCGCTGTGGCGCGTGAAGGAGTCGAGCCCGTGGCTCTATTACGTTTGCGAGGTCAATCCGTTCACGCATGCGGTCGAACTGATCCGTTTCGCCTTTTATGAGAAAGTCGAGTGGACCTCGCTCGCGATTGTCTTCGCCTACACGAGCGCGTTCCTGGTCGCCGCGATCCTCGCATATGATCCAGGGCGCGGCATGCTGATGCGCAGAGGCGGATGAACGCGTTGGTTTACGCCGGAGTCGTCTGCGTCAGCGCGGACGATGATGGCTGCGCCGAGTTTCGCGATTGTGAACGCGCCCTTCAGGACATTTGCCGTAGCAGTCCAGCGCCCGTGCCGCGCGCCATGCCTGAACCACTCGGCCTGTCCTTCGGTCCATGGGCTCGCTGCGGCGGAATGTGGCGACAGGAGCATCGCCAGAACGATTGTCATCGCCGCTGATTTCAACATTGCGCCCCCTTGGCGAAACCACGCCGCGACTATTTCTTCTCGTCCTTCTTCGTGTTCTCCGCCGCGACCTCTTCGGCGACCCCAGGCGGCAGTTTGACGCCAGTGGCGAGCTGCGCGCCGAGCGCAATGGCGCGGGCTTCCGTCAGTCTCAAGGCGCAATAGCCGAAATCCGGCTCGCGCGCATAGGACCGGCACACTTCCTCACGCCAGGAGGAGAAGCCCGCCTGCTCCTTCACGATGAAGTTGCGGATGGCTTTTTCCTTCTTGTACTGATCGTAAAGCGCCCGGAACGTGCTTCGGAGCGTCTTCTCGACGCGCGCGCGGGCGCCGAGCATCTCTTCGCCCTTCTTGGGGTCGATTTCATCGGCGCTCATCCCCCAGAGACCCTCGGGATCGGCGCGGCAACCGGCGTCCTTCAGTTCACAGGCCTTGCCCTCGTTGGTGACGAGAATCGCGCCGTCGAGAACGTCGAATGTGAAGGCGCAGGCTGGAAACGTAATCTGATAGCGCCGCAAGCCGGTGTCGCTCTGGCGGGCCGTGAGCTTCAACGGCGTTCCTGCCACTTCGACCCGGCAGACTTCGCCGGAGCGCCGCAAATCATCCCCCACGAGCGTAAGCTTGGCGACCTGCAGGTCCGCGCCGGCGCGCAAGAATTCAATGGCGCTTCCTTCGCCGTCGCGTTTGATGATTTTTCCGACGATCGCGTCTTCGGCGGGCGCCTTCGGCATAATGGCCGGCCCTGCGGCCGCTCCCATCTCGCCGCCGACGCTTCTCTTCTTTGCTTGTCCGGGACTGGCGACCGTCCCTTCCGGAGTCGGGGCGACCGCCCCAGGGAGCACAAGCTGTGCTCTGGCCGGCGCGACGCCCACAGCAATTAGTGCGGCCGCGCCGAGAAAGCAGGCGCGACGCGCGCTCAGAATGCCAAACCCAGATCCAAACATAGCGATCGCCACCCCTCGGCCGAAGCCCGGCCCTGCCCTTGCGGCGAGACGCGCGCTATCGAGGCGCCAGCACCATCACCATCTGCCGTCCTTCCATGGACGGTTCGAGTTCGACTTTGGCCAGCGTGGCGGTCTCGGCCTTCACGCGGGACAAAAGCCGATAGCCAATGTCCTGATGCGCGATTTCGCGGCCGCGAAAGCGAAGAGTGACCTTAACCTTGTCGCCTTCTTCGAAGAAGCGGCGCACCGCCTTCATTTTCACGCCGTAATCATGATCGTCGATTCCGGGCCGAAGCTTGATTTCCTTAACCTCGACGACTTTCTGCTTTTTGCGGGCCTCAGCGGCCTTCTTTTGCTCGGCGAAGCGAAAACGCCCGTAATCAAGAATTTTGCAGACGGGGGGCGTGGAATTGGGCGCGATCTCGACAAGATCGAGTCCCGCCGCTTCGGCGATGCCCAGCGCGTCCGGCAATTGGATGACGCCGTGATTTTTCCCCTCGGAATCGATTAGCTGCACTTCTCGCGCGCGAATTTCCCGATTGATGCGCGGCCCCTCCTTCTGGGGGGCTGCGATGCTCTTCATTGGACGGCGAATGGATCATCTCCTTCTCTTGGTCAAAAGCCGGCCGCTGAGCCAAAGGCGCAAAACAGCGACCGCCGGACGCAGGGGTCCGGGACCAATGGACAGATTCCCACGCCAGCGCGCCAAGTCAACCGTTACTGGGTCCGACACGCTGCTTTTTGCGACGGGAACGTCGAATATTTTAAACAAAGCCCAAAATCAGCTCGTTAACTTTTTGCGGCGCGTCTTCGGGCGTCCAGTGCGACACGCCTGGCAGCCGCTCGATCCGCAGATCGCGAACATAGCGTTCCGTGCCGTCAAGGCAGGACTCGCCGAGCGCTGCGTCCTGCAGCCCCCAGACGACAAGCGTCGGCGCATCTATCGGTTTATCGAGGTCTTCCGCCGCCAGAATGTCGCGGCCGGCGGCGCGATACCAATTGACCATTGCCGTCGCCGCGCCCGGCGCCGCGACATTGGCGCGATAAATGTCCATCGCTTCTTGCGAGAAGACGCCCTCCCGGCCGGCGGTCAATTGCATCAACCGCTCGGCGAGCGCGCCGCCGCGCGCGGACAAAAGCCTGTCAGGCAGCCAGGGCAGCTGAAATAAGCCCGCGTAGGCGGATTTGAGCTTTTGTCTCCATTCCTGTTCGAGCGCGCGCCGAAAGCACAGCGGGTGCGGAATATTCAGAACGACGAGAGCGTCGATCCGCCGCAGCTTGCGGATGGCGACGGCCCAGCCGACGAAACCGCCCCAATCATGGCCTATAAGCGAGACCGAGGCGGGATTAGCGGCGTCGATCAACCCGGCGACGTCCGCCGTCAGCGCCTCGAGCGAATAGACGTCTTTTCCCAAGGGCCGCGTCGTGGCGCCATAACCGCGCTGATTGACAGCCCAAACGCGATATCCCGCGGCGCCGAGCGGCGCGACGAGATGGCGCCACATGACGGCGTGCTGGGGAAAGCCATGCAAGAGCAGCGCGAGCCGATCGCCCGCGCCCGCCTCGAAAACCTCGAACTCTATTCCGTTCGCCGGAACGACGATGCGGCGCGCCCCCAAAAGCGTCGCCGCCGACGTCAAACTTGGCCTGCTAACGCCGGGCAACTCGGACAGGGCGACCCGCCCGCCATCGCGGCGCAGCTCTCCCCGGACTCTCCGCCTGCGGCCGGTCGCGCGATGAGCGACAACTGGCGCTCGACATGGACGCCGCCGCAAGCGGGGCACTCGGGAATCTCGTCGAAACGCGACAGAGTCTCGAACTGATGCGCGCAGTCACTGCAGCGATAGGCGAAAAGCGGCATGGCCATCCTGATGTGCCGAACGGAAGATCGCCGATGTTACCGACCCCTTGGCGTCGCGACAAGTGACGGCGTCTCGTGAGCGATGGCGCAGAATGCCGCACAGCGCTGCCGGCGCGCTAGATTTAGCCCAACGATTCGTATCAGGGACATTCGGATGACTTACCGTGCGCCGCTCGACGACATTCTATTTGCGCTTCGCCTCGCGGCCGGCGAAGGCGCGGTTGAGGCGGATGGGGTTTACCGCGATCTCGCCGACGGCATCGCCGAACAGACGCTGGCCGAGGCCGCCAAATTCGCGCAGCAAGTTCTCCTGCCGCTCGATACGATCGGCGATCGCGTGGGCGCGACATACGCCAATGGCGCCGTCGCGACGGCTCCCGGTTGGCGAGAGGCCTACGCGCAATGGAAAGAAGGCGGCTGGAACGCCATCGCCGCCGCGCAGGAATACGGCGGACTGGACCTCCCTGCACTGCTCAACGCCGGCTGCACGGAGATCTGGAACGCCGCCAATATGGCGTTCGCCGTCTGCCCGCTGCTCGGCCATGGCGCGATCGAGGCGATGGAGGCCCATGCCTGCGACGCGCTGAAGGAAACCTATCTGCGCAGAATCGTCAGCGGCGAATGGACGGCGACGATGAATCTGACGGAGCCGGGCGCTGGGTCTGATCTCGGATTGATGCGCACGCGCGCCGAGCGCGCGCCAGACGGCTCCTACCGCCTCTTCGGCCAGAAGATCTACATCACCTATGGCGAGCATGATCTTGCGCCCAATATCGTGCATCTCGTGCTCGCGCGTCTTCCCGACGCGCCGGAAGGAACGCGCGGCATCTCGCTGTTTCTGGCGCCGAAATTCCTGCCTGACGAAAATGGCGGCTTCACGCGGCGCAATGATGTGCGGTGCGCCGGCATCGAGCACAAGCTCGGAATCCATGGCTCGCCGACCTGCACCATGATCTATGGCGATGAGGACGGCGCGGTCGCCTACCTCGTCGGAGAGGAGAACAAGGGCCTCGCCTGCATGTTCACGATGATGAACAACGCGCGCCTGTCGGTGGGCCTGCAAGGCGTGGCGCTCGCCGAGCGCGCGACGCAGATGGCGATGGGCTACGCGCGGGAACGTAAGCAAGGTCGCGCGCCGGGCGGCAGGGAGACGTGCGCGATCATCGAGCATCCCGACGTCGCGCGCATGCTGCTGACCATGGCGAGTTCAACGGCGGCGGCGCGGGCGATCTGCTACGAGACGGCCGCGGCGATCGATCGCGCGCATCGCGAAGGCCCGGCGTGCGCGGCGGCGGCGCATGAACGCGCTTCTCTGCTGACGCCGGTCGCCAAGGCATTTTCGACCGATATCGCCAATGAGACGACGTCGCTCGCGGTGCAGGTCTTCGGCGGGATGGGCTATATCGAGGAGACCGGCGTCGCGCAGCTCATGCGCGACGCGCGCATCTGCGCCATCTACGAAGGCACGAACGGCATTCAGGCCATCGATCTCGTGACACGGAAGATCCGCGGCGGCGACGGCGCAGCGCTTGCGCTTGAAATAGATGACATGCGCGCCATCGCGCGCGACGCCGACTTCTCACAACAGGCGGTGGGCGAGTCTGTCGAGGCGCTGACGCAGGCCAGCGAGTTCCTGACGAAGGCCGAACTCGCCAGCGCGCTCGCGGGCGCGACGCCCTATCTGCGTCTCTTCGCGCTGGCGCGCGGCGCGACGCTGCTCATCAAAGGCGCCAAAGCTGCGGTGGAAGAAAATAATCCAAACGCCGCACGTTACGCCGCGCTCGCCCGCTTTTTCGCCGAGAATGTCGCGATCGCCGCGCCTGGATTGGCGAAGACGGTGATCGACGGCGGCGCTTCGGTGAACGCCTCGCACGCGGCGCTTGGAGGATGAGGAAATTCGGAAAGCAACCAACGACGTCATGGCCGGCCTTGCGCCGGCCATCCACGACAGGACATCGCGGAATGATCGTCACAGGACCGTGGCGGCGACGCCTGGATGGCCGCGACAAGCGCGGCCATGACGTGCGGAACCGTTAGGCGCCGACATACTCCCGCAGCGTTCTCTGCTGCGCGTCGCTCATATGGAGGCCGAGCTTGGAGCGGCGCCAGAGAATGTCGTCGGCCGTGCGCGCCCATTCTTTCTCTCGCAAATAAGCGATCTCCGCCTCGGTGAGGCCGCAGCCGAAGTCGCGGCCAAGATCGCTTAACTGCCGCGCATTTTTCAATATCTCGACGACTCGCGTTCCATAGGCGCGCGCAAGGCGCAGCGCCAGGGCATCGCCGAGAAACGGTTTGTCGCGCTTGAGATCGTCAAGAAATCTGTCGAAGCCTTGCGGCATGTCGCCGCCGGGGAAGATCGCGTTAGCCGTCCAAGCCTCGTCATGCGCCGGCAGAAAGCGCGACAGTTCGCTCAGCGCATGTTCGGCAAGCCGGCGAGCCGTCGTGATCTTGCCGCCGAAGATCGACAGCGACGGCGCGGCGTCTTCTGGCGCGTCGAGATCGAAGGCGTAATCGCGCGTCACGACCGACGCTTTGAGCGATCCATCGTCATAGAGCGGCCGAAGCCCCGCGTAGCTCGACGCGATGTCGTCGCGGGTCGCTGGAACGCGCAAGAAATGATTGAGCGAATTGAGCAGATAGTCCGTCTCTGCGTCGCTGATCGCTACGCCGCCAGGAGCGCCGTCATAGGAAACGTCGGTCGTGCCGACGAGCGTGAAGTCGTGCTCATAGGGGATCGCAAAAACGATGCGGCCGTCGGGGTTTTGCAGGATATAGGCCTGCGGACCTTCGAAAAGCTTGCGCACAACCAGATGCGAGCCTTTCACAAGCCGCACATGTTTGCGCGAATGGATGCGCAGCGCGTCTTCGATCACCTGCGACACCCAGGGGCCGCCGGCGTTGACCAGCGCGCGCGCCTCGATCGTCTCGCCATCCGCGAGCGTCGCGCGCCAGCTGTCGCCGTTTCGCTCGGCGTGAGCCAGCTTGGCGCCGACGCTGATCGTCGCGCCGCGCTCCGCCGCGTCGCGGGCGTTCAACACGACGAGCCGCGAATCATCCACCCAGCAATCGGCGTAGGTGAAGCCGAGGCGGTAGACGTTGCGTAACGGCGCGCCGAGCGCATCTTTCGAAAGCGTCACCATATGCGAGGCTTCGAGTCGCTTGCGGCGCGCAAGGTGGTCGTAAATGAACAGTCCGAGACGCAGCAGCCAGACAGGCCGCAGACCTTTCTCATAAGGCAGAACGAATTTTAGGGGCCAAATGATGTGCGGCGCAGCCGCGAGCAGCAGCTCGCGTTCGGCGAGCGCTTCATGCACGAGGCGGAACTCGTAAAGCTCCAGATAGCGCAGACCGCCGTGGATGAGCTTCGTCGAGGCGGAAGACGTGCCCTGCGCGAGATCGCCCTGTTCGACGAGCCTCACGGAGAGGCCGCGCCCGGCGGCGTCGCGGGCGATGGCGCAGCCGTTGATGCCGCCGCCGACAATGAGAAGATCGTAGATCATGGCCGCCCCTCGAATCGAAGCGGCCATGACTATAGCGTTATCCCTGCGGACGGTTCGCCTGCTTATGACGCGCGCCGCCATTTGCGGGGCGCTTCTGTCCATTAAATGAGGCGCCCGGTCGCTTTGCGGCGGGACGCTGTCCCTCGCGACGCGGATGCTGCGCGCCGTTGCGATGCGGCGCGGGCGAATTCGGCCTCTTCGGCGCCGGGCGCGCGGCATCGCCGTCATCCTGGCGGGCGCCTTCGGCGCGCCGGTCAGTGAATTCAAGCGTCTGACGCGTCAGCTTTTCAATCGCGCGCAGCAGCGGCCGCTCGCCATTGTCGCAGAGCGAAATCGCCTGGCCGGTCGCGCCGGCCCGCGCCGTGCGGCCGATGCGATGCACATAGGCTTCCGCGACTTCCGGCAATTCGAAATTGACGACATGCGTCACGCCGTCGACGTCGATGCCGCGCGCGGCGATATCGGTCGCGACAAGCACCCGCGTGCGGCCCTTGCGGAAACCGTCAAGCGCGCGCAGCCGCTGGCTCTGGCTCTTGTTGCCGTGGATCGCGTCGGCGCCGACTCCGGCGCTCTCCAGATGCTGCGCGACGCGATCGGCGCCGCGCTTGGTGCGCGTAAACACGATGGCGCGCGAAATCTCGCGATCGTTCAACAGTTCGACCAGCAGGTCGCGCTTGGCGCCGCCCGAGACCAGATAGACATGTTGCGCGACACGCTCGGCGGTGGTCGCCGCAGGCGTCACCGAAACTTTCGTCGGATCGCGCAGCATGTCGTCCGCGAGCGAGGAGATCTCGCGCGGCATCGTCGCCGAAAACAGCAGGGTTTGGCGCTGCTTCGGCAATTTCGCGACGATCTGGCGGATCGGAACGATAAATCCAAGATCGAGCATATGGTCGGCTTCGTCGAGAACGAGCACTTCGGTCGTCCCGAGCTTCAAACGGCCGCTGCCGAGATGGTCGAGCAAACGCCCAGGCGTCGCCACCAGAACGTCGAGGCCGCGCGCCAGCATCTCATTTTGCGGACGATGCGACACGCCGCCGACGATGACGCCGACGCTTGGGCGAAAGAAATGGCCGTAAGAGCGGAAACTGTCGGCGATCTGCGCCGCCAGTTCACGCGTCGGCGCGAGAATCAGCGCGCGCGCCGTGTTGGGCGCCGCGCGCCGCTTGTCGGCCAGCAGCCGGTGCAGGATCGGCAGCGCAAAAGCCGCCGTCTTGCCGGTGCCGGTCTGGGCCACGCCGAGAAGGTCGCGGCCTTGCAGAAGCGCAGGAATAGCCTGCGCCTGGACCGGCGTGGGCGTGTTGTAGCCTTCGCGCTCAAGCGCGCGCAGCAGGATCTCGTTCAAGCCGAGATCGGAGAATGTCATCACTTCAGTTGTTGCTTTCAGTTGTCGATTCGAGCCACGAGGACCGGCGCGGAGAGCGCCAGCTCAGGACCAAAAAAGAGTCGGCCCCGCGTAACGGGCCTCGGGATGGAAAAGGGGGCGCTCGACAGCTCGTCGACGCAAAGGTCGACCCTACGCGGCTGGAGCGCCTCATGCTGCGGCGCAGCGCAGCCTTCATACATGAGCGCCGCCTCAGGGTCAACATTCCGCAAGACCGCCGCATCGGTCGCGACAAGCTTTATCCGGCCTTCTATAAGCCAAGCAGCGGAACGCCCACGGATTTAGCCATGAACGCCATTGTAAATTTCGACAGCGCGGAAATTCTCAATACGTTCGTGTCGCTGCTCGTGGCGTTCGTTCTGGGAACCGCGATCGGCGCGGAGCGCCAGTATCGGCAGCGCACCGCCGGGTTGCGAATTAACGCTCTCGTCGCGCTTGGCGCCTCGGCTTTCGTCGACCTCGGCATGCGGCTCATGGGCAATCAGGGCGCGACCCAGGTGCTCGCCTATGTGGCGTCGGGCGTCGGCTTCCTCGGCGCCGGCGTGATCATCAAGGAAGGCATGAATATCCGCGGACTGAGCACGGCGGCGACCGTCTGGTGCTCGGCGGTGACGGGCGGCTTCGCCGGCGCCGACCGTCCGGCGGAAGCTCTATTGCTCGCGGGTTTCGTGCTCGCCGGCAACACGCTGCTTCGACCGCTCGTGCGTCTGATCGAACGTACGCCCATCGACGAAACCGCGACGGAAGCGATCTATGACGTCCGCGTCACCGCGAGCGGCGCCCGGCGCGACGCCATTCGGGACACTTTGATCGAGCGGCTCGAAGCCGCCTCTTATCCGATCCAGGACATCGCCGAGAACGAACGCGAGGACGACGTCGAGATCGTCGCGACCCTCGCGACGTCCAGCGCGACGGGCGAACAGCTCGACGCCGTCGTCGAGGCGCTTGCCGCCCTCGACGGCGTCTCGCACGCGACCTGGTCCTCTCGCACAAGCGACTGAAATCGCGCCGTGAGCCAGCAGCGCCGTCATCGCGTGGTGGTCATGATTTTGACCTAGAGCGGAGGTTTTCCGTCGAAGCTTAGGCAGGACGGCGTGCGGTGCGCGCCGCTCTTCCGCTGGCGCGCCACATGGCCTATTGGCTACGCGAACTTCCTTTCCGGGGTCCCCTACACACATGATTCGTCTCGAAAACATCAGTAAACAGAACGGTCATCAAATTCTCTTCATCGAGGCCTCCGCGGTGCTCCTTAAGGGCGAGAAGGTCGGCCTCGTCGGCCCCAATGGGGCCGGCAAGACGACGCTCTTCCGGATGATTACGGGACAGGAGGGCGTCGACGAGGGCCAAGTGGCCGTCGATCGGGGCGTGACCATCGGCTACTTCAACCAAGACGTCGGCGAGATGTCGGGCCGCAGCGCCGTGTCCGAGGTGATGGACGGCGCGGGTCCGGTGAGTGCGGTGGCGTCCGAGTTGAAGCAGCTGGAGGACGCCATGGTCGATCCTGACCGGGCGGACGACATGGAAGAAATCATCGAGCGCTACGGCGAGGTGCAGGGACGCTTCGAGGAACTGGACGGCTACGCCCTGGAAGGTCGCGCCCGCGAAATCCTCGCCGGTCTGAGTTTCACGCAGGAGATGATGGACGGCGACGTCGGGGCGCTGTCGGGCGGTTGGAAAATGCGCGTGGCGCTCGCCCGCATCCTCATCATGCGCCCCGACGCCATGCTTCTCGACGAGCCGAGCAACCATCTCGACCTTGAGAGCCTGATTTGGCTGGAGCAATTCCTCAAAGCCTATGAGGGCGTGCTGCTGATGACGTCGCACGACCGCGAGTTCATGAACCGCATCGTCACCAAGATCGTGGAAATCGACGGCGGCGCGTTGACGACCTATTCGGGCGATTACGTGTTCTACGAGCAACAACGCGCGCAGAACGAGAAGCAGGCGCAGGCGCAGTTTGAGCGTCAGCAGGCGATGCTCGCCAAGGAAATCAAGTTCATCGAGCGATTCAAGGCGCGCGCGTCGCACGCCGCGCAAGTGCAGAGCCGCGTGAAGAAGCTCGAGAAGATCGACAGGGTTGAGCCGCCCAAGCGCCGACAGACGGTTTTGTTCGAATTCCCGCCGGCGCCGCGTTCGGGCGACGACGTGATCACCCTGAAGAACGTGCACAAGAGCTACGGCGCGCGGAGAATCTATGAAGGACTGAACTTTCAAGTGCGCCGCAATGAGCGGTGGTGCGTCATGGGGGTCAACGGCGCGGGAAAGTCCACGTTGCTCAAATTGGTGGCCGGCTCCTCGCAGCCTGACGACGGCGCCGTCGCCCAGGGCGGCAGCGTGAAAATGGGCTACTTCGCGCAGCACGCAATGGAGCTGCTGGACGGCGAGCGCACCGAGTTCCAGTCGCTGGAGGACTCGTTCCCTCAGGCAGGACAGGGCTCGCTGCGCACGTTGGCCGGGTGCTTCGGTTTCTCCGGCGACGACGTTGAGAAGAAATGCCGGGTGTTGTCGGGCGGCGAGAAAGCGCGCCTTGTCATGGCGAAGATGCTTTACGACCCGCCGAACTTTCTCGTGCTGGACGAACCGACGAACCATCTCGACCTGGCGACCAAGGAGATGCTTATCACGGCGCTGTCGCAATATGAGGGCGCCATGCTGTTTGTCTCGCACGACCGGCGCTTCCTGGCCGCACTGTCCAATCGGGTGCTGGAACTGACGCCCGACGGCGTTCATGTCTATGGCGGCGGCTACACCGAATATGTGGCGCGGACGGGCCAGGAGGCGCCCGGCCTCCGTAGCTGACACAGCACGAAAAAGAGTCGATCCGGACAAATCGCCCTCGTTGACAGCGAATCGACAGCAACGCCGTGCGAGTTCTTGTTCACCGGCCGATAGGACCGGTGAACAGGAGGCAGATCATGCGCATCATCATCGCAGTTTCCATTGCTCTCGCGACGACGCTGTCCATCCCCTCGCTCGCTCAGGCCGGTCCCAACTGCACCGCAGAGCCTGCCGACAAATGGATGCCGGAAAACGCGATGAAGGCCAAAGTCGCGGCGCTCGGTTACGAGCGGATCAAGACGTTCAGGGTGTCCGGCAACTGTTACGAGATCTACGGCTACACCAAGGAAGGCAAGAAAGCCGAAGTATATTTCGATCCCGTGAGCGGCGACGTCGTGAAGGCGAATATCGGAGGCTAAAATGACTCTGTTCGCTTCGAGGCCGGAGGCAGATATTGCCTCCGGCGGCGATCTGCGCGTCTGGGACCCTGTCGTGCGCCTGTTCCACTGGACGGTCGTCGCCGGGTGCGTGCTGGACCTATTCGTCCTTGAGGATGGCGCGGCCGCTCATCGGTGGGTCGGATATGGCGTCGCAGCCGCCCTGGCCGTGCGTCTGGCGTGGGGCTTTGTCGGCGCGCGCCACGCCCGCTTCAGGGATTTCGCGCCCAGTCCCGCATCGATCGCACGCTATCTCAAAGAGCTTTCGCGCGGAGAAGAGCCGAGGTTTATCGGCCACAACCCGGCTGGAGCCGTTATGATGCTGGCGCTGATGGGCCTTCTCGGCGCGGTGTCGATAACCGGCTGGATGTTGACGCTCGACGCCTATTTCGGCAGCGAAAACCTTGAGAGGCTGCACGAGGGGCTCGCTAACGCTATCCTCTTCCTGGCCGGCTTGCACGCGGCCGCCGCGCTTTACGAGAGTTGGCGGCATAAAGAGAATCTTGTCTGGTCGATGGTTACGGGGCGTAAGCGCGCATGAGGCTGCTGCTCGTGGAAGACACCCCTCGTCTGAGGGAGCTTTTGATCGAAGCAGTTCACGCCGTCGGTTGGAGCATCGACGCGGTCGGAACGGTGGACGAGGCCAACGAACTCATCACGACGACGCCTTATGATCTTCTGCTGATCGATCTCGGTCTGCCCGACGGCGACGGCCTCGATTTGGTTCGCGCCATGCGCCGAGCCGGCGTCAAGACGCCCATTCTCGTGCTGACCGCGCGCGTGGCGATCGAAGACCGCATCGCCGGGCTGGACGCGGGGGCGGACGACTATCTCACCAAACCCTTCAATCACGGGGAGTTTTTGGCCCGTTGCCGCGCATTGCTGCGACGCGCCCCAGACACGCTGACGCCGACGCTCACCGCCGCTCGACTGAACCTCGACGTCGCGATGGGGATCACGACCTGCGGGAACGTCGAACTGAGATTGGCCCCGCGCGAGCGGACGGTCCTCGAGATACTGATGCGAGACGTCGGCCGGGTCGTTCAAAAGCGCAAACTCGAGCACGCACTGTCGGAATTCGGCGACGAACTCTCAAGCAACGCCGTCGAACTGGCGATTTCCCGTCTGCGCAAAAAAATCGAGCCGAACATGACCGGCGTTTCACTCGAGACAATTCGAGGGGTCGGTTATTTGCTGCGCGAGGTCAATCGGTGACGCATAACGCGCCGTCGCTCGTCGCGGTCGTCGTTCGACGCATTTGCTTTTTCGCGGCCGTTGCGATGCTGGCGCAATTCATCAGCGTTTTCGCAGAATACTGGTCAGACGATCAGCAGCTCGGACAGCTAGCGATCGAACGCGAGGCACACGCTCTGGCGCGCGGAGTCGCGCGAAGCGAAAGGGATGTCGCCTTCGTGCTTCCAACCGAGTTGCGCGCGCGCTATGCGCGCGGCGACAAGCACTATTTCGCACGCATCCGCACCGGAAATAACATTCTGTTTTCAAACTGCGACGCCGAATGCGCCGAACACTTCTTGCCGCTCAACGTCGATCCGCCGAGCTTCTGGATGAAGCAGATCGCGCCGGGGAAGCCGCTGAACGTCGCCGGCGGCCTCGTCGTCGATCGCAAGGCTGAGCCAGTCCTCGTCGAAGTAGCGATCGTTGGCGATGAGGAAAGCGTACTGATCTCTGTGCTGGCGCATGAGGTGCTGGACCATATGATCATTCCCATGAGCTTGATGCTTGTGGTGGTGCTCGGCGCCACGACGCTATCGCTGATGCAGGCGCTCGAGCCTGTCCGGCGCGCGGCGACCCTCGTGTCGGACATCAATCCGCTCGCCACAGGCGCGCGCGTTCCCACACAAGGCATGCCAAAAGAGATTGCGCAATTCACGAAAGCGATCAATTCAGCCTTCGATAGAGTGCGTGAACTTATGCGCGCTCAGAAACTGTTGACCTCCGCGATCTCGCATGAGGTGCGAACGCCTCTTGCGATCGCGCGCCTCGAGCTGGAGAAAATCTCCGACGTAGGCGCGAGGAAAGTGGAGCAAGACTTGGAGGCGCTCAATCAGCTGGTCGAGCAACTGACCACATTGGCGCGTTTGGACGGCGCTGAACTCATCCCGACCGAACTCATTAACCCCGGCGACATGGCGGAAGGCGTCGTCAGCGCATTGGCGCCTCTCGTCTATGTCGCGGGAAACACCATCGAACTGGTCGACAAGGGCGGGACGTCATTCCACGGACGGCCAACGCTGGTCGAGAACGCGCTGCGAAACCTCGTCGAGAACGCAATCCGGCACACCGGCGCTGGCGCAAGGATAACCGTCGAAGCCGGTCCAGGCGCTGAATTCCGGGTCTGCGTCGAGGGGAATCATTCCGGGTCCAGCAAACCTTCGGCGCCGTCAGCAGATTCATCTCACGGACTTGGCCTTGGGTTGAAGATCGTCAGTCGAATCGCAGAAATTCATGGCGGATCGTTCCAATTGATCAACGCGCCGGGCCAAATAACGATCGCGCATATCGTTTTTGCGCCCGTCGAGCATGGGTGATCCCCGGCGGGAATGAGGCCAGAATTTATTTCATTGCCACAATTACGCGCCAAAGCCGATTTCGCTGCGGGGCGACAACGGGTCCGTTCCCAACGCGACTAACCCCCACTCCCGCTTTTAACCCCGTCTTGCTCCTGACTCTTTTCCCGCTTAGCGTCTTCTACCGAGTGCCGGTCGATTCGTCGAGTCAGCTGTCGTGAACGCTGAAAGTTCACGCTTCCGAGGGATCTGAACATGGATCGGGACACGCAAAGCGACATCGCTGCATCCGCCCCCTTGCCGCACGAAGGAACGGAATGCCGCAGCTCCCCCGATACCGCCGCCGGCAAAACCTCGATCAGCGCGCCGGCGCAACTCGTCTCGCAGGGCAAGCACCGCTTTTACGCGCTGGTGCTGCCAAGCAGCCTGCTCGCCGAAACCTGCACGGTCGAGCCGCGAGTCGAAAATCCGGCGGAAGGCTTCCAGCGCCTGCTCGACGAAAAGCGCGCCAAATCCATCGCGCGTTATATCGACGACGGATTCGGCACGGTTCCCGGCGCCGTCGTGCTGTCGGCGCAATCGCGCGCGCATATGCATTTTGACCGCGCCACGGGAACGCTGACATTCCGCCAGGACCCGCGCGCCTTCCTGATCATCGACGGACAGCACCGCGTCTTCGGCTTTAAACTGGCGAAACACGCGGTCGACGTTCCGGTGGTGATTTACAACAGGCTGAAGCGTTCGGAAGAATGCCGGCTGTTTATGGACATCAACACCAAGCAGCGGCCGGTGCCCAATGAACTGTTGCTCGACATCCGCCGCCTTTCGGAAGTCGAGACGAAAGCCGACGCGCTGCTGCACGACGTCTTCGATCTTTTTCAAACGCGCGACGACAGCGCGCTCAAGGGCCTGCTCAGCCCAGCGGAACGGCGGAAAGGCACGATTTCGCGCGTCACCTTCAACGCCGCGCTGCGCTCGATCAAGGGCGCTTTCGTCGATGCGCGGGCCGAGGAAGTTTACGCGGTGCTCAACGCCTATCTGCGCGCCTGCCGGCATGGTCTTGGTCTGCACACCGCCGATGAGCAGATCACGCATCCGGCCCTGTTCAAGGCGCTGGCGTTGCTGTTCGCAAATGTCGCCGAGCGCGTCGCCGATCGCCATGGCGGGAAATATACGGTGACGAACTTTGAAGACGTGCTCATTCCCTTCTTCAAGCGCTTGAAGAAATCGGATCTGCCGCGCGCCGGCATGAGCCATGTCGCGCTGCATGAACATTACGGCAAGGCGTTAAGCGCCGGATTCCTGATCAAACAGTGGCTGTTCTCTTGAGACGAATGGATCGACTTCCATGTCCACGTCAAGAACGCTGCGCGTGGTCAGCCCATGCTCGGTCTTTTCCCAATGGAAGGGCCGCCGCCAGAGTTCGTAAAGGGCCCGCCAGGCGGCGATGCTCAGCATCATCAGCCACAACGGCAGAAAGATAAGCGAGCGGCGAAGCCGCGTCAGTCCGCGCCGGCGCATCCCATAGGCGAGCGGCAAGATCAGAGAGATCGCGCCGGCGATCGCCAGACAGCACCACAGCGTGCTCAAGGCGATTTCAAGCGGTCCGGCCGGCGCCAGCAGAGCCCCAAAGATGGCGTCATAGGTCATACGCGCCGCCAAGAACGGGCCAAGTAAGGGGCCCAACAATCCGCTGGCGAACATTGCGAGCACCGCGATCGCGCGCCGAGAACCAAGCTCAACGTAAAGCCGCACAGGCCGGCGGCAATGTACGATAAACGTCTGCATCCAGCCTTTGAACCAGCGCGTGCGCTGACGCACCAATGCGCCGAAGGCCGCCGGCGCCTCTTCGAAAGTTTGCGAGCCGAATGTCCGCACCTCAAAGCCCGCGCGGGCGAGCCGCAGGCCGAGATCCGCGTCCTCGGTGACGTTGAACGCGTCCCAGAAGCCGATCTCGCGCAAGGCCTCGATACGGAAATGATTGGACGTGCCGCCAAGAAAAAGCGGCATTCCCATCGACGCGAGGCCCTTGTTGTAGACGTCAAAAAGCGCCGCATATTCAAGCGCGAACATCGCGGTCATCCAATTCAGGTCGCCATTGTCAATGGCGAGGCTCGCCTGCAGACAGGCGACGCTCGGCGGCGCGGCGGCGAACAGCGCGGCCGCACGGCGCAATTGCCGCGGTTCAGGCAAATCTTCGGCGTCGAACACGGCGACCAGCGATCCCCGCGCAAGCGGCATGGCGACGTTGAGGGCGCGCGGCTTGGTGCGCGGAGCGCCCTCGGGCGCAATGACGATCTCATGCGGCGCATGCGGCGCATGCGCCCTTAGCGCAGCAGCCGTTGGTTCATCGTCGGCTTCAATCACAAATTTCACATCGAGCTTCGCTCTTGGATAATCAAAACGGTCGATCGCCCGAGCAAGCTGGCGCGCCACAGCGGCTTCCTGATAGAGCGCCAGGACGATCGTATAGATTGGGAGTTGGGCATCGCTTTCGAGCGGTTCGGCGTCTTCGCTGTGTCGAAAGCTCGCGGCGCAGGCGAGAAGCCTCAGAAAAACGCCGCAAAAGAATGCGCTTGCAAGGAGCAAGGCCGATGCAAGGCGTAGAAAGACGAAGGGCGCGCAAAGGCTCGCCGCCAGTCCGACCAGCGCGACAAGCAGCAGTCCCACCTGTCCGCGCCGCAGGCCGTCGCGCGCGCATAAGTCGCGATCGACGCGTTCGACAAGAAAGGCAGCGTCGCGCGCGGCGTTGGCGGGATCGGCGCGGCGCACCGCCTCCAAGAACCGCGTCCGGGTGGTGATGGCGAAGAGCGGCCGGCCTCTTGCCGCGCGCCGCGCGCTCATCAACCGAAAGACGCCGCTGCCGCTCGGCGCGAACAGCCAAAGAGATCCGCTCGAGGGGTCCCGAACCCGCGCGTAACCGCATTCGGCCGTCGCAACGCCCGAGGCGGAGACATCGACAGGATTGTCGATGAAGTCGACGTCGAGATGCTTGGCCAGCGCCCGATAGAAAACATCCTCGCAGACGAGCCCTTCGGCGAGCAGCGCTTCGTCGGCGCAAACGCCCTGGCGACGCGCCGTCGCAGCGGCGAATTGCAGCACCTGCTCCGGGACGCCATGCGCCGAAAGAAAGGCGATTTCGACAGGAATGGATCTCGATGCGGTGGCGCGCGACGGCGGCGGCCCGCGAACGGCGGAAGAGTCAGCGAGCGCCCGGCGTCTGACAGGCTGAGGGGGAAGTTCGTCCTTGATCTGCGAAGCAGAGGAAGCAACACTATCGATCGGCGCGAAATTCATGCAATAAATCCGGCAAGCGCAAGCAGCCTTCGCGCGACTATCGACCTCCAGCAAGGGCCACGCAATCAATTTATGCGCACTCTCGCTCAGCCGAGCCGAACCGGTCTTCTCGCTTCAATCCGTACGGCGATCGCCGTTCTGTTCCTGACGTCCTGCTGCGCGGCTGCGGCCGCTGACGGCGCGGCGCCCCCGCCTGCGCCCCCCGCGCCGACGCCGCCGGCCGCGAATACGCCCTCATTTTGGGACCCCAACCGCACGCCGGAAAAGCCGGACCTCTCCGGACTGCGCCAGATCCGCTTCCTGACGGAGGACGACTATCCGCCCTTCAATTTCCTGCTTTCGGATGGGCAGGTCGCCGGCTTCAACGTCGATCTCGCCAGGGCGATCTGCGTCGAACTCGAGACCGCCTGCACGATCCAGCGGCGGCGGTGGGATTTGCTCGTTCCCTCGCTCAACGACAATAGCGGCGACGCCATCATCGCTTCGCTAGCGATCAATGACGAAACTCGAAAACAGGTAGATTTTTCCGGACCTTACATGCTGACTCCTGGCCGGTTCGCGATGCAGGCGGATACGACCCTGAAGTCGGCCTCTCCCGCCGCGCTCGCCGATCGCCCGATCGCGGTGGTCGCGGGCTCGCGACACGAGGCGTTTCTGCAGGCCTTCTATC
Organism: Methylocystis sp.; assembly: GCA_036560365.1. Taxonomy (GTDB): domain Bacteria; phylum Pseudomonadota; class Alphaproteobacteria; order Rhizobiales; family Beijerinckiaceae; genus Methylocystis. The sequence continues at coordinate 43,654 of DATBRI010000156.1, forward strand.
CCCGCTCGACCTTGGTGACGTTCGAAACGCCCGCCCTGGCCCGCAACGCCTTAAAGAATGGCCGCGTTCAGGCGATTTTTGCCGACTCGATCGCCCTTTCCTACTGGCTGAACGGCGCCGAGGCGGCCGGCTGCTGCGTCTTTCGGGACGGCCCCTTCACCGATCCGAAATATTTCGGCGAAGGCGTCGGCATCGCCGTGAAAAAGGGCAATGCGCCGCTACGCCGGGCGCTCGATTATGCGCTCTCCCGCCTCGCCCAGCGCGGGGTCTTCGCCGAGCTTTATTTGAAATATTTCCCGGTGGGGCCGTTCTGAACCGCGCCGCCGAGCAATAGGGCTATGGCGCCGCGCGTGCGTGCGATGGCGGCGCCGAGGGTCCCAGACTTCTCGGTCGCGCTCGCATCCTCGTTGCGCAGCGCCTGTTCGTAAGCCTCCGCCGCCTGCCCCACCTCAAAGGCGCCGATCGCGCGCGCCGAACCCTTGACGGTGTGCGCAAGCCCAATGCGCCAGTCGGCGTCGCCCAGCGCGGCGGGCGCATGCAAGCGTTTCGCAATTTGCGCCGCCTGGGCGTCGAAAAGCCCCAGCAGCTCCCGTTCGAGATCATGGTCGCCGAAGGTCTGTCGGGAGAGATGGACAAGGTCGATCGGCGATTCGACGTTGGCGTCGGAATACGGCTGCGGCTGAGCTGGGCAATTAAGCAACGCGGAGTCCGCCAATTTCGCCATACCCATTCCTGTTCCCCTTGATATCTATAGCAAAGCGGTGCGGTTTGCAGCCGGCCTGAAAAGGTCTGCCAAACCGCCGCCCAGCCTCGAGACTGGCGCGCCGATCCTGAAGGGCCCGTTAACGAAGTTTCCCGATACGGCCGGAGCGCATGTTTCAATTGCTCGGGATGGGCTGTAAAGTTTGGTTAATCTTTATTCAATGGCGGTCGCTGAGCGGGTGGGCCGTGGAATCGGCCGGGCGACATGCGTCTGCGCCGCCTGGAGAGGGCGAATGGCGACATCGGGAAAAATCCAGGACGCGGCCTCCGCCGCTCTGACGGCGATCGAGGAGGCGCTGGATATCGGCGCGCCGCCGGACGCCGCGGGCGCCGCGGGCGAGGCGAACAGCCGGTCCGGTCCAGCCCAGAGCCCGAGAGCGGAAGCGCACGCCGGCGACCAGAGAAGGCCCGCATCGGCTTACGGCGAGCAGCAGAACCGCCTTCAACAGCAGCCCGGCGCGATGGCGCCCGCCTATGCGCCCGCGAACGACGACCGTCGCACGGTCGGCGAGTTGCGGCAGGCGCTGCAGATCAAGCCCAACCGTTCGATCATGGCGCTCACCATCGCCTCCATGGGGCTGTGGGCGGGTTGCTGGGCCCTGTACGTTTATTTCCACCAAGGCGAAATCCTTGACGCCAACGGGTTGTTGCTCGCGCCGAAGCCAGTTTTGACTCTCGCGGCGCTGATCGCGCCACTCGTCTTCCTTTTCCTCACGGGATTGATGGCGCGCCGCGCCCATGAGATGCGGCTCATCGCCAACTCGATGACCGAAGTGGCCATTCGGCTCATCGAGCCCGAGACTGTCGCCACCGAACAAGTCGTCTCGCTCTCTCAGGCGATCCGGCGCGAAGCCGCCTCCATGGGAGACGGCATCGAACGCGCGCTGGCGAGGGCCGGCGAATTGGAAGTGATCGTGCGCACCGAGGTCACCAACCTCGAGCGCTCCTACACCGAGAATGAGCGGCGCATTCGGCTTCTCATCGACGAGCTGACGCGCGAACGTGAAGCGATCGTCGTCAACGCCGACAATGCCCGCGCCGCGCTTTTTGGCGCGCGCGAGACGCTGTCACAGGAACTCGCCACGACCTCGGTCCATCTCGCCGAAGCGGTGAGTCAGGCCGGCGCGCGCGTCACCTCCTCGCTCGGCTCCAAGGGCGAGGAGATCCGGCTCGCGCTCGACGAAGCGGGCGACGCCTTTGAATCGACTTTGGCCAGTCACGGCGAAAGAGTGCTGATCACGCTGAGCCAGACGGGCGACGAAGTCGCGCAGAAAGTGACCGGCGCCAGCGAGGACGTGAGCCGCCGTTTCGCCGACGGCGTCGAGGAAGTTGGCCGCAAGCTGGAAGCCGCAAGCGAAGCGATCGCCGGAGATTTCGGCGCGCGCGGCGCGGATATGCTCGAACGGTTTGAAGAGATCGGCGCGAGTTTTTCCGAGGCGATCGGCGGCCAGGGGGAGCGGATCGTCGCGCAGCTCACTGAGACGGGCGGCGCCATCCGGGAAACAATCGAGACGCAGGGCGGAGCCTTTGAGCGCGCGCTCGCCGACACCCAGGAACGGCTGACGACGCGCGTCGCCGAACATGTCGAAAACGCCAGGGCGACATTCGAAACGGCGGAAACCCGCATCGTCGGCCTGCTCGAAGACACGCATCAGAAGGCGCAGAACGAATTCCAATTGCGCGGACAGGCGCTGCATGACGCGATCTCATCCAGCTTGAACCAGAGTTCAACGGCGCTTGTCGAACAGGTCGACGCCGTGCAGGCGCGTTTCGTCGCCGTCGCCAGCGAAGCGGTGTCCGCGATCGGGCAGCATGGCGACCGAGTCAATGAAACGCTCGCCGACAACTTTCAGGCCTTCGAACAGACCGTGCTCGGCCGCGGCGGCGAATTGGCGGAACGGATCGCCGAACGCGGGCTGGAGATCGAGACCACGCTCGCCGAGCGGCTTGCCGCCTTCGAAGACGCCGTGGTGCGCAACAGCGCGGAAGCGGCGATGCGCGTCGCTGAACATGGGAACCGCGTCAGCGCCGTCATTTCGGACGGTCTCGCGGCCTTTGAGGACAGTTTCGCGCGCAATGGAGAGGACGTCGTCTCGCGCGTCGCCGAACACAGCGAGCGGGCCGCGACCACCGTCGCGACGCAGCTTGCCGCCTTCGAAGAGTCGGTCAATGGCCGCAGCGGCGAAATCGCCGAACGGGTCAGCGAGCAGAGCGAGCGCGCGACGGCGACATTATCGGCGCAGCTCGCCGCATTCGAGGAAGCGGTCACGCAGCAGAGTGACGACGCCGCGACGCGCGTGAGCGAACATGGCGGACGCGCGGCCGCGACCATTGCAACTCAGCTCGCCGCCTTCGAAGACACCGTTGCGCGCCACAGCGGGGAAATCGCCCAGCGCGTCAGCGAACATGGCGAACGCGCGACGTCGACGCTCGCGGCTCAACTGGCCTCGTTTGAAGACGCCGTCACGCGCCACGGAGAACAGATCGCACAGCGTGTGGGCGAGCAAGGCGAACGCGCAACATCGACGCTTTCGGCGCAACTCGCCACCTTTGAGAACGCCATCATCCGCCACGGCGACGAGGTCGCCGAGCGCGTCGGCGAGCGCGGCGAACGCGCCGCATCGACCCTCTCCGCGCAGCTCGCCGCCTTCGGAGAGGCCGTCGAGCGACACAGCGAAGAAATCACCCAGCGCGTCAGCGAACACGGCGAACGCGCGACGGTGGCCTTTTCGCAGGGCCTTTCGACGTTCGAAGACGTCGTCGCGCGCCAGGGCGAAGATTTGGCGGTTCGGGTCGCCGCTCGCACCGAGAGCGCCGCCGCAGAACTTGGCGACAAGCTCGCCGCCTTCGAAGACAGCCTCGCTCGCAACAGCGGACAGGTCACTGACGCTGTCGCGCAGAGTCTCGAAACGATCGAGAACGTGCTTGTGCGCCAGGGCGGCGAGATCGCTCAGCGCCTGGCGGCGCGCGCCGACAGCGCCGAACTCGGCCTCGCCGAAAAACTCGGCGCCTTCGAAGAGTCGGTTAAGCGTCATAGTGAAAGCGTGGCGTCGGTCGTCGGCGAACATGCGACGCGCGTCGACGAATTGCTCGGCGAGCGGCTGAACGCGCTGGAGACGGCGGGAATGCTCGTCGCCAAAACGATGGAGACGACGCGCGAACTTGCGCTGCAGGAATTCGAGACGCATGGCGCGGCGTTGCGCGACAAGCTTCGCCAAAGCGTCGCCGACGCCTCCACGGCGCTCGCCGAAAATTCCGCGGCGATGCATGAGCGCTTTGCAAATACGGCGAGCGACGCCGTTCTGGCGATCGCCACGCAGGGCGAGCGTCTGCATGATTTGGTCAACGATCGATTCGGCGCCTTCGAGAACGCCGTCCTGTCTGAAAGCAAAGAAGTCGTGGCCTCGCTGGCCGATCATGGCGAGCGCATCGCGGTCACCCTCGGCGAGCAGCTGACCCAATTCGAGAATGCGCTGCTTCGCGACGGCGGCGAACTCGCCGACCGGGTTGGCGAGCATGCCGAACGCCTCAGCGCCGAACTCACGCAGCGCTTCGCTGTCGTCGAAGACGTGATCGGCGGCAAGGGAACGCAACTTGTCGACAATCTGACGACGCGGACGATGGACGCGGCCGCGCGACTCGACGTGCAGGCGCAAGAGATCACGCATCAGATTGATGACCGGCTGCAGTCGCTCGATGAGACCATCCGTACGCAGGGCGGCGCGCTCGTCGAACGGCTCTCGGCGCAGGTCGAGCATTACAACGCCCGGATTGGCGACAATTCTCGCCATTTCGCCGATGAGATCGACGCGAGACTGGCCGAGATCGACGGCGCGATCGAGAGCAAAGGCGGCCATCTGGTCGAAAAGCTCGGCGCGCGCGCGATCGACATCGCGTCGACGATGTCGAACAAGATCGAAGCCTTCGAAAACGTCGCCAACGCTAGAACAATGGAGGCGGCGGACCGCATCGACGAATTGGTCGGCCGCGTTGACGCGGGTCTGGGCGTCGGCGGCCAGATGCTGCAGGAGGCGCTCTCCAAACACGCCGCAGACGTCGCGCGTGTGATGGAAGACGGCGGGCGCCAGGTCATGCAAACGCTCGACGCGAAGATCAAGGACGTCGACTGGGTGCTGCTGTCGCGCTCAAGCGAACTTGCCCAAACGATCGCCTCCCGAACAGAGGAAATCAACGAAGCGCTGGGTGGACACGCGAAGGATCTGGAAACGACCCTGGATGGCCGCATCGCGCTGCTCGAGAACAATGTCATCAGCCGGCTCGGCGCTGTTTCTTCGGAGATCGACGAAGGCGGCCGTCTCGTCGTGGACACGATCGGCGCCCGTCTGCAGGACATCAAAGACGTTCTGGCGGTCGCGCGCCGCGAATTCGATACGACGCTTCATGCGCGCACGGGCGATCTCGGCGAGTCGCTCGCCGGACGCGTCGCAGAGATCAGCGGCGCGCTGGATGCGCGCCTCACGCAGATGCAGTCGGTGCTCGACGCGCGCGGCGGCGCCGTCGCACAGGAATTAACGGCGATCGGCGATCTGGTGGCGACCGCCGTTGAAAACAGCAGCGCCGCCCTTGTCTCGCGCCTCGGCGTTAAGCGCGACGAGCTGACGGACGCGCTGGACGCCTCCCGCGAGGCGCTGGCGCTGACGCTGGAGACCAGCGCACAGACCTCGATTGCGGCTCTGCTGGCGACGAACGAAAAGATTCGCACCGAGCTGCCCACCCTGCTCGACACGCTCGGCGAGACGAATGCTTCGCTGCATGCGGTCATCGACACGACCGGCAAAAATCTGGTCACGCTCGAACATGAACTTGGCAAGCGCCTTGCCGAGTTCCACGGCGCGCTCAACGAGGCGTCGACGCAAGTTGAACATATCAGCGCTGTCGCTGGCGGCACGATGCAAGACGCCAACGCGATCGTCGCGGCGCTCGACGACAGACAGCACACGCTGGCGCAGAGCGCGGAGAAACTGGCGCAAAGCCAGGAGGCGCTCGACGCCGTGATGGTCGGCCGCCGCCGTTCGCTCGAAGAACTGGTGACGCTGGTTGAGGGCCGGCGCGGCGAAATGGAGAGCGCCCTGACGAGGTTCGGCGAGCTGATGGATCATTCGTTCCGCTCCATCGAAGCGCGGTCGCGCGACCTTGGAGGAGAACTCAGCGAAACTTCCAGGCAGACCGCCGATTTGATCGAGACGCGCTTTGCGGCGGTGCGCGCCGCTGCGGAAGGCGAACGCGAGCAGACGTCGGAGTCGCTGCGCGCCGCTTTCTCGGAAGCCAACGAAGAGATCACGCGTCTCTTCGGCGACGCGCGCTCGAAATTCGACGCCGCGACGGACGAGATTCGCGGCCTCGCGCGCAACATTCATCGCGAGATCGAGGAGACCCGCGAGGAGGTGCGTCGCGGCGCGACTGAGATTCCGCGTGAAACCGCGGAACAGGCGGCGGCGCTGCGGCGGGTCGTCGGCGATCAGGTGAAAGCGCTGAACGAACTCACCGACATCGTGGCGCGTTCGGGACGCGTCTATGACATCGCCGAACAGAGCGCCCCTCCGCTCCGCCAGGCGGCCCGGGATCAGGCGACGCACGCCGCCCCGCGCGACGCGCAGAAACGCGGAGCGGAGCCGACACGCGAGCCGCACGGCGGATGGCTGAGCAACCTGCTGGCGCGCGCCTCCTCCGACGACGCCGCGCCGCAGCCGCCGCGCACGGCGCGGTCGTTGGCGACGGCCGGCGCGCTCGACAGCCTGACGCTCGACATTGCGCGTATGGTCGACAACGCCGCCGTGGCGGAGCTATGGCGCCGCTATCAGCGCGGCGAGAAGGGCGGACTTTTTGGTCGCCGGCTGTACACGGCGCAGGGCCATCAGACCTTCGAGGAAATTCGTCGCCGCTATCGCGTCGATCAGGAATTTCGCGCGACCGCCGATCGCTACGTCACGCACTTCGAGCATCTGCTCATCGAGACAAGCCGCGGCGATCACGACGGCTCGAAAGCGCTCGACCTGCTGACGGGAGACGCCGGCAAGGTTTACACGATGCTCAGCCACGCCTCCGGACGCTTCGAATAGCGCTCGACTATTCGATCGATTCCGGCGGCTCGGCGCCGATGCGCGTTTCAAAAGCGACTTCGGCGCGCAGATTGTCGAGGTCGCGACCGATGGTCGCGACGGCCAGCAGCCGGTCGCCTTTGAAGTAGGAAACGGCGCAGTCGGCGGCGGCCGGATCGCCTGACACCTCCAGCCGGTCCCACGACGCGGCGTGGCCGATATAGGAAATCGCCTGATCGTAATGCTGGCTCCAGAAGAAGGGCGCGGCGTCGAACTTTTCCTTGCGGCCGAGAATATTGCGCGCGGCGGTCTGTCCCTGGCGCTCCGCGACCACCCAATGTTCGACGCGAATCCGCTCGCCCGTAATCTTGTCGGGCCAGCTTGCGATGTCGCCCGCGGCGTAAATATCGGGCGCGCTTGTCTGCAGATATTCGTCGACGAGCACGCCGCGATCCACCGCGAGGCCGGCGGATTGGGCGAGCGAGAGATCCGGCTTCACGCCGACGCCGATGACCACGAGATCGGCGTCCAGGATTGCGCCGCTCTTCAATGTGAGCGTGCGTTCGCCGATTTCCGTCGCCGTATCCCCGAGATGGAAGACGACGCCGTGGCTCTCGTGGAGTTCTCGCACATGCGCGCCGATTTCGGGTCCGAGAATGCGCGCCATCGGTATCTCCTCCGGCGCAATGACGCGCACATCGAGTCCACGGGCGCGCAGAGACGCCGCCACCTCTAGACCGATGAAGCTCGCGCCGATGATCGCCACGCGCCGCGCGCCTGTGCAGGCGGCGATGAGACGATCGGCGTCGGCGAGCGAACGCAGATAATGAACGTGGCTCCGTTCGGCTCCTGGCGTCGGCAGCTTCGTGGGAAAGGCGCCCGTGGAGAGAAGCAGCGCGTCATAAGACAGCGTCGCCCCGTCAGTGAGCGTCAGCCGCTTGCCCGCCGGGTCGAGCGACTCGACGCGGCGTCCCAAACGCAGTTGGACGCCGTTGTCTCGATACCAGGCTGGATCGCGAAGCGGCAGCCAGTCCGCCTGCGCGGTTCCGGCCAGATAGTCTTTGGAGAGGTTGGGCCGATCGTAGGGCTCGGACGAATCGGCGCTGATCAGCTCCAGAACGCCGTCATAACCCTCCGCTCTTAACATGTTGGCGGCGGCGAAGCCCGCCGCGCCGCCGCCGACGATGACGACGCTCCGCGGCTCGACAGCGCTCTTGCGCTTCGCTGGCGCGGGGTCCGGCAGCCTTTCGCGCGCGAACACCTTTCCCTCGGCCTGCTCGACCCGCCACCGCGGCAGCGGATCAAAGGCGGGCGCGCGCAATGCGCGGCCGCTGCGCAAGCTGAAACAGGCATGGTGCCAGGGACACCGGATCGAGCCGCCCACCACGAGACCCTCGGCCAAAGGCCCGTGATAATGCGTGCAATGGGCGCCGATCACGAAGAACGCGTCGCCCTGTCGCGCCATGACCGCGTCCTCGCCGGCCACATGACCAAGCAACGGGCGGCCTTCAGAAACCTCGGCGGGGGCGATTCCCTGCGTGAAATCGGGACCCTCAGTTTGGCTTCCCCCCTCTTCCGCCATGTCGCGCTCCTGTTGCGGCTCTCTTGGCGCGGGGCGCGCCAGCGTATTGCCACGCTTCCTAAAAAGGGCGGGGAGTGACGAGAGGCAAGCCTCGGTCTGGACGTCAGCGCCTCTGATTCGTCAGGAAACGAACAATTGTCATCTTTTGTACGATGTGAGGCTCTAGGAAACCAGCAATCCGTCGCTTTGGAACCATCGAAAATTGTGACATTGCGGCCACACTAATTAGAACAAATTTTCCTCAGGCCTTTTTTTGCTTAACAATTGAGCAGTTGCGCGGACGTTGGGCTTGAACGCAGCTTCGGTCGCGAGTGATATCAATCAGATCTCGCCTCCAGACGGAGTTCCCAGCAATGAAGTGGCCCTATCTTTCGACCGTCGCTGCACTCTCAATAGCGACCAGCATTCCGAGCGCTGCTCATGCGCAATCGAAGCTGATGGAGGTCGATCCGACCCTCATTGAAGAGAACCAACCTGCGCCTCCTCCCGCAGCCAAGCCCGCGAGAAAAGGCATGATCGTCAAGGGTCCGGCCGTGCCGCCGCCGGCGCCGGCCTGGATCGATACGATTACGATTGACGGCTACCTCGAAGGCGGCGTCGCCGTCAATTTCAATCAGCCGTTCAACAAGCTGAACTGGGGTCACCTCTATACGGACCGCGCCAACTGGCCGACGTTCAACGGCGCCCTCGTGACCGTGCAGCGTCCACTCGACCCCAAGGCCGAAGGCTATGACTTCGGATTCAAGCTGCAGGGCATGATCGGCGAGGACATGCGCTACAACCACTACCTCGGCGTTCTTGATTATGCGATCAATTCACGGACGCAGATCGGGCCGATCGAGGCGAATGTCCTGGCGCATCTTCCGTGGATAAGCCCCATCAGCGAGGGCGGCGTCGACGTCAAGGCCGGCATGTTCGTGACCTACAACGGCGCGGAAGTGATCCCGGCGAAAGACAATCTGTTTTACAGCCACTCCTACATGTTCAACTTCGGGCCCTTCCTTCACACCGGCGTAATGGTCACTACGCACGCAAAGCCCTGGCTCGACGTCTATACAGGCGTGACCAGCGGCGTGAACACGAGCCTCGGGTGGCCTGGAGACAACAACGCCGCCGCCTCCTTCCACGGCGGATTCGGCTTCAACCTGCTCGACGGCAATCTGACGATTATGGCGATCACTCATACCGGTCCCGAGAACGCGCGGCAGACGGATCCGCTCGGCGTCGGCTGGCCGACTGGTTTCACTGGCACTCCTTTCACGCCGGGGGGTTGGCCCCCCCCAACCACGGCGGGTTGGCCCTTTAACCAGGGTGGCTTTGGGGCGCCGAACCTCTGCGCCTGCGACGTCAACCACGCGATCCGCTCGTACAACAATCTCACGACGACGTGGAAAGCGACAGAGAACCTTACCTTTATCACCGACATGAGCCTCATGGTGGAAACGGGCTGGAATCCGAGCTCCTTCGGTCTGCCGCAAAAGGCCTGGGGCGCGGCCAACGCCATCGTCGGCGGCCTGGGCGGCAATGGCGCCTTCTGGGGCACGGCGCCGGCCAATCCGATGGGCGCGCGCGCCTTTGGGATTGCGCAATATTTCTCCTACAAGATCAACGACGTCTTCAAGCTGAACGGGCGCGCGGAATTCTTTAGGGACAACAACAATTTCTTCGTGAACGCGTTCCCGGGCTACTTCGACGCGGTGAATGCGGCGCACGGCTTCTGGTGTCCGTCCTGCATTAGCCAAAACCTGGGAACAGGACTTTACGCCAACAGACCGATCTGGTCCGGCACCAGCTATCTCGCCTTCACGCTGGGAATGACCATTACGCCAGAATTGCCCGTCAAGCTGCCCTACATCACCGGCCTGATCATTCGCCCGGAGCTCCGTTGGGACACGACGGTGAACGGCACGACGCCGTTCTTCAGCCGCAGCGGCCTGAGCTCGAACCAGGGCATGTTCAATATGGACGTGATTATCCCCTTCACAATCCTTTAGACGCTGTTTTCAAAGAGCGACTCAAGCAAGCCGCCCGGTTCGCCGGGCGGCTTTTTTATTGTGGAAGTTCGTCGTTCGCGTGATTGCGCGGCTGATCGCGCATCAGAATTTCGACGTCCGAGTCCTTGGTCGACTGCACGCGGAAAGTTCCCTGATAGGTTTTGCCCTCGTGGCGCGCGATGGCGACATATTCGCCTTCGGCCAGAACGAGTGACGGGAAAGCGCCGATCATCTCGCGGATGACGTCGCCGCCCGGCGTGAGCACCGAGAAGCTCGTATTGGCGAGCGCCTCGCCGCCCGGCTGCTTGACGAGCTTCAAGGTCATGGTCGCCGCGCGATGGCGCAGGGTCGCTTCGATCAGCTTTCCGGCCGGAATTTTCAAATCAGCCGTAACCACGGAGTTGGTCAGGTTCGTCCCGCCCTGGGCGCCCTGTCCCGTGTCGAGCAAAGTGGACACGACGTGATAGGCGCCTTCGGGCAGGCAGATCACGTCGTCGGAGTTGGCGTTGGCGAGAATGAGCTTCGCTTCGGAATTGCCGCGTTCTGGCACATAGATCGAAATTGAAAGCCGCTGCGCGGGAATTTGCGCGTCGCCCAGCTTGTCGATGAGCTTCAGCCCGCCGGCGTTCAGAACGATCCGCTCGGCAACACTGCCGCCCTCTATGGCGACCCGGCGCGTGACGCCGGCAAGGCCATAGGCCGCATGGACAATATAGGCGCCGTCCGGCAGCGGCAGCGTTGGGATCGCCTCCTCGGACTGCGCCACAAGCTTGTGTGATCCATCCGGCTGGGCGCTCTCTTCAAAGACGCGCCAGACGAGCCCGGAGCGGACCGGCTGCTGGTCATTGGCGGAAAGCGTCGCGCTCAGCCGCAGCTGGGACAGCCTCTCGGTCGGCGCGGCCGGTCCGGCCGCTTCGCCGACGCCATGCGGCGGATGGGGACGGCGCGGCGGCGGTTGCTGCGCTTGCGCGCGCTCCGAGACAAGCGCGGCGCCGGCGAGCGCAGCGGCGGTGACTCGGCCCAGCGCGTCCAATCGGACCTTTTTCATCGAACTGTCTATGCCGGCGATTGCGGTCTTTGTCGATTCTCGCCCGCCGGGAAGACCCCGTGGATGGCCGCGATCTGTCCGGGAAAAAGCGCCATCGCCCCCCGAAAACCGTCGCGGCGCGCCGCCGTAAAGGCATGCTCTTCGCCGCTCTGCACAGGCGCAGCGAGCGCCGCAACGCCGGCCGAGGCCGCCGCCAGAACGACCGCCGCGCGCGCCATTTGGATGGCGGCGCCGTCGTCGCAGGCGAGGCCGAGCGCCGCGCGCAGCCCGGCGTCGTCGAAGGCCAGCGCCGCGAGACGCGGCGATGCGCCGGCAAGCGCCTGAAGCGCCAGAACCCCGGCGGGATCTCCCCCGACAAAGGCGCCGATCCTGGTCGCGCCGTCCGCGAGGCCCGCTTGCGCCTCGCGCACGGCGAGCTTCACCGCCATGCGCTGCAAACTCGCGGCGCCGTCGAAGGAAGGGAGAAAGACGCCGCCCGGGCCCGGGCCGAACAGCGCGTCAAGATCGGCGTCGACGAGTTCGCTGTCGAGCGGGGCGACGTCGACAAAGAGTTTCGGCGCCGCGCGCTTGCCTCGCGCCGCGTTGATCAGCGCGCAGGCGCGCGCGCGGGCGCTGCGCCGCGCCGCGTCTTCCGCGCAAGGGCCAAGCCGCACCAAAAGCGCGTCGGCGCCGCAATCGAGCGCCGCGGCGAACTGCTCGTCGCTGGCCTTTGAATCAAGGATCAAACAGGAGCGCATGCGAGGGGAGCTGGTTTCGAGAGATTGAAATCCCTTTTAACACGCTCAGCAGCGCCGCTGATCAGTCCTCCGCGTCGACCGCCTCCAGAACAAAGCGGATCAGTTCGTCGGCCGACGAATAGCTGATCCACCTTCCGCCGGGATAGACGACCGCGACGGGGCCGTGCTCGCATTGGCCGAGGCAGCCAGACTGCGACAGGCGCACGCCCTCGCGCTTGGCGAAGGGCAGCGCCTTGAGCGCTTCCTTCACCTTGGCCAGCGCCTCCTTTGCGCCGTGGTCCTCGCAGGCGGATCGGCCATCGCGCGTGTTGACGCAGACGAAGACGTGGCGGCGGAAGGGTTTGATCGCTGAGTCAGCCATTGGGTCAGTATCCAAACTGCTCACGCAGGATTCGCTCTTCCAGCGAATGGCCGGCATCATGGAGCAGGATCAGACTGGTGGCGTGGTCCATCACAATGTCCACATAAGCAAGGTCGCGGAATTCGTCATGATCGGCGACGACCGAGACGGGCCGCTTCGCCGCTTCGAGAACTTCGATCCGCACCTTTGCGAGATCGGGAAGCAGAGCGCCATGCCAGCGGCGCGGTCGGAAGGCGGAGATCGGCGTCAAGGCCATCAGCGGCGCATCGAGCGGCAGGATCGGACCATTGGCGGAAAGATTGTAGGCGGTGGAGCCGGCGGGCGTCGACACCAGCACGCCGTCGGTGACGAGCTCCGGCAAGCGCTCTTGGCCATTGACCAGAATGCGCAGCTTCGCGATCTGCGACGTCTGGCGCAGCAGCGACACCTCGTTGATGGCGTGCGCCGAAAACTCGTCGCCGCGCACATTGACGGAATGCATCAGCAAGGGGTGAATGATCGAAGGCTTGGCCTCGGCGATCCGCTTGCGCAGCCCGGTCTCGCGATACTGGTTCATCAGAAAGCCGACCGAGCCGCGATTCATCCCGTAGATCGGCTTGCCGGCGTCCATGAACCGATGCAGCGTGCGCAGCATGAGGCCGTCGCCGCCCAGCGCGACGATGCAATCGGCCTCCTCGGGCGGGCAGTCGCCGTATTTTTCAATGAGGCGCTGACGCGAGTCTTCCGCCTCCGGCGCGCCGGAGGCGAGAAAAGCCAGATGGGCGCACGGCTTCTTCACCTGATGATGCTGGACTCCGGCGGCGCCCATCACAAACTCCCCCTCACGCTCGCCGCAGCCGCCGCGATTGCTTCCGCATACACCGGCGCGCGGCCGGAGGGAACGGCCGGCGCAAGCTGCGCGCGCGGCCGCTCGGGCTTGCGCGCCATGTGCAACTCATTGGTCAGCCTCGCCGGCGCCCCATAGCCATGCGGCGCCGCGCACGCCGCCCGAGTCGCCATGCGCATTGGGCAGGATTTTCGTATCGAAAGCGTCGGTGATGGCGTTCTCCCCCACGCGCGCCGCCAATCCCTCATAGAGGCGCGAGATGTTGGAAAGTCCGCCGCCCAGCACGATCACGTCAGGATCGATGAGATCGACGATCACCGCCAGCGCCCGCGCCAGACGGTCCTGATAGCAATCGAGGCTCGCCCGCGCGGCGGGCTCTCCGGCCTCCGCCAGCGCGGCGATTTCGCTCGCAGGGCGCCACGCGCCGGCGCGCGTCTCATAGTCGCGCGAAAGGCCGGCGCCGCAGAGAAACGTCTCGATGCAGCCGCTGTGCCCGCAAAAGCAGGGGTTCCCCGGATATTCTTCGGGCGTCATCCACGGCAGCGGCGTATGGCCCCATTCGCCGGCGACGCGATTGCGCCCCTCGACGATCTTGCCATTGACGATGACGCCGCCGCCGACGCCGGTGCCGAGAATGACGCCGAACACCACGCCGGCGCCGCGGCCGGCGCCATCGATCGCCTCCGAGAGCGCGAAACAATTGGCGTCATTGGCGACGCGCACCGGGCGTCCGAGCGCCTGCGCGAGATCGACGTCGAGCGGCTTGCCGTTGACGACGGGCGTATTGGAGTTTTTCACGAGGCCGGTATGGATCGAGATCGCGCCGGGCGCGCCGACGCCGACGGCGCCGCGCCGGCCGATGTCGGATTCAATATCGCGCACCAGCGTCGCGACGGCGCTCAGGATCATCCCATAATCTTGCGCGGGCGTCGCGATGCGGCGACGCGCCAGCGTCTCGCCCGCGGCGTCGAGCGCGATCGCCTCTATCTTGGTGCCGCCGAGATCGACGCCGATGCGGATTGCGTCGCGCGTCATTTCACGCGGGCGCGATCGATGTTGTGCGCGCCAGAGAGCGCGGCGCCGGCGGCGGAGTCGATCTGCGCGGAATCAAGGTCCAGACCGTCGGTGTTGGCGCCGGTCCAGTTTACGCCCGTCAAATCGGCGCCGGCGGCGTCGGCGCCCTTCAGATTCGCCTCGGAAAAATCGGCACTCGCGGCGCGCGCGAACCGCAAGTCGGCGCTCGCGAGATTGGTCTTGTGAAAACGCGCGCCTTCGAGGACGGCCGAGCGCAGCACCGCGCGCATCAATCCCATCGACTGGTTCTTCATGTCAGCGGAGAGATCCGCCTCGTTGAAATTGGCGCCGCGCGCCGATGCTCCGGTCAAATCGCCGGCCAGACGCGCATGCGCGAAGTCTGCGCGGTCGGCCCGCATGCGCTGCATTTGCGCTGCGAAGGCGTGCGCCCCCTTCAGCGATGCGCCGGTGAGGTCGGCTTCGATCAGCCAGGCCTGATCGAGGATCGCGTCGTCGAGCCGCGCGCCGGCGAGCGAGGTCTTGTTCATACGGGCGGCGCGAAAATCGACGCCGTGCAGATCGAGTCCGGAAAGATCGAGCCCGTTGAGGCTCTTTTCCGAGAGATCGACCTTGTTCCCGCTCTTGCGATGCAGCAGCGCCGCTTCGACGTCGGCGCGCGTCAATTCGGCCTTGGAATAGGCCGGCTGCGCGAGATCGACGCCTTGCAGCATGTCCTGCGCGCGCAGGTCTTGGGCGGAGAGCGACGCGACGCAGACGAGGACGAAGCTCAGACCCATACGCATACAAGAACTCGCCCTTCTGCCGGCGCTTTATGCCGCGTCGGCGCTCTGATTGGCGCGGGCTCCGCCGCTCAGCGCTTGCGCCTGCGCGATCCATCCGTTTCGCTTCACCCGCCCCGCCGCGCCCAGCGCCGCCTCGATCCATTTGACGTTGTCATCGCTCCAACCGGCGATCTGATCATAATGGAAAACGCCGAGCGCGTGCAGCTTCTCGACGCTCTTTGGCCCGACGCCCTTGATTTTTGCAAGATCGTCCGCCGCGCCGTTGCGTGGCCCGGGAAGCGCGGCAGGCGGAGCGCCCGGCGCCGCTCTGCCGCTCGGCGCGCGCATTTGCGCGGCTTTTCCGTTCAGCGCCTTCGAGGCTGACGCCAACGCGTCTAGCGCCGGCTCAACGCTTATCGGCGTCGCCGGCTCCGCCGTCGCGACGATCTCGTCTTGCGGTTCGAGGGATGGCGCGGCGGTCGATTCGCCAACGTCACGCGACGCGCCGCGCAATACGACGATCGGCCGCTTGGCGGCGAAAGCGGGCGCGGCCTGAGTCGCCTTGAGCGCGCCGCCAACCGGCAGACCGACGAGATAGGCGAGCATCGCGATCAGCGACACGTCCAGGGTCAGCGCGGCGCGCCCGTCAAAGAGCCCCAGCCAGGAGGCGGCTGCGCCCGCGCCGAGCGTCACGACGATCGCGATAATATTCCAGCCGGGCGCCGCAGGTGCGTCGTTCACCCGCGAGGTCGTCGCATAGCCGGCAAGCGCGCCAAGCGCACAGGCGGCGGCGAACCAGGGCCAGCCAAGCGTCAGCAAGTAGGACATCTGCCGTCTCCGTCTCTGGCGCTACTTGACGACGATTTCGACGCGGCGATTGCGCGCGCGATTTTCGTCGCTGTCATTGGAAGCGATTGGGCGTTCGCCGCCATAGCCGACGGCGCTGATTTTGAACGGGTCGAGTCCGGCCTTCGCCAGGCGTGCGCCGACCGCTTGCGCGCGACGCTTGCTGCGCCCTAGATTCACTTCGGCGATGCCGACATTATCGGTGTGCGCCGCGAATTCGAGAGCAGCGCCCGGACAGCGCAGCGCCGTCGCCGCGATTGCGTCGAGAAGTGGCTCGGAGTCAGCGGCGATCGCGGAATCGTCGGACACGAAGACGATCGGCGATTTGGCGAGAAGCTCTGAGAGCGCCACGGCGCACTGGCTTGCATCGAGCGGCGCGCCGACGATGCGTGTCGATAGTTGCGCCTCGCCGCGGAAACTTTGCGGAAGCGTATCGGCGAAGCTCGCCGCGATCTCGGCGCGCGCGCTCTGATGACGCGCGACGCCCGCGAGCGAGATATTCGAGTCGCTGATCGCGAGCTTGCCTTCGTCGAGCCGCGCCAATGCGGCCAGGGAATGATCCGTCGCTTCCGCGAAGTTCTGCGGCGCGCCTTTCGCGATGACGAGCCTGTCAACCACCTTGGCGTCGAAGAAATTCCTGCGCGCGGTCTCAATGAGACGGTTGCGGACCGCCTCATCCGGCGCATAGCCGGTGAGCGTGACGTCTCCGCCGGCGCGCTGGGCGCTGAAAACATACGGGCTCATCGGACCCGCCATGACGTCGAGCCGCGCGATCTCAAATCCTGACGGCAACCGTTCTTTCGCGTCGGCCCGAATCGTATCGCTCAATATGTTCTGGCGCGCCTGCCCTTCGATGATGATCTTCCCGTCAGCTACGGCGACTTTGCCTTGCGACAGTTTGCCGAGTTCGCCGACCGCGAAGGCCAGCGCTCCGGCGAAGTCTCCGGCCGGCGCGCCGGCGCCGAGCCGCGTCGCGTCGCTGACAGCGGCGCCGGCGCCGGCAGAGGCGGCCATCGCAATGACTTTTTTGCGCAGATCGTCGCTCGGCAGGTGGCCGGAGAGGCTGATGACGCCGTCGCGCGCCGCAGCTGAAAATACGTAAGGAGAAATGCGCGGCGGCGACACGTCCGCTGTTAGCGCGCTCGCGCCGAACGTCGACGCCTTGAGCGCGGCGAGCGCCTTGTCGTAATCGGCCGCGCTGCGCGCTTCGCCGGAAACAGCCAGAGTCGCGTCGGTCATCGTCGTCGTCGCGGGATCAAGTTCGGCGAGGCGGCGGACCGCGAAGGACGCGAGATCGGCGAAGGTTTGCGGCGCGCCGTCGGCGTAGGCGGCCTCATCATTCACTTCCAGGCCCAAGGCGGCGATCTCGGCGCGCAGCCTTTCGCGGGCGCCCGTCGGCGGGACGTTGCCCGAGATCATGGCCTTCCCGCCGTGGCGTTCGAGTCGCAGCACGAAGGGCGTCGCGCGCGAGAGAGGCTGCGTCGCGTCAATAATGCGCCGCGCTGGCGTTTCAACGCTCAACGCCGACAAAAGATTCGCTTTCACGTCAGGTGACAGCGAAATGCCGGCGAGGACGACGTCGCGGCCCGCGACGCGGACCTCCGGCCTGTCGATCGCGTCAGGCGATTGCATGACTCGAGAGAAGACCGCGGCGCGGAGAGCGTCCTCTAGACGAGGCGTCAGTGCGGTCTGCGCGAAATAGGCCAATCCAAAAAGGACCGGCAGTCCAATCCACCATTTTTTCGGAAGGTGCATTGACGTCTTTGCCCCCCATCGAAGAGAGAATCAGCGAAGACGCATACTCGAACCGCACATGGTCCTTTTGCGCGGCGACATGTCAATATGATGGCAAACGAAAATGGGGAACGCGGCCGCGCCGCGCTCCCCAAGGCGAAGAAGAGTCCTGGTCGACTTTGAAATAGGGTTCGCGGGCGTGTCGGCAAGACTATTTCGATGAGGCGCGCGCGCTTGCAGGCGGCCTGCCCGGAAGAAAGGGCGCCATGCCGGCGCGCGCCAATTCATCGGCGCGCTCGTTCATGTCATGGCCCGCATGGCCTTTGACCCAATGCCAGTTAACGTCATGCCGCTCCGCCGCCGCTTCCAGCCTTTGCCAAAGATCGACGTTCTTAACCGGCTTTCGGTCGGCGGTCCGCCAGCCGCGCGCTTTCCAGCCGGCGATCCATGAGGTGACCCCGCTGCGCAGATATTGCGAATCGGTATGGACATCCACCGCGCAAGGACGGGTCAAAGTCTCAAGCGCGATGATCGCCGCCATCAGCTCCATGCGATTATTGGTGGTGAGCGGCTCGCCGCCGTTGATCTCTTTTTCGCGATCGCCAAAGCGAAGAATCGCGCCCCAGCCGCCGGGCCCCGGATTTCCCGAGCACGCGCCATCCGTCCAGATCTCGACGCCGCGCGTCATGAGGCGAGGCCATAGACGCGCGCGTCAGTGACGGACTGGTGAAACCGCAGCTTGGCGAGATATTCGCGCGGATCCTTGGGACGCACCAGCGCGCCTGCCGGCACATTCAGCCAGTCGACGTAGCGGGTGAGCAGAAATCGCAGCGCGGCGCCGCGCGCGAGCGTGGGAAAGGCGGCGATCTCGGCGGCCGAAAACGGCCGAAGCCGCCGATAGGCGTCGAGCAGCGCGGCGCCCTTGTCCGGTTGATAGCGATTCTCGGCGTCAAAGCACCAGGCGTTGAGGCAAATCGCGAGATCGTAGGCGTAGGCGTCGGTGCAGGCGAAATAGAAGTCGATCAGCCCCGAGATAGGCTCGCCGAGGAAGAAAACATTGTCGGGGAAGAGATCGGCGTGAATGACGCCGCTCGGCAGGTCGCGCGGCCACTCCCGCTCCAGATAATCGAGTTCCGCGTCGACGAGCCCGCGCAATCCCGTCGCGACCTCCTCCGCGCGGGCCGCGCAGGTCGCAAATAGCGGTCGCCATCCCTCAACGGAAAGCGCGTTGGAGCGCCGCTGCGCGAAATCGGCGCCGGCGAGGTGCAATTGCGCGAGCGTCGCGCCCAGCGCGGCGCAGTGGCCGACTTCGGGATGATGGACGGAATAGCCGTCGAGGAAAGTGACGATGACGGCGGGTCGGCCGGCAAGGCGCCCCAGCGCGCGGCCGGCGCGGTTCTTCACCGGCAGCGGACAGGTCACGCCCCGCGCCGCGAGATGTTCCATGAGGTTCAGGAAGAAGGGCAAATCGGCTTCGGCGACGCGCTTCTCGTAAAGCGTGAGGATGAAGCTGCCGGCGCCGGTATGGAGATAATAGTTGGAGTTTTCGACGCCCTCGGCGATGCCCTTGCACGAGAGCAGTCGCCCGAGATCGTACGTCGCGAGGAAAGCGATCAGCTCCTCGTCGTCAACCAGCGTATAGACGGCCATGGGCGCCGACCGTTCACTGCAGGCCGCCCTCAGGCGATCGCCCGCAGCTCCTTTGGCAGAGGGAAGGACACGTTCTCGTCGGCGCTCGAGATCGTTTCGACGACAATTTCATATCGTTCGGCGAATGCGTCCATGATTTCCTCAACGAGAACCTCGGGCGCGGACGCGCCGGCCGTAATTCCGAGCGACGATATGCTGCCAAAAATCCCCCAGTCGATCTCGCCCCGGCCCTGCACGAGCTGCGCCGGCGCGCCGGCGCGCTCAGCGACCTCGCGCAGCCGCTGCGAGTTCGACGAATTGGGCGAACCGACCACGATCACGGCCTCGACATGCGGGGCGACCTCCTTCACCGCCGCCTGGCGGTTCGTGGTCGCATAGCAGATGTCTTCCTTGTGCGGGCCAACGATCTTTGGAAAGCGCTTCATCAGCGCGCTGACGATCTCCTGGGAATCGTCGAGCGACAGCGTCGTTTGCGTCACATAAGCCAGATTCGTTTCGTCATCGAGTTTGAGCCGTTCAATGTCCTCCACGGATTCGACCAGCACCACCGCCGCTTCCGGCAGCTGTCCCATGGTGCCAACGACCTCAGGATGGCCGGAATGTCCGACGAGCAACACCCGGCGGCCGCGCCGCCAGTGAATTTCCGCCTCTCGATGCACTTTCGTGACGAGCGGGCATGTCGCGTCGATGGCGAGAAGTCCGCGTCCCGCCGCCGCGGCCGAGACCGCTTTGGCGACGCCATGCGCCGAGAAGATCACCGGCGCGTTCGTGTTTGGAATTTCGTCGAGCTCCTCGACGAAAATCGCGCCTTTCGCCTTGAGCGATTCGACGACGTAGCGATTGTGGACGATCTCATGGCGCACATAAACGGGCGGGCCAAACTTGGCCAGCGCCCGTTCGACCGCGTCGATCGCGCGCACGACGCCGGCGCAAAACCCCCGCGGCGAGCACAGCAGTATCTTGAGCGGCGGCTTTGTGGGCCGAGGGTGAACGTTCATCTTCGCGCCTTTGGCAGAGGCGGCGCCGAGGCGGCGAGCCGCTCAAGCGCCAAACGCGGCCATCCGGATCACCCGGCTGAATGCCGGCAAGCAATGTCGCGCATGCGCGACGGTGTCAAGCCGCCGGCGCCGCGCCGATCCGCTGCAGGGGAGCCATCGTTGAGCGGGCCAATGCGTGGTTAACGTCGATGCGCCGCAACACCTTTCGTGGTTAGCCTGTGATTGGCGTCGTCGCCGGACTGTGACACCATAACGTCGGGCTCGGCGTCCGGGCTCGCGTGAACGGAGCTGCGCGCATGTCCTATCTCGACGAGATTTTGCAGTCCGCGCAAGGCGGCCAGTTGGTCTCCAATCTGGCTCAGCGCTTCGGCCTCTCCGACGAACAGATGGACCGCGCCATCAAAGCCCTCGCGCCCGCGCTCGAAGTCGGCTTGAACAACGCCGCCGAACAGCCGCTGCTGTTCGAAAAGGTCTTGGGCGATATCGCGTCCCCTCTGCGCGCCGCCGCCTTCGAAGATCCTGGCGCCGCGCAGGACGTTGACTCTCTTGCCCAGTCACGACAGCTGCTCGACGATCTCTTCGGCTCTCCGGCGGCCGCCGGGCGCGTCGTTCAGGTCGCGGCGCGCGAGTCCGGGCTGCGTCCGGACATTCTCTCGCAATTGCTGCCGGTGCTCGTCTCCGTGCTCATCGGCGGATTATTTAAAAATGTGAACAACCGGGGCCTCGGCGGCGTGCTCGGCCAGCTCGTCAGCTCAGGCGCTCTCGGCGCGATTATCGAACAGATGTTCGGGGGCGCGACCGCGCCGCAGCGCGAACCCGAGCCGACGCCGACGCCGCCGAGGGGCGGAACGGGCGGCGGCCTGTTTGGCGGACTCCTGGGCTCGATATTGGGATCGCTGCTCGGCGGCGGCCGCCGGCCGACGCCGGACCCATACGGCGGATCAACGGGCGACCCCGGCGGCTTTGGCCGCAGCGGTCCGCTTGACCTCGACAGGGAGCGCGGGTCCGGCTCACAGGGCCTGCCGGACGGCATGGATCAGGCGTCGGTTCAGCAGGCGATCGAAGAAATCAAGAAGACGCTGCAGATCGGCCGCGGCGGCGGCGAAACCGCCGGCGCGCGCTCGGATTTCGAGAGCATTCTCGGCAAGATGCTGGGCAAGCGCTAAGCCGCCGGCCGGCCAAGCCCTCGGACGGGCCCGCAAGTTCTAACCCCCCCATGACGCCCTCGGATCGCCGCGCTCGGCGGCGGGCGCGGGCGGAGGCTTGCGCAACGCCCGCTTTCCTGCAATCCATCGGCGCGATTCTTCACCCGCGAGGCGCATCCCGCGCCGCAATTGCTCGTCTCCTCTAGCACGGAAAATTCCCCGTAGATGGCCCGCGACGTATCCGACACGACGCCGATCACGTCGCGCAACATGCTGGTCGAATGGCTCGAATCCGGCTCCAAGACGGGCGGCGCCCCGCTGCGCATCGGCACCGAGCACGAGAAAATCCCCTTCTATGCGGCCGACGATTCGCCGGTCCCCTATGAGGGCGCCGGGGGACGGGGCGGCGTGCGCGCGCTGCTTGAAGGCTTGCGCGACACGCTCGGCTGGGAGCCCATCCTCGACCGGGACGCGCTGATCGGCCTCTACCAGACAGATGGCGGCGGCGCGATTTCGCTCGAGCCCGGCGGACAATTCGAACTCTCCGGGGCGCCGCTGGCCGACGTTCACGGAACGCATGACGAGCTTGACGCGCACTTCGCGGCCTTAGCGCCCGTGGCCCGCGCGCTTGGCGTGCGCTTCCTTGATCTTGGCTGCAGTCCGAAGTGGTCGCGCTCGGAAACGCCGATGATGCCAAAGCAGCGCTACGCCATCATGCAAGCCTACATGCCGAAAGTTGGCGCGCTCGGGCTCGATATGATGTTTCGCACTGCAACCGTGCAGGTCAATCTCGACTTCGTCGATGAAGCCGACATGGTTCAAAAAACGCGTGTCGGCCTCGCGTTACAGCCGCTCATCACGGCGATGTTCGCCAACTCGCCGTTTCTTGACGGCAAGCCCACCGGCCGGCTGTCGCAGCGATCCTATATTTGGCTCGACACCGATGCCGATCGCACCGGCATGCTGCCTTTCGCTTTCGAGAGTGGGTTCGGTTTCGAACGCTACGTCGACTATGCGCTCGGCGTGCCGATGTATTTCGTCAAGCGCGGCGACGTCTATCACGACGTGACGGGAGCGAGCTTTAAGGATTTGATGGCGGGCAGCCTTCCGCAACTCCCTGGCGAGCGCGCCACAATGTCCGACTGGGCCAATCACCTCTCGACGATCTTTCCGGAGGTGAGAATAAAGACCTATCTCGAAATGCGCGGCGCGGACGCCGGTCCTCGCGCCCATTTCACCGCCCTTCCCGCGCTTTGCGCCGGTCTGTTCTATGACGCCGCCGCGCTCGATCAGGCGCGCGAACTGACGAAGGGGTGGAGCGAGGCCGCGCGTCAGGCGCTGCGCGCGGATGTCCCCGGTCTGGCGCTCGATGCGCGGATCGAGGGCCGCAGCCTGCGCGACGTCGGACGCGACATTCTTGCGCTGGCGAAGGACGGATTGCGCCAGCGCGCCCGGCTCGACGCCAAAGGGCGCGACGAGCGCATTTTTCTCGCGCCGCTGGAAGCAATTCTCGACGACGGACGCACCTTGGCCCAACGGCGCTTGGACGCTTATTACGGCGGATGGGGGCGGTCGATCGACGCCGCCTTCACCGATTGCGTGCTTCCCTTTTAGTATTGGGCGCAGGCGCCGACGCGATCGTCAGCGCGGGAAGAGGTCGTGCAGTCCGAAGGGCGCCATCGGCGGCAGCAAAGACCGCGCGGAGGCGTGCTGCATGCCGTCTCGTCGCATATCCGTGTAACCCAATGGGGCGACGGGCGTGCGCGGCATGGACACGCGGACGTGGCCGCCGAGCCGAACGCACCCGTTTGACCCCGCGACTGCGACATAATCGGCGCCATATCGCGCGCATTGGCTGACATTCTCGGCGCGCGCTGGCGCGACGGCGATGGCCGTAAGCGCGATGACGGCGATAAAGCCCGCTGGGAGGAGACGGTCGCCGCGGCCGATGTTGTCTAGGGTCATGAGTTTTGGGCCTCATTTCCGAAATTTCGCGCGTCGCGCGAGATTTCCAGGAGCCTGCGATTCCGACGATGTTCTCGACGCGCCGTCGCTGCGCTGTCGGCGACGAGAAAACCTCCTCGCCTTCGAGCGGCGCATTCCGACGCTACACCCAACTAGAGCCAAACATCGTGGCAGGATCGTGTCTTGGACGCCCACTGGCGAAACATGTCGGCGCCGTGTGAGACCTAAGCTTTATTTTCTATTTATTTATTTTTAGTTTCGCCGGCGGTCCGCGAACGCCAATCGCCGATCGCGGCCTGTACGATCGCCAGAGCCGCGACGGCGGCGGTGTCGGCGCGCAGCACGCGCGGGCCGAGCGAAAGGCGCGCGACGTTCGGCAGACCGGCGATGGCGGCCCGCTCGGCGTCTTCAAAACCGCCTTCCGGTCCGATGAGCACGCTTACGCCCTCGCGCGCCGTGCGGCCGTCGAGCGCATCCAGCGGATTGGCGAGCGCCGCGCGCTCATCGCAAAAAACCAGGAGCCGCGGCGCCGGCCAAAGCGCCAGAAACTCAGGCAGTTCCAGGGCGGCGCCGATCTCGGGCACGGCCAGCACGCCGCATTGCTCGGCGGCCTCGATGACATTGGACTCGAGTCGCGCCAAATTGAGCCGGCGGACTTGCGTTCGGCGCGTCATCACCGGCAGGAGACGGCCCGCGCCCATCTCCGTGGCCTTCTGCGCCAGGTAGTCGAGCCGCGCCTGCTTTAAGGGAGCGAAACAATAATCGAGGTCGGCGCGCTCGCTCTGGGCCCGCAGCCGCTCGCCGACACGTAATCTTGCGGAGCGTCGCGAGACGTTCACGAGCGTCGCACGAAATTCGCCGTCCCGGCCATTGAACAGATGGATCTCGGCGCCCTCCCGCATCCGCAGGACATTGAGCAGATAGTTCGACGCCTCAGCTGAAGGCGCGAGTTCGGCATCGGGCGCGAGATCGTCACGAACAAACAAGCGTTGAGCAGAAAAATCGTAAGCTGACACAATGGCTTCCCAAGCGGAGACGCGAGCGCAAGGCGCGCTCGCCATGAAGCCGCCGCTTTGTTACGCGCAGGTTCGCTAAAACTTGCGTCGCCGGCAAGCCTGCTGGTAATGCTGCTAGCCTGATGAGCGGACTAAGACACATGATCATCGGCGCTGTCGATTTTTCTCGCGTTGCCGCGCGACTTTCCCTGTTTGCGATGCTGCTCGCCTCCACCGGCGCGCATGCGCAAGCCTGTCAGGAAGACTTCCAAAAGCTCACCCAGAAGCGCATGGCGGGAATCGAATCGCTCAACAATCTGGGAAAGGCTGGCAAGGGCAAGATGGATCCCGAAGCCGCCTGCCCGGCTGCGCGCCGTCTCGTCGCCATCGAAACCGAGATGATGAATTACATCACCAAGAACAAGGAATGGTGCAACATTCCAGATAATGTCGTCGATGGCTTCAGGGATGCGCGCGGCAAGACTCAGAACTTCGCCTCGCAGGCCTGCTCGGTCGCCGCGAAGATGAAACAGCAGCGCGATCAGGCTGCCGCTGGCGGCGGCGGGGGCATGATGGCGCCGCCGAAGTTGCCTTCCGGACCGCTGTGAGCATAAGGCGAAGCGGCGATTCGGCGGGAGTGACGGCGCTGCCCGACGCAATCGCGGATCATCCGTTACTGCGCCGCACGCCGCCCGCACTACTGCCCTATATTCAGCTTGCGCGCCTCGACCGGCCCATCGGCTGGTGGCTGCTGCTGCTTCCCTGCTGGGAATCCAGCGCTCTCGCCTCCGCGTCGCTGCGCGAAGCGCCGAATCTTTTACATCTTGCGCTGTTCTTTATCGGCGCCGTCGCCATGCGCGGCGCCGGCTCGACCTATAATGATTACGTCGACCGCGAGATCGACGCCAAAGTCGAGCGCACGCGCCTACGGCCGCTCGCCAGCGGGCGCGTGACGGCGGCGGCGGCGGTCGCCTTCCTCGTCGCTCAATGCCTCGTCGGGCTCGCAGTGCTTTTGTCGTTCAACGGCCTCACGATCGCTCTTGGACTGATGTCTCCGCTGATCGTGTTGCTTTATCCCTTCGCCAAGCGCTTCACGTCCTGGCCGCAGGCGATTCTCGGATTAGCCTTCGCCTATGGGGCGCTGCTCGCCTGGACGGCGCGCACCGGCGAAATCGGCGCGCCGGCGCTTTTTCTCTATGCGGCGGCGATCACATGGACGATCGGCTTCGACACGATTTACGCGCTTCAGGACGTGCGTGACGACGCGACCGTCGGCGTGCGTTCCACGGCGCGACTGTTCGGCCCTCGCGTTCAATTGGCGGTCGGCGCGCTCTACGCCGCGTCCGCCATATGCGCCGCCTTCGCCGTCTTTCTGGCGGGGGGCGGATGGCTCGCCTATGCAGGGGTCGCCGCCTATGCGACGCATCTCGCCTGGCAGAGCGCGCAGACCCGAGAAGATATCGCGCCGATCACCGCCCTGCGCCTGTTCCGCTCAAACCGGGACGCGGGCCTGCTGCTGTTCGCAGGCTTTTTTGCGCAGAGCCTCGCCTTTCTTTTTTAGAAGACGCGGCGCTTTGCGCGAGCGCGCATCAGATGCTCGTCACGAGGCCCTTCAAAAACGCCGTCCGGGGGGCGCTGGATTGCATCTGAGCACCGCGATCGAATCGCCCTCGTCGTATTTCATTTCGCCGCGATTGACGTCGAGCGTGTTGCGCACATGTTGGTCGACACATTTCTTGACGCCATCCTCGATGCAGTTGCGGTCGGTTCCGAAAGTGACGAGGTCCTTCTCGAGTCGCATCAGATAAACGACCTTCTCCTTGCGGCCGAACTTGTCCGGACCCGAGATATAGGAATCGCCTTCCTTGAATTCCTCGGCGACGCCATCTCCCCACATGATCTGCATAAAGGCGCGATCGGTGTCGATATCGACCATCGCGGTCTGCGCGTCGCGGACACAATCGAGATGAATTTCTCTCGCGAGACCCTGGGAAGCATACAGCGCCAGCGCCGCGGCGACCGCGCAGACGCACCGGTTCGACGGAATTCGCATCAATCGCTCCTCGACGCGTCTACTTTTCGAGTTCTTTTTTCCTGTCGACGCAGGACTCGATCTGTTTTTTGTCGAGATTCCAATAGGAGTCGCCGCAAAGCGCCTCATAGCGGCTGCTGACGAAGAAGGACCAAACATAATAGCCGGTCAGCAGCACCGCGGCGACAGCCGAGATCTTCATGATGATGTTGAATCGCGTTTCCGCGTCTTGCGTATCTGTCATTCTTTGTCTCCGCGCCAATGTTAGGCAGCCGAAAATTGCCCTTAACGTCAGTCCAGCGTCTGTCGGAAGCGCGTCACCGCGACGCTCATCGCAACAAGCGTGAAGGCCGCAAGCGCGCCAGCGTCGACGGCGAGATCGCCGAAGTTGGAGCCCTTCAACATCACCGAGCGCACAATGCGTAGATAATGGGTAAGCGGCATCACCTCTCCCACATATTGCGCCCAGATCGGCATCCCGTAGAAAGGAAAAAGGAAGCCCGAAAGAAGCATGCTCGGCAAAAAGAAGAAGAAAGTCATCTGCATCGCCTGCAGCTGATTTACCGCGACGGTCGAGAAAGTGTAGCCCACCGACAGATTGGCGACGATAAAAAGCAAGGTCAGCACGGTCAGCGTAAAGAGCGAGCCGACCACCGGCACCTGAAACAACAGCGAGGCGACGATGAGAATGGTCGACATTTGCACGGCGCCGACGACGACATAGGGCGCGATCTTGCCGAGCATGATCTCGACCGGGCGCACCGGCATGGCGAGCAATGCCTCCATCGTCCCGCGCTCAATTTCGCGCGTGACCGATAGCGCCGTGTAGATCAGCATCGTCATGGTGAGGATCGTTCCGATCAGTCCGGGCACGATATTGCGGCGCGTCTCTCCAGCCGGATTGTAGCGCCGATGCACGCGGATCTCGTAAGGCGGCGCATTCTGCGCAAGAGAGGCCAGCGGCCCGGTCAACTCACGGTCGAGCGCCTGATTTGCCGCGCCGAGCGCGGCGGCCACGGCGCCCGAGGTTGCGGTCGGGTCCGTAGCGTCGGCGATGAGAAGCAGCCCCGGCTTTTCGCCGCGCACGAGCTGGCGGGAGAAGTCGGGCGGAATTTGAATGACGAATTGCACCTTGTTGGAAAGGATCAATTTGTCGGCGTCCGCCTCGCCTTTCGCGACATATTTGACGTTGAAATAATCGGTTGCGCGCAAGGCGCCGATCAGCGCGCGCGCGATCGGGCTATCATCGCCTGTCAGCACGGCCGTCGGGAGATGTTTGGGATCGGTGTTGATCGCATATCCAAAGAGCAACAGCTGGATGATCGGAATGCCGACGATCATCGTGAACGTCGGCCGGTCGCGACGAAGCTGAATGAATTCCTTGACGAACATCGCGACGAAACGTTGCCAGGACTGGGCCAGCGCGCCGCGTCGGGCCGGACGGGGAACGACGCCCGGCAGGCTTTGCTGCGCGCTCACCGGTCGGCTCCGGCGCGAGTCATCAGATCAATGAAAACGTCTTCGAGCGAGGCCTCGTCGCGTTTCCAATGATGAACGCCCTCGGCGCTGTAGCGGCGGGCGATGCGCTCCATCGCCGCTTCATCGCGCCCGCTGACGTGCAGCGCCGCGCCGAACCGCGCGACCATGTCGACGCCGGGTTGACTCTTCAATTCGCTGCCGAGGGGATCGAGCCCCTCGCCCGTCACGACCCAGGTCGAGAGATGCGCGCTGGCGATGATCTCCGGAATTGTGCCCGAAGCGAGCAGCCGCCCATTGGCGATATAGGCGATCCGGTGACAGCGCTCCGCTTCGTCCATGTAGTGCGTCGAAACGAGCACCGTTAAGCCTTGCGTCGCCAGATGATGGATCTCGTCCCAGAAATCGCGCCGCGCCTTGGGATCGACGCCCGCGGTCGGTTCGTCGAGAAGCAGCAGCGACGGCCCCGGCAGAATGCACGCGCCGAGCGCCAGCCGCTGCTTCCAGCCGCCGGACAATTCGCCGGCGAGCTGATCGGCGCGCCCTGCAAGCCCCAGGCGCTCGAGCGCCGCTCGAGCCGCGTCTTCCGGCGCTTCGAGGCCATAGATCCGCGCGACGAATTCCAAATTTTCGCGGATGGTGAGGTCGCGATAGAGAGAAAACCCCTGCGTCATATAGCCGACGTAACGCTTGATCGCCTCCTGCTGCCGGCGAATGTCGTAGCCAAGACATTTTCCCTCGCCCGAATCGGGCGTCAGCAGGCCGCAGAGCATGCGGATCGTCGTCGTCTTGCCGCTGCCGTTGGGGCCGAGAAAGCCCTGGATGTGACCGCGCGCCACCTGCAGCGTGAAATTGTCGACGACCTTTTTGGCGCCGAAGTATTTGGTCAGCCCGCGCACATCGATCGCGATGTCGCTGTCGACGCTCATTGCGCCGTTTCCGTCGGCTCCGGCGCCGGCCTGACGGCGACCGGCATGCCAAGCGGCAACCCGCGCGCCGCGCCTTCCAGGCGCGCTTCGGCCTTGAAAACGAGTTTTGCGCGCTCCTTGTCGCTGAAGATCACCGGGGGCGTATATTCCTGCCGGCTGGCGATATAGCTGACGCGCCCAAAGAGGTCGTCGGCGCAGCCGTCGCAGGTGACCCGCATCCGTTCGCCAAGCGAGATCTTCGGCAGCTCCGGCTCGGAAATGAAGAAGCGCACCTTGCGATTCTCCGGCGGGAGCAGCGCAACGACCGGCTGACCGGCGTTAACGATCTCGCCGGGGCGGAAAAAAACGTCTTGCACGACGCCGTCGGCCGGCGCGGCTACGCTTTGGCGCTTGACGCGGATGTTCAGCGCGTCGAGTTGCGCGTGCGCCTGTTTCAGGCTGGCTTCCGCGGCTTCGATCTCCTGCGACCGGCTGGCCATGCGCGAGGCCTCAACCTGCCGGCGCGCTTCCTCGACGCTCGCCTCGTCACGCGCTCGCGCCATTTCGGCGCGGTCGAGCCCCGCCTTGGAGACATCGCCTTTGGCGTAAAGCTTGCGCTGCCGATCATAATCCACGCGAGACAATTGCAGCGACGCCTCGGCGCGCTCCAGCGCCGCTTTCAGAACGGCGATCTGCTCCGGCCTATTCATCGCCTCGCGCAGATTTTTGGCTTGCGCCTCGAGTTGAGCGATGCGCGCCGTCGCCTCGTCGCGCGCCCGATCGAGAAGCGTCGTCGACATCGTGAACAGCGGATCGCCCTTCTTGACCTGGGCGCCGGCCGACACCGCGAGGCTCGCGACCCTCTCGGTCTCATAGGGGCCAATGTAGAGCATTTCTCCTTCGACATAGCCCAGAAAGACATCGGCGGGAGTCGCCGGATGAAAGGCGATACGCCAAACGACGATGGCGAGCAGCGCCAGCCCAATGAAGAAGGCGAGACGCTTCATGCGGCAGGGGAGTCGAGCGGATTGCGCATGGGTTGATTATGCACCTCTCCCGCCGCGCGACGAAACCCTGACGCGAGCGGCGCAACCATAACCTTCCTCGAACGCGAAACTCCTTTTGCCGCGGCGGCGGCAAAAAGGCTAGAATGCCTCCAAGAAAGGCAAAAGGGATTGAAAATGGCTGAAGATACGGAGCTGCCGCCGCGTGAATCTATGGAATATGACGTGGTCGTGGTCGGCGCAGGACCGGCCGGACTCGCCGCGGCGATTCGCTTGAAGCAAGTTGCGCCGGATCTCTCAGTCGTCGTCATCGAGAAAGGCTCCGAGCCCGGCGCGCATATTCTCTCCGGCGCGGTCATCGATCCGATAGGCCTTGACCGGCTTCTGCCCGAGTGGCGCACGCGCGACGACGCGCCGCTGAAGACGAAAGTGCATGAGGACCATTTCCTGTTGCTGTCGGAAAAGGGCGGCTTGCGCATTCCCAATATCTTGATGCCGCGGCTGATGAACAATCATGGCAATTTCATCGGCTCGCTGGGCAATGTCGTTCGCTTTCTCGCGTCGGAAG
>DATBRI010000157.1:0-14778 GCA_036560365.1 Methylocystis sp.
ACGGAGCAGACATCGGTCGGGAGCCCGGCGGCGCTCGCCTGCGCCCTCTCCTTTGCGAACTCAGCCGCCAGTTCGAGAGCGCTCCAATCTTCGGGACGCTGCGTCGCCTGCGGTCCGGCCGCGCTCGCCACCAGCCTGCCGTTCTCCGAGTCCCACTCCAATCCCAACCGGGACATGACGCGATGTTGCACGGAGCAGACATCGGTCGGGAGCCCGGCGGCGCTCGCCTGCGCCGTCTCCTTTCGGAACTCAGCCGCCAGTTCGAGAGCGCTCCAATCCTCGGGGCGCTTCGTCGCTTGTGCGCTCAACTGATTGGCCCGTGTCACCGGGAGGGAAACGCTTGCGCGCGGGGCCGAGCGCGCTGTGGCCGGCGCGCCTTCGAGCCTCACGCCGCCTTCAGGAAAGAGTTTGCCAAGCACATAATTGGCGTGTTTGTCGACACTTTCAGCGGCGGAACTCCGGATATACGACGCGTCGGGTGTAATCCCGGCAGCGAGCAAATCTCTTTCAGTTCGCCATATCTCCAAGAGAAAGAGCTCGTCCCGCTTCACTCGACCGATGCTGGATAATTGCTTCACGCGATAATTCAACAAGTCAGAAACCGCGGAGAGCCGAGTGTCGCTCGAATTTCCTACCGCCTTGGGTTGATAGCCGCGCTCCTCCGGCGCCGCGTCATTTCCGACGGCGCGCGATCTAAGCAATGGCATGGGACGTCGAACAAGAGAGATCGACTTGAGGCGCCTTACCTTTCCGCCCTGATCGCTGAAGAAGGTCGGCGACACGCTAGTCAGCCTCATGTCGTTGACGATTTGCAATGCGTCAGGCTGCCAATCGATTTTCGCCTCCAATTTTCCGGTGTTTATGCGAAGCTCGACAATCTCGCCGATCGGCGCCGACGTAACGTCCTCGCCATTGTCGATTTGAATATCCGGCCGATGTTCAATGCATACAGGAAAAACGCGGTAATCATGATCGTCGCTGCGCCGCGCCGCCGTGAATGCGTCGCAGATCGCCTTTCCATCGATGTAGAAGATATCCTCCGTTTGCGTCTCGACGAAACCCAGGGCGGCAAAGACGACAACCCACTCGGGCAAAGGCTTCGTCCGCGGCATCGGCGTCGCGATCATTGCATAAATGATGTCTTCCATCTTTGCGGCAAGCGAAGCGCCGCGCGTCGTTTGCGCGGCAGCGAGCGCGCGCTGGTTCGCGAGCGCGGGCGCCGTGACAAGCGCAACTGCGCGCAACCACTTCGTCCTTCCTTCAGGCGTATGGAAAAAATCGGGGGAAACGAAGCGATGCGTTCGTTTGCGTAAGACCTCCCTGCCTTCGTCCAGCCAATCGACTTTGCCTTGAAGCGCGCCATTCTTGACGCTCAGCTCGGTAATCCAACCGACGGCGTCCGCGCGCTCCCCAGTGCTGGCGGCTCTAGGCGTCGAGTGATTTATGTCGATCGGAATGTCTAGGCCGTCGGCTTCAAAGCGCTCGATAAGCGCCTGAGCGTCCACGTCGTAACTTCTCCCGTCGCGCGTTGCGATGCGCCCCAGCTGAGGGAAAATCGTAATCCACGTCGGCGGCTCCGCGCCGGCTTTGGGCAGCGGGGCCGAGATGGAAAGCATGGAGTTGTCCTCGATTAGATCATACATCATCGTGATGCGTCCTTTTACGGCCCGTCCTTGCGCCCTTTGACGCCCTTGCGGCGTCCTTGTTGGCCACTCTCATGGCGGCAAGCCGGTAGAGGACTGCGCGGCGACAAATGCCGGTCTGTTTCGCAAGCTCCGAAGTGCTTAGTCCTTGCGACAAGCCGTCTCTCAGCTTTAGGTAAATCAGCTCGTTTCTCGCTGTCGGAACGTCGAAATATTCGCCGAAGCCGCCGATCGTCTCGACGACTTTCAAGGCGCATTCGAGCCCAAGCAGAACAACTAATGGATGTTGGCGGCGCCGACGAAGCGTCTTCAAAGCGGGGAGATACAGCCGCCGACCGCCGAACTCGCGCGCGATCGCGATTGCCGCATCTATGCCCGCCGCATCGGCTATGGCTTGCAATCGTCCAGGGAGCTTTTGGGCTTCGCGCTTTTTCGTCGGCTTCGGCACGGGCGTTTCGCATTCCTGCGTAACTCTTCTTCGGCACGCGTCGACGAGGAAAAATTGCTCCGACGTTCGATCGCGCGCTTCAGTGTGAAAGGTTTCACATGGTGAAACCTTTCCTCCTCTCGTTACGAGAATAGGCGGGATGCGCTGGACCGCTAGCTACGAAGATTTTCCGGCGAGCGCCTTAAAGCCTAAGCTCTCTGTTTGCGCAATCTCGCACGGATGTTTTGGATGGTTCGCTGATGCAGCCCGGAGCCGCGCGCAGCTTCCTTCAGGCTCGCGCCCTTGTCTAGCAGTTCTATTGCCTGGCGGCGCGCCTTCTCACGCGAGCTGGCTTGCCCGAGAGGCAACATGATTTTCACGCCATGATGGGCGCGACGCCCATCGCCTTCGATACGCGCAGCAAAATAGGCGCACAGCCCGTCGGCCGCCTCACGCCCGATCGACTGCACGAGCCAATGGTCATTCGGCGCGCGCGCCGGAATGTAGATCTCGCACCCGCCCCATTCCGCCGCGAGTTTCATGGTCGCATAAAGCCCGATAACAGTTGCGATCTCGGCTTGCAGGGGCGGAAGGAAGGAATAGTCTTCGGACATGCGTATGTCGTCTCTCGCCGCCTAAGCGAGAGCGACGGGTTACCGCCCTCCTTCCGACAAGCGCGAAGCGAACGCCTAGGCGCGCCGACAGTGCTGAAAGGGTGAACGATTTCACAGGGTGAAGAATTTCACCCGACCCTGCCGCCGATTAAGTAGCAGGGTGCGCGGATGGGCTGGGGCGAAAAGCGAGGAGCGGGTCAGTTCGAATTTCCGCTTTGCGCCAGAAGCGGACTTTCACAGTCGGCATTTGCATCAGGACGGTCTTTGGCTAAGCTTCCGATCGAAGATGTGGGTTTGAGCGTGGCCTTTAAGCGCAGGCGTGGCGTCTCGAACTGGAGGCAGGCTCAGCGTCGCGTAGACAGGCGGTTTTCCGACAGTCTGAAGCGTTGGGCAAACTCAGCCCGGCCGCGCAGGGCTTAAACGCATCCGGGGATGATTTTCCATCGCTCCGAGCTTCGCTTCAAGCGCCATGGCCGCGTCGCACAGATACCGTTGTAAAAATCCGTCGATGATCAGCGTCAGGACTTACTACTAGCCGCTATTCGACAGGAGATAGATGCACTTTCATCACAGATATAGGCAGCGCAGATCCGGTGATAGCCATCAGCAATGATCAAGGGATTGCCTTTCTTCATCTCCCCGCGAACCAGCAGCACAGGCGCCAGGGGAGCGCCTTTACGGATTCGCTTCAGGTCCTCACTGACATGCGGATCGGATTCATCAAGCAGAGGTAAATTGGCTGCTCGCAAAAGGTCCTTTGGTGGGTGCTCGACGGTATCGCTTGCCCGCAAGTCTTCAATTAGCTGCACCGCTTCCGCATAGGGACATGTTAGCGTCAGAAAGCCTTTCGCCCCGTCATAGTCCTCGGCCTCAGGTTCCTTCATCCATTTAATCTTTGCTTTTGACATCGCTCTGTCCTTTCACGTCCTTACAATGCCGAGCACCTGTCCCCACTCCTACCGTGGCCGTAAAAATGGCCCTGACGGAGTCCTTGGCAAGTGAAAAGAGGGATTCCGCGCCAGCTGGGGCTTGATTGATTGTGATGGCGCGGGAGGAATATCTTGCACGAGAGCGTGCGGGTCTGTTGAAACCGCAGCATTCGACCGCAAGTTTGAGAAGGATCATCACCCATTCGCGCCCCAAGGGCTGCTTTGGGTCAAGAGCGGAAATTCAAATTGACCCACTACGGAAAAACGCCGCGCGTTGAAGACGGCCGCCTGAGGGACAGTCAGGGTGAGGGCGCAAAATCGTGTGGCAGGGCAATACGCCCGCGGGGCTCCAGCGTCCTTCCCGTCACGCATCCCAAAGTAATAATGGCGGTTTCGGCCATTGTTTTGGGCCGGTCGCGACCGGTGCCGTCCCTCCATCCGATAAAATCGACGTTAAAGCACCATTGAACGCCATGGGCGCGTTTTTCGAAGGCGCATGGGCCACGACGGCGGAATTCTGGATTGGCGCGCCAGAGGGCCGTTTCTGCAAAAGTTCGCTTGCGCGTTGAACGCGGTGCCCGAGATTGCTAAATTCGGGCCTTGTGACGGCGCAAAATCGAGCAGCCGGCAATGCGCCCGCGGAGGGATCTGGCGTCCTCCCCGTCACGCCCCTTAATTCTCTATTCGCGATCCCCTGGCCGACTCGGCTTTCGTAAGGGATTTTCGCCGGAGGGGCGTCTTGAGGCGCGCAGCCTTGCGCCGGACAGGCGCGAGCGAACGGCCAAGGAACTCGGCGCGCAGCGCCCGCGCCTGTCCCACACATAGGCGAGGCAATGAGCGCGGTCCTATTCCAGGCCGATGCGTCGCGCCAGTCGCAGCCCGTGATTGGCGCGCCGCGCGATCGTAGCTTCCGTCGTCTTTGAGGAGCTGGCACGCCATGAAGCTTCCTTTCTGACTAAGACCCTGGCCGGCCGGCGCGACGGCGAAGCTCCGCGTCGGCCGGCGGAGCGCGGCGTCAATCGGCCGATGCCGGCCTAGCTTTTTCCGGCTGGGAGGCCTTCGCCGTCATCGCCGCCGAAGCGCCTGCTGGCTCCGGCTTCGCCACCCCGATCAAGCCGCCGTCGAGGTCGAGGATCATGAGGCGGGTCAGATGTCCGACTTTCGGGATGAAAACTGCGACCCGTTCGCCGTGAAGCGGCTGCATCGCCGCGCAGCTCCAAAAACGCCCGTCCAATCGCACGCCGCCATGCTCGACGGTGCGAAACGCCTTGAGAAAGGCCGCATAGATCGGCCCTCGCGAAGTGTCCGGCGCCGCGCCATTCTCGGCGGCGTCAAGGATATCCGCAGCCGCCAACAAGGCTTCAACCACGTCGGCTCCCGCCTGCGGCGCGCCCTCGGCTTCAATCGCCATGCTGGCGATGCAGCGGCCGAGCGCCGCCGATGCGCAGAGCAGCGCCCCGGAGTCGTTCTTCGACGCAGGAACCGAGTCGAGCGCGGCGATGATCTCGCCAAAGCCGCGAAGATCGGATAGCGCCTCTCGCGCGCAGCGCGCATTGGCGGACAGTTCGAATTGCTCGGACGCCTCAATCGAAAGGCTGACGATGCGGCGGCCGATCGCCGCCGCGCCGCGCAGAAGATATTCAGAGTCGGCTTTATCCTCCGGGATGCAGTCCAGCGCGTCCAGAATGTCGCCGAGATGGCCGATATCGTTCAACGCCTCACTGGCGTGGCATGTCAGTTCGCTCATATTGAAAGACTTTCTGTTTGGGTGAGAAAGCGCGTTATCGTAGGCGCATCACGCCGAAGCGCGCGCTTTTGCGAGCTTCGTTCGGGCGGGCTTTTGCGGCTTTGCGGCGCGTCCGCCAGCCTTCCGCGCCCTGGTTCGTCGTATCGCCGCCGCCAATCGTTCGGCTTCAGCCGCGTCCTCCAAAAACCCTTCGAAGAATATTTCCTTGTCCTGGAATATCTCCGTCTCCAAAAGCAGCCGTCGGATGTCAGCGACGATCTTGTCGAGCTCGAATGTTCTGGCGTAGGCGTGGCGGACGTCCAGGTTCTCCAATTTCATGTCATGGCGAAGAGCGCCTACTCTGCCCTCAAGACGTTCGGCATTGTCGAGCAACCTCCTGATAACCGTCTCGTGCCATAGATGCTTGAGGTGTTGAGTGCGTTCGTCGTAATCTCTCATGGATCGTATGCTGCTCATGGGCTTCACCGTCTGTCGTGGTTTACGATCATGCGAGGCGGGCGTTGCTGCGCCCGTCTCGCGCATTTCAAGCCGCAAAGCTTGTGGCTTGATCTCTTCCGCCGAAAGAATCGCAAAGACTGCGACTATTCCGGAGGGGCGGTCTGCCTCCTAGCTCAATTGCCGTTGCGGCGCCGCCATATCTCCTCCATCAAAGCAGACCATTTCGCGTCAAACGATGCGCGCGAGGCCTCGCCAGCTGCGTGGCGTTCAACATTCCGCACTCGCTGCTTGTTGGCTTTCAAGCCTCTCACGCGGCATACGCGCGCGCTTTACAAATCGTCGTCATCCCGCGAGAGCATTCGCAGGCCACGCTTCTTTTTGAGAAAGGCGGCGGCCTCCCGGATTTCATTTGAACCGATATCGCTTCCGGCTGACCCGGCGCGCGCAGCGGACAGCATTTCGACAAGCTCGCGAATCGACTGCTTGGCGGCGAACTGGATGCAGGCTTGCAAAGCTTCTTGTCCGACGACCCCATAGGCGACCGCAATGGCCTTATGATCTTCTTCCGAGGCTTCACCAACGATAAATTGCCGCCCACAACGGCTCTCAATTTGATCAAGATTGCCGGCTTTGGCGCGCGATCGCTTCAAGAGCTTGTCATTGCCGCAGAAGACGACGGGCAGACCGTGCCGGTAGGGAAAATCTGAGACTTCCTGCAAAACAGAAAGGTCGATCTTGTGCGCCTCGTCGACGACGAGGAAATCGCCCATGGCTTGCCACGCGGTGAGAAATTCTTCGATCGCTTCGAAAGCTGCCTTGCAGGAACTCGCATTGCTGAAATGCGAGCCATAGTGGTCACCGAGAATGTCAGCGAGCGAACAAAGCGCCGCGCGTGGCGTCGCGTCGCTGACATTGGCGCGCCAATATATTCCTCGAGCAAACGGGCGGCGCCCGTCGATTTCGCGCAACAAGGTGACCGTCTTGCCCTGGCCCGCCTTGCCTTTGATAACGACGGCGGTCTTGCTCTGTAGGGCATATTCGACACTCGCGCGCACGCCGCGCGTGATTGTCGTCTCGACGAAGAAATCCTCCCTCATTGCTGTTTGGCTCCTTGAATGCGGCGAATAAAGTCTTCGTCAAACGCCGCCTCACTCTCGCGCGCGGCGTCCTCTCGCGCGCGCTTGACCTTGGGACTTTCCTTCACCCCACGCGCGATCGCCCGCGCAGAGTCGGAGGCCGTCACGCGCGCGCCGATCGGCGCTGAAAGCATCTTGGGAGCGGTGTTTGCGAGCGCCAAAACCTCGCCAATGACGTCAATATCTGGCGCCGACCTATCGAGCCTGCGAACCGCTGCGACGCGTTCGCGCTGCTGCTTCGCGCTTGCGCGCGCGCCGGCCGGGTCGAGATAGTCATATTCCACCGCTTCTTCAGCGAAGCCTATGAGGTTGCCGCGCTCGTCTTCGAGCGGCAGGCGGTCCCATTGCTCGAATTTTGGAATGCGCACGGTCACGCGATCGCTGATGCGCTCGCGCAGCTCGCGGCATGTCCAAAAACGTCCGCCGACAGCGATATAGCCGTTCTTAATGGCGCGCGCCTCGCGCGTCGAAAAGGCCGTGAAGAAGGCGTCGGGATCGACTTCCGTCACATGCCAACCGGCCCTGACGGCGCGGTTGTAGGCTTCGATGGGCGAAACACCTTTCAATTGCCCGCGTTGCGGCAGCGCGTGATATTGCGTAACGACCGCGCCGATGATTTCTCGGAATTGGCCGAATGTGCCGTTGAAGGGGACGGGCGCCTTGCCGATGTTGGCGACTTTGGATTTTATCCGGTCGCCGCCGATGTAGCCTTCAAATTTTGCGAAGCGGTGGCGCAAGATCGCGAAGACGCCCTCAATCGCCTTGGCGCGTGCATTATACGGCTTCGCGTGTATCAGGACGCGTTCCCCGTCATTGCCAGCGAGCTTCATGGCGTCGGGGATGAATTCGGCGAAGTTATATTCCGAGCCGTTATCAAGATAGAGCGTTTTTGGTAGGCCCCAAGCAGACGCCATCTCCATGAAGCTGGCGATCACATGCGCGTTGCGAATGCCTGTGCCGGCGGGAAGAAAGACGACCGTCATCCACAGGCGCTTTGTCGCAACGTCCAGCCAACAGATCGCCTTGGCGTAGCGCTGAAAACCCTCGACCTCGGGCAACAGAAAATCGAGCGGATGCACGTCGCCGACAATGATATCCATCGGCGCCAGTCCGTCGATCGTGCGACGGATAGCGGGCGCGCTATCCTGCCATGCTTTCCGGTCTTTCTTGAATTTGGCGACGGCGCGGTATTTGCTCTCCGCCTTGACGATGTGAAGCGGGATGGCGCAGGCGCCGTTCGGCGGCTCGAAACCGCGCTCCCTGACGAGCTTCTCAAGGTGACGTTCGGCGTCCAGACGGATCGCGGAAATGCTTTCCCACGCCTTGTGCCAGCCCCGAATGCGAGCTTTCAGAGCTTCCTCGATGGCCGCCAAATTCTCTAACCCGACGTAGCGCGCCCAGGCATCGAATTTCACGGTGATGATCGTGCGTTTCGTTCTGTGATCATTGCGCTTGGCGCGACCTAATGCTCTGACGCCGTTGCGTTGATAATCTGCGAGGAAGCGATTGAGCGTGCGCATGCTGTAGCGCCGAAACGCGCTCGAGCCCTTGATGTCAGGCAGCGGTTTTTCGCTCCATGCGCGAAGGATGTTCGCGTGGGCGACGGAGCCCGGCTTCGTCGCTTCGACCTCTTCGACAAAACGGGAGAACCAGTCCAGCACCGCAGCGGAGTGGGTTGCAAAGGTTCGCGGCGTAACGGACGTGGAAGGGACGTTCAAATGCTCTTCAAGACCGGGAATGTCCGGCGCATAAGCTTCCCACCTCTCGCCGGATGCGCCGCCCATGCCTTTTACTCGGCGACTCCGGACCGGCCGCCGACACAATCGACCAATGGCCAATCCTTTTCTGACGGCCCGATCGGTGAGGCCGAGGAACCCTGCGATGGTTGCGGTGTCGACCCATTTGGCAGACATCAGGCGGCTTCCTCTTCGAGCGCAGCGGCCTGGATAATTCTTCCGCGTAGCGCCTTTGCTGCTGCCCCGTTCCTCCGGCCCGTCAGAGCCGCGGTAGCCCACTGTCGGGTGATATTGTTCTCGCGGCACCACTTGTGAAAGGTGGTCCCTTGCTTCAAAAAGCCCACGCGAACCTGAAGCATAGCGTCAATTCCGGGCTTCATAGCGCACACTATCTGTTTTCCATGTGTGTTCTAGAACACAGACTAGAGTGCGAAGCGCAGGCTGTCAATTCATGACCAAGAACGTCGCCGATGCCTTCATAGCCGCGGTAAAAAAGAAGGGGGGGTTCGCGCGCGACGAGGATTTAGCGTTAAGACATGGATGGACAAAGGGCATAATTTCAAACTGGAGGCAGCGCGGGCATATCCCCGAAGACAAAATACCAATATTGGAAGCAGAATATCAGCTATCTTATTCAGTAATTGCATCTGATTTTGCTGGATCACACAGCATTGTAGATCTTGTTGTCCAAATCTCATTTCTAAGAGCGTTCAAATCGATATGTGAGGTTCATCAGGGAGAAAGCATGTTAAATTCCCTATGCGTATTTGCAGCAATACACTATGACGAAATTCACGCCAAAATTAAGGATCGCGTTTTGCGTGAATACTCTGGGCATGTTGGACCGAAAGAAGAAGCCATTTTATTGAATAGAGCAAGTAATGATGCTTTTCTGCAGCCTGATGAACTTGTCCAATGGCTGGGGCCAGTGATGCGTTCACAAGTGCGATCGGGTCCGAAAACCAAATAGCAGATGGTTCCGCAATAAGTTCCGCAATCTCTCATTTCAACGAGAGAAGTTCCGCAATGGAATTTGCGGATATAATTGATTTGTAAGGGCAATAGCTCGCGCACTCTGCGTGCGTTTGGTTCCGCAGTAAGTTCCGCAACCATTGTCGCGCTAAGCTTTTGTATTTGCGCCTCTTGGCACTTTAGTCGGACAAATAGCGATGTCCGCCGAGGACAAATAATTATGTCCGCTCCACAGCCAGAACAAAAAAAGAACTTGGCAAAAAGAACAAATCGTGCACACTGGAGGTCGGGTCAAGTGCGCCGTCCCCCTCTCGCCTTGGCGCGCTTGGCCCGCGCGGCCCTCGCAGCCGCATTGCCTGCGCCGAGCTAACCTGTCAGAAGGAATTTTCAGCCGTGAGCCAAGCCAATCTCCGCCTCGTGGAAGGGACGTCCGTGGACAAGACCAAGGCGCTGGACGCCGCTTTGTCGCAGATCGAGCGCGCCTTCGGCAAAGGCTCGATCATGCGGCTCGGCAAGAACCAGAAGGCCGTCGAGATCGAGACGATCTCCACAGGTTCGCTCGGGCTCGACATCGCGCTGGGCGTCGGCGGATTGCCGCGCGGCCGCGTCGTCGAGATTTACGGGCCGGAATCTTCCGGCAAGACCACCCTCACCCTGCATGTCATCGCCGAGGCGCAGAAATTGGGCGGCGTCTGCGCCTTCGTCGACGCGGAACATGCGCTCGACCCCATCTACGCCCGCAAGCTCGGCGTCAATCTCGAAGATCTCCTGATTTCGCAGCCCGACACTGGCGAGCAGGCGCTCGAGATCACCGACACGCTGGTGCGCTCCGGCGCCGTCGACGTGCTCGTCATCGATTCGGTCGCGGCGCTGACGCCCCGCGCCGAAATCGAGGGCGAGATGGGCGACGTGCAGCCTGGCCTGCAGGCGCGGCTGATGAGTCAGGCGCTGCGCAAGCTCACCGCCTCGATCGCCCGCTCCAACACGCTGGTCATCTTCATCAATCAGATCCGAATGAAGATCGGCGTGATGTACGGTTCGCCCGAGACGACGACCGGCGGCAATGCGCTGAAATTCTACGCTTCGGTGCGGCTCGACATCCGCCGCATCGGCGCGATCAAGGACCGCGACGAGACGACCGGCAACCAGACCCGCGTCAAAGTGGTCAAGAACAAGGTGGCGCCGCCGTTCAAACAGGTCGAATTCGACATCATGTATGGCGAGGGCGTCTCCAAATTCGGCGAATTGGTCGATCTTGGCGTCAAGGCCGGCGTCGTCGAGAAGTCGGGCGCCTGGTTCTCCTATGACAGCCAGAGGCTCGGCCAGGGCCGGGAGAACGCCAAGAACTTCTTGAAGCAAAACCCCGAGGCCGCGCAGCGCATTGAACAAGCGATCCGCGAGAACGCCGGGCTGATCGCCGAGCGTATTCTCGACGCCTCGGATGAAAACGACGCCGGCGAGGCATAGAGCAGGTTCCGAAAAAAGTTGACGGAGGTTTCGAGGAGAAGCGCTCCAGACGCCTCAGGCGTCGCAATCAGATCGGCGAGGCTTGACGCGCCGGCGCGTCAGAACAGTACGAGGGGCGCCTGACAGCCCCTCGCCATTGCCGTTTCCCGCCGAAACTGTCATATCGCGCATGACCAAGCGCGCGAAGGCGCCGCCTGCCGCAGCCTTCGCCGCAACCTCGGGCCGTCGCCTGTTTCGTTGAAACGAAAAGCCGCTCCAGGTTATTGTTTGAAACGCGTCTCCCGCATCGGCGCAAAAGCCGCTTTAGCGACGGGAGCGCATTCGCGAGCCGTGACCGCATGAGTGGCGTCAACCAGATCCGAACCGCTTTTCTCGACTATTTCGCGCACAAGGGGCACGAGAAGGTCGCCTCCTCGTCGCTCGTGCCG
Source organism: Methylocystis sp. (assembly GCA_036560365.1). Classification (GTDB taxonomy): domain Bacteria; phylum Pseudomonadota; class Alphaproteobacteria; order Rhizobiales; family Beijerinckiaceae; genus Methylocystis. The sequence goes on from DATBRI010000157.1 coordinate 11,538, forward strand.
CACAATGATCCGACGTTGATGTTCACCAACGCCGGCATGGTCCAATTCAAGAACGTCTTCACCGGCGTCGAGAAGCGCGCCTATGCGCGCGCCGCGTCGGCGCAAAAATGCGTGCGCGCCGGCGGCAAGCACAACGACCTCGACAATGTCGGTTACACCGCGCGCCATCACACCTTCTTTGAAATGCTCGGCAATTTCTCCTTTGGAGACTATTTCAAGGAAGGCGCGATCGAACTCGCCTGGACCCTGATCACGCGCGAATTCGGGCTCAATGTCGATCGGCTGCTCGTCACGGTCTATCACGACGACGACGAAGCCTATGATCTGTGGAAAAAGATCGCGGGCTTTAATGACCGCCGCATCATTCGCATCGCCAGTTCTGACAATTTCTGGAGCATGGGCGACACCGGGCCTTGCGGCCCCTGCTCGGAGATATTCTACGATCAGGGCGAGGCGCTTGCCGGCGGCCCGCCCGGCAGCCCGGACGAGGACGGCGACAGATTCCTGGAATTCTGGAACCTCGTCTTCATGCAGTATGAGCAGGTGGCGCCCGGGCAACGCGCGCCGCTGCCGCGTCCCTCGATCGACACCGGCATGGGATTGGAGCGCATCGCCGCGCTGATGCAGGGCGTGACCTCCAATTACGACATCGATCTCTTCCGCGCGCTGACTGGGGCGGTCGCCGATTTCACCGGCGCGCCGGTCGGCGGCCCGCAAGGCGCGAGTCATCGCGTCATCGCCGACCATCTGCGCGCCTCCTCCTTCCTCGTCGCCGACGGCGTCACCCCGTCGAACGAAGGCCGCGGCTATGTGCTGCGTCGGATCATGCGCCGCGCCATGCGTCATGCGCAGCTTCTCGGCGCGAAGGAGCCGCTGATGTGGAGGTTGGCGCCGACGCTCGTCGCCGAGATGGGCCAGGCCTATCCGGAACTCGTGCGCGCGCAGTCGCTCATCGCCGACACGCTGCTCAGCGAAGAAACGCGCTTTCAAGCGACGCTGGCGCGCGGCCTCGCTATCCTCGACGAAGAGACGGCGGCGCTCGGCCAGGGCGCGAAGCTTTCCGGCGAAACCGCGTTCAAGCTCTATGACACCTTTGGCTTTCCGCTCGATCTCACCGAGGACGCGTTGCGCCCGCGCGGCATCGGCGTCGACAAGGAGGTCTTCAACGCCGCGATGGAGCGCCAACGAGCTGAAGCGCGCAAGGCCTGGTCCGGCTCGGGCGAAACGGCGACGGAAGCGCTCTGGTTTGCGCTGAAGGAGCGTCTCGGCGCGACCGAATTCCTCGGTTATGAGACGGAGAGAAGCGAGGGCGTCGTCACGGCCATCCTTCATGACGGCGGCGAGGCGTTTTCCCTCAACGCGGGCGCGCGCGGGGCGCTGATCCTCAATCAGACGCCGTTCTACGGCGAGTCGGGCGGACAGGTCGGCGACGTCGGCGTGATACGCGGCCGCGGCATACGCTTCCGAGTCGAAAACACCGTCAAAAAGCTCGGCGACCTGATCGTACACGAGGGCGTCGTCGAAGAAGGCGAGATCACGCCCGGCCTCGCGCTCGAGCTCGATGTCGACCACGAGCGGCGCACGCAAGCCCGCGCCAATCATTCGGCCACACACATCCTGCATGAGGCGCTGCGGCAGGTGCTCGGCGACCATGTCGCGCAGAAGGGATCGCTGGTTGCCGCCGATCGGCTGCGCTTCGACTTCACCCATCCAAAGCCGCTTACCGAGGAGGAGCTGGCGCGCGTCGAAACGCTGGCCAACGAGATCGTTCAGGACAATGCGCCGGTCGAGACGCGGGTGATGGCGCAGGACGACGCCATCCGCTCCGGCGCGCGCGCGCTCTTTGGCGAGAAATACGGCGACGAAGTGCGCGTCGTCTCGATGGGCCCGCTGAGCCCCGGCGCCGCGCATCCCTTCTCCGTCGAGCTATGCGGCGGCACGCATGTCGCCCGCACCGGCGACATCGGCCTCGTCGCCATCGTCGCGGAAGGCGCGGTCGCCTCAGGCGTGCGCCGCATCGAGGCGCGCACCGCCGAGGGCGCGCGCAACCAGCTCGTCGCGCAGTCGCGCGCGCTGCGCGACATGGCGGCGCTGATGCGCGCCCCGCTCGAAGACGCGCCGGCGCGGCTTGCGGCGCTCCTCGACGAGCGCAAGCGGCTTGAACGCGAACTCGCTGACGCCAAGCGCAAGCTCGCGATGGGCGGCGGCGCTATCGACGGCGCCGCCGACAAGCCGCGCGACGTCGGCGGGGTCAAGCTGCTGGCGCGCGCGGTCGAAGGCATAGAGGCGAAAGACCTGAAGTCGATGGTCGACGACGCCAAGAAGGCGATCGGCTCTGGCGTCGTCGCGTTCGCCAGCGCTTCGCCAGACGGCAAGGCCGGCATCGTCGTCGGCGTCACCGACGATCTCACCGAAAAATACAGCGCCGTGGATTTTGTTCGCGTCGCGAGCGTCAAGCTCGGCGGCAAAGGCGGCGGCGGCCGGCCGGATCTTGCGCAAGCGGGCGGCCCCAACGCCGCCGCCATCGATCAGGCGCTCGCCTCCGTCGAGGACGCGCTGCGCGGAAAAGCGACTGGGCCATGACCGAGCCGGACCGGCGGCGCGGTCTGGCTTTGTTGCGGCGACGCGTCCATATCGTCCTTGACGGCGGCAGTCACGACCGGGTCGCGCGCTTTGTCCATCGTGGGCTGATTGGGCTCGTCCTGTTGTCGGTCGTTTCGGTGATCTTTGAATCCGTGCCGGAATATAGCGACCGCTATGAGGACATCTTCAACGTCATCGAATATGTCGCCGTCGCCGCCTTCACGCTCGAATATGTCTTGCGCGTCTGGTGCGCGCCCGAACATGCGTTCTACGCGCACCGCTCGCCGACGTCGGCGCGGCTCGCCTTCATCGCGTCGGGCTGGGCGCTGATCGATCTCGCCGCCTTCCTGCCCTTCTATCTCTCCTTCTATTTCTCGGCGGATCTGCGCGTCTTTTTGATGCTGCGCCTGCTGCGGTTCTTCAAATTCGCGCGCTATTCTCCCGGAATCCGCACGTTGCTCGCGGTGATCGAGGCCGAGCGTAAGGCCCTGCTCGCCTGGCTGATCATTCTGTTCGGCGCGGTGCTGTTCTTTTCGACCGCGATGCATATCGCCGAACATGAGGCGCAGCCCGAAAAATTCGGCACGATTCCCGACGCCATGTGGTGGGCGATCGAAACGGTGACGACCGTCGGCTATGGCGAAGTCATTCCGCTCAC
>DATBRI010000158.1:0-12998 GCA_036560365.1 Methylocystis sp.
CGACGTGTGGTTCGAGGATGGCCGCATCGTCGAGCGGCCCGAAGGGCGCAGCGCCGATCACGAGATCGACGTCTCCGGCCATATTGTCATGGCCGGCGCAATCGACATCCATTCGCACATCGCGGGCGGCAATGTGAACACGGCGCGACTGCTGCTGCCGGAACTGCATCGCGCGATTCGCGCGCGGCTCGCCGACACGCCGCTGTCGACCGCCAAATGGTCGAGCTACGAGACCGGCCGTCTCTACGCGCAGATGGGCTTCACCACGGTCGTCGAGCCGGCGATGGCGCCCCATCACGCCTTGCAGACGCATCTCGAATTCAACGACGTGCGGATCATCGACAAGGGCGCGCTCACCGTGCTCGGCAATGATGACTTTTTGCTCGGCATGTTGCGTGACGGCGAGACCGACGGCGCGATCAATGACTATGTCGCGCAGACCGTCGAGAACACCCGTTCGCTCGGTTTGAAGTGCATCAATCCGGGCGGCGTCGAAGCCTTCAAGGAGAACATGCGCGTCTTCGGGCTTGACGACGTCGTGCCGTTTTACGGGCTGACGTCGCGCCAGATTTTCCAGGCGCTGCAGAAGTCGACTCAGGCGGTGGGCATCGCCCATCCGCTGCATCTGCACATGAACAATCTCGGCCTGGCCGGCAATATCGACACGGCGCTCGCCACGATCGACGCCGCGCAGGGGCTGCCGCTTCATCTCGCCCATGTGCAGTTCTACGCCTATGGCAAGGAAGGCAAGAACGGCTTCTCGTCGGCCGGCGCGCTCTTCGCCGAGAAGATCAACGCCAATAAGAATGTCAGCGTCGACGTCGGCCAGGTGATGTTCTCGGACACGGTGACGATCTCGTCCGACGTTCTGAAGCAGTTCAACAGCCTGCCCGGCGCGATCCCGAAGAAGGGCGCGATCTTCGACGGCGACGCCAATGGCGGCGGCATCGTTCCCTACGTCTATAAGATTTCGAACTACTACAACGCCATTCAATGGGCGGCGGGCCTGGAGCTCTTCCTGCTCATCGAAAATCCCGAACAGGTGTTCTTCACCACCGACCATCCGAACGGCGGTCCCTTCACGACCTATCCGGAACTCTTCGCGCTGCTGATGAGCGCAGACCTTCGCGCGCAGCATCTTGCGCGCCTTCCGGCTGAGGTGTTGGAGCACACCACGCTGCCGTCGATTTCGCGCGAATACACGCTTTACGAAATCGCGCAGATGAGCCGCTCCGGGGCGGCGAAGCTCTTTGGCTTCGTCGATCGCGGCCGGCTCAGTCCAGGCGCCGTCGCCGACATCGCCGTTTATAAGCCCGGACGCGACGTCGCCGGCATGTTCCGGCGCGCGGCCCTTGTCTTCAAGGACGGCGCCCTCGTCGTGCGCGATGGCGAAATCTCGCATTACACGCGGGGCAAGACGCTGCATATTCGCCCGCGGTATGATCAGCGGATTACGAAGCGTCTCGATTCCTATTACGACGATCTCTACGGCCTGCCGCGCAGCATTTTCGACGTGCCCGACGCCGCGCTGCCGCACAAGGACGCCTTTGCGGAGGTTCCATGCCGGATATAATTCGCAACGGCGTGACGATAGACGACAATTTCGCCGAAGCCTTCCCGATGAGCGGGACGGGCATTCTGATCACCGCGCCGAACGCCAAATGGGCGCGGCAGGCGGCGCTGACGATGACGGGTTTTGCAACGTCGGTCATCGGCTGCGGCTGCGAGGCCGGAATCGATCGCGAAGTGCCGCCTGAGGAAACGCCGGACGGACGCCCGGGCGTGCGCGCGCTGCTCTTCGCCATGTCGTCGAAAGACGCCGAGAAGCAACTCGTCAACCGGCTCGGCCAATGCGTGCTGACCTGCCCGGGCTCGGCGGTCTATTCGACGGTCGCCGGCGAATTCGAGATCAAAGTCGGCGACGCGCTGCGCCAATTCGGCGACAAGTGGCAGATGTCCAAGGTCGTCGACGACCGGCGCTACTGGCGCGTGCCAGTGATGGACGGAGAATTTTTCTGCGAAGGCAAGGTCGGCCTGACGAAGAAATCCGTGGGCGGCGGCAATCTTTTGATCATGGGCGCGGACTGGGACAAGACCATGCGCGCGACCGAGGCCGCCGTCTCGGCGATCGACGGCGTCGCCGACGCGATTGCGCCGTTCCCCGGCGGCATCGTGCGCTCGGGCTCAAAGGTGGGTTCGAAATACAAGGGCATGAGCGCGTCGACCAATGACGCTTATTGCCCGACATTGCGCGGCGTCACCAAAAGCGAACTCGACTCGGATATCGGCTGCGTGCTCGAAATCGTCATCGACGGCTTGACCGACAACGCCGTGCGCGAGGCGATGCGCGCGGGGCTTCACGCCATTATCGAGATGGGACCGGAGCAGGGCGCCAAGCGCGTCGGCGCCGGCAATTACGGCGGCAAGCTCGGACCGTTTCATTATCACCTGAAGGAAATTCTGCCGTGAAGCCCTTTACCTTCACGCTTCGCCAGGAGCCGCCGCAGCGCGTCGACCTTTCGGCGCTGACGCCCGACCGCCTTGCGGGAAGATCCGTCGCGCAGATCGAAGAGATCGAGATCGGCGTGACGCGCATTTCGACGAAAGTCGGTGACCTGTTCAAGGTTTCGGAAGGCGATCTGAAGACCGTTCGCTTTGAAGGCGGCTCGTCCCGCTTCGATCTTCTCGGCGCGAAGCTTCTGCCTGGCTTTGCGATCCATGTCGAAGGCGACGTCGGGGCGCAGTGCGGCCGTCTGGCCAAGGGCGGCAGGATCACCGTCGCCGGGAACGCCGGCCCGCATGCGGCGTCCGGCAACCTCGGCGCCGATTTAGAGATCAAGGGCGACGTCGGCGATTTCCTGGCCGGTCCGCTTGCGGGCGAACTCGCCGGGATGGCTGGCGGACGCGTCATCGTGCGCGGCAAGGCGGGCGAACGCGCGGGGGACCGGCTGCGCCGCGGCATTATCGTCATCGAAGGCGACGCCGGCGAAGATCTCGGCGCACGCGTCATTGCCGGCACGATCTTCGTTTTAGGCGAGGCCGGGGGACGCGTCGGCTATCTCAACAAGCGCGGCTCCATTGTGCTCGCCGGCGGCGGCTGCTTTGGCTCGACCTATGTCGACTGCGGCGCGCATGACCTTACTTTCGCACGGTTTTTCGCCCGGAGTTTACGAGATCATAGCGCTTTGGCCGCCGATCTCCTGTCGCGCAAGCTCCGCCGCTATGGCGGCGACACGGCGGTCTATGGCAAGGGCGAGATATTGACCCCCGACTGACGGGCATTACCCTTGCTAGAAGCAAAACGTCCGCTCAGCGGGCGCTTAGCAAGGAGATTGCGATGAATTTCGTTGAACTCATCCTTACTGTCTGCACGCTGGCGCAGCCCGCCGCCTGCGACGAGCGAAAGTTCGTTCTCGAAACGACGACGGGCTCGCCCAGCAATTGCATGATGCAGGCGATGCCTTATATCGCTCAATGGTGCGGCGATCACCCGCAATTGACGGTTACGAAGTGGCGTTGCGCGCGGCCGGGAGCGGAAGGCGACAAGATCTGACTTCGCGCCTGCGGGCGGGGTCGGTTCCAGGGCGAATGAATCGAACAGACGATCGGCCGACGCCCTTTGCGGCGCCTTACGCGCCTCCCGACGAGAGCTTCGCTGAAGCGTTCTTGACGTCGCGTCCCGATGCCGCGACGCGAAGGGTTCTCGAAGAAGCTGCGCTCAGACTCGTGCGCGGCATTCGCGCAAAACGTGATCCGCTTGGCGGCGTCGAAGATTTTCTTCACGAATTCTCCCTCTCCTCGCGGGAAGGTCTGGCGGTGATGGCCCTCGCCGAAGCGCTGCTGCGCGTGCCCGACGACGCGACCGCCGATCAACTCCTGATGGACAAGCTCGCCGAGGGCGACTTCTCCCATCATGAATCGTCGAGCGACGCGCTGCTCGTTCAGGCCTGCGCATTCGCGCTGGGGCTTTCGGCGCGTTTCGTCGATGTAAAAGAGCCGCGCGGGCTCATCGCCGACCTCGCCCGGCGTCTCGGCCTACCTGCCCTGCGCGCCGCCGCGCGCCAGGCGATGCGGCTGATGAGCGCTCATTTCGTCTTTGGCGAAACCATCGAAGCGGCGATCAGACGGGAGCAGGGACGGCGCGAGCGTTTCTCTTATGACGTGCTTGGCGAAGGGGCGCGGTCGGCGGAGGACGCCGAGCGCTATTTCAAGTCTTACGCCCACGCCATTCGCGCCATCGGCGACTCGGCCGGGAGTTCAGGCCTCCCTGCACGCCCCGGGATTTCGGTTAAGCTTTCGGCCCTGCATCCGCGCTATGAGGCGATTTCCCGCGAACGCGTCTTGCGGGAATTGCCGCCGCGCGTGCTCGACCTCGCGCGCCTCGCCAAGGAACGTGATCTCGCTTTCACCATCGACGCGGAGGAGGCGGATCGTCTCGAACTTTCACTGGACGTGATCGCACGCGTCGTCGAAGACCCGTCGCTTTCCGGCTGGGACGGATTCGGGCTCGCGGTGCAGGCCTATCTGAAGCGCGCATCGGCCGCGATCGACTATGTGGCGGCGCTCGCGGAAGCGAATCATCGGCGCTTCATGGTGCGTCTCGTCAAGGGCGCCTATTGGGACACCGAAATCAAACGCGCCCAGGAGCGGGGTCTCGCCGATTACCCCGTGTTTACGCGCAAGGCGATGACAGATCTCAATTTCGACGCCTGCGCGGCGCGGCTCTTCGATCAACCGCGTCTCTTCCCGCAAATCGCCACGCACAACGCGCGTAGCGTGGCTGCCGTTCTGACGATGGCGGGCGGGCGGCGCGACTTCGAGTTTCAACGTCTGCACGGCATGGGCGAGTCGCTCTATGAGTCGCTGATGGAAATGAGCGACGCCGCCGTTCGAATCTATGCGCCGGTCGGTGCGCACCGCGATCTTCTCGCCTATCTCGTGCGGCGTTTGATCGAGAACGGCGCCAACTCCTCTTTCGTCGCGCGCGCCGCCGATCCCGAGACGCCCGAGAGCGCGCTTGTCGCGGATCCATATGAAGCGCTCGGCGCGCCAAATCGCGCGCGCCATCCGCGTCTTCCGCCGCCGAGCGAGATTTACCTGCCGCTTCGCGCCAATTCGAAAGGCGTGGAGTTTGGCGATCGGACTGCGCTCGCTGCGCTGATTGACGAGACGCGCGCGCCGGTTCCGCCGCCTGACGCACGACCGAGCGTCGAGTCGTCGGCTGCGGCGCGCCCGGTCCTGTCGCCGATCGACGGCGCGGTTGTCGGTCATGTCGTCGAAGCGGATGAAGCTGCGGCGCATGCTGCGATTGCGACGGCGGCGCGCGCCTTCCCAGAATGGTCGAGGACTCCTTACGAAGCGCGCGCGCGGATGATCGAACGCGCGGCCGATCTCATCGAAGCGCGACGCGGCCCTTTGATCGCCTTGTTGCAAAGCGAGGGCGGCAAGACTCTAGACGATGCGCTCGCGGAGGTGCGCGAGGCGGCGGATCTTTGCCGCTACTATGCCGGCCAGGCGCGAATTCTCTGCGCCGACACGCCGCTGCCTGGGCCGACCGGCGAAGCCAACATCCTTCGTCGTCACGGGCGCGGCGTTTTTATCTGCATTTCGCCGTGGAACTTCCCGCTCGCGATTTTCATTGGCCAGATCGCTGCCGCGCTCGTTGCGGGAAATTGCGTCGTCGCCAAGCCTGCCGAACAGACGCCGCTCGCCGCCGCCATGGCGATCGAAATCCTGCGTGACTCGGGCGTTCCCAAGGACGCGCTGCACTTTACGCCGGGCGATGGCGCCATTGGCGCCGCGCTTGTCGCCGATCCGCTGACCGCCGGTGTGGTGTTTACCGGCTCCGTTGAAGTTGCGCAGCGGATCAATCGCACGCTCGCCGAGAGAGATGGCGCGATTGCGCCGCTCATCGCCGAGACGGGCGGGATCAACGCGATGATCGTCGATTCGACGGCGCTGATCGAACAGGTCGTCGACGACGTCGTGACGTCAGCGTTCCGATCGGCCGGCCAGCGGTGCTCAGCCTTGCGGCTCCTGTGCCTGCAAGAGGAGATCGCGCCCGCTTGTCTCGAGACGCTGATTGGCGCTGCGCGCGAGTTGCACGTGGGCGATCCGCGCGAGATCGGCGTGCATGTCGGCCCGGCGATCGCCGCCGAGGCGAAGGGCAAACTCGACGCCTATCTTTCGCGTCAGCGCGCAGCCGGGCGAATTCTCTACGCCGGCGTTGCGCCATCTACAGGAACTTTCGTCGCGCCGCATATCGTCAGACTCGATCGCGTCGAGGATTTGCGGGAAGAGATCTTTGGACCCGTCCTGCATGTGGCGACGTGGCGTTCGGAGCGCCTGCCGCAACTTCTCACGGACATCGAAGCCAGCGGATATGGCCTCACGCTCGGCATGCATACGCGCATCGAACAGCGCATTCGCGCGTTGTCGCGCCAAGCGTCCGCCGGCAATATCTACGTCAATCGCAACATGATCGGCGCGGTCGTGGGCAGTCAGCCCTTCGGCGGGTTCGGCTTGAGCGGCACCGGTCCCAAGGCGGGCGGGCCGGATTATCTCCCGCGATTCCTTCATGAGACGACGCTGACGATCAACACCGCGTCTTCCGGTGGCGACGCAGGGCTGTTGTCGCTCGGGGAATCCGACGAGCTTGATCGCGACAAATTGGCGCAAAGTCGCGCCCGGCGCTAAATGTATGCGGCGCCTCGAGCGCAGCCTTTAAGATCCCAGGCCAGCGCGTCGGTGCGGCGCGCCGGCGATTTCGTGCTTCTGCGCCGGCCGGCGCATCAGGCGCGGCAGCACGAGGTGCGGCAACACGCCCTCGCGAATGACCGCGCGCCGCAGCGGCCCGAGCGCCGCCATGGCGATGAAGCTTGCGCCGCGCAGCAAATCCACCGGCAGATAGGGAATGATGAGCGACCGGTTGAGCAGGTCGACGCCATGCGTTCTAAAGCCGATGTCGGCGCGCCGGTGACGGTCGTAGCGCGCCAGCGCCCGCGACAATTCGCGCGGATTCTTGAGATCGACGCTGGCGAGACAATCCTCGAGATCGGCGACGTCGCGCAGACTTAAATTCAGTCCTTGCGCGCCGATCGGCGGAAAGATGTGACATGTCTCGCCGACGAGCGCGAGGCGGCCCGTGGCGTGTCTCGACACCTGCATGCCGCCCATGCGGAACTGCCCGATGTCGCCTTCGATGCGCATCGCGCCCAGTTCCGACTTGGCGAAATCTTCGATTTCATATTCGAGCTCCTCGCGTGGTTTCGCGAGGCGACGCCGCGCGTCGGCGACGCTCATCAGCCAGACGAGACTCGAACGATTCGGCGCGTCTTCTCGCGCGGGCAGCGGCACCAGCGTGAAAGGGCCGGAACGCGTGTGATATTCCGTCGAGACATTTTCGTGCGGGAACTCGTGGCGCAGCATCATTGTGAGCGCGATCTGCGGATAGGTCCATTCCTTCACGTCGATGCCGGCGACCGCGCGGGCGCGACTGTTGCGCCCGTCCGCCGCAACGATGAAGTCCCCCTGGAGCCGGCGTCCGTCCGCGAGAATGGCGACCGCGCCGTCACTGTTGAATTCGTAATCCGCGATGTCGGCGTCGACGAACGCGATTTCAGGGCGGCCGCGACAAAGCTCCAGCAGGATCGCGACGAGGTCATCGTTCGACACATTGACGCCGAGCGCCGGCAGCCCGATCTCGCGCGCCCGCAGGCTGAGTTCCGGCACCGGCAGAAATTGATCGGTGTCGTCGATCATGTGGATCGCTTCGACGGCGCAGCCGCGCGCTTGGACGCGCTCCAGCGCGCCGAGCGCATCGAGAAATCGGACGGACGCTTCGAACAAGGCGACCGTGCGGCCCGGCAGCGGGGGCGGAATGCGACCTGCGAGCGTCGTTTTGAAGCCCCCGCGCGCGAAGGCCAGAGCCGCCGCGAGCCCGGTCGAGCCGGCGCCGGCGACGAGAATGTCCGATCTGATGCTTTCTTGCGCCGCTGTCATCTCATCCGTCTCCTACGCACGTTATAGCGGGAGACTCATCGGAGCGCGAGCAGGACGCGAGCCGGACGGCTTTGGCTTGGCGGAGCGGCGGTGGTAGGCTCTCACTCCGCTTCTCCAGTCCCCGCGCCCCGTGACGTCCTCCCGCCTCATCGGCCTTTCCGTCCATCTCTTCACGGCGAGCGGCGCGGCGCTCGGCCTCATCGCGCTGTTCCTCGCGGCGGACGGCCGCTTTGCGGCGATGTTCGCCTGGCTTGGCGCGGCGCTTGTCGTCGACGCCGTCGACGGAACGCTGGCGCGGCATTTCAAAGTGACGGAAACGGCGCCCTTCGTCGACGGCGTCGCGCTCGACCTCGTCGTCGATTTTCTTAACTATGTGGTCACGCCGCTCGTGGCGCTATGGCGCTCCGGCCTCCTGGACCCGGCGCTCGCCGGCGCCGTTTGCGCGGCAGTCTGCGCCTGTTCGGCGCTCTATTTCGCGGATCGGCGCATGAAGACGGCGGACTATTGGTTTCGCGGATTTCCCTCGCTTTGGAACATCGTCGTCTTCTATCTTCTCGTCCTGCGGCCGTCGGCCGCCGCGAGTCTCACGTTGGTTGTCGTGACGGCGGCTTGCATGTTCGTTCCGATCGCCTTTGTGCATCCGTTGCGCGTTCAGCGGCTGCGAACCGTGACGCTCGTCGTCACCGGCGTCTGGGCCGCGGCGGCCATTGCGGCGGTGGCGCAGGATCTTGCGGCGGCCTCCTTTTTCGTAAAGGCGGCTCTTGTCGCGACGGGGGGCTATTTTCTCGCTTTGCCGCTTTTTCGCGAAGGCGGCGCGATCGCGAAAGGAGAGATCGATGGTTAAGGCGATTCGCGTGCACCAGCCGGGCGGGCCGGAAGCGCTGGTCATGGAAGACGTCGATCTCGCGGCGCCCGCAGCCGACGAAGTGCAGATCCGCCACAGCGCGATTGGCGTCAATTTCATCGACATCTATCGCCGCACCGGCGCGTATCCGGCGGAATATCCGTTTATCCCCGGGCATGAAGGGGCGGGCGAGGCGATCGCCGTCGGCGAGAATGTGAAGAACTTCAAGGTCGGCGATCGGGTCGCTTACGTCGGCGCGCTTGGCGGCTATTCGGAGGCGCGTAACATCGCCGCCGACTCAGTGATCCATCTGCCGAAATCCTTCAGCTATGAGCAGGGCGCGGTGATGATGCTGAAAGGGCTGACTGCGCAATATCTGCTGCGCAGGACGTTCAAGGTCGAGAAAGGCCAGCGCGTTCTCGTCCATGCGGGCGCTGGCGGCGTTGGGCAGATCCTCTGCCAATGGGCGAACGCGCTCGGCGCCAAGGTCATCGCCACCGTCGGTTCTCCTGAAAAGGCGAAGATCGCGGAGGAGGCCGGCGCCCGCCACACGATCCTCTATCGAGAGGAGAACTTCGTCGAGCGCGTGCGCGATCTCACCAAGGGCAAGCTGTGCGACGTCGTCTATGATGGCGTCGGGCGGGCGACGTTCCCGGCGTCGCTCGACTGCCTGAGGCCGTTCGGCATGTTCGTGAGTTTCGGCTCAGCCTCCGGTCCGATCGCGGCGTTCGACCTCGGCCTGCTGGCGTTGAAAGGGTCGCTCTACGCGACCCGCCCCTCGCTTTTCACCCATATCGCGCGCCGGCGCGATTACGAGGCGATGGTGGACGATCTTATCCATGCGGCGAAGCGGGGAGACGTGACTCTCGCCGAGCCGGCGCGTTTTCCGCTCGCCGATGCGGCCAAGGCGCATGCCGCGCTCGAATCACGCGCCACCAGCGGCTCCATGGTCCTAATTCCATGATTTCGCCACATTGCGAAGACGAAACCAGTGCTCAAACGGGACGCCGCAGACAAACTTGACATCTGTTGCAATTTGACCACTGGCGCGTGGATGCGATTCTCAACACTTTGTTAAACATGACGAATCAGGCTCCGCTCAAGCGCTTCTCGAGGCTCGGTCCGGAAGGTTTTCCCCGCTTTTTGCGCCGCCTCACGGCGCGTCGCTCATTTCGTCCTACGCTTTCGGCGCAAATCGATTATGCTTTCCTTGTTCCGGCTTTGAGGTTCCTCCCGCCTCTCGATTAGCCCGAACCGCCTTCCAAAACCCGGCGCTTGAGCCGGGTTTTTTTCTTGGCCCCGCTCGGCAACACCGCAGTTTCTATTGCAATTTTTTAATAAGAGCCCCATCCTTGTGTGGCGGCCGGCTCTCTTATGGCTGTGGGGCCGCGAAGCATGAGGGTTGCAACGCTGTCGACAGGTGTTCATCCAGGGACGGACCGTCGTCCGTTCCGGCCGGAAATCGGCGCAACTGCCACATTGACCGGTTCGATCGTGCAAAAGGTTCTTGCCAGCCTGGACGAAACCAAGGGCGAGAACATCGTCTCCATCGATCTGCGCGGAAAAACCGCCCTCGCCGATGACATGATCATCGCGACGGGCCGTTCAACCGTGCATGTCGGCGCGATCGCCGACAGGGCGATCAAGGCCCTCAAAGCGGCGGGCGTGGTCGCCCCGCGCGTCGAAGGCCTGTCCCAATGCGACTGGGTGCTCATCGACGCCGGCGACGTTATCGTCCATATCTTCCGCCCCGAAGTTCGCCAGTTCTACAATCTTGAAAAGATGTGGGGCGGCGATCGTCCGGTGGAGATGCGCCTGGTCTGACGGGAGCCGATGCAAGCGCCCCCTTGGGAGCGCCTGACACCTCGCTTCTCGTCTCTCTTAGGCGTCGGATGAAACTGGGACTGATCTGCGTTGGCCGCCTGAAGGCGGGTCCGGAGCGGGAGCTTTTCGGGCGTTACGCCGAGCGCATCCGCGCCTTGCGCCGGCTGGGCCTCGAAGGTCTCGAGCTCAAGGAGATCGACGAGAGCAAGGCCGTAGCGCCGGCCGAGCGCACGTCGCGCGAAGCTCGGGAACTCCTAGCGGCGCTGCCCGCCGAGTCTCGGCTTGCGGCGTTCGATGAGCGGGGCAGGGTGGAAACGAGCGCGGGCTTCGCGCAATTCATCGCGTCCGAACGCGATCGGGGCTGCAGGGCGCTGTGGTTTACAATCGGCGGCGCGGAGGGCCTGGACGAGAGCGTTCGCGCGCGCTCGACCGCCGTCTTCTCATTTGGCGCGATGACGCTGCCGCACCAACTGGCGCGCATTCTCGCGGCTGAGCAGATTTACCGAGCGATGACGATCCTGTCGGGGCACCCGTATCATCGGGAGTGAGAAAGCGCGCGCGTTGCGGCGCGCGATTATTCGATGGGTTCCTCAATGACGGGTAGCCCAGACACTTCCTGCGTTTTCTGCGACAGGTCGTAGGTCACGGTTGTGATTTCGGGGCACCTTTTGCACGCTGCCTCACCCTCCTGGAAATGCCAGCGGCATTCCTTCCGGATTGCGCAGGGCGGCAAACTAGCGACCGCCGCAGGAAGCATTTTCACGACTCGCGACGCCAATTGGCAATCGGCGCCGTCGAAGTGAGGACATTTATGCTCAGCGCATGTCGCAGCGAGCCGAAATATTTCAGTCGGCTTTAACGGCGCGGATAGCGCAAGGACCTCGGGCGTCGCAGGAAACCGCTCGTTCAAATATTCGACGACGGGACTCGGCCCGCCCTGTTGAACGACGCCCAAGACCACCGCTCGATCCATGCCCGGCTGCGCGCTCGGACAAAGTTTCGACATGGCCTTTGATCCGCCTGTTACTTCTGTTCGAGATGAAGAATTTCCGGGAGAACGGGGATGCCGAGAATAATGTGGCGACCAATGGAATAGACCGCGCCGCCACGTTCGCCGCCATGTTCGCCCGCGAATGCTCCCAGATGGCCTGCGATGTCGTTGGCAAGCGCCTGCGTCTCGCCAAGCGTCACTTGTGAAGCGATCGACTCCGGAACGGGGATGCCGCGAATTAGATAAGACACCGAAATGGCGCTAGGGACCTCCAAATTGAATTTTGGATGTTTCGCGCTTGCGGCCTTCACGGCGGCCTGAACGGACTCAGTGAACTTGCTTATGGAAATGGAAACGGGCTTTTTCATTCTCAAACTCCCTGCGATTAAACTTGATATCAAGCAATTCCGACGAGGCGAAAGATCGCCCGTACACCGCCAAGCTAGCGGCCAGGCGATCTTCGCTGCAACCTAAATTGGGCGCGCGCTAAATTGAATGTACCTTCGGATACAGGCGCGCGTTTTTTCGCGCGTCGCTTTCGTCCGCTGTTTCGTTCACATTGAGTGGCGCATTGTGATTGAGCCGCGCGCTTTAATGCACGGTCCGCCCGTGCATCTCGCAGCCGAGCCCGGCCGCGCGCGCCGCCTCCTGAACCCTGTTGTCGGACTTCTTCACCTTGTCGAAATCGCCGCGCAGCGCCTTCAGCGCGTTGCGCTCCTGGCTGATTTCCTCGGCTGTTCGGAACGACATCCGACGTAGCAGCGGCAAGGGCGGGCACCAGCCCTGCAGCGCGTGCTGGAGAAGGAATCCGCTCACCAGAGCCGGCAGGGCGAGCCAGCGGCGATCTGACGTCAAGCCGAGCGCAAGCCCCACGAGCGCTACCGAGGACGCGTTGGCTTCGAGCGCCCGCTCAATGTCCCACTCCTGATCAAGCTCCTCCAGTCGTTCGTCGATCTTCTCCGGGTGCTTGGCGAAGTAAGACAGTCGCGCCTGCGTTTCCTTGCGGATAGCGCGATTGATGTCCTCTTCAGTGTGGCTTGGGACTCGAGCGACCGTGGTCGGCATGCATTCTACCTCCCCTTGTTTGTTTCCAACCGCAAAGGCCGCTCGAAGTTCCTGCGCGCAGGCCGGTTGGACGGACCTTTACCGCCCGGGCGGCATGCGCTAAACCCCGGCGGTAACGAGCCCCGGCGTTACCGCACGGGGCTTTTTCTATTGGAGATCGAGATACGGCCATGGCGAATGTGGCGGTGGTCGGCGCCCAGTGGGGCGACGAGGGCAAGGGCAAAATCGTCGACTGGCTGTCGCTCGAGGCGGACGTCGTCGTGCGCTTTCAGG
>DATBRI010000159.1:0-11059 GCA_036560365.1 Methylocystis sp.
TGTTTCGCCCCCAGGGAAAGAAGAATGAGGTCTAGATTGAGAGTTTGATTCCGACCAGAGCCATGACGCTCGCAAGAGCCGGCCGCAAATAGCGGTCGGGAACCCGAGTAGCGAAATGGGCGCCAATGGCGATGCCTGGAAGAGACCCGATGAGGAGCGAAAGAAGCAGCAACCAGTCGACGCCGCCCATCAGCCAGTGCCCGAAGCCGGCAATCAGCGTCAGAGGCACGGCGTGGGCGATATCGGAGCCGATAAGACGCGCCGTCGGCGTGTGCGAATACAGCGCCAGAAGGACGGTCATGCCGATCGCCCCGGCGCCGACCGAAGAGATCGAGACCAGCACGCCGAGAAGAACGCCGAGAATGGCCGTCAGCCACAGCAAGCGCCGATCGCTCATGTCGTTCGTGTGCGCCGCGATATGATCGAGGATCCACCGACGGAAGAGAATCGAGAAGGCCGTCAGCAGCAGCGCGATTCCAAGCGCCGAGGTGATGAGCCCATTGGCCGCATGGCCGCCGGTCTTGCCGAGCCAAGAGAGGACGAGAAGACTCGCGATGCTCGCAGGCACGCTGCCATAGGCCAGCCGTCGGGTGATGCGCCAGTCGACGGTGCCGTGCAGCGCGTGAACGAGCGTGCCATTTGTCTTGGTTACGGCGGCGTAAAGCAGGTCGGTGCCGACGGCGGTGGACGGGGCGACGCCGAAGACAAGCACCAGAATCGGCGTCATCAATGAGCCGCCGCCGACGCCGGTAAAGCCTACGAGCGCGCCGACGACGAAGCCCGAAATGGAATAGAGCGGATTAAATGCGCTCAAAGCCTCCCAAACTGCCGCCATTTCGTTTCGTCCTCGAGCAATGTGAACATTACCCTATAAAAATGCTAAACTTTGTCAATCTGCCCTTCTGTCCGGGCTTTCTCGACAATGTGATAAAGTGAAAATGCCAATCGAGATGCAGTAGAATGCCATTCGCAAAGGGAATCGGCCGCCATCCGGCGTCGAGACCCAAAGGTGAATCAGGGAATGCTGACAAAAAAAGCCAAATACGGCCTCAAGGCCATGGTTCACCTCGCTGGGGTGCGGCCAGGCGAGACGGCGCTGGTCGCGGATATCGCCGCCTCCAACCAGATACCGAAGAAATTCCTCGACGCAATTTTAGGCGAGCTGCGCAACGCCGGCTTCGTCCACTCAAAAAAAGGCAAGGGCGGCGGCTATATGTTGGCGCGCTCGCCTTCGGAGATCGGCGTCGGCAATATTGTGCGGGCGCTGGACGGACCGCTGGCGCCGATCCAATGCGCAAGTAAGACCGTCTACCGTCGTTGCGACGACTGCACGGACGAGACGCGGTGCGCGGTTCGCCTCGTCATGCTGCGCGCGCGCGAGGCGATCGCCGAGGTGCTCGACAAGACGTCGCTTGAACAGATGCGCGCGCTGGGCGACGGCGGCGAAGGCGACGGCGTCCGTCTGCTCGTCGGCGGGGGAGCCGTGCGCCAAGCCATGGACATGGCGTGAGCCGGCGCCTATAAAACGCCGGCGGCGGAGTCCTGCGCTGCAGCATCTCCTTCAGGGGCCGGCGCAAGACCGGAAAGCGAATGTTGGACAGGGTGGCGCAAGTGACGAAGGCGGGCGAGGCGACGGCGACTTTGCGCCACACCATGGTCGAGCGCCAGCTTCGTCCGTTCGATGTGGCCGATGTGCCGCTGCTTGAGCGCTTCCTCGATACGCCGCGCGAGCTTTTTCTGCCGGATTCGCTGGCCTCGCTCGCCTATTCGGATATGGCGATCGCCGTAAAGGGCGCCAGCGGCGGCAAACGCCACCTGCTGCCGCCGCTCGTGCTGGCCCGTATGCTTCAAAGCGCCGACGTCAAAGCGACGGATAGAGTGCTCGATATTGGCGGGGTCGGCTATTCTGCCGCACTGCTCTCCGGCCTCGCCGACAAGATCGTCGCATTGGAATGCGATTCCGGTCTTGCCGCCTGCGCTAAGGCCGGACTCGGAGCGCTCGGCTGTGAAAACGTGCAGTTTGAGCTGGGGCCTATGGAAAAGGGCTTTGCTGCCGGCGCCCCCTACGATGTCATTCTCGTTCAAGGCCGCGTTCAGGCAGGCCTCGAGGCGTTGTTCGAACAGCTGACGCCCGATGGTCGGCTGCTGGCGATCGTCACGCCAGAGCCGCGCGCCGGCCAGCAGGTCGTGCGCTTCGAGCGCCAGAACGGTCGTGCGGCGGGCGAACTTCCACTGTTCTCGGCGACCGCGCCGATTCTCGACGGCTTCGAACGGGCGCCCGCTTTCAGTCTCTAGCGCCGCCATTTCGCCTTAATCGCGTTCGTAGCGTCGTGTTCGGCGTGTCATCGTTGAGGCTCATCGCAGCCGGAGAGTGGCCGCGCCACGTCGACGCGCGAGGATAGGTTGAGGACAAATGAGAATTGACGGGCATGGCCTCGGGTGGCGGCGGTCGGCCAATGTCCTGTCCTGCGCGTCCGCCTTGGCGCTTGCACTGATCGCTCTTTCGCCGGGTCCGGCCTCCGCGGAGAGCCTTCTGTCGGCGCTCGCGCGGGCCTATTACGGCAATCCGGATCTCAACCAAAGCCGCGCCAATGTGCGGGTGCGGGACGAGGACGCGCCGAAGGCGAAGGCGGGGCTTCGGCCAAAGGCCAGCATCGCCGCACAAGTCGGCGCGCAATACGCAGCGATCAAGATTCCGTTTGGCGGCAGCAGCAGACAGTCCGGCGCCGCGGCCGGCGGGAGCGGCGATTTTCAGGACACCTACGTGGGTTATCCACGCGGCGCGACGCTGAACATGTCGCAGACGCTGTTCGACGGCTTCCGCACTGAAAACTCCGTGCGCCAGGCCGAATCGGGCGTCTTCGCGGCGCGCTCGACAATGCGCCTGACCGAGCAGGCGACCCTTCAGAACGGCGCGACCGCCTATATGAACGTGCTGCGCGACACGGCGGTGGTGTCGCTGCGCAAAAGCAACATTTCGGTGCTTGAGGAACAGCTCAAGCAAAGCCGCGACCGTTTCCAGGTCGGCGAAGTGACTCGAACCGACGTCTCCCAGGCGGAAGCCTCGGTCGCGCTGGCGCGTTCGGAATTTTACGCCGCGCAGGCGGTGCTCAAGAACAGCATGGCGAATTACCGCCAGATCATCGGCTGCGAACCAAAACACCTTGAGCCGGGGCGTAGCCTGGAGCCGTTGCTGCCGAAGTCGCTGGAGCAGGCGATCGCCATCGCATTGGTCGAGCATCCCGGCGTGACCGCGGCCTTTCACCAGGTGGACGCGGCGGCGCTGGCGGTCAAGGTCGCGGAAGCCGCGCTGGCGCCGAATCTTTCCGTTAACGGCCAGGTGTCAAATCAATATGACTCCTTTCTGGGATTGCCAGGATCGAAGCAGTTCACTGCATCAGCGATAGCGCAGTTGAATGTCCCGCTTTATCAGGGCGGCGCCGAATATGCCTCGATTCGCCAAGCCAAGGAGCAACTCGGCCAGGCGCGGCTAAATGCCGATGTTCAGCGCGAGAGCGTCCGCGCAAGCGTCGTTTCGAGCTATGGACTCCTCGACACCGCGAAGGCGTCGATCATCTCGGGACAGGCGGCGGTGAAGGCGGCGGAGACCGCGCTCGCCGGGGTGCGCGAGGAGGCCAAGGTCGGTCAACGCACGACTCTTGATGTGCTGAATGCGCAGCAGTCTCTGCTCAACGCCAGGGTCAATCTCGTAACGTCGCAGCGCGATCGCGTCGTGGCCTCTTATGCGGCGTTGGGGTCGATCGGACGCTTGTCGGCGCGCGAACTCGACCTTGCGGTCGCCCTCTACGATCCAAGCGTTCATCTCTATCAGGTGCAAGACCTGTGGTTCGGTCTCGATACGCCGGATGGCCGATAGAATTTCGCGAATGCGGGTGACATCCTAGCGCGAAAAGTGTGGAATTCATTCGGACCGAGTTGATTCGCGGGTTTCGCGCGGTCAGACATCCGGTCCACCCTCATGCGCGACGCTTTCCGCGCAAAGCGGCAGAACTCCATGAGCGCAGCGAACGCATCCGCCCCGTCGCACTCGTTGCAGGACGAAGCGCGCGCGAATGAGCCGTCAATGGAGGAAATTCTCGCTTCCATCCGTCGTATCATCGCCGATGACGACAGCTTGCCGGGCGCGCGTCGCGATGATCGCCGCCGCGCGCGTGGTGATGGCGAGGCGACGCGCGGCGCCTATCCGGCGCCAGTGCTTGAACGACGCGAGGACGAGCCGCCTTTGTCGTTCACGGACGACCTGCACGACGGGACCGAAGAAGCAAGTGACGTTCGCCTCGTGTATGTCGCCGGCCTTGCTGATGGGCAGGAGACGGATAGCGAAGGGTCGGAGGCCGAAGAGTCGGAGATGGAAGAGTCGTCGGAGATTGAAAGCATGGCTCAACGTCAAGACGCGAGCTTGGAGATCACCGATGTTGCGCCTGTCCCGGAGAGGGCGTTGCTTTCGGACGAGTCCGCTGCGACGATCGCGTCGAAATTTCAAGCGCTTGCTGCCGGCGTAGCGTTCAGCGAGAGCGACATTCTCGACAGATGCGCAAAAGAGATGCTGCGGCCGATGGTGCAGCGCTGGCTCGACGAGAATCTGCCTCCGCTCGTGGAGCAGCTGGTGCGCGCCGAAATCGAGCGGATCGCCCGGCCGGCGAGCCGTCTTGCGACCTCGGCGCGCAAATCGATTCAGCCTTAACGACGCTTTAAACGGGCCGCAGTATCCTTGCGGTCATGCATAGGCTCCGAGTTCTTATCCATACGCTCGTGCTCCCGCTTAGCCTCTACACGGTGGCTGGCGTTACGGCCGCCTATTTCATTTGGCACGGCGTTAACGGCCAGCGCGGGCTTAAGATCGGCGAAGAATATGAGCAAAAGCTCGATCAGCTGCGTCTCGAGCGCAATCTCCTCAAGCTTCAACGCATGCATTGGGAAAGTCGTCTGGCGCTCATCAAGGGCCAGACCGTAGACGCCGACATCCTCGACGAAGAGGCGCGCAAGCGACTGGGACGAGCGCATAAGAACGACGTCGTGATCTTTTTGGCGCCGCCGCCAGGCGCGCCCTAACCTCGGCGCGGCGAGAAGCGCGCCTGCAAGCCTTGCGGTCCCGCGCAGTCCACGAGGCCGCGCGACATCAGATCTTCGAGATGGGCGAGGGCGGTCATCGCCGCCGCGACGTGGAGGCGTTTGTCTACGCCCTCATAAATCTGAGCGACGATCTCAGCGATCGTCTCGTCCCCCAGTTCGAGGCGCTGAAGAATGGCGGCCTCGCGCGCGCGCCGGTGATGAAGCAAGGCGCGCAGAAAACGCTGGGGATCGCGCACCGGTTCGCCGTGCCCCGGCCAGTAGATGCGGTCACTGCGCCCGCGCAGCCGTTCGATCGACGCCATATAGGCGCCCATGGAGCCGTCCGGCGGCGCGATCACGGTCGTCGCCCAGGCCATCACATGGTCGCCGGTGAAGAGCGCCTGCTCCTTCGCGAGCGCAAAGCAAAGATGGTTCGCCGTATGACCCGGCGTCGCCAGGGCCACAAGTGAAGCGTCGCCGATTTCGAGCGTGTCGCCGTCTCTGAGCACGATATCCGGCGTGTAGGTCAGATCGTGGGCTGCATCGAGATTAGGCTCGCCGATGCGTCGCGACTCGCTGGGCATGTAGGGAGCGCAGCCGGCGACGGTCGCGCCCGTCGCCTCCTTCAGGGCGCGCGCCGCCGGTGAATGATCGCGATGCGTATGGGTCACCAGCACGTAACGCAGTCTTTCGCCGCCGATGCTTGCGAGCAGGGCCCCGACGTGACGCGGGTCGTCAGGTCCGGGGTCGATGATCGCCACATCGCCATTTCCGACGATGTAGCTGCATGTTCCCGTGTAGGTGAACGGACCGGGATTTGGCGCGAGCGTGCGTCGCGTCTGCGCTGAGACGCGCGCCGAAACGGCAGGGTGTGTTTCGGCTTGAATGACCGCGCCCTCATCGCGGCCGACGGGCCGCACGGCATCATACGGCGTCGGAGGCGCGCTCGAAAGAGCGGCGCGGCGGTGGGACGCTCCCGCGCCGCGCCTTTCAGATTACATCGGGAAAAGAGAGTTCTGGCGCTGCAGCTCGGATTGCACGGCGTAGCCTTTTTTGCCGCCGTAATTCACCTTGCACCAGGTCGTCTCGCCCCAGCCAAGAACGCAGCCGCCGATGTTGACCGTCGTGTTCTCGGGGATGCTGCCGATGATCTTGTAGTTGACGCCCGGGCCCTTGTAGATGGCGACGTCGTTATTGGTGGTCACCGGCGCGATGTCGACGTTGTTGCCCTGCGTGCCGAGCACGCCCGCGGCGACGAAGCCTTTCACGTTCCCGGCCTGAATCTGGCACCAGTCGCGCTTCCAGCCGCCGCCACAATCGAGCACCGTGACGTCAACGCCGGCTGGCAGCTGGCCGATGACCGGCCACTTCGGGCTGGGGCCGGACCGGACGTTGGCGGCGCTGGTGAGCGGGCTGGCGAAAGCGGAGGCGCCGAACAGGACGGCAGCCGCTATAGCGAATCCGATAATTTTCTTCATCTTTATCCTCCCAGATGAAAACCGGGCCCTAATCCAGGCCCTGTTCCGAGGATTAACGAAACCCGGGCGAAACGGTTCCGCCCAAGGCCGCAATCCTCTTAAATCACTCATATTCCTACGCTCGGCTTTAGCAAAGCAAAAGGGCCGAGCCGTTCGCCGATACATTTCGTTAGAGTTATCGAGAGCGTTCGCGGCACAGAAAAATCGCGCCGCAAAAAAAAGCGGCTTCGCCAGCCCGTTAAGGAAGACTCAGCCGCCAAGTTTTCACACGCGAACTCGAAACATGCACGCTTCCGGGCCAGGCGCTTCGCCCGGCGCGAAATTCCACTCAGTCGAACACCGCGCCCAGCGCGACGCCAAGCAGGCCGACGACGACCGCCGCCGGCAGGATGGCGTAACTGCCCATCAGCAGCGCGCCGATCACGCCGCCAATCGCCGCGGCGATCGCGCCGCCGACGATTTTGCCGGTGTTGCTCTCAGGTTTTTCCGTCGCCGAACCGCCGGCGTTCTGCATCGCCTCTTTCGACATGGCATCCTCGCGAAACATCACTGGTCGCCGCATCGACGCGTCGATAGCAAGGTCATGTGAGGGCGTGATGAGAGTTTCGTGAACGGCCTCGTCACCGAGGCGCCATTTTAGGTTCACATCGCGCGTGGCGTGGTCGGGATCGCCGTTGGTGAATCTGCGCAGATGGTGCAGACGTTTGAGAAGTCCTTACGACGCGAGACCGCGCACCACCAGCACCGAACATTGCGCGTGATTGACGATGGTCGTGGCGGTGGAGCCAATGAGAAAACGGTCCATGCCCGGCCGATGCGAGCACACCACGATAAGGTCGGCGCCCCATTCCTCGGCCTCGGCCAAGACCTTCTGATAGACCGGGCCGAACAGCAGTGTCGTCGACACGCGCTCCGGCGCGCAGTCGATCCTGGCGGCCACCGCCGCTATTTCCTTCTCCAGCCCGCGACGAACCTGAACGTTGAAATTTTCAGGCACGTAGTCGAGAAATGAGATGGGCAGGAGCGATTGCACGTTGACGATGCGCATATCGCTGTCGAAGGCCTTCGCCATCGTCTGCGCGACGGAGATCGCCCGGTCGGTCATCTCAGGTTCGGTGATATCGATCGGCAGAAGAATTTTGCGATACATCGGCGCGCTCCCGGGAGATTCTCTCACCGGATATGGCGCAGGACCCGCTCGAAACAATGATAAGGCCGCGCGCGTCGCGCAGCGATCACTCGCCCGATTTGGCTGGTGGAGCTGCGGGGAATCGAACCCCGGACCTCTGCAGTGCGATTGCAGCGCTCTCCCATCTGAGCTACAGCCCCGTTCCGGCGCGTGGGGTACACGGGGGGCGATATCCTGTCAATTGGGTTGGCGCGGCCGCCGGTCGCCGCCGGGCGCTTTCCATCGACTTTGAGGCCGCATAATGCGTCGTTTGCCTTCCAAGGCATTGGTCGGCAAAGTCCGGCCGAGCAAGAAGCGCCGGACTCCGCTCACGACTTTTTTTAAAGCGTAACAGATCGCCCAACCGCGCCGCTCGTTACGGCTCCTCCCTGGTCTGTAGCGGCGGAAGGGCCGCTAAGGATTGCCGCGGCGCGGCAGGGAGGCTAGAGAGAGCGGAACCTCATCCGCTGGAAGCCGGTCATGTCCTACGCTATGGTCAAACTTCTTCTCACGATCATCGATATTTACTGGTGGATTCTGCTCGCCACGGTGGTCGTGTCCTGGCTCGCCGCCTTCGACGTCATCAACATGCGCTCGAACGTCGCCTATTCGATCTGGAAATGGCTGAACGCCGTCACCGAGCCGCTGCTCGGTCCGATTCGCTCGGTGCTGCCCAGCGTCGGCGGACTTGACCTCTCTCCGCTCATTCTGCTGCTGCTCATGCAGTTCCTGCGCGATCTCATCGCCAACAGCGCCGGCGCCTACGCGTTTGGGTGAAGGAGGCGCTGAGAAGGCGTCCTCCGCCTGGGCGATCGAATCGGGAGGCGTCGCCCTTTACGTGCGGCTGACGCCTAAAGGCGGACGCGACGCGCTCGACGGCGTGGAGGCTCTCGCCGATGGTCGCAACGTTCTGAAGGCGCGGGTGCGCGCGGCGCCGGAAAACGGCCGGGCGAATGCGGCGCTAATCGCGCTGATCGCTGCGACGCTAAAAACCCCTAAAAGCGCGGTGTCGATCCGCGCCGGCGCGACAGGCCGCGTCAAGACAGTTTTCATTGCGGGCGCGCCCGCGCTTTATCTCGACGCGCTGGCGAAGCTGGCGCCAACACACGGTTAGGACATGAGCAAGTCGAAGATCGATGTCGGGAATTTCTTCGAAGACTTCAAGATCGGTCAGGTGATTCGCCACGCCGCGCCGCGCACGGTCACCGTCGGCGAAGTCGCTCTGTATACGGCGCTTTATTTGCCGCGCTTCGCCGTGCAGTCGTCAACCGCTTTTGCGCAGGCGATCGGCTATGAACGCGCGCCGATCGACGATCTGCTCGTCTTTCATCTCGTGCTCGGCAAGACCGTGCCCGACGTCTCGCTCAACGCCATCGCCAATCTCGGCTACGCGGATTTCAAGTTTCTCATCCCAGTCTATCCTGGCGACACGCTGTCGGCGACTTCAGAGGTCATCGGCCTGAAGGAAAATTCCAACAAGGAAACTGGCGTCGTCTATGTGCGCACGACAGGCGCCAATCAGCGCGGCGAAACCGTGCTGAGCTATGCGCGCTGGGTGATGGTCAAGAAGCGCGACAGGGACGCCCCGGTGGGACCGGAGATCGTGCCCGATCTACCGAAGTTCGTCGATCCGTCGCAACTCGGCAGGGCCGCCCCGGCGATCAATGTCGCCGCCTATGACAAGGCGCTCGCCGGCTCGCCCTATTTTTGGGGCGATTACGACAAGGGCGAAAATATCGACCACATCGACGGCATGACGGTGGAGGAGGCGGAGCACCAGCTCGCGACTCGGCTCTACCAGAACAACTCGAAAGTTCATTTTAATCAATACTATGAGGCGCAGGGCCGTTTCGGCAAGCGCATCATTTATGGGGGCCATGTCATATCGCTCGCCCGCGCGCTCTCCTTCAACGGGCTGGAGAACGTCTTCCATATTTCGGCGGTGAACGGCGGGCGCCACGTCAACCCGCTGTTCGCCGGAGGGACGGTCTTCGCCTGGTCGGAAGTTTTGGATAAGGCGGAGATTCCAGGGCGCAGCGATATCGGCGCTCTGCGCCTGCGGCTCGTCGCAACCAAGGACAAGCCCTGCGCCGATTTTCCGCTCCACGGCGCTGACGGCAAGCCCGATCCGGCGGTGTTGCTTGATCTTGATTATTGGGGCGTGCTGGCGCGATGAATCAGCTATGATGCGAGGTCGCATCAGTGATGTTAGGGGATTGGTCGAATGAACAGAACTTTGCTTGTTGCGCTCTCATTTTGCATGGCGATCGCGGTCGCCCATCCCGTCCGCGCGGAAACCGCCGCGCCGGAGACCAAGATGGCCGTGCCGATGGAAGCGTTGCCGCGTTACGGCTCGCTCGTTTCCGCCTGGTACAAAAAGCCAGTCTACGACACGAACGATAAGAAAGTCGGCGTGATCACCGACATGCTGTTCTCGGGCGGCGAGATCAACGCCGTCATGCTCGACGTCGGCGGCTTTCTCGGCATCGGCGCGAAGCACGTCGCCATTCCGGCCAACGATATTTCGGTCACAGACAAGAACAACAAGACTTGGCTGACCATCAATACGACGAAGGACATCGTGAAGAAGGCCACCGGCTACAAATATGACGCGGCCGAACATGCCTGGAAGGCGATGTAGCAAGGGCGCCGCGCCGTAGGAGTTTCATTCCGCGGCGCGCAGTCCGCTTGCCGCTCTTTCCAGAAGGATTTTCTCATGCTGAAACGCGTCATCGTCGCAGCTTCGCTCGCCCTCGCGCCGCTGCCGGTCGGCGCGCAACAGGCCCAAACCGAAACCGTGGTGGTCGTGCCGCTCGAAAGGCTGCCGGTTTATGGTTCTGTGGTCTCGGCCTGGTACAAGCAGCCGGTTTATGATCCCAATGAAAAGAAGCTCGGCGCGATCGCCGACATGCTGTTTTCCGCCGACGGCTCTATCAACGCCGTGATGCTGAACGTCGGCGGCTTTCTCGGCCTTGGCGTAAAGCATATTGCGATTCCCGTTTCTGCGATCACCATCACCCAGAAGAACAACAAGACCTGGCTGACGCTCAATACGACGAAGGATCTGCTGAAGAAGGCCCTCGCGTATAAGTTCGATAAAGCCACCGGTCTGTGGGACCCAATTTGATAGGCTGAACGGTTCCACTGGCGCGCGGCGGCCGTATGTTCGGTCAGTTATCTGCCGCGAAGCTTGGAACATCGATCTTCGATGCTTGTTCTAGGCACACACACGAACCGCCGTTCGTTGTGACGCTAACAACACGCAGGGAGACAGCCATGCTCAAGTCCTACGTCCTCGCCGGTGCGCTTATCGCGACGCTGTCAGGCGCGGCTTTGGCCG
>DATBRI010000160.1:0-3611 GCA_036560365.1 Methylocystis sp.
GCGAGTTTGATCGCCTCGACGGCGCGCTCATAGACCCCGTCCTGGCAGACCGCGCGGTCGTGCATCTCCTTGTCGCCATCGAGATGGATTGACCAGGTGAAATAGGGGCTCGGCTTGAAGTGGTCGATCTTCTTGGCGAGCAGCAGCGCATTGGTGCAGACGATCGCGAATTTGCGACGCGCGACGATGCCCTCGACGATCTGAGGCAGGTCCTTGTGCAGAAGCGGCTCGCCGCCGGCGACCACCACCACCGGCGCGCCGCATTCGTCCACCGAGCGCAGCGCGTCCTCGACCGAAAGCCGCTTGTTGAGGATGTGATCGGGGTAATCGATCTTGCCGCAGCCGGCGCAGGCCAGATTGCAGCGGAACAGCGGCTCCATCATGAGCACAAGCGGATAGCGCCGCACGCCCGTGAGGTGCTGCTTGAGCAGATAGACGCCGATTTTTGCGATATAGCGGAACGGAATGGCCACGGCTGACCCCTTGGAGACCTGACGGGATCAAGGCCCGTCAGCATGAGTCGCGGCCGAACGGCCCAGCCGCAGACAGTAATCTCGCCGTCTAGCACGAATCCTTCCGCGAGGGAAAGCGGGCGCCGCGCCGCAGCAGCGTCGTGGAGGGGAAGCGTAGCGCCGCGCCGGTAGTATCTCGGGGGCGGAGCTTTAGCGACGGCTCAGCAACAAGTTCGCAGCCTTCGTCAGCCCTGCGATTTGCCGCAAAAGACTGAGCTCGCGGTTGGCGCCGCGCCCCACTTTTTTAGGGACACGTCCCTCCAGCCACGGCCGGCAGACTGCAAACTTGGCAGCAGGAGCTTGCGCCAGCCGTGCCCGAGGCGCATGTGGCGCAATAACTCGCGATAACCCAAGCGATGGAGCACTTCACGTCGCAGTCGCAACAGACGATATGCGTCGGAACTGGGCCGAAGACGACAGTGGTCGCGTCAGCGTCGCCTCGTATGGTTTTTAACTGCGCACCGCTCGACAATTTGAGCGACATGCTTTGCGATTTCAGATCATGGCTGAAGGATTCGACCTTTTGCTCATAGCCTTCGCCGTTAATTTTGCCCCTGATGGTGAACCCGTTTTCATCCTGTTGTGTTCTATGACTGGCCGGATGTGCGCTTAAGGCAGCGAATTCCTCATACGTCATGTGATGGATTTTTCCGGCCGCGTCGTACACGTCGACCTGTCCAACACCATCCAAGGTTAAAGTGCTCGTCGTGGCGTCGTAGCTTGTCTTGGCGACGCGGAGTTCGATTCTCGGCAATGCGGTTGAAGCTTCATTGTCGGCGCGCTGCGTCTCAGCGGCGCGCGAAGCGCGCTGGTCGAAAGAAATCAGCGCTAGGGATAGCAAAGCTGCCGCTATAACGAAAAGACGTGTCATTGATTTCTCCATTATCTTAAATAAAAATCTGATGTGCATTCAATTCGAAGGGCAATTGCGCTCCGAGCGTGCGCCTTCAAATTTTTTTGGCAAGCCGCGACGGCGAAATATGCCACGCGCCGCCGCACTCCCCCAGTCCGATGCGGGCGATCATCCGCCGGCAGCGCCGCCGACGCGCTGCGCCGCAGCGGCGGTGCGCCCTTGCGCCGGAGCGCAAATCCGTCTCAATTCGGCGGCAACGTCACCAACCCGACATTGCTTTTTTCAAGGGAGCGGACATGCGCAGCCGGCTTGTTCCAGCGTCGAGAGCGTCTGCGCGATGACCGCCGCTACGCAGCAGGCGCGCGTCGTCGACGCCTCGACGCCGCGGCGGCGCTTCGGTGTTTTCGACGCGCTGATCTCGCCGCTCGCGCGTCTGTGGAGCGGCGATCTCAACCTCGGCCGCGTCGGCATGGCCGCCGCCCTGCCCGTTCTGGGCTGGGTCTTCTACACGACCTCGTCCGGCATGATAGACATCATGCAGAGGGAGCCCGGAGACGTGGTCGGGATCGCGGGCACGCTGATCGCGACGACCGCTGTGCTCACCATGCTCGCCGCGACATCCTGGTCGCTCGGCGTCGATCTTGCGGCGCTCATCGCGCGGCGGCGCATGGCGCGCGAACGCATGATCATCAAGACCGGCGTGACGGCGCTTGTCTTCGCCTTCGTCTTTTCGATCTCCGCCTTTTTTTCATTCACCTATTACTACAACAACATCTTCAAGCTCTCTTCGCGCAAGATCGTCGCCGAGCTTCAGCCGATGGAGCTTGCGACGGAAGTCCTGCTGCCGGCGACGAAAGACGTCGCCGCCGCATACGAAACGGCCTCGGCGCGCATCGCCGCGACGCCCAGCTACAAGGCTTATCTCGATTCGATCGACGGCCTTATCGACACCGCGCGCCAGGCGGGGCCGGCGCTGCGCGACGCGATTCGCAAGCGGCAGGAGGCCCAACAGACGGTCATCGCCCAGGCCGCGAACCAGGCCGCGCTGGAGATGGAAAGCGCGCAGGCGGCGATGCGTCAGCTCGAGGACGCGCGACGCGAGATCGAGGCGCTTGAGCGCAGCATCGCCGAGCTCGACGTCATCATCAAAGCGAAGCAGGACGAGATGACGTCCACGGCCGCCACGGCGCGTCAGGAAGAACAGCTCGCCGTCGACGCCGCGCACGGGCTGGATGGGCTCGGCGCGACCTGCGGCCCGAATTGCCGCGGGCACCAGGAGAAAGCCGCCGAAGCGATGCGGCGCGTGTCTGCGCTCAGGCAGACGCTCGCCGGCCCCGCGAACGAACGCGCCAACGCGGTGAAGCGACGCGACGCGCTAAACGCCCAGACGATCACACTGAAACAGAAGGCCGAGACCGCGAACGCCGCTTCCGGCCGGCCGATGCCGAAGGGCGAGGCCGCGCTCGATCTCGATGCGACGTTGCGCGACCTCGCCGCCCTGCGCGACCAGCTGCGCCTTGAGCCGACGTGGCGCGCGGTGCGCGACGCCAAGCCCCTGTGCGAACCGATTCTCGCGGCGGCGCGGCAATCGAATGCGCTGCCTGGAAGCGTGCCGCGCGACTTTACCTGCGAACCGCAGGGCGAGGCGCGGGATCTGCTCTCGGCGCGCGATGAAACGATCGCCGCGCGCGCGGCCTTCGATAAAAAATGCGGCCTCGAAGCCGAGTTGCGCGACGAACTTTCAGCAATTGTCGCCAAGATCCGCGCGGCGCCGGCGTCCGACAAGGACGCCGCGGCGAACGGCTTCAACGCTGCGAAGACGCTCGTCGACGCCTGCGTCGTCTCCGGCAAGGCGGCTGGGCTGTCAGACGACGAAGTGCGCGAGCTTTTGAAAAAAAGCGACGCCTATCTGCGCACGCACAGTTCCGAACGCAATAAATTCGAACTGGCGCGCGAAGCCTTCTGGAGCTTCACCCCCGATTCGACGATGGCGATCGGCGTCGCGATGGCGCAGGACGCTTTTCTGTTCATCATGAAATTTCTGTCGGAGATTTTCAAACGCGGCTATGAGGCGCGCGAGCGGCGTCAGTTCGCCGCGCCAATCGATCTTTCCGACGACGAGGAGCAGCCGGTCGACATCCGTGCGATGAAAGCGGTCCTGCGCGCGGCGCGGCCGGTTCACGGCGACATGAGCGAGATCGACCCTGACGCGGAAGCAATGTCGGCGCTGCCGCCGAATGTGCACG
>DATBRI010000161.1:0-12096 GCA_036560365.1 Methylocystis sp.
TACGAAAGCCTCATCCATCCGATCACGATCATTTCAACGCTGCCCTCCGCCGGCCTCGGCGCGCTGCTGTCGCTCGAAATGTTTGGCGTTGAATTCACCATTATCGCCTTCATCGGCATTTTGCTGCTGATCGGCATCGTCAAGAAGAACGGCATCATGCTCGTCGACTTTGCCTTGCAGGCGGAGCGCGATCGCGGCATGTCCGTGCATGACGCGGCGCTCGCGGCGGCGCGCGAACGCTTCCGCCCCATTCTGATGACGACGCTGGCGGCGACCTTCGGCGCGCTGCCGCTCGCCTTTGCGACTGGAATCGGGGCCGAGCTTCGGCGCCCGCTTGGCATCACGATCATCGGCGGATTGCTGCTCAGCCAAGCTCTGACGCTCTACTCGACGCCGGTGATCTATCTGCTGATGAGCAAGCTGCGGCGCGACAAGCCGGTCGCGCCCGCGCATACGCGGGTCACGCCGTTGAAAGTTCGCGGAGCTTAATCAGTGCGCGGGCGTTTGGGGCGCCTCGAAGAAGAAGCGCAGCACCTGGGCCGCGCCGCAATCCTCGATCGGCACATGCCAGTATTTCGAATCGAGATCGGGAAACCGCTCCATCGGCAGCTGGATCTGCGTAAGCCGCGCGTGATTGTCGAAGCCTCTCAGCATGGCGCGTTCGAACATTTTAAGCAGCTGCTCTTCGCAGTCTGGCACTTCCGTGACGGTGAGAATTGTATTGTTAGCGAGCGGGAAGGCTTTTTCGAACAGCTGTTCCAAATTAACCGGCGCCATGTTCGCGTCTCCGACGCCCCCGAGATGGAGCTTCAACCATCTTGAGGTTCCTGACGCCCCAACCCTTACGCGCTAAAAGACAAGCGACGCTAACAGGTTGTCTTCAAGAGTCCACAGAAAGGTCAGGCTCAGCCTTACAGTTATTTAAGGCGGGTTTGTGGAAGCGACCAGCTCTCCCCAGCTGTCTTCGAAGATCAGATTCTCCAAAGGCAGACGCGAGGCCCAGCGTTTCGCTTCGAGCTCCGGCAGCTTATAGGCCTGCGCGACATAGCCGACGCACAGATAGGCGACGATTGCTATCTCTTTGGGAATTTTAAGTATCTGGCGCAGATCGTCTTCCCTGACGATGCTCACCCAGCCGACGCCGACGCCTTCGGCGCGGGCCGCAAGCCATAGATTTTGAACAGCGCAGGCGGTGCTGAGAATATCGGTGTCGGGCTGCTGCGTGCGCCCGAGCCCGGTCGCGCCGAACCGTGCGCGATCGCAAGTGACGCAGATATTGAGCGGCGCCTTCACGATGCCCTGCAGCTTGAGGCTGCGATAGAGCGAGCGACGCTCCGGCTCCAGCGCCTGCTCCTCGGCTTCACAGGCGCGTTGGAAGGCCGCATAGGCGGCGCGCCGCTTCTCGACATCCCTGACGACAATGAAGTTCCAGGGCTGCATGAAGCCGACGGAAGGCGCGTGATGCGCCGCGTCGAGGATGCGCAGCAAAACCTCACGCGGCACGTCGTCAGGCAGGAACTCGTCCCGCACGTCGCGGCGCGTGTGGATGACCCGGTAGATCGCGGCGCGCTCGGCGTCGCTAAAGGCGCCGGCAGGCGCCAGATCCGCTTGCTGCTCATCAGGCTTCTTTGGCGCCTCAGCGGCCATCGACGCTCTCCAGCGCCGCCGCGAGCCGCGCCCAGGCGGATTCGTCTCGCGGCAGTCCGAACCGCAGCCAGTCTGGCCGTTCAGGGAAGGCGCGGCTCAATATCCCGCGCGCGGCGAGGCGCTCAAACCGACAAGAGGCGTGCGGATGCCCCACGAGCCGAAACAGCTTCGTCCCGCCCACGATGTGAAAACCAGCCCGGGTCAGAAGCGCGTCGAGACGGACGGCGGCGCCCGCGCTGGCGCGTGCGGCGTTCGCCCGCCATGCGTCGTCGGCAAGCGCGCGCGCGCCGATGGCCAGCGCCGGACCGGACACGGCCCAGGGTCCGAGCGCGGTCCGCAGCTTCGCCCCGCGCGCACGCGAACAGAGCGCGACGCCGAGCCGCAATCCGGGAAGCCCATAGGCCTTGCCGAACGAGCGCAGCACAATGAGGCTCTCGTCATGCGCGAAATGCGCGACGCTGCGTTCCGGCGTGAAGTCCACGAAGGATTCATCGACGATCAGCAGACCGCCGCGTTGCGAAAGCCGCGTGGCGGCGGACAAAATGTCCTGCGGCTCGATGATGCGTCCGTCCGGGTTGTTGGGATTGACGATCACGGCGACGTCGGCTTCCGTTAGCGCGTCGAGACGTTCCACCGTATCGACCTGCGCCCCAGCCGCGGCCCAACAGGCGGCGTGCTCGGCATAGGTGAAGCCGAGAATCGCGACTCGCTTTGCCGGGAAAACACCCGGAAGCATCTGAATGAAGGCTTGCGCCCCACCGCCCGGAACCACGTCGACGCCGGCAGGCGCGCCATAGGCCTTGCGCGCGGCGCTGTCGAGCGCGGCGTAAGCGTCGTCGTCCGGAAGTCGCGTGAAAACCTCATCGGCAAGCGGCGGAAGCGGATAAGCGTGCGGATTGACGCCCGTCGACAGATCGATCCAGGGTTGCGGCGCGCCAGGATAGAGTCGGCGTGCGGCGTCGAGTCGCCCGCCATGCGCGATGAGCGGCGGCGCGCCGATTGCGGAGTGCGCCGTCACCGGGCCATCCCCCACAGCGCGTCGAGATCAAGGTGGCCCGCGCAATGCGCTGCGAGCGCATCAAGCGTCTCCTCGATCGACTCCTCGTAACGCAGCGACGATTGCGGCGCGCCGAGCGTGCGCAGCAGCGACGCGCGCAAGGAATCATTCGCGAAGACCCCATGCGCATAGGCGCCCGCCACACGACCATCCCGCGAGGTCGCGCCATCCGCACGCCCATCTGCGAGTAGGAACACCGGCTGCGCGCAGTCGGAACCGGTCGTTGCGCCGACATGCATTTCGTAGCCGCGGAACGGTGCGTCGAAAAGCGGCGCATGGCCGTTGACGGGGGTCAGCGTCTTTTCTCCAGTCAGCGTTGTCTCGACATTGAGCAAGCCCAATCCCCGCGCGTCGCCGGGGGCGCCTTCGACGCCGTGCGGATCGCGGATGACGCGGCCCAGCATCTGATAGCCGCCGCAGACGCCGAAAACGCGGCCGCCGCGACGGACATGCGCGAGAATGTCGATGTCCCAGCCATTGTCGCGCAGCGCCGCCAGATCGGCGATCGTCGCTTTCGAGCCCGGCAGGATGACGAGTTGCGTCTCTGGCGGCAACGGCTCTCCGTCCTTGAGAAAGATCACGCGCACGCCAGGCTCGGCCTTCAGCGGATCGAGGTCGTCAAAATTGGCGATGTGCGGCAGGAGCGGAACGCCGATCACAACCCCGTGGCCATGATCATGGCCTCGCAGGCGCAACCCGAATGCGTCTTCGGCCGGAAGCCGCGCGGCGCCCTCGAAAAAAGGCACAAGCCCGAGCGCGCGCCAGCCCGTCCGCGCCTCGACGAAACGCATGCCGTCGTCGAACAGCGAGGCGTCGCCGCGAAACTTGTTGACGATGAACCCTTCGATCATGGCCGCGTCGTCTTCGTCGAGCGCGGCCTTGCAGCCTATGAGTTGCGCAATGACGCCGCCGCGGTCGATGTCGCCGAGCAGCACAACCGGAACGTCGGCTTCTCGGGCGAAGCCCATATTGGCGATATCGTTCTTGCGCAGATTGATTTCAGCGGCGCTGCCGGCGCCTTCGACGATGACAAGCTCGGCTTCGGCCCTCAAACGCGCGTAGCTTTCGAGCACGGGCTGCATCAGGCGCGGCTTCATGTCCTGGTAGTCGCGCGCCTTCGCCTGTCCGACGACGCGCCCCTGCACGATGATTTGCGCGCCCGACGCGCCTTGCGGTTTGAGCAGCACGGGATTCATGTCGATGCGAGGCGTAAGCCGCGCGGCGCGCGCCTGCAAGGCCTGGGCGCGGCCGATCTCGCCGCCGTCGGCTGTCACCGCGGCGTTGTTGGACATGTTTTGCGGCTTGAAGGGCGCGACCCTGACGCCGCGATTGGCGAAGGCGCGCGCGAGCCCGGCGACGAGCAGCGACTTGCCGACGTCGGAGCCCGTGCCTTGGATCATCAGCGTGCGGCTCATGAAGCGAGGAAAGCCATCGCCGCGTCGACGCTATGCGTCGTCGCGGCGTCCGCGCTAGCCGGACGCGCGACCATGACGACGTCAAGCCCGAGCGCCCGCGCCGCTTCGATCTTGGCGTAGGCGAGCGCGCCGCCGCTGTTCTTGGTGACGACGGTCTCGATGCGCCGATCGCGCATCAGCGCGATCTCATCCTCGAGCGCGAAGGGCCCGCGGCCGAAGATCACCTCGCAGGAGGCCGGCAAATCATCGGCGTGCGGCGGCTCAATGACCCGCAGGAGATAGTCATGCTGTGGCGCGGCGCGAAAATCGGCGACGCCCTGCCGGCCGATCGCAAGAAAGACTCGGCGTGGAGGCGCGCCAAGCGCGCGCGCCGCCGCGACATTGTCGTTGACGTCGATCCAGCGATCGCCTTGCGCGGACGCCCATGGCGGGCGAGTCAGGACGAGCAGCGGCACGCCAGCGGCGGCGCAGGCGGCCCGGGCGTTGGCGGAGATGCGCGCGGCGAAGGGATGCGTCGCGTCGACGACACGCGAAATGCGCTCCTCGACGAGATAGCGCAACAATCCCTCACCCCCGCCGAAGCCGCCCACGCGCGTCGGCAAATCATGCGCGAGCGGCGCGCTGGTGCGTCCGGCGAGCGAGATGACGCCTTCGAGACGCGGATCGGCGGCGATGCGCGTCGCGAGGGCGCGCGCTTCGCTCGAGCCGCCGAGCACGAGCGCGCGGCGACGGGCGGGCGCGGCATACGAACGAAGCGATGTCGAAAGCGAATCTGTCACGCCGATTTGCACCGATCCTCCACGCGCATCCCTGCAGAAACCGACTGATCGCGTCGCGGATGCCATTTCCAACACCCACAAGACTTTGTCACCAAATTACCTTTGCGCCTATCCGCCGGACGATCCGCCAAGGCGCCGCGTCCAATTTTCCACTCTTCGGCTTTCGATCCTCTTGCGCGCCAACTCCCGCCAGCGCGGCGCAAGCTCCGGGAGCGCCGCCATCTCGGCGAGTTCATCGTAAGCCTGGGTGCGGTCATAGAGCAGCGCAAACAGGCGCGCGAGCGGCCACTCCGGCCGCAGCCTCTCGATGAGCCGCAGCGGGTCGCCCGGGCGCGCCTCGCCACCTTCGAGAACGCGGTAGTACCAGCCGCAGCGCATCGTCTCCTGGGTGCGCCGCGCCATGTCACGCCGGCCGAAGCGAAAATTGAGGGTGAGGCAGGGCTGCCGCCCCTGGCTCACCTGCAGGCGCGCGCCGCCAAGCGCGAAAACGTCGCCGACGCAGACCAAATTTTCCGTAAGCCCCAGGGTCGAGATATTCTCGCCGAAGGCGGGCGCGACGAATTCGTTCGCAAGCTCCGGCGCATCGGCGCGCCAAGCGTCGTAATGCTCGCGCGGATAATGGTGCAGCGCTTTCTCGGGGCCGCCATGATGACGCCGGTCCGCCTGCCGATCTCCGACAAGGCCCTCCGCCTCGATGCGCCAAGGCGGCGCCAAAGGCGACTTGCGGATCGCGCTCCTGCGGCCTAGCGCTATTTCGCGCGGGCGCCCCGCGAATAGCTTGTCGATCGGGAGATCAAGCATCGCGAACCATTTGCGCGCCAGCCGTCGCGCAGGCGCTATCTCTGGATGGAGTCGAGATAGGCGAGCAGCGCTTCGATCTGCGCGGCGCTGAGCTGGAACTGCGGCATCTCAACGCCCTCATGTCCGACGACGATGCCCTCGGCGAGCGATTCTTCGAGATTGTGCACCGGATATTTTCGCGCAAGTTCGCGAAACGGCGGCGACTTGGGATTGGCGCTCTGGCCGCGCGGGCCGACCGCATGGCAGCGGCCGCAGTTTTCTTGCGCGATCGCCCGCCCGCGCTTCAGCAGCTGGGCGTCGCCTGGCGCCTTCGCCGCGGCGCCGGCGGCGAAGAGGAGGCACATCGTCATTGCTAAAGGCGCGAATCGGAGCATTGGCCAAGTCTAGCCGTGCGCGCGGCGCCTGTCACCGCGCCCTATTTACGCACGACAAGCACCGAACATTTGGCGTGACGCACGATGGTCTTGGCGTTCGACCCCAAGAGATAGGTCGCCATCGTCGGACGATGCGAACCGACGACGACAAGGTCCGCGCCCCATTCCTCGGCCTCGGCGAGCACTTCGGGGTAGACGGCGCCGAAGCGCACGATCGAAGACACGCGCTCCGCCGGATAGGCGACCTTTGTGCGCAAAATTGCGAGGTCCTTTTCGGTCGCGTCACGCATCTCTTCATCGAAATTCGGCGGGATGTAGTCGATGAAGGCCACCGGAACGAGCGGCTGGACATTGATGAGCCGAAGCTGAGCGTCATGCTCCACTTTCGCGAGCGCCACCGCCGCGTCGAGCGCGAGCTGCGTGACCTCGTCCTCGCCGATCTCCACCGCCACTATAATTTTCTTATACATTCCCGCCTCCCAAATGCGCGGCGTCGAAGCCGACTCGGCCCTTCATAGCGCGGCTGGCGCAGCCGAGCCACTGCGCCCTATCCGACGAGGTCAAACCGCAGACGCACGGCAAAATTTCTAGTTGAAAACTCCCGTTGTCGCTTCTTTCGCGTTCCAAAATCTTCAAAGGAAGTTAGATTCGCCCCTCTTTTGCAAAAAGATCTTGGGAGACATTTATGAAGCCTTGGATTTACGGCGCCCTGGCGGCGTCTATTTGCGTCGCGACCCCGGCTCATGCCGCGCAGAGGGGCGTCAATTACGATCCTGCGCACAGCCAGGCCTATCTGAACGCGCAACAGAAGAACGACTTCGGTACGATGAGCAGCGTCGTCGCCGGCGACCTCGCCCAAATCGGAACTCTCGGCTTTTCGCTCGTCAAGACATTCTACTCGACCTATTGCACGATCAACGGAGCGAAATGCGTGAACATTGCTCAGTTGGCGGCGGCGAGGAACATGCGCCTGATGCTCGGCGTCTTCGAATTTCCCGATCACGCCGACTGGACGCAAGCGCAGGTTAACGCGGCCGTCGACGCCTATCAGCGCTACCCCGGAACGGTCGTCGCGATCGTCGTCGGCAATGAAGACATGTTCGATTGGCAGGGAAATCCGCAACCGGCGATGCAACAGCGAATCGTGGCGGATATGACCACGATCAGAACTCGCACCAGCAACAAGGTGATGGTGACGACCGCGCAGCGCGAGCCCGATTGGCTGAGCCTCGTCAAGAGCGATCCTCAAAAAGTATTGTCGAGCGTCACCGTCATCGGCGCGAATATCTATCCATTCTGGGGCGGCTCGCCGGAAAAGATCAACGGCAAGAGCGTCGCAAATAATATTCAAGCCGCCGTTACGACTCTCAGCAGCAAAACAGTAAAGAATGTCATCGTCACCGAGGAAGGCTGGCCGAGCTGTGGCAGCAACCCCGGCAAACAGGACATGAACATTGAATCGGAAATTGATTATTTCAGCACGTGGAAAACGCGCGCGCAGACCTTCGACAGTTATTATTTCGCAGCTTACAACAGTATCGAAAGCGTTGAGTGCCGCACGCAAGGCGACGCCGACAAACACTTCGGCCTCTGCGCCGCAGATGGCCAGACCAAGGACGTCCGGCTGATGAAGTGCAAATAGCTGCGCCCCGGCGCACGCGCAGCTTCGTCGCGGGGGCGATCGTGTTCCCCGACAGCCGCTCGGGCGCGTCCCGATCCCATGGACTCAAGTCTTCGATAGGGGATCGCTCAAAGTCAAAATACGGGAGCAGGTTCGGAAAAAGTCTGTCAACTTTTTCGGAACCCGCTCTCACTCTCAGCGACGAAGCGAAACCTATTCGACCGCTTCGGCTTTGACGAAATTCCAGGACGCGGTGTCTACGATCCTGCTTTCGCGGCAGTCATTGCTGAGCTTGGCGCGGGTGCCTTCGACCGCTGTCACGGTCCACAGATCGATCTCTTCGTCCCAGGCGCCTTCGTAATTCACGAGCGTCGTGACTTTATAAATTTTGCCGGCCTCAAGCATGGAGCTGTCCTTTGCTGGATGATTCCCTCGGGAATTGCGGCATTGGCTCAACGCGACGACTCTTTATCGTCGTCAAAAAACAGGCAAAATTAGGGAAAGATACGGGCGACACATAGAATAGGCGCGCGTCGTCGCCCGCCAATTCTTAAGTTCACGGCGTGTTGACGCCGCAGCGCATGTAGAGCGGGACGCACAGCGGCAGGTCTGGAGGATGCGCGCTCCAAGCCTCCTCCAACTCCCGATCGACGAGCGCCAGCGGATCGTCGCCAAAATGCAGTCTGTATTTCTCGACCGCGGACCAGGTCTTGAGAAAGCTCACGAAATCGCTTTTCGAACGCGCAATCGGCGTATGAAACAGCGGACAATCGATCGCCTTGAACGGAAACGGCAGGGTCTCGTAGCGATCGAAATAGAGCGCCGAGTTCTCCGCCCAAAAGGGGCCTAGAATATCCTCCTTCAGCCTGCGCAGGATCGCATCGATGGGCGCGACGCCCGTGCATGGCCAGTCATAGGTCCATGCCGCGACGACACCTTCCGGGCGCAAGGCGCGCCGCGCGTTGGCGTAAAATTTCGGCAGGTCGAACCAGTGGATCGAACAGGCGCAGGCGATGAGATCGACTTCCGCGCGCAGGCCAAGATCATCTTCCGCCCGCGCCAGACGATAGTCGACGTTGGGCCCCTTTGGCGCGAGCGCCAGCTGCCGGGGATCGGGGTCCGTCGCGAGCACCTTCGTGAAATGGCGCGACAGGCCGAGCGCCGCCTGCCCGCTCCCCGCGCCGCAATCCCAGGCGAGACGGTCCTGTTTCGCGACGCTCGCGAGCCACGTGAAAAGCGCGTCGGGATAGTGCGGGCGAAAGGCGCGATAGTCGTCGGCGTTGTCGCCGAACACCATCGTTTGGCGTGCATTCATTGCTGCGGCCTCACGTCGTCTCGAACATGGGTTGCGGGCCGAGACCCTTTTGTTTGAGCCATAACGCCGCGGCGCGGTCATGCCAGGGCGTCAGGCTGCCGACGCCATGAAAACCCATGTGCCCCCCGCCCTGCGTCAGCCCCGCCTCGATCGCCGGCAGAGTCGACCAATCGATCGCCGCGTAACTCTCGGCCGGCACCCAGGGGTCATCGAGCGCGTGCAGGATCAGCGTCGGCAGCGTGGCGCCGGCGAGGAAATTCTTCGCGGCGTTGGATTCATAATAGTCCGGCGCGCCCCGGTAGCCGAAATGCGGCGCGACGAAGCGATCGTCGAATTCGTACAGCGTGCGGGCGCCGGCGATGGCGGCGCGTTCGACGGCGGTGAGCGCGGCGCTCGGCGCCAGCGCCTCGCGTTTCATCTCATTGAGCATGTAGCGATGATAGACAAAATTGCGCGGCGCCATCAGGCGGGCGCAGGACGCCGCGAGGTCGATCGGCGTCGACACGGCGACGGCGGCGAGAACCGGCAACTGATGGCCGCCCTCGCCCATAAATTTCAGCACGAGATTGCCGCCGAGCGAATTGCCGATGAGCACAATGCCGTGACGCACGAGGTCGGCAGGGAGAGCGCGCAGCGCTGCGGCGAGATCATCGGTCTTGCCGGCGTGGTAGCGCCCGCCCGAGGTGGCCCGCGAGGGTTGAGAGCCGCGCAAATTGAGGCGCAGCACCGGCCAGCCTTGGCTCACAAGAAAACGCGCCGTGGCGATT
Source organism: Methylocystis sp. (assembly GCA_036560365.1). Lineage (GTDB taxonomy): Bacteria > Pseudomonadota > Alphaproteobacteria > Rhizobiales > Beijerinckiaceae > Methylocystis. The sequence continues at coordinate 9,777 of DATBRI010000161.1, forward strand.
CCATGCCGGCTGGATTCGGAGCCGGCCAGCCCGTGCGTCAGAACGATGAGCGGCGCGTCCGTTTCCACAGTCGGCCGATCGAGCCGCGCCGCGAGACGATCGCCGTCCGGCATGGGGAGCAGCAGCCGCTCGCCGCCGGGAAGCTCCGGCGGTCCGCCGACGATGATGTTGCGCAACGTCTGCAGATCGCCGCCAAACCACGGCGCCCGCTCGCGGAAGGGAGGGAGCGCGGAGCGTGAGGCCGAGGGTTTATCAGTCATGATTTTCTGAAGTTCTCGGCAGACGTGACTTGACTCTAGGTTCTACGCTGCGGCTCCTTTGGACGTCAGCCACTGAAAGCGGCTAGAATTTGCAGCATCAATTGAACGATATCAAATGAGCCTATTCGTCGCTGACGCGACAAACACAAATGCTCGAATTGAACGCTATTCTCTATCGAGGGAGATTCCGATGGCAAGTGATTTTCAAGTCAGCGGCAAAAATTCTGAAGCGCTTTTTACGTTAAAGCTCCACCGGGGCGATGGCATGACGCTTATTGCGATGAATTGGAAGAAAGGCAGGCCACCATCCGAGTTTGTCGGCTTCGCCATCGAATATAAAGAACCCGAAGGCGATCGTTTTTTTGCATTGAAGAACCGGTTGGGATTTCCAGCCAAGGACGGTTCGGTTGATCCAGGCAAGGCCGCGGAAGGGCTCGACTTCGCGCCGACTCATCCGAAGGCCTCTGAAGCATATCGATGGATGGGGTTCGAGGCGCGCGACGCGATCCTCGAAACGCTAGACCAGGCGATCGCGGACGAGAAGTCGAAGGTGTTCGTTGTCGCGTATGATCTGAACTTGCCCGAAATCGTGTCGCGTCTCGAGAAACTAGGGAAGCGGCTGAAAGTCATCATTGATGACAGCAAGGATCACGGCGAAGAGGGCTCCAGCGAGAACGAGGCTGCAGAACGGCTAATGGCGTCGGCGGGCGCCGATAATGTCAAACGTCAGCACATGGCCAGTCTTCAACACAACAAGACGATCGTTGTCGACGGCTCCAAGCTGAAGAAGGTCGTTTGCGGCTCGACCAACTTCAGTTGGCGGGGGGTCTATGTTCAATCCAACAATGCGCTGGTGCTGCAAGGAAAGAGCGCGGTAAAGCAATTTCTCGCAGCCTTCCAAAATTATTGGCTGTCCGATGAGGCTAAAGTGTTTGGCGAAACCGATTGCGCCAAATGGGGCGACCTGGATCTGCCGGATATCGACGCGCAAGTATCATTTTCGCCGCATGCCACCAAGAACGCCCTATTGAAGAAAGTCGCTGATGACATCCACGATAAGACCACCTCGTGTTTGTTTTATTCGCTGGCGTTTCTTTATCAGACGCCGGGACCGATATTCGACGCGATAAAAAAGGTGACCGAAGACGACGCCATTTTCGTTTACGGCATTTCGGATCGCGAAGTCGGCGGCATCGATTTGCAGAAGCCTGACGGCAACGTCGCCCCGGTTTTCCCCGATACGCTAAGTAAGAACGTTCCGGAGCCATTTTCGGAGGAGCCCACGGGCGGAGGGGGCATCCGAATACACCATAAATTCCTCGTTATCGATTTCGACAAACTGGTATCGACATCGCTATTTGACCGGGATTAGGTGAGATCAGCCGGCCGTAGGCGGGAATTTGGCCCTCGAATGTGGGTTTCGCCGGATCGACGCGGTTGGCTTTTCTTCTTTGGCGTATCGGCCGGCCGCCCTCTCAATACATTCATGTATCGAAAAATCCCCGACTTCGAGGGTGTCCGCTCCAGCGAAAATCGGTCCGCCACGGCTGCCGGCATGTTCCCGAGAGGCATTTTCCCGAAAATTGATCTAACAAAATCAGCTACGTCCGTATCGATTTCCCACCATGGACGCCGGAATAGAGGGACGGAAGCGGTCGCTTGAGGCCCGCCGCCGCGACGGCGGGCCGTCAGCAGCTCCTCGTATTCCGCGAGAGGGATGGTCACCATGGCGACATCGCCCACGGTCGCCGCGCCAAGCGAAAGAGCGCCTTTTCCCGTCGTTTTAGTCACCTCAAAAGCCTCTTCAAAGCCTCTCGGAAGCGCGCCCGGAGTCGCGTTCAGCCGATGTCATCCAGGGCGTTGTCACTTCGACGCCACTAGCCTGCCGTTCTCCGAGTCCCACTCAATTCCCAGTCGGGACATGACGCGATGTTGCACGGAGCAGACATCGGTCGGGAGCCCGGCGGCGCTCGCCTGCGCCCTCTCCTTTGCGAACTCAGCCGCCAGTTCGAGAGCGCTCCAATCTTCGGGACGCTGCGTCGCCTGCGGTCCGGCCGCGC
>DATBRI010000162.1:0-43794 GCA_036560365.1 Methylocystis sp.
CCAACAGCGGCGTGACCGCGCTGTCGACCTCTGCATCGAGCGGCGTCGCTTCATTGTCCACTGGTCTCTCGACGACCAATAGCGGCGTGACCGCGCTGTCGACCTCCGCATCAAGCGGCGTCGCTTCGCTGTCCACCGGGCGTCAGCACGGCGCAAAGCGGCGTCGCCTCGCTATCAACCGGCCTCTCAACGACGAACAGCAATGTGGCTTCACTGTCGACGGGCGTTAGCACGGCGCAAAGCGGCGTCGCCTCGCTGTCGACCGGCCTGTCGACGACCAACAGCGGCGTGACCGCGCTGTCGACCTCTGCATCGAGCGGCGTCGCCTCCTTATCCACGGGCCTTTCGACGACGAACAGCAATGTGGCATCGCTGTCGACGGGCGTCAGCACGGCGCAATCAGGCGTCGCCTCATTGTCCACTGGCCTCTCGACGACGAACAGCGCTGTGGCGACGCTGTCGACCTCCGCCTCGAGCGGCGTGGCTTCGCTGTCGACCGGGCTGTCGACGACGAACAGTAATGTAACTTCGTTGTCGACCTCCGCGTCGACGGGCCTGTCCACGACCAACAGCAACGTAACGTCCCTGTCGACCTCCACATCGACGGGCGTGAGCACCGCTCAGTCGGGCGTCGCCTCGCTGTCGACCGGGCTCTCGACGACGAACAGTAATGTAACTTCGTTGTCGACGTCAGCATCCACGGGCGTTAGCACGGCGCAAAGCGGCGTCGCCTCGCTATCGACCTCCGCGTCGACGGGCCTGTCCACGACGAACAGCACTGTGGCGACCCTGTCGACTTCCGCCTCGAGCGGCGTGGCTTCATTGTCCACTGGCCTCTCGACGACGAACAGCGGCGTCGCTTCGCTGTCGACGGGCTTGTCGACCACGAACAGCAATGTCGCGTCGCTGTCGACGGGCGTGAGCACGGCTCAGTCGGGCGTCGCCTCGCTGTCGACCGGCCTGTCGACGACCAACAGCAATGTAACGTCGCTTTCGACCTCCGCATCGAGCGGCGTCGCTTCCTTGTCCACTGGACTGTCGACGACCAACAGCAATGTGGCTTCGCTGTCGACGGGCGTGAGCACGGCTTAGTCGGGCGTCGCGTCGCTATCGACCGGCCTCTCAACGACGAACAGCAATGTGGCGACTCTGTCGACTTCCGCATCAAGCGGCGTCGCCTCGCTATCGACGGGCCTGTCCACGACCAACAGCGGCGTCGCCTCGCTATCGACCTCCGCGTCGACGGGCCTGTCCACGACGAACAGCACTGTGGCGACCCTGTCGACCTCCGCCTCGAGCGGCGTGGCTTCATTGTCCACTGGCCTCTCGACCACGAACAGCGGCGTGACCGCGCTGTCCACCTCGGCGTCGAGTGGGGTCGCGTCATTGTCGACGGGCGTCAGCACGGCGCAATCGGGCGTCGCCTCGCTGTCCACTGGTCTCTCAACGACCAACAGCAATGTGACCGCGCTATCGACCTCTACAGCGACGGGCCTGTCCACGACCAACAGCAACGTAACGTCCCTGTCGACCTCTACATCGACGGGCGTGAGCACCGCTCAGTCGGGCGTCGCTTCCTTGTCCACTGGACTGTCGACGACCAACAGCGATCTAGCGACCCTGTCGACGGGCCTGTCGACGACGAACAGCAACGTAACGTCGCTGTCGACGGGCGTCAGCACGGCGCAGAGCGGCGTCGCTTCGCTGTCAACCGGCCTCTCCGCAACGAAAAACAATGTGACGTCCCTGTCGACTGGCTTGTCGACGACGAACAACACTGTGGCGTCGCTAAACAGCTCGGTGTCGGCGCTGGCGAGCGGAACAGCCGGTCCGGTGGTTATGGGCAGTTCCACGACGCATGTGCAATCGACGGCGACAGGCGTGGGCGCGATGGGCGGCGGCGACGGATCGGAAGCGAACGGAACGGGCGCTGTGGCGATCGGGCTGAAACAGGTAGCCAACGGCAATGGCGCTGTTGCGCTCGGTGATCCGAATTCGGCGATAGGCACGGGCGCGGTGGCGATCGGCGCGAACAACACGGCTACCGGCGATGGCGCGTTTGCGACAGGCAACGGCAACTTCGCCAGCGGACAGGGCGCGATCGCCGTGGGCAATCACAGCGTTGCGAAGGGCGCCAGCGCCATCGCCATGGGCGACACGGCCAGCGCCTCGGCGGACAATGCTATTGCGTTCGGCGCCGGCGCGAGCGCAACCGCTGCGAATTCGGTCGCGATTGGTTCGGGAAGCGTAGCGTCGCAGGCGGACACTGTATCGGTTGGCGCGGTTGGCGCCGAGCGGACGATCGTGAACGTCGCGGCGGGCTCGCTCATCGCGGGCTCGACCAACGCCGTCAACGGCGGCCAGATGAACGCGCTGGGAACGAGCGTGGCGGCGGGACTCGGCGGGGGCGCGTCGTTCAATACGACGACCGGGTCGATCTCGGCGCCGAACTACAGCATCCTAGGCGCGAGCTATAACAACGCCGGCGCGGCCTTCGCCGCTGTGGATACGGCCCTGTCGGGCCTCTATTCGGCCACCCTGCAATTGGGGCAGGACTTGAACAAGGTTCGGCGCGAGGAACGTGGCGGCATCGCCGCGGTCGCCGCGATGCCTTCGGCGCCGATGCCTTCGGCGGCCGGTAGGACGAGCTGGGTGGGCAACGTGGCCTGGTTCAAGGATCAGACCGGCATAGGCTTTAGCTTTGCCCATCGGCTGGACGTGAATCGGCCGATCGCGATCACCGGCGCCATCAGCGTGGCGCCGGGTGCGTCGAACTTCGTCGGCCGCGGCGGTCTCATGGGAGAGTTCTGACCTCCGCGTTCCACATGCTGGGCGCCGCGGGCTCCGCACAAAGGCTTTCCGTCTTTCTGAGCAGAGGCGCCAATTCTCGCGAGCGTATTAAGGAAAACATGTCGGACGTGCACGCATGTCTCCATTGAGTTCTTCAAGAATTTGCGTGATGGACACCAAGGTCGATGTTCCCCGGGGGCGTCTCCAATGTCCGTGATCGAAGCGTCTATGAGGGAATGGAATGCGGATTGGCCTTTCGGTCTTGACCCGCGCAGGTCAGAGCCTGTGGGAGAACGGCATCGGTCAAAATGTGGTGTTTTTGGCCAATCTTTTGAAGAACGCTCCCCTCGTCGAGGGCGTGTGCCTACTCGATTGCGGAGACCAGGGCGCCCTCCCGGAAGACGCGCCTGCTGAATTTCGATCTCTGCCACTCATCCCCCTCGGCAGCGCCGGAGATGTCGTCGACGTCGCGATCGAAATCGCGGGCGGGCTCGATATCGAGTGGGTGAGACGATTCCGCGCGCGCGGCGGTAAGATTGTGTGCCATATCTGCGGTCAGCCCTATGCGGCGCTCATTGAATTTTCAGTCTTCAATCGCTCGGGATACTGGGGCGATCCGACTCGAGCGGATGAGGTTTGGATTCTGCCTAAGGACGGCGCTTTTGCCCCGATGTTGCGGAGCATGCACCGCTGCCCAGTTGAGATCGTGCCTTACCTCTGGGCGCCAAGCGTCATTGAGCATTCGATCACAAAGGCGCGCTTAGAGGGGCTGGAGTTCGGCTATCGTCCCGGCCCTGGCGGCGTGAAGAGTGGCGCGCGCATCGGAATTTTTGAGCCGAACTTGTCTCCCATCAAGACATGCGTCATCAGCGCGATGATTTGCGATGCGCTCAATCGTGAGGCGAGCCCTGTCGTGGAGAGCGTGAGCCTATATAATGGCGCACACATGCAGGGGCAAACCACCTTTGATTTTTTTCGCAATTCCTTATCGTTGCAAGAGGAGAACAAGATTGCTGTCTATGGGAGAGAATATTTTGTAAGGGCGATGTCTAAATCCTGTAACGTTGTAATCAGTCATCAATTGCAATGCGAACAAAATTATCTGTACCTTGATGCGCTATACGGTGATTATCCACTCGTTCATAATTCTCCACTCTTTGCGCATGTCGGATATTTTTTTGAAGATAGCGATATCGCAGAGGGAGTAAATCAACTGCGGCACGCCTGCCTAACGCATGATGAGAATCTAGAGATCTATCGAGCACGCGCACAAGCGGAGATGGATCATTTAAGCCCTGATAACCCTAGCAATATCACGGCGTATGTCCGTAGACTGATCGCGCTGAAAAGTCGTCCCTGAAGAACGCGCATGAATGCGGCCTCGGCTCTTGGTTTAGGCTTGGGGCCGCGCGAGTTGGATTGCTCTTTGCATGACAGCGCACAAATGAGCGAGCCACGAGGAGCGCGACCGGTTGCACGAATGAAGCGATTACAGAGCTATGGCGCAGATATAGTTCTCATCTTCATTGCTCTTAGCCCGCCACGCACGGAGCGCCGACGCTATTTCAACTCGGCGCAGGCGACGCGCGCGCCGGCGCCGCCAATCGGCTGCGACAGGTGGTCGTCAGGGCTCGCATGCACCACGACCGCCGATCCGTCCGCGTCCAGGAGATTGATCTTTCCGCTGCTCAAGGACACGCCGTCGATGAACATTTCCGCCTGCGCGGAGCCATCGGCAGATGCATAGACGTTCGGCAAATCCGCCGGGTGCGATCCCTTGGGATTGAGGAATCCATGTTCGGCGTTCGACGGGTTTATATGGCCTTTCGAGTGCATGAATTTTTCGATGTCGGAGCAGTCGCCAACTTCGTGCAGATGGACGCCATGCCAGCCTGGCGCGAGTGCGCCCGGCAGCAGCATGAGGCGAAGAACGACTCCATGCGGCCCCTGTTTGACATCGATCGAGCCGGTCCCTTTGCCAGTGTTATCGATGACGTCGGCGCTTCGCTCCTCCGCGCCTGCCAAGCCCGTCATGAGCGCGATTGAAACTAAGGCGAGGACAAATTTGTCGAACATATTTCCCTCTCACGACTTGACGAACCGGCGAACTCGCGTGGCGGCGCAGCTCCGACCCTCCGACCACACTCATGCATAAAGGGCGACTGGTATAAAATGAATTCGCTCAGAGCGAATACAAATCCAGCGCCCCAGACAAGCGCGTGCGATATTGTTCGAGCCGAGCTTTGTCCTTTTCCGCAGCTGCCCGCTCCACATAGGGCGCGTAATTGATGAGATTGATCGCTTTAATGATCGGCGCCATTTCGCGGACCTTATCCTCCTTCAGCCCATAGCCGACGAGAAATTCCTGCTTGGCGTCGACTGAGAGATCATGCAGCGCCATCGAAAGATCCCAGTAGGGCGCGACGTTGGAGGCGCAGCATTCCCAGTCGATCACGGCCGTGATCGCGCCGGACTCGTCAGCGACTACATTCTTTAACCGCATGTCGCCGTGGTTGAGAACGGGCGACGGCTCCCAGCGCTCCATGTCGCGAACGATCGACCGTAGACGTTTAAGCTGGCCGGCATCGAGCATATCCTGCGCATCGAGCAGGTCGACGCGCGCTTCAACTTTCAATTCGCCCTGCAGATATTCCTTCCAGGTCTCTTTGCGCGAGAGCTGATTGTCCGACCAATCAAACGTATGGCCAAAGCCCGATGTCTTAACCGAGTGGATCAGAGCGGTCAGTCGCCCCATTTCGCGCAAAATTGTGAAGCGTTCTGGATGATGCGTCGCTTCCTGCCCCTCGACCTTCGGAAGCACCATATAAGGCATGCCGATGATATCGGCGCCGACCTCCAGAATTTTCGCGGTCGGCACGCCAGCCTCGCTGGCCTTGGTGATCGCCCACTGCTCTTTAAGATAATCCTTTAGTTTGTTCGGGGTCGTGTTCATGCGGACGATGAAATCGCCTTCGGCATGACGGACCTCGAACACGAAGTTGGTGATGCCGCCGCCGCGCGCGATAATACGCTTTGGTTTCGATCCGAGGTGATGCTCGATAATTTTGCCCGCATTGGATCGCGCCTTGCGCGGATCGACTGGCGCATCTTGCGCAGCGCTCATTGCAGCGCCTCGCTCTCCAGCCCGCCAAGGCGAGACAGCAGTTCGCCAAGCTCCTGGGAGCTTTCAATCTTCACCGTCCGCAGGAGGCCCTTATATTCAAGCTCGCGGGAACCGACGTGGACGGCGAGGCCAACGCCGGAAAGAAATGAATCCATCTGCGTGTCGCCGCAGCCAACGGAGGCGTGCAAGTCGACGCCGAGCCGCTTGGCGATGGCGCGCACGCCGGACAATTTGTCGACGCCCTTGCGCGTCGCGAAATTCGAGCGCTTGACGTGCTGATAGGCCATCAGGCGATCCTGCGGGGCTTCTACGAGCAGAAACATCATGCAGATGTCCTGGGCCATCAGGGAATCGCGAAGATCGTCCAGCGAGAGGCCGACGATCGACGACGCGCTCGTGTATTTTGCCTGGAGATGGGGGATCTTCTCCCTGACAGGCGTCCAGATCGTCTCGCCGACCGTCCAGTCGCGCGTATAGTAGAACACAAGAAGGTCGTCGACGCCGTTTTCAAGCAGGCCGCGCACGCCCGCCAGCACCTCGTCGATTTCTTCAGCTTTCAGCGGAAAGGCGTCCAATTCCTCGAAGACGATCTCTTTCGCCGCATCTTCTCTAAGATAGCCGACAACGCCGCCGTTGAGCGAGACAAGCGGCAAAGGCGCATTGGTGATCGAATACCACTCGCGTCCGAAGGTGCGGATGACGTTCAGCGGAAACCGCAGCGTGTTCAGCACAATGGGCCGGCCAAGATCATTGAGGCGCTTCAAGCCGCAAGCAACCCGATCTGGAATAACGATGCGGCCGTCAAACTCATGCACCGCAGTTCCGTCAAGGTCTGTTATGAGCGCGCCCGCTCGGGCGAAATCCGTCTCCGCCAGAAACGCCCTGAGCTCTTCGTCGATCTGTTCCCCAAGCGCCATTCCAGGTCCTCCGTCTTTTGTCGCACGACGTTCGCGCTTTTGCATCGAGACCGGAGACATGGCGATCGCGCCTGCACCTAAACGAGAGACAAATCGGCCGGCCGGCGCTCTCGCTTGGCACATCATCTATGTGGCGCCCGCCGGCTTAAGCGACAGCCCCTTAATTCCTGAACTTTTCTGGCGGGATCAGCGGCGCGAAGTTCGCGCTTGGCGCAAGAACGCCAAACGTCAACAGAGGCGTAGAGGTTCTTGCAGGCCCGCCGCGCTTGCGCCGCCTCTGAACGCGAGGCTTTTTGGCCGCGCTCGACGCGGTGAAAGCCTTCTGGAAAAGTAAAACCTCCAGAACGGTCGACCGCCGTAGAATTCCAAAGACGCTAGATTTCTGAAACAATACGATACAAACAAGCCTTACCGGCGGGAAGAGGCGGGGCGGCGCCAGCGATTGGAGGCTGTAATACGTTGCCTGCAACAAAATGAAACAAAGGCGCCGGAATCTCGACACAGCTGTGCGGAACCTTAAGGTTTGGAACTCGCCGCCGGCTCGGAGCCGCGAGTAGATGAACTCTCCGACCTTGAACGAAATCGCATCAAGCGCGGCCGATAGGCGATGGATCCTGGTCGTCGAGGACGACGAAGATATTAGATCGCTCTTATCAAAATATCTCGGCGACAACGGCTTTGAGGTGGCGCTCGCCCGAGACGGCAAACAGATGGACGATGTTCTCGCGCGCGTGCCGGTCGATCTCATCGTGCTGGACATCAACCTTCCCGATGAGGACGGATTTTCTATCTGCATGCGCTTGCGGAATGCGGCAAGTCCCCCATTGATCATGCTGACCGCGCGCGGCGAAGACACGGACCGGATACTCGGCATCGAACTTGGCGCGGACGATTATCTGGTCAAACCCTTCATTCCGCGCGAACTGCTCGCGCGCATCGGGGCTGTTCTCCGACGAACTGCCCCGGATATTGAATCGTCCCAGAAGACCAGCGCCTATAGTTTTTCTGGATTCCTCCTGGACTCTTCCACGCGGCGCCTGTTGGGGCCGACTGGCGTAAGGGTGATCCTGACGAGCGCGGAATTCGACCTATTGTTGACGCTCTGCCGCGATCCCGGAAAAGTATTCTCGCGCGATGAACTGAAGGTGGCGTCGACGACAGAGCGGAGCGTCGACATTCTGATAAGCCGGCTTCGTCAAAAGATCGAGGACGACCCACGAGACCCGACGCTCATTCAGACGATCCGCTCGATGGGCTACACGTTCACGGCGAAAGTCAGGGTTCAGTGAAAACGACTGCGCTCCGAAACATCAACGTACAGCTGGGCCTTCTTCTTCTCCTATGCGTCGGCCTGTTCCACGCGGCGGTGACGGCGATCCTTTTCCTGTCCGAACCCGCTCCCGGCCGCCCTCGGGACCTCAGCGCCTCCATAGTCGTGACCGCCTTGACGGCGTTGGACGCCGCCTCCGCAGCGGAAAGGCCGGCCATCGCAACAGCCTTTAACGTGAACTTTCCGGGTTTTCACGTTGCGCTCTCAGAGCCGGGAGTCGCCCCGCGCAACGGGGGCCATCCCGTTTACTTTCAGTCCCGCCTTCCTGCGGGAGTCGAGATCGAAACCGGCGAGGGCGACAAGCAGTTGATCGGGTCGTTGCACGACGGGCAGAAATTTCTACTCGACGCTCTCCCCCGGCCTCCCGGATTTCCTCGGTTCGCGATCGTCACCCTCGGCTTTGTCGCGATCAGTTTGTTCGTCTTTTCCTTATGGGCCGCGCTGTCGCTGACGCGTCCCCTCACGAATTTTGTGAACGCCGTCGAATCCTTCGGCCTCGACAGCATTCCGGCGCAGCTCGCCGAGACAGGACCCGAAGAGGTCCGCAAGGCCACGCGGGCCTTCAATCGCATGCAGCGTCGCATCGCCGAGATGGCCTCTCAGCGAACGCGAATGTTGACGTCTGTCAGCCATGATCTTCGCACCCCCATCACCCGGATGCGTCTGCGCGCCGAATACATCCGAAGCAGCGAAACGAAAGCGAAACTGCTGCGAGACCTCGACCAGATGGAGGCTATGGTCGGCGGCTGCCTCGACTATCTACGCGGTGGTTTCCAGCAGGAAGTCGTGGCGCTGGATCTGGCGAGCCTGTTGCAGGCGCTTGTCGATGAGTTCGTCGATGTGGGCGCTGACGCCCGCTACGACGGACTCGATCACGTCAACGTTCTTGGTAGTCCGGACGATCTGGAACGCGCATTTTCCAACCTTATAGACAATGCGGTCAAATACGGGAGGACCCCCGAAATCCGGTTGTTAGAAAGCGATGACGCAGCGGTCGTCGAAGTCGTCGACCGTGGTCCCGGCATCCCGAAGGAGCGGAGGCAATTGATGCTCGAACCTTTCGAGCGGGGCGACGTCGGCGCGTCGAACGCAAACGAGGGCTTCGGTCTGGGCTTGGCGATCGCCCGCGGGATCGTGGAAGCCCACTGCGGACACCTCACGTTGGATGAGCGGACCGGCGGCGGACTGATCGCGAGGGTCTCCCTGCCTAAAGCTGAACTCGAAACAAAACGAAACAAATTGAGCAAATAAATGTCCCCGGAGAGTCCGACCCTGCGGCCCATAGGAGGTCATGGGGGATGTCGATACATCAATCGGGTTCGGACCGCGCCGCGCTATCGGGAAAAACAGTCGCAGTCGTGCATCCTGCGTGGCATTCCTGCGGAACGCATCAGGTCATCGCCAGTCAAATAGAAGCCTACAAAAGACTTGGCGCGCATGTGCTCTCCATCGCGCTTATGGACGATGTCACGCCCTCGATCGGCGGCGGCGCGCGCTGGAAAAATTACAGGCTACACAGTCGGGATCTCGCCGCCCACGAGAGATATGAATCGTCCGCCACGATCGCCGACATCTTCAAGACCGCGCTCCTCAAGGACGGCTGGTGGCCGTTGATTCATGGCGACCAGGCTACTTGGCTGGTGGAGCTGATAAAGCGCGCGCCTCTTCCCGAAGGGCTCGATACGGGCGCAATCGACCTGATTCACGCCAATCATTTCTTTGTCTTGCCTTTCGCCGAAAAGATGCGCGAGAGACGCCGCATTCCCGTCGTGCTCGACACGCACGACATTCAGGCTCGGCAATACGAGTTACGCAATCGTGCTGGGTTTAGCATCCCGCCCTATGCTGGCTATAAGCGCATGCTTGCGGTCGAACTCGAGTGGATCGCGCGAGCCGACCTTTGCATTCATTTGAATTCGGAGGAGCATGCGGCGTTCCGTCAGCTTTTGCCGCTGACGCGTCACGAACTGATCTATCCGTCGATCGCCTCCGCGGCCCCCAATGACAGTGGCCATCGCGCTGTTTTCGTCGCCGGCAACAACGCCGCCAACTACATCAGCGTTCGATGGTTTCTGAAATATATTGTGCCGCAAGTGCCCGAAATATCGATTTCTATTTTTGGCGATATCGCAGATGGCGTGAAAAGCCATGACAGACAACTGTATACAAAGCATCGCAATCTTTTCCAAGGCAGAGTCGCTGAAATACAATCGGCCTACGAAGATGCAGCAATAGTTCTCCTCCCCACCAGAGAAGGGCACGGCCTTTCCATCAAAACCGTGGAAGCTCTCTCCAGCGGATTGCCGGTCGTCGCAACATCGAAGGCATTCAGGGGCATGGGCATCGATCCGTCACGGCTTCGCAACGTGTTCATTGCGGACGACGCCAGCGAATTCGCCGCCGCCATGATGAAGCGTCGCGGGATGAGCGAACGAAGCGATCCGATGTCGAGCGATACGCGCGCATTGTACGAAGAGAGATACTCATCTGAGCATTACGCGAGTCAGCTCGGCGACGTCGCAAGCAAGTTGTTGGCCCGAACGGAAACGACGTGAGCCGAGGCAAGCGGCGCTTTTTGCTCTCGCCGCGAAAGCGAACAGCGGCAGCGGCACAGAAACAATAGCAACCGCCCGAGCCTGCCAATGCCCAGTGCGGCGCGCGTCCGCGTTTTTTGCCTACACTCTGGAGAAGAGCAAGATGCAGCAGAAAATTGAACACGAAAGGGAGGTCGCCTTTTTTCTCGCGTCGCAGATTCAGCTAGAGAACCTCGAAATGAAACGCAGACGCACGGCGGATGCGCTCGATCCAGTAACAGCTTTGGTCTACTTCAAATTGAGAGAATTCTACTGGACTGTGACTAAGCAGCTAGGCCTTGGTCATCTGCACAATGGATCGAGGGCTCGCGATCGCTTGAGACTCAGGCGTCGGCCTCTGTTGCCAAGAGAACTCGCCTCGGACGACACGCTCTCCTCAATCTCCTCTTGCCGCATTTTCATCGATGTAACGCCCACGCTACGTGTTGGAGGGAAAACCGGCGTGCAGCGCGTCGTTCGCGAAATAGCCAAGAGAGCGATCCAGGATCGATTTGCGCTTCCCGTCGTTGTCGAAAATGGCGAACTTCTTTCCTACTACGATCATCCGTTGCTCCCGGCCTCGATCACGTTCAGGGAAGGCGACAAATTCATGCTCCTCGACGCAAGCTGGGGCATGCTTTCCGAGCATCTGCCTCTTGTTCAGCGGCTCGCCGATGTCGGCGGACAGCTTATAACGGTCGTACATGACCTGATCCCCTTGATCCATCCGCTCAGCGTCACGCCGCGAATGACTGAGGAATTCAACGAGTGGTTCGAAAAACTCGTGCTGAAAAGCGATCGCATCATATGCGTCTCAAAGAGCACCGCGACGGATTTCATCGATTATGTCGCGAGCAAAGATCTCGCTACCAAGCCGCATCTTCGCATCGGCTGGTGGCGACTGGGCGCGGATTTCGACGACCAAGAGAGTTTCTCAATTTCTCCCGACGCCAAAATCGTGACCACAAGCGAAACGCCTTACTTTCTGAGCGTGGGCACTCTTGAACCGCGAAAATGCTATCCGATCGCGCTCGACGCTTTCGAACGTCTTTGGTCGAGCGGCGTCGACGCGCGTTACGTCATCATTGGCCAAGCAGGCTGGCAAAGCGAATCTCTTCAACATCGCATCAAACAACACTGCGAATATGGGCGACGCCTCCTATGGCTCGATAAAGCGAGCGACGCCGATCTTCATCACTGCTACACCCATGCGCGCGCATTGGTTTATCCATCCATGATCGAAGGATTTGGCCTCCCGCTTGTTGAAGCTGGCCGTTACGGACTTCCAGTCATCGCCTCGGATTTGCCGGTGTTCCACGAAATCGGCGGAAACCACGTCCGCTACTTCAATTTATTGGACTCGGTGGACTTGGCTGACAAAATCGAGGAGCTCTATCGAGAACCGATCGAGAAAGAAGAAATGCCAATATATTCCTGGGATGATTCTGCGCGCAGTCTCGCCAATATCATCTTGAATGACGCCTATCAGACCCACACGGAGTTGGACCCCGCCCGATCTGCCTAAGCCGTCCTTCTCATTGTCACGACCAGCGCCTCACGCCGCCAGAACACTTCCCAATCAGCGGCAACGAGACACGGGGCGAGGCAGCCAGCCGAGCGCAACACGGATGCGCGCCATGTCACGCCAGATGGCAACGACCTTTTGGCGCACTATTGAACGACGAGCGGCGCCAGGCATGCGCAACGCGTTCATGGATCTTCTTTGGAGCGATCTCCGGCCTTACTTATGAATTCGCGCGCAACACAAGATTATCCACGGCCTTCTTCCGCACCCCCGAGTGGTCCGCCGCGAGGACGAGATAGACGGCTGGCAGAACAAACAGCGTGAACAAGGTGCCGATCGACAGGCCCGACGCGATCACCAGACCCATGTTGAAGCGAGACGCCGCGCCCGCGCCCGCCGCCATGACGAGCGGCAAGACGCCGAGCACCATCGCCGCGGTGGTCATGAGGATGGGACGCAGACGAATGGACGTAGCCTCAAGGATGGCTTCCCGCTTCGACATGCCGCCGTGCTGCAATTCATTGGCGAACTCCACGATGAGAATGCCATGCTTGCTGATCAGGCCCATCAACGTCACGAGGCCAACCTGCGTGTAGATATTGATGCTCGCGCCGCCAAAGCCGAGCATGATGAAAACGAGCGCGCCGGCGATCGACATGGGAACGGAGACGAGAATGATCAGCGGATCGCGGTAGCTTTCGAATTGCGCGGCCAGCGCCAGAAAGATGATGATGAGGGCGAAGCCAAACGTCACCGCGAAGCCGCTCGACTCCTGAATGAACTGACGCGAGGGTCCGGCATAGTCGATCGTGTAGGTCGAGGGCAACGTTTGGCGCGCGATCTCTTTCAGCGTGTTGAGCGCCTCGCCGGCGATCACGCCAGGCGCGGCCACGCCAGAAATCGTCACAGAATTAATCTGCTGGAAATGATTGAGCGACTCGGGAACGATGGCGGTTTCGAGCTTGGCGACGGTCGAAAGCGGCGCCAAGGTCCCGTCCGCCGTCTTGATGTAATAATTCAAGATCTGATCCGGGTTCAGTCGAAACCGCTGAGCGACCTGCGGAATCACTTTGTACGAACGGCCCGCGAGCCCGAAATATTGCGTATAGCCTCCGCTCAGCGCGGTGGTGAGCGCGCCGCCGACGTCGATCATTCTCAGGCCGAGTTGCGCGGTCTTTTCGCGGTCGATGACAAGCGACAACTGCGGCTGATCAATCTTGAGATCAGTGTCGAGGAACATGAACTTTCCGGTCGCCATAGCTTTCGACAGGAATTCGCGGGAGATGCCGTCCATCTTCTCGAAAGGGTCGGTGCTCTGGAAGACGAATTGAATCGGCAAGCCCATCGAGCCGGGGAGCGGCGGCGGCTGGAAAGCGACGAAGCGCACGCCCGGAACCGCGCTCAGCTCCTGCTGGAGCATATGCTGTAAGTCCTCCGCCCCAACCTTGCGCTCATCCGAAGGCTTGAGCACGACGCCTGTCAGATTCGCCGCCGGCGAATTGATCTGGAACACGCTGTCGGTCTCTGGATGCTTGGCGATGATTTTATATGCCTGATCGGCGTAGTACAGCTTTTGTTGGAGAGTGGCGTTGGGCGCCGGAGTGGCCTGCGCCAGAATAATGCCCTGATCCTCGTTTGGGGCGAGTTCGCTTTTGGCGCTGGCGTAAAGCCAATAGATGCTCGAAAGCACCAGCCCGCCGAAGACGAGCGTCACCGGGACGTAATTGAGGGACGAGTCCAGCAGGCGGTGATAGCGGCCCCGAACGGCGTCCATCCGCGCGTCGATGTAGCCGACGATGCGGGACTCAAGCGTCTCCTTCTCGCGCTCCGGGGGCTTGAGCACGAGAGCGCAACTCACCGGCGACAGGGTGAGCGCGACAATGCCCGACACGGTGACCGCCGCCGCCAGAGTGAAAGCGAATTCGACGAAGAGCGCGCCGGTGAGGCCGCCCTGGAAGCCAATCGGCACATAGACGGCGATCAGCACGATCGTCATGGCGATGATCGGCCCCGCGAGTTCCCGCGCCGCCAGCAGCGCGGCGTCGACAGGCGTCAGGCCTTCGCCGAGATGCCTGTTCACGTTTTCGACGACAATGATGGCGTCGTCGACCACGAGGCCGATCGCCAGCACCAGCGCCAGAAGCGTCAGCAGATTGATCGAGAAGCCGAAAGCGAGGAGAAAAGTCAGCGAGCCGATGAGCGAGAGCGGGATCGCCATGATCGGGATCAGCACCGAGCGCCACGATCCCAAAAACACGAAGACGACCGCGGTGACGATGAGGACCGCTTCGATCAGCGTGTGAATCACCTCGTCGATGGAGCTGTTCACAAAATTCGTCGTGTCGTAGACAATCTCGCTATTCAAGCCTTGGGGCAGCGCTTTGACAATGTCGGGATAGGCGGCTTTGACGCCATTGACGACATCCAGCAAATTCGCGCTCGGCGCCACCAAAATGCCGATATAGACCGCCTGCTTGCCATCGAACGATACAGAAGATTCATAATCGTCCGCGCCGAGCGTGACGTTGGCGACGTCGCGCAGCTTCACATTCGCGCCGTTCACCTGCTTGACGACGAGATTGCGAAACTCCTCGAGTGAATGAAGCGACGTCGCCGCCGAGAGATTGACCTGTACCCATTGGCCCTTGGTCGAGCCGAGGCCGGCGATATAGTCATTGCTCTGGAGGGACGCCGCCACTTCGCTGGCGGTGAGTCCATAGGCGGCGAGCTTCACCGGATCGAGCCAGGCTCTGAGCGCAAATGTTTTGCCGCCGATGATCTCGGCAGTCTGCACGCCCGGCACGGATTGCAGACGCGGCTGCACGACGCGGATGAGATAATCCGTCACTTGGCTCGGCGTGAGGATATCGCTTTTGAAGCCAATATAGATGGCGTCGGTCGTTTGGCCGATTTTGACGGTGATGACGGGACGCTGGACGGCCTGCGGCAACTGGTTGAGCACCGAATCAATCTTGGTGCTGATCTCGGTAAGCGCCTTGCCGGAATCATAGTTCAACCGCAGATTGGCGGTGATCGTGCTCACCCCGATCTGGCTGGTCGAGGTGAGATAATCGATGCCATTCGCCTGCGCGACGGCGTTTTCGAGCGGCGTCGTGACGAAACCGGCGACGGTCGCCGGATCGGCGCCAAAATAGGACGTCGTCACGGTGACGACGGCGTTTTGCGTGCGCGGATATTGCAGCACGGACAGAGTCGCCAGCGATCTGAGGCCAAGCACCAGGATCAGCAGGCTCAACACGCTGGCGAGCACCGGGCGGCGGACGAAAATGTCAGTGAAACGCATCTTGCGAAATCTCCGTTCACTGATCCACGGGCTTGGGATAGGCGTCGACAGGCGGTGATGGCTCTTGCGAAATGGCGAGCGGCGCGCCGTTGCGCAGCTTGACCTGACCGGCCGTGACGACCGTGGCGCCTTCGGGCACCCCTTCGAGCACCGACACTTCGTCGCCGCGCGACTCGCCGAGCCGAACGAAGGCTTGGTGCGCGACGAGCCCGGAGCCTTGCGGCGGCTTCTTATCGGCGCTCTCCTCGCTTTTTTGCGCAAGGAAAACCGAATTGCCAAAAGGCGCATAGACGATCGCGGTTTGCGGCAGCGTGATGAGGTGCTGGGGCTTGCCGGTCGCGATTTCCACCGAAGCGAACATGCCGGGCCGCAGCTTGCGTTCGGCATTGGCGAGGCTCGCGCGGATCTGCACGTTGCGGCTCGCGAGATCCACCTTGGAGCTTATCGCGTCGATCTTGCCCGTAAAGCTCTGGCCGGGAAAGGCGTCGATCGTCGCGGCGATCGATTGTCCGACCGAAACGCCATTCAAGTCCTGCTGAGGCAGAACAAAGTCGAGAAAAATCGGATCGAGCGCCTGCAGGGTCACGATCACCGTTCCGGCGCCGATATATTGGCCAAGATCAATCTGGCGGATGCCAAGCCTTCCGGCGAAGGGCGCGAGCAAGGTCTTTTGCGCGATCACCGCCTCCTGCTGGACGACTTGGGCGTTGGCGCTTCTCAGATTGGCGACGTCCGAATCCACTGTCGCCTGGCTCACGGCCTTGATCTTGAGCTGCGACTGATCGCGGCGCAGATTGATGGCGTTGAGCTCCGCCGTGGCTTTCAACGCTTCGAGCCGGGCGTTGTCCGTATCCTTGCGCAGCTCGAGGAGAATCTGCCCCGCCTCGACGTCCTGGCCCGACTGGAAATGGATCTTCTCAACGATGCCCGAGGTTTCGAGCGAGAGGTCCGCGCCATTGACGGCGCGGAACGTGCCAATCGCTGAAAACTTCGGGCGCCATTCCCGATAGCCGGCCGTCGTCACCGACACCGTCTGCGGTGGATTGGCCATGGAGGCGAGGAACCGCCCGATCATCATCGAGCGGAAACTGACGAAGCCGTAAAGGGCTGCGAATACGAGGGCGACGCTCGCCAGCATGATCATCATGGGCTTGAACATCGATCCGAGACGGTCTTGCAAAAGCGTGTTAACGGGCACGGGAGCGTTCCTCAGCCTCGGCGCGTATGGCCGCCGCGATCGGCAGGGTTGAAATGAGGTCGGTGGGTTTGGGAAGCGACGCCAGCGTCTCGTCGAGACGATTCCACCAACCGCCGCCGAGCGCTTGCATTAGCGCCGCCGTGTCAGAGAAGCGCGCGGCCTGCGCCTGGACGCGATTGAGACGGGCGCTGAGCAGAGTCTGCTCGGCGTTGAGCACCGTCGTATAGGTGGTCGAGCCGGCCGAATATTGGGCTTGCGAGATATCCAGGCTTTCGGCGGCGGCCTTTTCGGCCGCAACCTGCGCACGCAGCGTCTCCGCGTCGTGCTTGATCGCCTGCAAGGCGTTGGCGACGTTCTGGAAGGCGCTGATCACCGTCGCGCGATACTGCGCTTCCGCCTGTTCGAGCGCGGCGAGCTTCGCCTCGCGCTGGTGGAACAATCTGCCGGCGTCGAACGCCTGGCCGGAGAGCTGCGTCGCCAGATTGTAGACCGAGGTCTGCGGCAGGAATAATTGCGAGAAATTGGGCGCCTGACTACCGCCATTGCCCGTCAGCGTGAGCTGCGGCAGCATATTTGCCGTAGCGACGCCCACATTGGCGCTTGCCTGATGCAACTGCGCCTCCGCCGAAAGAACGTCAGGACGCTGGCGCACCAGATTGGACGGCAGGCTAAGCGGCAGATCGCGCGGTAGATGCAGATGCTCAATATCGATCGCCTCTCCCTTGTCGTCATTGGGAAAGCGGCCGAGATAGGCCATGAGCTGATTGCGCGTCTGCGCGCGCGCCTTTTCGAGCGGCGGCAGCGTCGCTTGCGCCTGAGCGACGAGCGCCTTTTCCGAGACCACGTCGGCCGCGCTCACGGCGCCGAGCGCGAAGCGCTGCTGCAGAATATCGAGCTGCTTCTGATAGTCGGCGATGAGTACGCGCGTGACCTGGATCTGCGACGCGTAGGAGGAATCGGCGATCGCCGCGGTCACCACATTAGCGGCCAGCGCAAGATAGGTCGCCTCAAGCTGGAAGCGCTGATATTCGGCCGCGGCGAAATCGCTCTCAACCGTACGCGTCGTCTTGCCGAAAACGTCGGGCGTGAACGACACGGCGACATTCGAATTATGAAGCGAATAGAGCAGTGCCGTCGCGCCGCTCGACGAGGAGTTTTGCGAGAAGCCGCCAAATTGCGCGGTGGTCATCTGCGTGCGCTGCACGCTCTGGGTCAGAGTGGCCGACGGAAAGAAGGAGCCCACATCGGCTTCCGTGGTCTCCCGCGCCTGGCGAAGCGCCGCTTCGGCGGCCGCGATGGTTGGATGATTGTTCACCGCCTCGGCCACGAGCGCCGAAATCTGCTTCGAGCGGAACAGTCGCCACCATTCTCCGGGAATGTCGCGGCCAGGAACGAGCCTTTGTGAGCCGCCGCCCGCGATGGCCGCCGACTGGGTGATGTTAGAAGGTTTGCCTACCGCATAGCCCGCGCCCAAGGGCGCCTCGGGCGCGGCAAAGTCGGGGCCCACAGCGCAGCCGGAAAGAGACGCGGCCAGTAGAATCCCCAGAACCACCCTACCCTTTGACTCAATCCATGCTTCTTTGGGCCAATCGATATTTCGCGCCTTCGGCATTTCCAGCCGAAGAGCGAGGCGATCCCTCACAAACGGATTGAGCAACGGCGGAAAGATTGAGGCGCCCTCCATCTCATCTCGGACCTAGGTTGAACTGAACAGTTCAGTTTTACCCTTGCCCTCGGGCGCGTGTCAACGTTAAATTGAACTGGATGGTTTAGTTTGAAACTTTTCGAAAGTCGGGGATAGATGGCTAACACCAGATGGCAATTGGGCGATTCAGCCTCGGCGAAGTGTGGAAAAATGAGCCTACAGTGGGGGCAAAGCCCTGAATGAAAGCAAGAGCGCGCCGCGTCGCCGGCATGACGACTGAAATAGAGGAACCCGCCATGAAGAGCCCGTCGACGGATCATGCGACGGCGGCAGGATCGACCGAGGCGCATATCGCGGGACGGAAGGAATGTTCCGTGATCGAGGCCGCGCGGAAATTATTTCTCGAACAGGGTTTCGCCGAAACCAGCATGGACGCGATCGCGCGGTCCGCTTGCGTATCGAAGGCGACGCTTTACGCTTACTTTCCGAGCAAGGAAGCTTTGTTCGCCCATTTGATCGAAGCGGAATGCCGCTTGAAAGCGAGCAGGCTGCAGATGCCCGATATCGATATTGGCCTTGTCGAGGCGCTTCGAAGCTTCGCACGCCAATTTGTCGAGGTCTATTTGACGCCGGAGTCGATGGCGTTCTTTCAGGCGATTTCCAGTGAGCGCATGCGCTTTCCACAACTGTGCAGACTTTTCTTTGAAAGTGGGCCGAAAAACGAGCACATGCGCGTCGCGGCGTTGCTCGAACAGGCCAAAGACCGCGGCTTCCTGACGTTCTCAGACGCGACTGAAGCCGCTAGTCATTTTTTGAGTCTTGTCCGCGGGGACCTGCCGCTTCACACGGCGCTCGGTCTCGAACCGAGGGCGGAGGCCTCCGTTAACGCGATGGTCGACGCCGGAATTGGCGCTTTTCTGAGAGCATACCGGACCGAGGAAACTTCGCGTGTCGGCACGAGATGTCGCAAGAGGACCGCGTCAAACTAATTGTACGAGCCAATATCGTTTGATTGCCTGCCCAATCCATCATTTGCTCACTACCCTAGACGACCCGCAAACGAGCGGCCTGGCGCGAAAATCCTAATGGCGCCCTTACATCATTCGCGAGCAAATTGCCTTTCAAGCGATCCTCTTTGGCCAAGGCGAAGGGGCGACCGCGCCATCAAGATGAGATGCGCTCATGCCTCTATCTCTCATAGGCCTCGGCGTCGCGGCCTTTCTCTTTGTGATCGCGAACAATCTGGTTCACGAGATGCGTGCGCGGCGCGCGCGCATTGGCGCACGGCGCCAGTAAGCACGGAACGAAAAACATGCTCGATATTCTGTACGTCGGCCTCGGTCTTTTGCTTTTCGCGCTAGTGGGCGCCTATGCGCGGGCCTGCGGGCGCCTTTAGGGAGAACCGCATGTTAGAACCTGTCATTGGGCTGATCGTCGCCATTCTTCTTGGCGCCTATCTCGCCTACACGCTGCTTCATCCCGAAAAATTCTAAAGGGAGGCTCGGCGTATGCCGGGCGTTCGTCATGACGTCCATTGGGTTGGCGCAAATCGCCATCGTCCTGCTTGCCGTTGTCATCGCGGCTGTTCCGCTCGGCAATTACATAGCCACCGTCTTGGCGGGCGAGCGCAACCTGCTCTCTCTTGCGCTCTCTCCCATTGAGCGCGTCTTCTATAGACTCGCCGGCGTTGATCCTGCGCGAGAGCAAAGCTGGCTTGCATACACGATGTCCATGCTCGCCTTCAGCGTGGTCGGATTTGCATACCTCTACGCCCTGCAGCGGCTCCAGGCTTTTCTGCCGCTCAATCCGCAGGGCTTTGGCGGGGTTCCCGCCGACCTCGCCTTCAACACGTCGATGAGCTTCGTCACCAACACCAATTGGCAAAGCTACAGCGGCGAGTCGACGATGAGCCACCTGACGCAGATGCTCGGCCTCACCGTGCATAATTTCTTGTCCGCTGCGACGGGACTGGCGATTGCGTTTGCGCTGGTGCGCGGCTTGTCGCGCACCGAATCGCCGACAATCGGCAATTTCTGGGTCGATCTCACCCGTTCGACGCTTTACGTGCTCCTGCCGATGTCGATCGTCGTAGCGCTCGCCCTGGTCGCTCTCGGCGTTCCGCAAACGCTCCAGGGTTCGATCGACGCGACGACGCTGGAGGGCGCCAGGCAAACTTTGGCCATAGGCCCCGTCGCCAGCCAAGAGGCGATCAAGGAGCTTGGCACCAATGGCGGCGGCTTCTTCAACGCCAATTCTTCGCATCCTTTCGAGAGCCCGAATGCGCTTTCCAACATGCTGGAGATTTGGGCTCTGCTCGTCATCCCCTTCGCGACGGCCTTCGCCTTCGGGCGTGCGGTCTTGGACTATCGCCAAGGTCGCGCGATCGCCATCGCCATGCTGATCGTTCTCGTCGCGGGCGTTTTCGTCGCTTACTGGGCCGAGGCTGGCGGCAATCCGTTGCTGACCGACATTGGCGTCGATCCCTCACCCGGCAATATGGAGGGTAAAGAGGTTCGTTTCGGCGTTGCGATGAGCGCGCTATTCGCCGCATCGACGACGGGCACCAGCTGCGGCGCCGTCAACGCCATGCACGATTCCTTCATGCCGCTCGGCGGTCTCGTGCCGCTGTTCAACATGCTGATGGGCAGCATCGCGCCGGGCGGGGTCGGCGCCGGGCTCTATGGGTTTCTGCTGTTGGCGATCATCGCCGTCTTCATCGCCGGGCTCATGGTCGGCCGCACGCCGGAATATCTCGGCAAGAAGATCGAGACGCGTGAGATGAAACTCGCGATGCTGGCGGTGCTGATCTATCCGCTCAGCGCTCTCGGTTTCACCGGCGTTTCAGTCATGCTTCCGACCGGCCTCGCCAGTCTGAACAATGCGGGCCCACACGGGCTCTCCGAAATCCTTTACGCTTTCGCTTCGGCGACGGATAACAACGGTTCGGCTTTCGCAGGGCTGACGGGCAATACGCTTTGGTACAACACGGCGCTCGGCGTCGCGATGCTGCTCGGACGTTTCGCCTTCGTCATTCCCATATTGGCGATCGCCGGTTCCTTCGCGGCAAAAAGGAAGGCCGCTGCGTCGGTCGGCACCTTCCCAACCCATGGGCCGCTGTTCATCGGCCTGCTGCTCGGCGTCATCATGGTCCTCTATCTGCTGCAATATTTTCCTGCGCTCGCGCTCGGCCCGATCGTCGAGCATTTTGCGCTGCTTGCCGGAAAAACCTTCTAAGGAGCATGTCAGATGTCGCATAAGATGGCCGCTCCCGGTCTGTTCGACGCGCCGATCATGCAGCGCGCCGCGGTAGACGCCTTCAAGAAGCTCGATCCAAGACGCCTTGCGCGCAATCCGGTGATCTTCGTTACGGAAATCGTGTCGGCGGTGGTCACGGCGTTTTTTGTGCGCGATCTCCTTGCGCAGAACGGCGCCGGTTTTTTCTCGGGCCAGATCGCCGCCTGGCTCTGGTTCACCGTGCTCTTCGCCAATTTCGCCGAAGCGGTGGCCGAGGGACGCGGCAAGGCGCAGGCGGACGCTTTGCGCAAGACGCGTAGCGATTCACACGCCAAACGGTTGATTGATCCGCAAAACAGAAGCGGCATGAAGGATGTCTATGAAGGCGTGCCGGCGCTCGATCTAAAGGTCGGCGACGTGGTGCTGGTCGAAGCGGGCGAGCTTATTCCCGGCGACGGCGAGGTGATCGAGGGCGTCGCCTCGGTCAACGAGTCGGCGATCACAGGCGAGTCCGCGCCGGTCATCCGCGAGGCGGGCGGCGACCGTTCAGCCGTGACCGGCGGCACGACCGTTCTCTCCGACTGGGTCAAGGTGAAGATCACCGCCGCGCCCGGTTCGACATTTATCGATCGGATGATCGCGCTTGTCGAAGGCGCACAGCGGCAGAAAACGCCAAATGAACTTGCACTGTCGATCCTTCTGTCCGGGCTGACCATCATCTTTCTCATCGTCTGCGTGACGCTTTGGCCGCTCGCGATCTACTCTGGCGCGGCAATTTCGGTCACCGTGCTGATTGCGCTGCTCGTCTGTCTGATCCCGACGACCATCGGCGGTCTCCTGTCGGCGATCGGCATCGCCGGCATGGATCGGCTGATCCGTTTCAATGTCATCGCCACCTCGGGTCGCGCGGTGGAGGCGGCGGGCGATGTGGACACGCTGCTTCTCGACAAGACCGGCACGATCACTTTCGGCAACCGCATGGCGGACGAGTTCATTCCTGTCGAGGGCGTCTCGGAGCATGGTTTCGGAGAAGCCGCGCTGCTCGCCTCGCTCGCGGACGAAACGCCAGAGGGCCGCTCGATCGTCGCCCTCGCCAAGAGCGCTCTCGGCTTTTCGACGCCGGACCTCGGCCCTGACGCGAAGATCGTTCCGTTTTCGGCGCATACGCGCATTTCCGGCGTCGATCTTCCCGGACGCACCCTGCGCAAGGGCGCGGTCGATGCGATCGCGGCGCAAGTTCAATCCGTTCCTGTCGATTTCGAACGCGCCGTCGAGCGCATCTCGCGCGCGGGCGGCACGCCTCTGGCCGTGTCGGAAAACGGCAGGCTGCTCGGCGTCATTCATCTCAAGGACATCATCAAGCCCGACATCAAATCGCGCTTTGCCGCCTTGCGCGCGATGGGCGTCAAGACGGTGATGGTCACCGGCGACAATCCGATCACCGCCGCGGCGATCGCCGGAGAAGCCGGAGTCGACGACTTCATCGCGCAAGCCAAACCCGAGGACAAACTCGCCTATATCCGTAAGGAGCAACAGGGCGGCCGTTTGATCGCCATGTGCGGCGACGGCACCAATGATGCGCCGGCGCTGGCTCAAGCCGACGTTGGCGTCGCCATGCAGACGGGCACGCAGGCGGCGCGCGAAGCCGGCAACATGGTCGACCTCGATAGCGATCCGACAAAGCTCATCGAAATCGTCGCGATCGGCAAGCAGCTCTTAATGACGCGCGGCTCGCTGACCACCTTCTCGATCGCCAATGACGTCGCCAAATATTTCGCGATCATTCCGGCGCTGTTTGTCGTCGCCTATCCGGAATTGGAAGCGATCAACATCATGAAGCTCGCCTCGCCGCAGTCGGCCATCCTGTCGGCGGTGATATTCAACGCGCTCATCATTATCGCGCTCATCCCGCTGGCGCTGAAAGGCGTCCCTTATCGGCCTGTGGGCGCTGCGGCATTGTTGCGGCGGAATCTGCTGATCTACGGCCTTGGCGGGCTCATCGCGCCCTTCATCGGCATCAAGCTTATCGACCTCGCCGTCTCGCTTATTCATCTTGCATAAGGAGCCTTCTAGATGCTCTCCCAAATTCGCCCGGCGCTCGTCATGATCGTTCTTTTCACCGCGCTTACCGGAGTCGTCTATCCACTTGCGATCACCGGGTTCGCGCAGCTCGCCCTGCCGAACCAAGCGAATGGAAGCCTGGTCGAGCGCGAAGGAACAGTGATCGGCTCCACGCTGATCGGGCAGAACTTTGCCTCCGATCGTTATTTTCATGGCCGCCCCTCGGCGACCACCAGCTCGGATCCGGCTGATCCGTCCAAGACCATTGACGCGCCCTACAACGCGTCGAACTCGATGGGCTCCAATCTCGGACCAACATCCAAGAGGCTTGTCGATCGCGTCAATTCGGCGATCGAGGCGGAATTTTCCGCCGGTCGCGTCGATATCGTCGCCGCTGACGCCGCGACGACGTCCGCCTCGGGTCTTGATCCGCATATTTCGCCGCAGTTCGCGCTGGCGCAGGCGCCGGCCGTCGCCAGGGCGCGCCATCTCAGCGAGGCGCAGGTGCGCGCCATCGTCGACGCGAACGTCGAAGGGCGCGTTCTTGGCGTGATCGGCGAGCCGCGCGTAAATGTGCTCTTGCTCAACATGGCTGTTGATCGCTTAAAATGAGGCTAAGGCCCAAAAGGTAGACGTCTTTGGCTCGCGACGACGAAGACTTCGACCACCGACCCGACCCCGATGCTCTCCTCGCCTTGAGCGGCCAGGAGAACAAAGGGAAGCTTTGCGTGTTCCTCGGCGCCGCCCCAGGCGTCGGCAAGACCTACGCGATGCTGGCGCGCGCGCAAGCGGCTAAGGCTGAAGGCGTCGATATCGTCGCGGGCGTTGCCGAAACCCATGGCCGCGTTGAGACGCAAGCGCTCCTCGATGGTCTCGAGACGATCCCGCGTCGCAAATTCGAATATCGCGGTCGGGTCATCGAGGAATTCGACATAGACGCGGCGCTGGCGCGAAAGCCGCAGCTCATCCTTGTCGACGAACTCGCGCACACGAATGCGCCCGACAGCCGGCATCCAAAGCGCTGGCAGGATGTCGAGGAGCTGCTGGACGTCGGCGTTGACGTCTGGACGACGCTCAATGTTCAGCATCTTGAAAGCCTGGCTGACGTCGTTTCGCGCGTGACCGGCGTCACGGTGCGCGAGACCGTGCCGGATCGCGTCTTGCAGAATGCTACGGACGTGATCCTCGTCGACATCACGCCCGATCAACTGCTCCAGAGACTGAAAGACGGCAAGGTCTATGTCCCGGAGACGGCGAGACGCGCGACCCAGAATTTCTTCACGCCGCGCAATCTCACGGCCCTGCGAGAGCTTGCCTTGCGGCGGACGGCGGAGCGCGTCGACGATCAGATGGTCGACATCCTTCGCCAAGGAGCGATCGAAGGACCCTGGGCGACCGCAGAGCGCTTACTGGTTTGCGTGGGCCGTGATGCAAAGTCCGAGGCCGTCGTTCGCGCCGGCGCGCGCTTGGCGACGGGCCTCAACGCCACCTGGATCGCGCTCTATGTCGAACGCGCCGGCCAGGACGAACAATCTGCGGAGGTCGTGAGAAACGTGGACCGAGCGCTGCGGCTCGCGGAGCGGCTTGGCGCCGAGATCGCGCGCGTCTCGGGAGACGATCTCGTCGACGAAGCGCTGCGTTTCGCGAGACGCGAAAATATTACGCAGATTGTGCTCGGTCGGTCGCGAGCGCGGCCTTTCTCGCAATTCTTGCGACCCTCGCTGACCGACGAAATTCTTCGGCGATCGACGGATATCGCCGTGCATGTCGTCGTCCAGGAGGATGGCGCGCTTGAAACGAGACGCGGTCCGAAATTGCCGACGGTGTCGGAGAGCTGGCGTGGCGTCGGCGGGGCCGTCCTGGCGGTCGCGATTACAGTCTTTTTCGGCTACTTGCTCGACCGCTGGCTCGGCCTTGCGAATCCGTCGGTCATCTTTCTCCTTCCGGTCGTGCTTTGCGCCGCGCGCTTTGGGATGTGGTCCGCCATCATCGCGGCGATTCTGTCTTTTTTCGCCTGCGATCTTTTCTTTTTCGATCCGCGCTACGAACTGACGATTTCACAGCCGCAGGAGTTTCTTTCGCTCCTTGTCGCCCTGATCGTCGCCGTGATCACGGGAATGCTCGCGAGCAAAATGCGCAGTTACGCGCAGAATATGCGCCAGCGGTCTCAAGCCGTTCAGTCGCTTTTCGAATTTTCGCGCAAGCTTTCGACGATAACGGCGCTCGACGACATCCTTTGGGTTTCCGCTTCTCAAATTCAGAAAGCTGGCGGCGCGTCCTGCGTCGTGCTGCTGATGCCGGAAGACGCCGGATTGAGAGTGGCGGCCGCGTGGCCGCCGGTCGATCAGATGGACGCAGGCGAGCTCGCCGCCGCGCGTTGGGCGCTGGAAAAGGCCGAGCCCGCCGGATGGCGGACGGACACGCTGCCGAATGTGCGCTTCCAATTTCGACCTCTCGCGACGGCGCGAGGCGTCATCGCCGTTTGCGGGATCGAACCCAAGACGCCCGAGGAGCCATTCTCCGCCGCCGCGGAAAGCACGATTTCCTCGCTCATTGAACAGACGGCGATCGCGATTGATCGTTCGATGCTTGTCGGCGAATCGGTTAGGGCCGCGGCGCTCGAAGAAAACGAAAAATTGCGGACGATTCTGCTGTCCGCCCTCTCGCACGATCTTCGCACGCCGCTGACCTCGATCACTGGCGCCGTCACTAGCCTCAGAGAACTCGGCGAGAGGCTTCCGCCCGAGGATCGGAAGGACCTACTTCTTTCAATTGAAGAGGAGGCGGGACGTCTGTCGCGATTCATCGCCAATCTCCTTGACATGTCCCGCATTGAATCGGGCGCTCTGTCGCCGCGCAGCGATCTCGTCAACGTGGCCGAGGTGATCCGCAACGTCCTCGAAAGGTCCAAAAAGACCTTCTCCGGAAAGGACAC
The DNA here is from genome assembly GCA_036560365.1 of Methylocystis sp. Taxonomy (GTDB): domain Bacteria; phylum Pseudomonadota; class Alphaproteobacteria; order Rhizobiales; family Beijerinckiaceae; genus Methylocystis. Next base: position 26,637 of record DATBRI010000162.1, read on the forward strand.
TTCGATCAGCGTCGCGCCGGACTTGCCGCCGATCCGAGGCGACGCCAATCTCCTGGGCCAGGTTCTTTTCAACCTGATCGACAATGCGCATAAATATGGTGGACCGGCCGGCGCGATCATTCATGCTCGGCGCGAGGGCGCTGACGTGGTCATCACGGTGACGGATGAAGGAGCTGGCGTGAAGGCGGCCGATCTCGATCGCATCTTCGAGAAATTTTATCGGACGGGACATGTTGACGGCCGCAAGGCTGGAACCGGACTTGGTCTCTCGATCTGTCGCGGCCTCGTCAAGGCCATGGGCGGAACCATTGTCGCGCAAAGCCCCGCCGTCCGGCGACGTGGGACGAGGATCATCATGCGCTTCCCCGCCGCAGGCCTATCGAAGCAGGGTGTTGCGGCATGAGCGGCGAGAGCGTTCTCGTCGTTGACGATGAACCTCAAATACAGCGCGTCTTACGGCCGTCGCTGACCGCGAGCGGCTACGAGGTGCACGCAGCGGCGACGGGCCGCGAAGCGCTCGCCGCCATATCGGCGCACTCCCCCGATCTCATCATTCTCGACCTTGGTCTTCCCGACATGGACGGCAAGGAGGTGTTGCGAAAGCTGCGAGTCTTCACACGAACGCCGGTGATCGTCCTCTCGGCGCGTGATCGCGAATCCGAAAAGATCGTAGCGCTCGACCTCGGCGCGGACGATTATGTCGAGAAGCCATTCGCAATGGGAGAGCTGCTGGCGCGCATGCGCACGGCCTTGCGTCATTCACAAAACGCTACTTTGGAATCCGAATGCGTCGTCGTGGACGCGATCGTCGTGAATCTTCCAAAGCGCACCGTCACAAAAAATGGCGCGCCGGTGAAACTGACGCCGAAGGAATTCGATCTTCTAGCCTTTCTCGGGCGGCACGCTGGCCGGCCTCTGACGCACCGGGAAATCCTGAAAACCGTCTGGGGGCCGGCGCATCAAAACGACAGTCAATATCTGCGCGTATTCATCGGCCAGTTGCGGGCGAAAATAGAGGAAAACGCAGCAACGCCCAAAATCATCGTCACCGAACCTGGAGTCGGCTATCGATTTATCGAGTCCGAGTAAGAGGGACTTTATGCGTTTCTGACCGATGCTTCAGAACAAGAAGGAGCGTTGCGTCGAGACAGCATCATCCGTTTACCTTCCGATACCGGTCTCCGGTTAAGCTTCGCCGCAGAGCATGTTTCGGTCGAGCTGCATGCGCTTCTAGTCGCCTGGAAATTCCACTATCAAAGTCGTGCCCGCGCCCGCGTTCATTTCCAGCGATCCGCCCAGCTGACGCGCGAAGGCCTGCATGATGCTTATGCCCAGAGAGCCAGACGCAGCCGCAGACTCGGGCGCGATGCCGGGACCATCGTCGCGAATAAGGAGCCGCAGACGACCGTTGGCCTGCCGAAGCAGGGAGACTTCGAATGTCGATCCCGCTCCTTTTCCAAAAGCGTGTTTGACGGCGTTGAGCGCCGCTTCATTGACCAGGAGAAGCACGGCGGTCATCCGATCCAGCGTCAGCTTTGCGTCCGGGCATATATCTAACGTCACCTTGATCGGCAGGTCGCCAAAATCATGGCGTAACATCTCGTGAAGGATAGGCGCCAAGCCCTGCTCGTATGTCGTCTCGTCATAAAGCCGGCGATGCAGGGCCGACATCGCCGCGATGCGATCTTCAGCCGCTGCGATCCGTTCGGCCGCCGTCCCGTCAAACACTCCCCGCCGGGCGCTGCTGACCATGGCCAGAACAATTTGCAAATTATTGGCGACGCGATGCTGAAGCTCGCGAAACAAGCTGACTTGCGCCTGGTTCGCCGCTTCCAGACGCCTGATAAGATCCGCCATTCCCGCGACGAGAAGCAGCAGGAAGCCGCCGACGAGCAGAAATCCGACCAGCGCTGCAATGCCGTGAAAGTCGCGAAGAGCCAACGAATATTTCGGCTCGAAAAAAAAATACCATCCTGACACGGCGCACAGCGCCAGCACGGCCATGCCCTGACGCCAGCCGCAAATAAGCGCGCTCAGCGCGATCGCGGGATAAAAGGTGAGGAATTTCAAAGGATCGAGCCAGCGATCCAATAAGAAGCGAACAGACAGGCTCGCGCCAAAAAGCAACACAGCGACGGCCCAGGAGGGCGCACCCTCGATTCTTTTCGACGCCCTGTAGACTTTCGTCGCCCACGCCACCGGTCGCATCCCAATGTGTTACTTGGCGAAACTCCCTCGTTTCGGCCCTGGCTGGGGCGCGGAATCATCGCACGGCGCATAGGTAGGAACAAGATCGATGTGTCGTCGCGCAACCCTCTCGCGAGCGACGTGCGGCGCGGCCAAGCGCCTTGGAATCCCGCGACAGGCGCGCGGCGACGACGCCATTCTGATCCACTGTCTTCCGTCGCCTCTTCAGCTTTTGCAGAATTTCGTTTCTCAGGGAGGGAACAAGTCAGATAGCCCGAGGTTACGCTCACGGAACATTCGCGATTTACCGCGGTTTTTCGGAGTTTCATGCATGGGCTCGTCGCGCAAATCGGCATCTTCGACTGAATCGAAAATCGCCGTAAAGAGTCCGATAGACCAACCCGATATTCTCGCCGCCGAGATCGAGACGTCTTATCAGCAGCCCCAAGGCGATGGCGGCGAAACGCACCAGACCGCCAATGCCGAAGTTGAGACGCTCACCACGCAGCAGGGCATCCCCGTCTCGGACGACCAGAACACGCTGCGCATCGGCGCCCGCGGTCCAAGTCTGCTCGAAGACTCCCACTTCCGAGAGAAAATCTTTCACTTCGACCACGAGCGCATCCCGGAACGCGTCGTTCACGCGCGCGGCTTCGGCGTGCACGGCTATTTCGAACTCACGAAATCCCTCGCCGACGTAACGCGCGCCGATCTTTTCCAGCGCGTTGGGGAGAAGACGCCGGTGTTCGTGCGCTTCTCGACCGTGGCGGGCAGCAAAGGGTCCTTCGACCTTGCGCGCGACGTGAGAGGCTTCGCGGTGAAGCTCTACACCAAGGAAGGCAATTGGGATCTCGTCGGCAATAACATCCCGGTGTTCTTCATCCAGGATGCGATCAAGTTTCCGGACTTGATCCACGCGGCGAAGCCTGAGCCCGACCGCGGCTTCCCTCAGGCCCAAACGGCGCATGACAATTTCTGGGATTTCGTTTCGCTCTCGCCGGAAAGCTTCCACATGATCATGTGGATCATGTCCGATCGCGCCATTCCGCGCTCCTTCCGCTTCATGGAAGGCTTTGGGGTTCACTCTTTCCGTTTCGTGAATGCAGAAGGCAAGTCGACGTTCGTCAAGTTTCATTGGAAGCCGAAGCTCGGACTGCAGTCGGTGCTTTGGAACGAAGCGGTCAAGATCAATGGCGCCGATCCAGATTTCCATCGACGCGATCCCTGGGACGCCATCAAGGGAGGGCATTTTCCTGAATGGGAGCTCGGCGTTCAGCTCTTTGACGACGCATTCGCCGACACATTCGAATTCGACATTCTCGACGCCACCAAAATCATTCCGGAAGAGCAGGTTCCTGTGCAAATCGTCGGGCGCCTCGTGCTTGATCGGACGGTGGACAATTTCTTCGCGGAAACCGAACAGGTCGCCTTCTGCACGCAAAATGTCGTTCCCGGCATTGATTTCAGCGACGATCCGCTGCTTCAAGGCCGCAACTTCTCCTATCTGGACACCCAGTTGAAGCGGCTCGGCAGCCCGAACTTCACGCACCTCCCGGTCAATGCGCCGCGATGTCCGATGGCGCATTTCCAGCAGGACGGGCATATGGCGATGAAGAATCCCAAGAGCCGCGTCAATTATGAGCCCAACAGCTGGGGCGCGCTCGGCGGACCGCGCGAAAATCCCGAGCGCAGCTTCACGTCGTTTCCGGAGGAAGTCGCCGGGCCGAAAACGAGACTTCGCGCCGAAAGCTTCGCCGATCACTACAGCCAGGCGCGGCAATTCTTCATCAGCCAGACGCCGATCGAACGCAAACATATCGGCGACGCCCTCACCTTCGAACTCAGCAAATGCGAACGCCCGGACATTCGCTCGCGTGTGGTGTCGCATCTCTTGAACATCGACGTTGCGCTTGCGACGCGCGTCGCCGACGGCTTGCGGCTTGAAGTGCCCGAGCCGGCGAAGGCCGCACGCCCCACTCGACAAGAGCTTCCCCGCTCCGCGCCGCTGAGCATGCTGACACGTCCGAAATCCTTCACAGGGCGCAAGCTCGGAATTCTCGTGACGGATGGCGGTGACGCGAAACTGTTGAAGGCGCTGATTGAGGCCGTCACGAAGATCGGAGCGGTCTACGAGATTGTCGCGCCCCACATCGGCGGAGCGATGCTTGACAACGGCGTCCTGCAGCCGGCCGCGCAAAAAATCGACGGGGGTCCATCGGTGCTATATGACGCCGTGGCCATTATCACGTCGGAAACCGGGGTCGCCGATCTCGCCGCCGATTCCGCCGCGCGCGACTTCGCCAGCGACGCTTTTGCGCATTGCAAGTTCATCGGCTTCACCGAGAGCGCCATGCCGCTGTTGGAGAAAGCCGGCGTCGCCGACGCGCTGGATGAAGCGTGCATTCGGCTTGCGACCGTCAAGGACGCTGCGGCGTTTGTCGCGGCCTGCGCCGAACTCCGCCACTGGCCAAGAGAACTAACGGTCGATCTCGACGCTTAATGCGCACCGATGCGGACGGCGCGCATAAATCACAGGGAATCATCAGCCGCGCAAAAGGAGACCAAAATGCCAACGGCAAGCACAGGCAGCAGCACGAAAAGGTCGAAACCTCGCACGGGCGCGAAGACGTCTTCCGCCGCCTCCAAAACGGCGGACGCCATCAAGCTCCTGAAAGACGATCATCGCGAGGTGAAAAACTGGTTCAAGCAGTATGAAAAGCTGGATGATGAGGTCGAAAAGGAAGCGCTCGCACAAAAAATATGCGCTGCGCTGACCGTTCACGCCAGGATCGAGGAGGAGATCTTCTATCCCGCGCTACGCAAGAACATCGATGACGAAGACCTTCTCGATGAAGCTGAGGTTGAGCACGCAAGCGCCAAGCAGCTGATCGCCGAGATTCTCTCGATGTCGCCGAAGGATCATCTCTTCGACGCAAAGGTCAAGGTGCTCGGCGAATACGTAACCCACCATGTCCAGGAAGAAGAACAGGAAATGTTTCCCGAAGCGCGCAAGAGCGAGGTCGATCTCGAGGCGCTGGGCATGAAGCTGTCGAAGCGTAAAGCCGAGTTGATGAAGAAAGCGGCCTGATCGCGGCCGCCTCGACGCCCACTTACGCCGCGGCGGCAGGCACGTCATGCGCATGCACGTCGCGGCCAGAATGTTTGGCGATAATGCGCTTGGCGGTCTCCTCCAGCGCATCGCTTCGCGTCCGCACCCAGAGCAGCAAGCCGCCATGGTCAAGTTGCTCCTGGAGATATTTCGCGTGACGCTCCTCCATGAACTCGCCGAGCACGACGCCGATCAAGCCGCCGAATTCCGCGCCGATCAGGCCGCTCACCAGAAGCATCGCGAGGGCGCCGCCGGACGCGAGCGCCGCGCCGGCCGCTAAAGTGGCGCCGACGTAGACAAGACCGCCGATGAGCGCGCCCTCTTTCTTGCTCAAGGACTCCTTCGGAGCATAGACCACGCGCGGAGCAGCCGCGTCGTCCTCGGCCGCCTCGACCTTTGCATATTTATGACCGAGCTTGTCGACCACCGCCTTTTCGCCCGCGAGCAGGCTTATGTCGCTAAGATCGAACCCCGAATTCAGCAATTCCTCGACAGCGCTCTCAAGCACATAGCCGTCCGAGAAAACGCCCACCACCTCGCGCGCCCGCCGCTCCGCACTGGACATGCCGCCCTCCCCTCGCCTTGCACGCCTCGATCCGCGTCGAAGCGGCCCGCCGCATCGCGGCTGTTCTTGGCAGAGTGCTGCCGAAGGCCCGCTCTTGGCAAGAGCCGCATTGACTCTGGCGAGGGAGCTATGGAGATCCCGAGGCGGACCGGGACGCCGCCAGCAGGCAGAGGTATTCCCAGGCCATCGTCGCGCCGGCAAGCGCGGTGATTTCGGAAACGTCATAGGCCGGCGCCACCTCGACCACGTCCATCCCGACAAAGTTCAGACCGGCGAGCTTGCGGATGATTGACTGCGTCTGCCAGGTCGCCAGGCCGCCGACTTCCGGCGTGCCGGTCCCAGGGGCAAAGGCCGGATCAAGCGAGTCGACGTCGAACGTCAAATAGACTGGGACGTCGCCGACGACGTCGACGATCCTCGCGGCGATAGCCGCTGGCCCAATCTCATGCGCCTCCTGCGCGGCGACGATCGTGACGCCTTGTCCGAGCGTCCAGTCGTAGACGTCGCGTTGCACGGGCGAGCGGATGCCGATCTGGATCATGCGGCGCGCATCGACGACGCCTTCGTTAATCGCATGATAGAACATCGAGCCATGGGCATAGGGCTGGCCGAAATTATCGGGCCATGTATCGACGTGTGCGTCGAAATGAATCAGCGACAGCGGGCCGCGTCTTCTCGCGCAGGCGCGCAACAAGGGCAGCGTGATTCCATGGTCGCCGCCGAGCGTCACGAGATGTGCGTAGGCCGAGGCCTGCTCCTCGATGAGTTTCAGACTTGCGGCGATGTCGCCCAGCGCGATGGCGAAATCCCCGACGTCGGCGAGCGGCAGATCGAGGGGGGACGTCCAGTGCGCGGGATGCTCGCCGTCGATCAACATACGGCTGGCGTGACGGATCGCCGACGGTCCGAAACGCGCGCCGCTGCGATTGGTCGTGCCGATGTCGAACGGGACGCCGGCGACGACAACCGCCGCGTCGGCGCCCGGGGCGACGCCGAGAAAGGTCGGCGGCGCCGCGAATGTCGGCGTCCCACTCATAGCGAACCGTCCAGTTTGACGAAGCGGAACACCGCCGCGGCGATTGCGCAGGTCCAATCGCCGTTCGCAGCGCCTTCCGCCGCCGCGGTCAGAGACAGACTCTCGACGATCAGCTCGCTTGTTTCATAGACCTTCTTGCGTTCGTTCCAGGCGGCGTCCGGATCAAATTCGATCCCGAGCGTCGAAGCCAGCATCGTCGCCGCGAGATCTTCAGCATAATCGCCGCTCTCGCGCTCCGTCATGCCATAGCCGTGATGTTCCGAAATATAGCCGTAGAGCGACGGCTCTCTTGGCCGTGCGAGGCCGATGCTTGCGGTGACGCGCCGTCCGGCCTCGTCGGTCTCAGCGCGCGCAAGCACCGTAAAAGTGATTTCGCCAGGCTGAAGCGTCGCGACGCCCCTCTCCACCGGAATGACCTCGCATCCCGCCGGCAGAATGGACGACACCGCCACGAGATTCTGCTGTTCGATGTCGGCGTCGCGCAGCGCAAATTCGAACGCCGTCAGACGATGGCGGTGGACGCCGACGCCGCGCGTCAAAAATACGCATTGCGGAATGGGAAACATCGAAATCGCTCCGTCGCGTAAAAGCGTCACCGGCTCAATTAGGACAAGAAGCCCATTCGGCCATACGCATTTAATCAAGCTTCGTCTATGGCCTCGCGCGCGCGAACCGGGTAGCATCGTCAAGCGGGCTGCGGCTCGCGAGGGTTGGCGCAACATATCTCCATGGCATGAACATTTTGCTGCTCGGCGGCTCCAACGCCGGAATGCGGGAAGGCTGGGCCTTCCAGTTTCAACGGCAGGCGTCGACGCACGAGGTCGAGAATCGCTTCCTCGGCGCGGTCGGGTCGCTCCACGGTTTGCTGGCGCTCTTGAAGATGGAGCGTGAGGCGACGGCTTCTCCGGACGTCGTCATTTTTGAATATTGTCTCAATGACATTTTGCTTTTCGCAGCCGACTGTCTGCGCCCGAAGCTCGTCCGCGATACGCTCGAGGCGATCGCCGCCTGCTGCGCCCGGCGTGGAATTCGTCTGATGTTTCTGTGTCTGGACCCACGGCCGACGGCGTCCAAAGCGTTGCGCCGCGCAACGCGGCGCGCACGACGGCTCTATACGGACGCGGCGTCGCGTTATGCGACGCCAGTCATCTGGCTCGACGAGATTTTTTCGGGAGGACCGACGACGGCGCATTATCAAGATGAAAATCATCTTACGGTCGAGGCCTCAGCGGCAGCGGCCGCCGCGGTGCTGAACCGAATCGGCGACGCACGCGTTCCCCTCGCCCCGGGCGCAAAAATTCGTTTCGATTACATCGACGCGACGCAGGCGCAGCGGAGCGGGACATGCGAGCTTCGTCACATTGACTCGAAGGTGTTCGAAGGCGCGTTCATCCATCAGAATCGACAGAGCGAAAGTTATTGGCCCGGAAGCGGGCGTCTCGTCGCGCTGATGCTGCGTTCCGACGACATGAGCGGCGAATATCTCATTCGCGCGCCGCGATGCGCCTATCGTAAGAATCCGTGCTCGAAGATGCAGGAGATCGTCGCCAATCTCATGCTGCTGCATTACGTGACGCGCGAAATCGTCACGGACCGCGGCGTCGCCATCGCAATGCCCGACGACGAAGCGGCGGTGAGACGCGCTCCAGAGGATGCGACGCTCCTCGCCGTTCCGCCGACCGCGGATTTTTTGGACCAGACTCTCGATATTCATGCCGCGATCTTCTGGCGGCCGCGATCCATCGCGGACAAAATCGTAGCGCTCTTGCGCCGCCGCAGCGCTCTTGCGCCGCCGGTGAACCGCTGAACGCCCGCTACTTTTTGCAGGCGGGCGTTGGCTGCAAGACGAGATCCGTCATGTCGCCGCGCAAGACGAAGTCGCCGTAGTCGAGCTTCAGCGCGCGCGAGACGCCGTTTTCATAAAGGTCGAAGGACAGCACATAAATCGGCTGGCCGTCCTTCTTGCCAAGGTCGAAATAGGAAATCGACACCGGCCAACGACGAATATTGTTGAGCGCGTTCACGCGCGCGGCCTTCTCCTGCGGCGGCTCGGTCGTCGGCTTGCCGATGACCGTGAGGCTATCGAACGCTTTTTGACCGTCTCCCGTGCCATCGAAGATTCGCGCTTCAAGCAGCTGTTCGCCGGCGGCGGCCGTTTCCACGATCTTACGCAGATGTTCAGTCGGAAAGAGCATCGGACCGGCCAGCTCCAGTCGCGTGCGCTTGGGCTTTGCAAGATCGATGGCAAGCCGGGCGTCGCCGGATTTTTTTGCCTTTCCGTCGACCTCATCGGCCCGCGCGTTATCGACTTTGGTTTCCACCTTGAATCGGAAATCCGCGCCGTCGCCGCCTTCGAATGTCGCCGAGCGCATGTCGGAGAGTTTGGCCACTCCTTCCGAAGGCTGCAGCTCAGTAATCTGGCGAAAGTTCTGCACATAGCCCTCGCAGGCCGAACCGGAGAAGTCGAAGGCGATACGGCCGCGCGCCTGCGACGGCGCCTTCGCGCCGCTCGTTTTCAACAGGCTCAGGTCATAAACAGCGCGATGGTTGGCGAGCGGCAATGCGCGCTCGGCAAACGCCTGGCCGACCGGCGTCGCCGCGCAGATCGCGGCGGCCAGCACGCGGAACGAAATCATTGGACCTCTTTCTATGTGGCGGCGATTTGGACGCCATTGCGTCGGGTGGAGTAGGAAACTAGGGTCGCTGTTGATTGGGAGCAACGACTTTCTCTCCTCGAGAGGCGCTATGACCGCATCCTCTGAAACCCCACTCGCACGGCTGGAAGCGCTGGGACTGACGCTGCCCGCCGCAGCCGCGCCGGTCGCCAACTATGTGCCTTTCGTGCGCACGGGCGCCTTGCTGTTCGTATCTGGACAGCTGCCGCTCGGCGCCAACGGCGTCGACCCGGCGCATCAAGGCAAGCTCGGCGCCGGCGTTTCGCTGGAAGCGGGGCAGTCCGCCGCGCGTCAGGCGGCGCTTAACGTCCTCGCCCAAGCCAACGCCGCCATCGGCGATCTTGCGAAGCTGCGCGCCGTGCGGCTCGGCGGCTATGTCAATAGCGTCCCGGACTTCGCGTCGCTGCCGCAAGTCGTTAACGGCGCTTCCGATCTCATCGCCGCCGTATTGCGCGAAAATGGCAAACATGCGCGCTTCGCCGTTGGCGTCGCGCAATTGCCGCTCGACGCCGCAGTCGAAGTCGAGGGCGTCTTCGAGATTCTGCCGTGAAGGCCCGAGATTTTTCATGGCTGACGGCGCGGCCGATCGCACACCGCGGACTGCATGACGCCCACAAGGGGGTGATCGAAAATTCGATTTCGGCCGCGCGCGAGGCGATCGCGGCGGGCTTTAGCGTCGAATGTGACGTCCAGCTCGCAGCGGACGGCGAACTCGTCGTCTTTCACGACGAGACGCTGGAGCGCCTCACCGAAAGCGCGGGGGCGGTCACGACGCGCACTGCGGATGAGCTCGGTCGTCTGAGGCTGCGCGGCGCCAGCGACGCCATTCCGAGGTTTGCCGAATTTCTTGCCGCAATCGGCGGGCGAACGCCAATCGTTGTAGAGATCAAGAGCGCCTTCGATGGCGATACGACCGTCGCGCAGCGCACCGCGCAGGCCCTGGCGCATTACGACGGCCCCGTCGCCGTCGAAAGTTTCGATCCCGATCAGATCGCTTTTCTTCGCGCGCGCGCCGCGGCGCTCGGGATCGCGCATCGGCCGCTCGGCATCGTCGGCGAGGCGCATTACGAGGCAGATGATTGGCCGCAGCTGTCCGCCCCGCAACGCGCGGAACTCACCCACTTCCTGCACTACAAGCGCACGCTGCCGGATTTCCTGTCTTGGCGCGTGCGCGATCTACCGCACGCGATTCCGCTGCTGCTGCGCGACGCTCTCCAGATTCCCGTAACGACCTGGACCGTGCGCTCGCCCGAGATGGCGGCGCGGGCGCGAGAATGGACCGATCAGATCGTCTTCGAGGGCTTCTCGCCATAAGCGTTCGAATCGCGCGGCGTGCGCCGCGTCCGCCCATGGGCCAATTCTTGTTAGGGGCCTATCGGGGGCAACGCGCATCGCACGATGAGACGCCCCGTGAACGCGCGCGCGATCGCCGGCTCGCCGCAACGGCGAGGGCGCAAAGAAAAGCGTGGCGCTCGCGCATCGCCACTACAGAAAATCCTGCAGGCTCGATCCAGAATTCGCCGCCGGCATTTTCTTGCCGAGCGCTGAAGTCGATGTGACTCGCCGCGGCGCGCTATTCTGCGGGAACCAATCCGTTGACCGGCTCCAGCCCACGCATTTCCTTGAGCTCCACCCGAATATTGTAATCGCTCGCAGCTTTTATGAAATCTTGAATTGTCTCCATGATGTCCTGATCGATAAAGCCGGCGCGCGTGCCGTCGATCACGAGATAACTGTTTTTCTCGACATTCTCGAGGTAGTTGCGCAGCTGCGCCTTGTTGAGAAACGACACGTCCTTTTGCAGGCGCAGCAGATAGTTTCGGCCATCGCGCGTCAGCGTGAATGCGGAGTGATAGTTCGTGCGCAGCACGAAGAAAAGACCCACCGCCATGCCGATCGCCATTCCCTTGAGGAGATCCGTCGAAAGGATTGCGCCTATCGTCACCGCGAATGGGGCAAATTGGTTGAAGCCCTTTTCATATTGCTGAACGAAGAGCTTCGGTTTCGCGAGCTTGTATCCGGTCAGGATCAGCACCGCCGCGAGGCAGGCGAGCGGAATCATATTGAGCAGGCTCGATAGGAACATCGCGCTCAGCAACAGCAACAGACCATGGACAAAGGACGCCACCCTGGTGTGCGCGCCGGCGTCGATGCTTGCGGAGCTGCGCACGATCACCGCGGTGATCGGCAGCCCACCCAACATCCCGCTCAGGAAATTGCCCGCGCCCTGAGCCTTCAGCTCCTGATTTGTCGGCGCGATGCGCTTGAGCGGATCGAGTTTGTCGACGGCCTCGAGACTCAGCAGAGTTTCAAGACTGCCGACCAGCGCCAAAGTCGCGGCCGTCACATAAATTTGGACATCGGTCAGCCGCGTAAAGTCAGGGAAGCTGAACTCCCGCGCGAAATCGATCGGTCCAAAGATAGCCGGAAGGTTGACGAGATGCTGTGGCGCGATCGCCAAGGAGGGAAACAGCGTCTGAGCCACGATGTTGTAGGCGATGCCAAACAGCACGGCGACGAGCGGGCCAGGCGCAAGCGAAAGCACGCGGTGCTTCTTGATGTAGGGCGTGTCCCAAAGGAGCATGATCGCCACCGAGACGAGGCCGACGATCACCGCCCCTGACGAGAAGGAGTGAAACGCGTCCCAAAGAAAAGAAAGATGCGTGTGGCTGTCGTCCTCGAGGAAGGACAGATCGGCCTCAGCGTCGGCGTCGTATCCGACGGCGTGCGGCAGTTGCTTCATGATCAGGATCAAGCCGATCGCCGCGAGCATGCCTTTGATGACGGCCGACGGAAAAAACGCGCCAATGACGCCCGCCCGCAGAAAACCCATCCCCACTTGAATGAGTCCCGAGAGCGCCACCGCAAGCAGCATGGCGTCGAAGCCGAGTTTTTCGACCGCGGTCGCGACAATGACGGTCAGGCCTGCGGCAGGACCCGAAACGCTCAACTGCGAACCGCTAACAAGCGAGACGACGAGCCCGCCGATGATCCCGGCGATAACGCCGGAGAAGGGCGGCGTGCCGGAAGCGACCGCAATGCCAAGGCACAGCGGCACCGCGACGAGAAACACCACGACGCCGGCTGGAATGTCATGATCGAGGTAGCGGAAGTAGTAGTCGAGATGCCGCCTAAACACGCCTCAATTCTCCTTACTGGCGACTTACGCCTTATGCGGCTGGTCAGAAATCCTCGCCGCCGTGTTGCTGATAGATGACGTCGACCTCGCTGCCCGGCGGCAATGTGATGAGCTGATGCAGAATTCCATCATCGAGTCCGAACACCCAACCGTGCAGCATCGGCTGCTGGTCCTCTTTCCAGGCGGTCTGCACAATCGAAAGCTGCGACAGACGCATCACCTGCTCGATCACATTGATCTCGACGAGTCGGTTGGCGCGTTCCGTCTGAGAATTGAGCGCGTCAATCTCGTCTCGATGCATCCGATAGATGTCTTTGATATGCATCAGCCATTTATTGAGCAGCGCCAGATCGGGGCGCTGTCGGTCGAGAGCGGCGCGAACGCCGCCGCAATTATAGTGACCGCAGATGATGACGTGCTGAACTTTGAGCACCTGCACGGCGTATTGGATGACGCTCAGACAGTTGAAGTCCGTGCAAATCACCTGATTGGCGATGTTGCGGTGCGCAAAAATCTCGCCGGGCAGCGCGTTGACGATGATGTCGGCGGGCACGCGGCTGTCGGAGCAGCCAATCCACAAGAATTCCGGCTTTTGATTGGCCGCGAGACGCTGGAAATAGCCGGGATCGCGCTCCCTGACTTCCTCGGCCCAGGCCTTGTTCTCAAGCAACAGTTTCTCAAAGGATTTCATAACGCCCGTTTCTTTCAGCCTTCGCCTCAAAAGCGTCTGGCTGCAACAGCAATATGACAGGGAAAGCCGCTTGGAACAGGAGCGCGACCTCAGACGTCAGAAGTATCAAGAGCGCCCCTCACTCAAGCAGGGGACAGAGTCTACGGAGGTCTCGCTGTCGCGACAAGTCCGCCGACTTATCCTCGCGTAAGGCCACGCTCGTGAACCGGCGAGGACGGAAGCCGCGCGCTTCGTCGCCTATCTTTGTGGGGCCGCGCACAGCTCCCGCCAAACCTGCGGCAAGGCGGCGATGATGTCGTCGGCGATCAGCCCGGGTCCAAAAATCTCAGCGGCGCGCGCATGCATCCAGGCGGCGCAGGACGCGGCAAGGAATCCCTCCATGCGTTGCGCCAGCAAGCCGGCGATGACGCCGGTCAAAACGTCGCCCGAGCCCGCGGTGGCAAGCCAGGGCGTCGCATAAGGAAGGATCGACGCGCGTCCGTCGGGCGCGGCGACGACCGTGTCCGCCCCTTTGAAGAGCACGACCGCGCCGCTGGCGCGCGCCGCTTCGCGCGCCTTGTCGAGTTTCGAGCGGCAGCCGCAATCGTTCTCGCAAGCGGCGAAGAGGCGCGCGAACTCGCCGGCGTGCGGCGTCATCACCACTGGGCCCGGCGCAGCGCGCGTCGCGCGCCACAGCCGCTCTGGGTCGTCGGCGAAGCTCGAGAGCGCGTCAGCATCAAGGACCGCGGCGCGGCGATAGGCCTGCGGCGCAAGCGCAGTTTCGACCTGTGCGCAGCTCTCCTCGCTCACCCCCAGCCCCGGACCGATGGCGACGGCGTTCTTGCGTTCGTCGGAAAGAACCTTGGCGAGGCCGTTCGCGCCGTCAGCCGGCCGAACCATGACGGAGGTGAGCGCGGTGGCGTTGACCGCGAGCGCTTCCGTTGGGCTGGCGAGCGTCACGAGCCCCGCGCCGGCGCGGAGCGCGGCGGCCGCCGACAGCCGCGCCGCGCCTGTAAAGGAGGCGCCCCCCGAGACGACCAAGGCATGGCCGCGCGAATATTTGTGACCCTCGACTTGCGGCAGGGGGAGCGCGGCGCGCCAGAGCTGCGGCATGTTGACGAAGGTCTCAACGCCGAGCGAATCGAGCGCGGAGGGTCGAATGCCGATATGCGTGCAGGTGAGCGCGCCGCAATGCAGACGGCCGGGCAGCAGCAGATGCCCGGTCTTCACGCGAAAGAAGGTGACCGTCGCGTCGGCCTCCACCGCGGCGCCGCGGACCGCGCCGGTCGTCCCGTCGACGCCGCTTGGAATATCGACGGCGACGACGTTCTGGCCGCTTTCGCGACGCCAGCGGTTGAGCCGGCGGACGAGCGCGCTGGCGTTCGAATCGAGATCGCGCGCGAGGCCCGTTCCGAACAGGGCGTCGATCACGAGATCGATGCCCTCGAAGCTGCACTCGAGCGCGGACGTGACTGGACAGGGCCAGTCGGCGGCCGCTCGCGCCGCGTCGCCGCGCAATTGGTCGAGCGGGGTTAAAGAAGCGACGCGCACTTTATAACGCTGCGCGCGCAACAGCCGCGCCGCGACAAAGCCGTCGCCGCCATTGTTGCCGGGACCGCAGAGCACCAGGACCCGTCGCCCGCTGGTGCGTTGAAGGATTTGGCTGGTCGCCCGCGCGATCGCCAAGGCGGCGCTCTCCATCAGCGACATCGCCGGCACGCCGCTCTCGATCGTCAGGCGATCGGCGCGAGCCATCTGATTTGTCGTGAGGATTTCGAGCGGGAACGCGGAGGGCATGGCGCGATGGTGACCGATGGCCGCCGCCCGCGCAATGGGCGCCGCTCACAAGATGGACGCCACGCCCGTTAATACGGCGCCGCATTCCGCCGCGCCCCGCTTTCCGCTATGTCATCGACATGCTGACCGCCGCGCTGATCGCCTTCGACTCTCCCGGCGCGCCGTTGCGCCGGGAGGCGGTGGCGCGCAGCCTTGGTTCGCTCGTCGAGTCATGCGTCCAGGGACTGGTCGCCGACGCTCTGATCCTCGCCGCGCCCGGGCGCGGCCTGGAAAGGATCGCCGACGAAGCCGGCTGCGCGCTGATCGAAGCGCCGCACGCCGCCGACGGCGTCGCGCAGGCGCTGAAAGCGGCGCGGCGCGACCATATTCTTCTTTTGCTGGCCGGTTTCGCCGTGGAGCGCGGCTTCGCCGAGGAAGCGCAGGATTTTTTCGCCTATGGCGACGCCAGCCGCGCCCGAACGCTTCGACTGGCGCCGGATTCATTGATCACCCGTCTGGCGCCCGGTCTGGCGCGTCCGGTGGGGCTCATTGCGCCAAAGAGCGCGCTCTCGTCCGCCGAAGGCGCGGATTTGGCTCGACTGGCGCGAAAGATGCGGGGCGCCGATCTGACGACCCGCGCCCGCCGCGTCTTGTAGCCGCGGAGTCCTGTGGCGTCAGTTGGCGAATGTATTGCAGGCGTCGATGCTGCCGGTGCGCAATCCTTTCAGCAGCCACTGCGCGCGCTGCGCCGCCGAGCCATGGGTGAAGCTGTCCGGCACAACGTAGCCGCGAGTCGCCCTTTGCTGCCGGTCGTCGCCGATCGCCTGCGCCGAAGCGACCGCCTGTTCGATGTCGCCTTCCTCGAGAATTGGCTTCTGCTTGTTGGCGTTGTTGGCCCAGACTCCGGCGAGGCAATCCGCCATCAGCTCCGCGCGCACCGAAAGCGCATTGGCTTCCGAGCGGCTCCCGGCGAGCTGCTGCGCCCGCTGAATCTTCGGCAGAATGCCCATGAGGTTTTGAATGTGATGGCCCATCTCGTGAGAGATCACATAGGCATAGGCGAAATCGCCGCCGCCGCCGAAGCGCCGCTGCATGTCGCGAAAGAAGGACGTGTCGAGATAGATGCGCTGGTCGAGCGGACAATAGAAGGGCCCCATCGCCGACTGCGCCGTTCCGCAGCGCGACTGGGTGTAGCCGTTGAAGAGAACGAGCCGCGGCGGCTGGAAGCGCACGCCCTTTTGCTCGGGAAGCACCTGCGACCAGACCTGCTCGTTGGAGCCCATCACCTTTGCGACGAAGCGCCCCAGTTGATCGGTCGGCGCGCTTTGCCGCGCCGCCTCCTGGCGTGGCGCAGGCGCCTCGCGCTCCTGGCGCATATTGTTGATCATCTGAGCGCCGCCGATGAGAATCGCCGGGTTGACGCCGAGCGCCCATCCGATCAATCCGAGGATGACCATCGTGCCAAGGCCGATGCCGCCGGCGCCCATGCGAGGCCCGCCCCCCATCATCGGCCCGCCGCCGCGGCGATCCTCGATATTCTCGGACGACTGGAGATCTTCCCATTTCATCTTCGCGCGCTCCGGACCCGCGCCCCCGGGGCGCTGCTCGATACGCTATTTAGGCGAGCTTACAGGCTCTTGGTAGAGTTTATGCACGGGCGACGGCGCGCAGGAGCCGACCGCAACCGTTCGGGGCGCAAAAACACGATGCGAAGATCGCATTATCGGCGCATTCAACTGGCGGCGGCCTCAAGATGAAGATTCATAAAAACAAAGGTAACGTTGTGAAAATCGCGAGCTTTATTCATCATTATTTTATTTACATTATAGGAGCTTCCTACTTTGCAGCCGCGCTTTGGCCCAGGGCTGTTCAACGCTCTGTGCTTTGGTTTGATCGAGAGGGGTGATTTTTCGCTTTTCAGGTCGGGAAGTGTCTGAATCTATGGGGAGCAACCCGAATCGGAGGTTGCTCTATGACGACGATCGATCTTGCATCCTGTCT
>DATBRI010000163.1:0-3012 GCA_036560365.1 Methylocystis sp.
GCTGGTGTTCCGCCTTTTCGGCGTCGACGCGTGTCAGCGCGATCAGATCGCCAATCTTGGACGCCAGCCCTGGCAGTGCGGCGTCGCCGCGATCGCCTGGCTCACGACCGCGACCCTCAATAAATGGGTATCCTGCAACGCTTTGCGCGAGAAGGACGGGCGGCGCATCGCCCGCTGTTCATCGTCCGAACATGCGGATCTTGCGGGCGACATGATCAAGGACGGCCTCGCCGTATGCCTTCCCGACAGCGAGGACCAGCGCGTTCGCTCCTACTCCCAAGACCAGGAACAGGCGCGGAAAGCCTACAAGGGCCTGTGGTCCAGCCAATTCGCCTGGCCATGGGACTATCGTGCCAAGCAGGCTTCGAGCCGCAAAAACGATCCATAGCGCCCCAATCTTTTCGTCCTTGCGTTCGCATAGGGAAAGTTGGTGTTCACTAAATCATAAACCGTAGTGGAGCGCCCCATGTCCCGCGCCGTCAGACTTGCCGTCTTTGCCCCGATCGCCGCCTTTCTGAGCGGTTGCGAGACGCCGCCGCCCGCCGCCTTGATTGCGCCGCCGCCTGCGCGCGACCGGTTCTATACGCCGACCGAGATCACTCCCGGACGCCTCCAATATGCGCGCGAGCCCGACGCCTTCGCGCCCGTCCTGACCGATCGCGTCGCTTATCCGACGCAGGAACAGGCCAATAACGCCTTCGCGCGTGAAAACATGGCGAGTTCCTACCCCACCAAGGGGCCATATGTCATTCGGGCCAGCGACCCTTTGCCCACGGATCGCCGCGCCGCGAGTATTCGTCTCTTCGCTTGCAAGCCGGGCGTGCTGAACAGCGTGACGGGCCGCATTGTTGAGGCGCAAAGCCATGCCGTTCATTGCGCGACCGATTTTCTCGACGGGCAGGGCCGACGGCTTTCACGGGAGACCGTAAATTTCTACTACGCCCAAGGCGCCTGGCGGACGCTTGAGACCAATGCGCCGACCATGCCGGCGGCTTGGATCAATCCGGAGCGCTCTCCAAGCGATCCTTTCTCCTGGTTTCCGTTCGGCAAAAGATCGACGCCCTATTGAAAGTCACGGCGAAATCGCGAGGCCCAAAATCGTTGCGCGGCCCGACCGACAAGGCCGGGGCGGAGGTCATCCGATCGAACGCCTCATTTTCCCGGAGCTGTGCGCGTCATTCTGCAATGGGGCCTTCTACGCGCGATGAGGCATTGGTGCCGTTGACGTCGCATATCCGCGCCGCCACGCGCCGCGCCATGACCATCGAGGGCCGCGTCACCAATCTTTCGAGGCACAGCGCCGCGAATACCGCTCCGATCGTCGCGAGCGCCGCCACCGCCCAGGGCGGCGCCTGTTCGAGCAGCGCAGCCCGCAGCCCGCTCAAAACCGGCAAGTGGACGAGATAGATCGAGAAGGATCGTTCGCCCATCCAGCACAGCGGCTTGGCCCCGAAGGGCGCGCGGGCGCCCATATCCCGGCCTCTTCCCGCCACGACCATCCCGAAGATCACGGCGACCGCCACCAGACCGACGCCCGTCCCGCCGATCGACAGGACGCGCGCTAGCACCGCGGCGACGAGCAGCCAGTAGGTCGCAAGCCCAAGGCCAATTTTCGGAATGAGCTTCAGCCATTCGGCGCGCCGGCGCGTTTCCAGCCCGATGAGGACGCCGACAAGCAGCGCGTCGGGTCGCAGCGCCCACCAGAACCCGCCCCAGGGCCGCGAAAGCAGCGCCCCGGCCGTCAGGGTCGAGGCGACGATGATCCACACCGAGCGCCGGCCCAAGGCCGCAAGAAACGGTGCCAGCGCACAGAATTGCGCCTCAATGCCGAGCGACCAGAAATGCGAAGAAAGCAGGGGATCGCCGCACCCCTCGTTGCCGGCGAAGCAGGGCGCCCAATAAAAATCCCCAAGGAAAGCGGCGGCGGCGATCAGATCCTCGAAGCGCAGCCCGTGCAACCCGCCGAGGCGCCAGGCGACATACAGCGCGCCTATCGTCACCCAGGCCGGAACGCCAATACGGATCACGCGGCTGGCCCAGAACGCCGCCGCACCAAGCCGGAATCCGCCAGCTTTGGCCACGGACCGCGCGGCGCGATCGACAATCAAAAAGCCTGAAATCACGAAGAACAGATCGACGCCCACTCCAAGCGCGGGGACCAGAAACACCCGCGCCAGCGCGAAATCGTTCCTGAACACGAGCGCGACGTGAGAGGCCAGCACGGCGCAGATCGCGAGCCCGCGCAGCTCGTCGAGCTGCGCGTCTCGGTTCTCCTTCAGAGGGCTCGACATTGGCGGCGCGGCGTCCAAAATTTCATTTACTACGCTATATCATATAGCCTATAAGCTACAACACCACAAAACGACACGCCGCCGAGCACGGGGACGAACCCTCTTCATGCGCAAGCTTTTGGCCCGTTTCGGTCTCGCCGCGACGATTCTTTTCTCGGCGCCGGCCTTGGCGCAAGACGCGCCCTTGACGCCGAATCCCGACAAATGGCGGCCCGTCGTCTATCGCGACCTTCAAATTCCCGGTCCGCTCGACGCGCCCTTCACCGGCATTTGGGCGGATATGATCGACGGGAACAACCGTCGCTATGCCGCCGCCGGCGACAGCCGCTACGCCGTCGGCAACGCGCCGGCGCGTGAAGCCCATTTTGTCGTCCGCGGCGGCGACAAAATCGCCATGATGAGCATCCTCAACATCGCGACCGCCTGCAAGACGATCGCTGCCGACGCCGCAACCAACATCAACGTCAAGATGTGTCCGATGCGCCTCGCTTTTTGGCAAGGGCCACAAGGGAATGTTCGGCAGGCGCAGGGCTGCTATCTCGAGCCTGGCGCGGAGCCGGGGAATTTTACGCCGGACCCCAGCTACGCCGTCTCCTACGCCTCCTATGACGTCGCCACGAAAAGCATCAAATTGGGCGTCATTCTCGCGCACAAGGCGGTCGAGAAATGTTCTCAGATCGTCCCGCTCTATCAGAGATAAGAGGTCCCATTGTTCGCCGCG
>DATBRI010000164.1:0-4294 GCA_036560365.1 Methylocystis sp.
GACCGCCTTGTGCGCGAGAATGACCCCCAATTTGATGCTTTTCGTGGCGACGTCATAGGAGGCGTAGGAGACGGCATAGCTGGGGTCCGGCGTAAAATTCCCCGGCTCCGCGCCAGGCTCGAGATAGCAGCCCTGCGCCTGCCGAACACTCCCTCGTGGCCCCTGCCAAAAGGCGAGGCGCATCGGACACATCTTGACGTTGATGTTGGTCGCGGCGTCGGCGGCGATCGCCTTGCACGCGGTCGCGATATTGAGGACGCTCAACATCGCGATTTTGTCGCCGCCGCGCACGACAAAATGGGCTTCACGCGCCGGCGCGTTGCCCACGGCGTAGCGGCGGTCGCCAGCGGCGGCATATCGACGGTTGTTCCTGTCGATCATATCCGCCCAAATGCCGGTGAAGGGCGCGTCGAGCGGACCGGGGATTTGCAGATCGCGATAGACGACGGGCCGCCATTTGTCGGGGTTCGGCGTCAAGGGCGCTTCTTGCGCCAGGGCCGGCGCCGCGAACAGAATCGTCGCGGCGAGACCGAACCGGGTCAAAAGCTTGCGCATGAAGAGAGCTCGTCCCCTGCTCGGCGGCGTGTCATTTTGCGAGTTGTAGCTTATAGGCTATATGCTATAGCGCAGTAAATGAAATTTTGGACGCAGCTCCGCCGATGACGGGCCCACTGAAGGAGAGCCGAGACGCGCAGCTCGACGAGATGCGGGGGCTCGCGATCTGCGCCGTGCTGGCCTCTCACGTCGCGCTCGTGTTCGCGAACGACTTCGCGCTGGCGCGCGTCCTTCTGCTCCCCGCACTCGGTGTGGGCGTCGATCTGTTTTTCGTGATTTCAGGCTTTTTGATTGTTGATCGCGCCGCGCAGTCCATGGCCAAAGCTGGCGGATTCTGGCGTGGCGCGGCGGCGTTTTGGGCGGGCCGCGTGATCCGCATTGGCGTTCCGACCTGGATGACGATAGGCGCGCTCTATGTCGCCTGGCGGCTCGGCGGGTTGCACGGGCTGCGCTTTGAGGATCTAGTCGCCGCGGCCACGTTCCTTGGGAATTTTTATTGGGCGCCCTGCTTTTCTGGCCGAGAGGGGTGCGGCGATCCCCTGCTCTCTTCGCATTTCTGGTCGCTCGGCATTGAGGCGCAATTCTACGCGCTGGCGCCCTTCCTGGCGGCGCTGCCCCGGCGCTGGCTTTGGATCATCGTCGCCTCGGCCCTGACGGCCGGTGCGCTGCTTTCGCGGCCCTGGGGCGGGTTCTGGTGGGCGCTGCGTCCCGACGCGCTGCTTGTCGGCGTGCTGATCGGTCTGGAAACTCGCCGGCGGGCCGAGTGGCTGAAGCTCATTCCGAAAATTGGGCTCGGGCTTGCGACCTATTGGCTGCTCGTCGCCGCGGTGTTGGCGCGCGTCCTGTCGATCGGCGGGACGGGCGCCGGTCTTGTGGCGGTGGCTGTGATCTTTGGGATGGTCGTGGCGGGAAGAGACCAGGATATGGGCACCCGCGCACCCTTCGGCGCCAAGCCGCTGCGCTGGATCGGCGAACGATCCTTCTCGATCTATCTCGTCCAGTTGCCCGTTCTGAGCGGACTGCGGACAGCGCTGCTCGAACAGGCGCCGCCCTGGGCCGTGGCGGCGCTTGCAACGATCGGCGCGGTGTTGGCGGCGCTGTGCCTCGAAAGATGGGTGACGCGACCCTCGATGGTCATGGCGCGGCGCGTGGCGGCGCGGATATGCGACGTCAACGGCGCCAATGCCTCATCGCGCGTCGAAGGGCCCATTACGGAATGAGGCGCACGGCTCCGGGAAAATGAGGCGTTCGATCGGATTACCTGCGCCCTGTCGGTCGGCGCCTCGCAACGATCTTTGGCCTCGCGGTTTTCGCCGCAGTCTTCAATAGGGTGTCGATCTTTTGCCGAACGGAAACCAGGAGAAAGCATCGCTCGGGGAGCGCTCCGGATTGATCCAAGCCGCCGGCGTGGTTGGCGCATTGGTCTCGAGCATCCGCCATGCGCTTGCAGCGTAATAGAAATTTACAGGTTCCCGAGAAAGCCGCCTGCCCTGTCCGTCGAGAAAATCGGTCGCGCAATGAACGGCCTTTCCGCGCGGCTCAACGATGCGGCCCGTTACACTGTTCAGGGCGCCCGGCTTGCAAGCAAAAAGGCGAACGCTGGCGGCGCGGCGATCCGTGGGCAAAGGGTCGCTGGCTCGAACGACATATGGCCCTTTGGATGGATAGTAGGTCGCCAGGTTATCGCGCGCAAAGGCGTAGTTGGCCTGTTCCTGCGTCGGATAAGCGACGCGATCGGTAAGGACGGGCGCGAAGGTGTCGGGCTCGCGCGCATATTGGAGGCGTCCGGGAGTGATCTCGGCCGGCGTATAGAGCCGGTCGCGCATGGGCGGCAGCGCTACCAAGGCGGCGGGCGGCGGCGTCTCGCAACCGCTCAGAAAGGCGGCGATCAGGACAAAGAGGGCAAATCTCACGGCGCGGGACATGGGCGCTCCACTACGGTTTATGATTTAGTGAATACAAACTTTCCCTATGCGAACGCAAGGAGGAAAAGGCAGAGGGGCGCTAAGGGTCGTTTTTGCGGCTCGACGCCTGCTTCGCCCGATAGTCCCATGGCATGGCGAATTGGCTGGACCACAGGCCCTTGTAGGCTTTCCGCGCCTGTTCCTGGTCTTGGGCGTAGGAGCGAACGCGCTGGTCCTCGCTATCCGGAAGGCATACGGCGAGGCCCTCCTTGATCATGTCGCCGGCAAGATCGGCATGCTCGGACGATGAACAGCGGGCGATGCGCCACCCGTCCTTTTCGCGCAAGGCGTTGCAGGAAACCCATTTGTTGAGGGTCGCGGTCGTAAGCCAGGCGATCGCGGCGACGCCGCACTGCCATGGCTGGCGTCCAAGATGGGCGATCTGATCGCGCTGACATGCGTCGACGCCGAAAAGGCGGAACTCCAACCCGGTTTCGATGTCGCGAAACGTCACGCCGTCGATGACTTCCACGCGCATGGGAGTGGATTGCGTCAATGCTTTGGGCGTGTAGACGCCCTCGCTCGCCGCGCTTTCGGCGGGCGCCACGAACCCCCGGAAACACAAGGCTGCCGCCAGCAGGGGTTTGTGAAGATGGCTCACGCGGCTTCGTCGTCGAGAGCGCGGTCGCTGCGCGCGGGATGCGCGTCGAGGCGGGCGATTTCGAGGTCCATCGTGTAAATCTTCTCGCCGTTTCTCTCATAGTTGTTGGCGCGGATGTGGCCGTCGATCGTGATTTGATCGCCGATATTCACCTTGTCGACCAGGAATCCGCCGATCTTCGCATTGAAGGTAAAGGCGGTCAGAAATTCCGTCCGCTTTTTCCTCTCGCCCGACTGTCTGTCGGTCCAGAATTCGTCGACGGCGACGGTGACGACGGTTTTTGGCGCTTTGCCCGCGAATTGACGGGGTTTTTGCGCGACATTGCCTGAGATGACGAAAAAATTGCGGGAGGTCATGAAGGACTCCAGTCACGCTGATATAGCGTATAACATAAATCAGCGTATTCCCCAGCCGCGTCAAGGGCGTTGAGGCGGGTCGGAGTTTTTCGTGCTTCTTCCCCTTCCGCACATTCCTCGCTAAAGGGAGCGCTGCGGCAGCCCCCGCGGAAGGAAGCGCGATAAGGGAGAAGCTTTCACCACCAAGCGACGGGCCCGACGAAAATGCGATGCTCCCTCGCAAAATTGGGGATTTTCGGACGAACGGATTTGTGATAAAACCTCTGCTACATCTTCTGAAGGCAGAGGAAACATCACCAGAAATGACATCCACCAGCAACCAGCGATTTCGAGCGCGCGACCTTCTGAGAGCCCGGGGGATGCTCCGGCTGAAGGATTTCGTCGCCGCGGGCATCGGACCGGAGACGCTCGCCCGTCTCGTTCGAGAGGAAGCGGTCGTCCGCCCGGCACGTGGTCTCTATCAACTCCCGGACACGCAAGTTGACGCTGCCCACACGCTGGCCGAAGCGGCCATGCTCGTTCCAAAGGGCGTGGTCTGCCTAACCTCAGCCCTCCAATACCACGAACTGACACTGCAAATGCCCTCGGCTGTGTGGATGGCGATCGACCGTGCCGCCTGGCGGCCCAAGATCGATTATCCACCAATCCGGTTCGTACGCTTTACGGGGCCGGCGCTGATCGAAGGGGTGGAGCGTCACCGCATCGAGAGTGTCGATGTTCCCATCACGGATCCGGCGAGGACAATCGTCGACTGCTTCCGCTACCGGACCAAGGTCGGTCTCGACGTAGCGATGGAGGGGCTGCGCGAAGGCCTCCGT
>DATBRI010000165.1:0-17603 GCA_036560365.1 Methylocystis sp.
TGATGACTTTCTATATATGGTCTGCCATCCGCGGCTATGAACCCCGGTTCGCCACAATACTCACACTTTCCGCCTGCGCGCTCCCGCACGGCTTCTCTTATTTTAGGGTCGCGCGAGTACCTCAGCCCAGATACGGCTGCATAGGAAGGGGTGTCAGAGCCAATGTCATTAATTGCATCATCTGAGCGGTCTCTCGATACGGCCTCGATCGGTACGTATGCGATCAACATCTTATCAAAGCGACTTTCATACTCCGGCCTCACCGGATTCATGCTCTGACCGGCGGTGAAAAGGTTGTGAAATTCCTCACGATTGAACCACGGCTGACTACTAAGAGGCATCCGCTTCGGCGGCAGAGCATCCACTTGGAGAATTAACTTTCTTCTCTTCCCTTCGACAGGTTCTACTGCCTTTACGATATACCGCCCTTCTAGAAAATAGGACGGATTTCTTGGTTTATCTCCAGATATCACATATAATATTTCGCCAATATCGGGTTTGTGATATAGTATGAGTGACTGAACTCTTTGTTGGTTCCGGTCTGGGCGTGGATCTTGTGGTAAGCGGCAAAGGTCGTCATCTTAATCTCCCAGCCTACAGACGTCCTGAATTTCAGGCCATCGAAGCTCGAGCTTTTATCTCGCTCGGTCAAATCTAAATACCCAACAATGGAAGGCCCTTCTAAGTTTCTGTCAAGGGATTCTCGCCACCCGACGTCTTCCATACTTCTCCGGCTTGCTCCTTCTCAATGGAAGGTCCCTCACCCGGGCGTGCGCAGCGCGCGTCTCGATGGACGAGGGATTCTCTTCAGAATCACAGCGCCGGGGCAGCGCAATCGTCGTCCTTCGAGACGCCGCCTTCAGCTCTCTTCAGAATAGGGATTGCTTTGGACAGCTCGGGCTTGTGCCGCGCGCCGCGCATGCGCAATAAAGGCTAGGGTTAACTCGTTCGGAAAGTTCAATGACTGCCGACGCCATCGCTGACGGCCGACCCGATTTTTTCAGCCGCGAACGCACCATCGCGTCGCCTGCCTTCAATCGCTGGCTCGTGCCGCCGGCGGCGCTCGCCATTCATCTGTGCATCGGCATGGCCTATGGCTTTTCCGTTTTCTGGCTGCCGCTCTCGCGGATCATTGGCGGCGCGCAGCCGAAGGAATGTTCGGAAACGCTCGGGTTTTTCGCGACGCTCGTCGCTACCGACTGCGACTGGAAGATCAGCTGGTTGGGCTGGACGTTCACGCTGTTCTTCGTCTTTCTCGGCTCTTCGGCGGCGGTCTTCGGCCATTGGCTGGAAACCGCCGGTCCCCGCAGGGCTGGCCTCGCGGCGGCCTGCTGCTGGTGCGGCGGCCTGCTCGTCTCGGCGCTCGGGGTCTATCTCCATCAGATCTCTTTGCTGTGGATCGGCTCCGGCGTCATCGGCGGCATCGGACTGGGGCTTGGATACATTTCGCCCGTCTCGACGCTGATCAAATGGTTCCCGGACCGGCGCGGCCTCGCGACCGGCCTCGCCATCATGGGCTTTGGCGGCGGCGCGATGATCGGCGCGCCGCTCGCCGACCGGCTGATGGGCGTCTATGCCACGCCGGCTTCGCCGGGCGTGTGGCAGACCTTCGTGACGCTCGCGGCGATTTATTTCGCCTTCATGGTCGCCGGGGCGCTCAGCTATAGGGTGCCGCCCGAAGGATGGGCGCCAGTCGGGTTCACGCCGCCCGCGGGGTCAAAGAACGCTCTGGTGACGCATCGCCATGTGCATCTCGACGTGGCCTGGAAGACGCCGCAATTCTGGTTGCTGTGGGGCGTTCTCTGTCTCAACGTCTCGGCGGGCATCGGCGTTTTGGGCATGGCCTCGCCGATGCTGCAGGAAGTGTTCGGCGGCAGGCTGATCGGCCTCGACATGGGATTCGATCAGCTCAGCCCCGATCAGAAAAAGCAGATCGCGGCGATTGCGGCGGGCTTCACCGGGCTTTTGAGCCTGTGCAACATCGGCGGGCGCATCGGCTGGGCCTCGGCCTCGGATAAATTCGGCCGCAAGGCCACCTACGCGATCTTTTTTATCGTCGGCATCGCGCTTTATTCGGCCGAACCCTTCGCCGCGAGCGGGGCAATGGTCGGACTGTTCGTGCTGCTCTTTGCGGTGATCATCACCATGTATGGCGGCGGTTTCTCGACGATCCCCGCCTATCTTGCCGACATCTTCGGCACGCATCATGTCGGCGCTATCCATGGACGGCTGCTGACCGCCTGGTCCACGGCGGGCGTGCTCGGACCAGTGCTGGTCAATTACATTCGCGAATATCAGCTTGCGCACGGCGCGCCGCGCGAAGCCGCCTACAATCAGACAATGTATGTGCTCGCGGGCCTGCTGCTCTGCGGTCTCGTCTGCAATCTGCTGGTGCGGCCCTGCGCCGAGAAATATTACATGAGCGACGAAGAGGTCGCGGCGCAAAAGCACATCACGGTCGCCGAGGTCGTCAAGGAAGATGACGAGATTCACGCCGATTTCGAGGATTTCGTCGAAGAGGCGCTGGAGCCGACGGCGGCTGACGCCGACCCTCCGGCCGCCGCGCGTCCGCAGCCTGGCGCAAGAGACGGATCGCTGCTGCTGATTTTCGCCTGGGCCGCCGTCGGCGTCCCCCTCGCCTGGGGCGTCTGGATCACCCTGCTCAAAACCGCCGCGCTGTTCCGCTGATCACAGAGCGCGACATTTCGGGGGGGGGGCGCTCCTGGGGATGAGGAAGCCCTTCATCCGATTCTCCTGGGCCAACATGCCGCTCGCCTTGATCGCGGCTCCCTTGTTTGTCAGAAGTCGAAGTCGCTTGACGCCTTCGTGATTCGTCGCGGGGCCGACAAACGAGACGAGGGCCTCTATGGCGACCGCTTGCACGAATGGGCTCGACACCGGTTTTGTCGATCTCGGCTATATGAAAGTCGCCGTTCTCGGCGTGGTGCAGGGCATCACCGAGCTTCTGCCGATCTCCTCGACCGCTCATATGCGCATCGTGCCGGCGCTGCTCGGCTGGAAGGACCCCGGCTCCGCCTTCTCCGCCGCGATGCAGCTCGCCGCGCTCGCCGCCGTCGTCAGCTATTTTTGGACCGACATTCGGGCGCTCGCCGTGGGCTCCGTGCAGGCGCTGGTGCGGCGCGATTTCAACGCTTGGACCTTTCGTTTCGTCGTCTGGATCGCGCTCGCGACCGTACCGATCGGCATCGCCGGCCTGGCGCTGTCGCATACGCTCAACACCTGCGGTTCGCCGCTGCGCACGCTGCCGGTGATCGGCATTTCCTGCATCGTCATGGCGGCGTTGCTCGCCATCGCCGAACTCTATTGCAATCACAAGCGCACGCTCGAACATGTCAGCCTGAAAGACGCGATGATCGTCGGCTTCGCCCAGGTCGGCGCGCTCATTCCTGGCGTCTCGCGCTCGGGCTCGACTCTGACGGCGGCGCTCTTCCTCGATCTGAAACGCGAGGAAGCCGCGCGCTTTTCCTTCCTGCTCGGCCTGCCGGCGATCGCTCTCGCGGGACTGAAGGAATTGTGGGAGCTGCATAAGGCGCAGCTCGATTTCCACGGCTGGGCGGTGCTTACACTCGGGCTTTTCGTCGCCTCGATCTCCGCCTTTGTCGCCATCTGGGGCTTGCTGCGGATTCTCGAACGCTTCTCGGCCTGGCCCTTCGTCTTCTATCGCGCCTTCATTGGAATCGTGCTGCTCGTAGGATTCTACGCGGGCTTTCTGGCGTAAGGCCGTCATCGCGAGCGAAGCGAAGCAATCCAGAGTCGCGCCCACGGCTCTGGATTGCTTCGTCGCTCCGCTCCTCGCAATGACGGACTAGTTATTCCGCCGCGACTTTGAGCCGCTCGCGCGCCTCGGCGCGCAGATCGTCGATCGGCGCGAGGGCGCCCTTTTCTTCATAATGCCAGAAGGTCCAGCCATTGCAGGCCGGCAGGCCCTGCGCCAGCGCCCCGGTTTTGTGAATTGAACCAATGAAACCCGACAGCGACAGCGCGCCGTCGGCGCGCACCACCGCGCGATGGCGCCGCCTGGCGTCAACGAGCGTCGCGCCCGGCGCGATCAGCCCCGCTTCGACGAGGCTGGCGAAGGCGATGCGCGGCTCCGTGCGCTTCGAGGGGGCCGTCGCGAGCGTTTCAAGGGGCAAGGGTTCGATCGCCGCGATCCGCGCGCGCGCCGCGGCTCTGTAATCGCCGTCGCGCTCGATGCCGAGCCAGTCGCGCCCCAGACGCTTGGCGACCGCGCCGGTCGTTCCCGTGCCGAAAAAGGGGTCGAGCACCAGATCGCCCGGCTTCGAGGCGGCGAGAATGACGCGCGCCAGCAGCGCCTCCGGCTTTTGCGTCGGATGGGTCTTGCGACCCGCGCCATCCTTGAGACGCTCGGTCCCGCCGCAGATCGGCAGCAGCCAATCGGAGCGAACCTGGCAATCTTCGTTCGCCGCCTTCAGCGCCTCGTAATTGAAGGTGTAGTTCTTGGCGCTCTGGTCGCGCGCCGCCCAGATCATCGTCTCATGGGCGTTGGTGAAACGCCGGCCGCGAAAGTTCGGCATCGGATTGTTCTTGCGCCAGACGATGTCGTTCAGGATCCAGAACCCCAGATCCTGCATGATCGTCCCGACGCGGAAAATATTGTGATAGGAGCCGATGACGAAAATCGTCGCCGAGGGCGTCATCGCCCGGCGCGCCTGCGTAAGCCAGTCGCGCGTGAAAGCGTCATAGGCGGCGAAATTCGCGAATTTGTCCCAATCGTTGTCGACCGCGTCGACCAGACTTTGGTCCGGGCGATGCAGACGATTGGCGAGCTGCAGATTATAGGGCGGATCGGCGAAGACGAGATCGACGCTCGCGTCCGCCAGTCGCTCCATCGACGCGACACAGTCGCCGCTGAGGATTTCATTGCGCGCCGTCGCGCGGAGCGGCCCTTCTATAGAACGCCCGATACGCGTGACCTGATTTCGGGCTTTGAGGCGAGCCGCCCCGACGCGCGCGCTACGCATGAACTGAACACCATCAACGCAACCAACATGCGAGATAGTGAAGGAGGGAGGTAAAGGCCGCGTTTAGATCGGCAAACGGCCCACGTCTCTTTTTCGAACGGAAGTCTTAAAGAAATAAAAAGGTTAGCGAATAGTTGACGAAGCTCTCACGCTTCTCGCACGGGCGCGAAGCTGACGCGGTGCGCGGGACTGGCGCCGTGGAGCGCCAGCGCTTCCATGTGACGCTGCACGGCGTAGCCGACATTGGTCTCAAAACCATAGTGTGGATAATGCGCGGCGAGACGGCGCATCATGGCGTCGCGCGCCACC
The DNA here is from genome assembly GCA_036560365.1 of Methylocystis sp. GTDB lineage: Bacteria > Pseudomonadota > Alphaproteobacteria > Rhizobiales > Beijerinckiaceae > Methylocystis. Next base: position 5,313 of record DATBRI010000165.1, read on the forward strand.
TTTGCGACGATGGAGGCTGCGGCGATGCTGAGCGCGGTCGCATCCCCCTTGATGATCAAACGACAGGGGCAATTGACCGGCGGCCGGTCGTTGCCGTCGATGAGAAGATAGGCCGGCGCCTTGGAGAGGCCGGCGACCGCCCGCGCCATCGCCGCAAGCGACGCCTGGCGGATATTGATGCGGTCGATTTCCGCGGGGGCGACGAAGGCGACGCTTACGGCGAGAGCGCTGGCCATGATGCGCTCAAACGCTTCTTCGCGCTGCGCGCGGTTCAGCGCCTTCGAATCATCGAGGCCCTGCGGCCGTCGTTCCGGATCAAGAATCACCGCCGCCGCCGCGACCGGACCCGCGAGCGGCCCGCGCCCGACTTCGTCGACGCCGGCGATTGGCCAGACGCCCTTGCGGCGCAACTGCGCTTCCAGCCGAAAATGAGGCCCCATCGCCGTCACAAACGCTCTCCCGGGCCGATCGCCTAGGGTTCTGCGCAACAGCTGTGTCAGCGCAGAACCGCGCCGCGAATAAAGCGCCGAGGGCGGGCTGCTGGCAACCCGAAAGACGGCGCTTGCGGCCACATCCAAAGAATTCTCAGTCGCCGTAATCCGCGGTGGGCGCGCAGTGGACCCGCGCAAGACCGGCTCAGAAGAGGCTGAGCTGTTGCGCGCGCCGGCGCGGCGGCTCGAACAGATCCGTTCGCAATTTCGTTTTCTGATTGAAGCCGAGCCGCGCGGCCGCAAGCTCAAAACGCCGGCCGATCATCCAGGCGTAGGGCCCCTCGCCTTTCATGCGGGTCCCGAAGGACGGATCGTAAAGCTTGCCGTCTCGCGTCGTGCGCACCAGCGCGAGGGCGCGGCGGGCTCGGTCTGGAAAATGCGTCGCCAGCCATTCGGTGAAGAGATCGCGCAATTCCAGCGGCAGGCGCAGCAGCACATATCCCGCCTCCCGAGCGCCGGCGGCGTGCGCCCGCGTCAAAATCCGCTCGATTTCATCGTCATTGATGGCGGGGATGATCGGCGCCGTCATGACCGCCGTCGGCACGCCGGCGGCGCTGAGCTTTTCGATGGTCTCGAGCCGCAGCTCGGGAGTCGCGGCGCGCGGCTCCATCAGGCGCGCGAGCCTGCGGTCGAGCGTCGTCACCGAGATTGCGACCTTCGCCAGGCCTTTCGCCGCCATTGGCGCGAGCAGATCGAGATCGCGCAGGACGAGCGCGGACTTCGTGACGATGCCGACCGGATGATTGGCGCGCGCCAGCACCTCGAGGATCGAACGCATCACGCGATGGCTCTTCTCGGCAGGCTGATAGGGATCGGTGTTGGTGCCGATGGCGATCGTCTTCGGGACGTATTTCGGCGCCGACAATTCGCGTTCGAGGAGCTGCGCCGCGCCGTCCTTGACGAAAATCTCCGTCTCGAAATCGAGGCCGGGCGAGAAGCCCATATAGGCGTGCGTCGGCCGCGCGAAGCAATAGACGCAGCCATGCTCGCAGCCGCGATAGGGATTGATCGAGCGGTCGAATGAAATGTCCGGCGAATCATTCCTGGTGATGATCGTGCGCGGCTTCTCGACGTGGAAATTGGTCTTGAGCGCCGGGAGACTTTCCAGCGATCCCCAGCCGTCGTCGGCTTCGTCGCGCGTCTCCTTTTCGAAACGGCCGCTGCGCTTCGACAGCGCGCCGCGTCCGCGCCGGCGTTCGGCGTCGATGAGGGCCGCGGCCTCGATCTGCGGCGCGCCCTTTGTCTCTGCCGATGCCTGAGCCGCACGCCCCATGTTCGCAACCTCCGCCCAGCGTTGCCTCGAGCATCTCCATGGCGACCGCTCAGAACTTGACGCTAGTCAGAACATATAGAGAACATTACCGGCGCGCAAGGGCGAGCACACAAAGCACAGGGCGAGCGGATTAAAAGTTTTTCTCATCCTGTGGAGGCCTCGAAGAGGCCGTCTCGAAGGACGCTCCTCAGGATGAGAGTGAGGAAAACAATCCTTCACCCGATCGCCCTGCATAAATCAGGCTGTCAGTTTGAATCAGGGCGAACGAAGAGTTGAGCGGCCTTAGGGGCGACGAACGCGAGAGTGATTCTCGCGACTTCTTATGCCCAAGAACAAATCATCGACCAAAGAGCATCGCAGCGCGCGCGGCGATCAACCTCACGAAAAGCCTCAGGGGAAATCCTCGATAGCTGGGGGCGTCGCTCGGCAATTCGGTCTCGGACCTTCGATGTTGGGTTTTGCTCCTCATCTCGATGGGCGGCAGATCATCACCCTCATATCGGGATCGATAGGTGGAAACCCAAAACCCTGGATCGAACTTCAACAACATGCCTGAATTACAACAAGAGGCTACAACTCTGCGCGTTGGGGATCGAGGTTTGAGCCTGTAATCCACCAAGAGGTCCTCGCCAGACAAAAAGTGGACTCGATCGTCGCGATAGGTGAGATATGGCGTGCCGCCATCTGGGTCGCGGATGCGCGCGGCGTTTGGTAGCGCTTCGATCCGCCGGCCGCCTTCCTGACAATCCTTACAATAGCAAACGCCGCTCAAGATCGGCTCGCCAACGGCTTCGCATTGAACGCGCCCGCAAATGCATGACAATCTTCTTACGGCGACGGGCATTTATAAATCCAGTTCGTCGTAACCAGATGGTTCGCGCAGCAGCGGAATCATAGCCCGACATTCAAACTGACGCTCCAAAAAAGCGCCGCTCTTGCGAGCGGCGGCCTTTGATCGAGCGGCTTTCACTTTTTGGCGACGGCGCGCGACTCCTCAGCGCACGAGAACATTCTTGAACTGCCAGGGATCGCTCGCGTCGATGTCTTCGGGGAACAGCCCCGGGCGCCCGTCGAGCGGCGTCCAATCCGTGTAATAGCCCTTCACAGGACCGAGATAGGGCGACTGCACCTCGAGGCAGCGCATGTAGTCGACCTCATCGGCTTCGACGATTCCGGCCTGCGGATTCTCCAGCGCCCAGACCATGCCGGCGAGCGCCGCCGAACTCACCTGAAGTCCGGTGGCGTTCTGATAGGGCGCGAGATCGCGGGTCTCCTCGATCGAGAGCTGCGACCCATACCAATAGGCGTTCTTCGCGTGGCCGTAGAGCAGCACGCCGAGTTCGTCGATTCCATCGACGATTTCATGCTCGTCGAGAATCGTCCAGCTCTCCTGCATCTTGCCGGCGGCGCCGAACATCTCGTGCAGCGAAAGCACGGCGTCGTCGGCGGGGTGATAGGCGTAATGACAGGTCGGACGATAGATCGCCTGCCCCCTCTCGTCGCGCAGCGTGAGATAGTCCGCGATCGAGATCGACTCGTTGTGCGTGACGAGGAAGCCATATTGCGCGCCCGGCGTCGGGCACCAAGAGCGCACCCGCGTATTGGCGCCGGGCGACAGCAGATAGATCGCCGCGCCGCAGCCGCCTTGATGCGTGCGGCCGATGTCGGGCAAGGATTTTTCATGCGTGCCCCAGCCGAGTTCTGCGGGCTGCAGGCCCTCGGAGACGAAGCCTTCGACCGACCAGGTGTTGACGAAAACGTTGCGCGGCTTTGGATTGCGCGCGCGCTGCGTGTCGCGTTCGGCGATATGGATGCCTTTGACGCCGAGCTTTTGAGCCAGCGCGCCCCATTCGGCGCGCGTTTCCGGCTCCTTGTCGAAGGCGCCCGTGTCGCGCGCGATATTGACGAGCGCCTGCTTGACGAACCAGGACACCATGCCGGGATTGGCGCCGACGCAGGAAACCGCCGTCGATCCGCCGGGATTTTTGCGGCGTTCTTCGAGCACTGTTTCGCGCAGCGCGTAATTGGTGCGCGCTTCATTGCCCATGGTCTTGTCGAAGTAGAAGCCCGGCCATGGCTCCACCACTGTGTCGACGCATAACGCGTTCAATTCGCGCGCGAGTTTCATAATCGCAAGCGAAGACACATCGACCGAGAGATTGACGATAAAGCCCTGGCCTTCGCCCTTTGTCAGCAGCGGGGTCAGGACCTCGCGGTAGTTCTCCGGCGTCAGCCTGGTTTTGAGAAAAGCGATGCCGCGCTCGTCAAGCAGACGACGATGCGTATCGACCGGGTCGATGACGGTGAAGCGCGATGTGTCGAAATCGAAATGGCGCTCGATCAGCGGCAGAATGCCTCGGCCGATCGAGCCGAAACCGATCAGCACGATCGGACCGGTGATTTTGCCGTAGTTTGGCCAAGTCGACATGAGGCGTAGCTCCCGAGAAAGATATTGCGCCGCGATAAAGCAAGCGTGGACGTATTAATCAAGGGCTTGCGAGGTGGGCGGCCGTGCGCCTGGTGGCGCTGAGCGCGCCGAGGCCCTATTTGTTTGAAATATATCTGCAGTAGAGCGTCTGTATGGAGCGATCGACAGAACCAGCGCATTCATGCGCGCGCGATAGCGCCGAGCCGTCCGATGTCGCCGCGGATGCGCCGGCGGCGATCAAGGCGCCGCCGGTCGAGCTTTCAGAAGATGAAACGCTCGAGGAGGCCTCGGTAGAAATGTTCTCCGCGTCGCTCGAACATTTCTTGGCCAATGTTCCGCTTCTGCAAACCTCGAGCGCGCCGGAGAGCGTGCACCAGATGCGCGTCGCCTTGCGGCGTCTGCGGGCGGCGATCGGCCTGCTGCGGCCAACCCTTAGCGGACCGGCGCTCGAGACCGCGCGCGAACGCGCCAAGACTCTCGCTTCCGTTCTCGGCGGCGCGCGCGACTGGGACGTCTTCGGCGCGATGCTCAGCGGCGGCCCGCGCGAGGCGATTGGCGATGATCCGAGCTTTCACGCGCTGATCGACACGATCGAAACGCTTCGCGAAAAAGCCTATAGCGCGGCGCATGACGCCGTGTCGTCCGATGAAACGTCGCAGTTCATCGAGGATCTGCGCCTGGCGATCGAGCGGCGCGATTGGCAGGTCGAGCCGCAGATGCGCGCGCCATGTTCGGCGTGCGCCTTCGCCGAGCGCGCGCTGACGCGACTGCGCAAGCGGCTCTTGAAGAAAAGCAGAGGCCTTGCGACGCTCTCTGCGGAAGAGCGGCATAAAGTCCGCATCGCGCTCAAAAAGGCGCGCTATGGCGCGGAATTTTTCGAAAGCCTGTTTCAAGATCGCAAAGGGGCCCGCGCTTATCTGCGCGCGCTCGGCGACATGCAGGACCAGTTGGGCGTCTTCAACGACATGGAGGTCGCCAACGGCCTGCTCGACCGCGTCGACGCCGAAAATGAGAAGGTCGCGCGGGCTTCGGGCTTCGTCCGTGGTTGGGTGGCGCACGCCGCGCGCCAAGGCGTGGCGCACGCCGGAAAGAGCGAGAAGCGGCTCAAAAAACTTGCGCCGTTCTGGACATAGCGTCTCGCTCGCACGAGCATCACCAATGAGAGCGCGCGCTCATCACTTTTGAACATGCGCCTTCGCGCCCCTCGTCCCTCAAGACGCCCTCTTCAAGGGCCCCTCGACGCCTCGCTTCAAACAGAGATCGGGGCGTTTCCGTCGATGCGCCCGTGCAGCCCGTTGGGCAGCCGCGGATTGGCCAGAACATAGCGCCCGCGCTCGCGCACCAGTTTGGTGACCGCCGCGAAGTCGATTTTGCCGGAACCAAGCAGCGGCACATCATCGACGATCATGATCTCCGCCGGGATCATCAGATCGGACGCGCCCTTCGATTTTGCGTAGGCTTGGAAATCTGCGCGCGTCGCGTCCTTCTGCTGCGTGACGAGCACGATTTTCTCGCCTTTTCGCGGGTCGAGTTCGGTCGCCGCCGCCGACTGCGCCTTTGGCCAGAGTTCCGCCGCCAGCTGTTCGATTGCCGCGAGCGACACCATCTCGCCGCCGATCTTGGCGAAGCGCTTGGCCCGCCCCTTGATCGTCACATAGCTTTGCGCGTCGATCGTGACGATATCGCCCGTGTCATGCCAGCCGTTCTCCGGCGGCTGCACCACGCCGGGCTTATCGAGCTTAAGATAGCCCATCATTACGTTTGGACCCCGCACCAGGAGCCTCCCGCCCTCATCGACCCCAGGCACGGGTTCGAGCCTATGCTCGACGCCCGGCATCAGGCGTCCGACGGCGCCGAATCTGTTGAACATCGGCGTGTTGAGCGCGAGAACCGGCGACGTTTCCGTCACGCCATAGCCTTCAAGGATGCGGACGCCAAACTTCTCCATCCACACTTCGCGCGTCGATTGCTTCACTGGCTCGGCGCCGGCGACGACATAGCGGATCGAGCGGAAATCATAAGCGTTCGCCGCGCGGGCGTAACCGGCGAGAAACGTGTCCGTCCCGAAAAGAATCGTCGCGTTTGAGCCGTAAACGAGCTCCGGCACGATGCGATAGTGCAAAGGCGAGGGATAGAGATAGACCGGAACCCCGGAGATCAGCGGCAGCGTGAAACCTATCGTGAGACCGAAGGAATGGAACATCGGCAGCACGTTGAAGACTTTGTCCGTGCGTCCGAAGTCGATGCGCGCCGCCGCTTGGGCCGCATTGGCGAGCATGTTTCGATGCGACAGCGCCACGCCCTTGGGCGCGCCTTCCGAGCCGGAGGTGAAAAGTATCGCCGCCATCTCGTCGGCCTTGCGCGCCACGACGGGCTTACGGAAGCGTCGGAACGCGTCGAGCCTGTCGGCGAAGGAGACGCGCGCGCGCATGTCTTCAAGATAGACGAGCGCGACGCTCTGTTCGAGCACGGCGACAAGCTTTTCGAGCTTGGCTTTCTCGATGAAGCCGCGCGACGTCAAAATCGTCCTCGCCTGCGCCGCCTCGCAGCCCGCCAGAATATTGGCGGCGCCGGCGGTGAAATTGATCATCGCCGGCGTGCGGCCGGCGGAGATCACCGCGAGGAACGCGATGCCGGCGCCATTGGCGTTCGGCAGCATGACTCCGATCGCGTCGCCCGGCATGCCGATGCGCGCGATCTGGCCGGCGAAGGCGCGGGTCCCGACCAGCAGCTTGCGATAGCTGAGTTGACCGGCGACCGGATCTTCAAGAGCGACGCGTGAAAACCCGTGCGTGCGCGCAGCTTCGACGACGGCTTCAAAAAGCGTGCGATCGACATTCGTTGTGCGGAAGACGAGATCCGACATGATCTGGTAGAGCGCCGCGCCGGCCGCCATCCGCCGCGCCTTGCCTTTCAGAGCGTCGTCGACGGTCAGCCGGATCGGTTCGAGCACGGTGAGCGTGAATTTTGGAAACCAGCGCCGGCGCGCCTGTTCGCGGGTCAGCCGCGAGAACATCGTCGCCTCGGCGCCGTCGATGCGCACGGGAACGATCATCGCGCCCGATTTCTCTGCGATCAGCCCCGCCCCGTCATAGACTTTCATCAGACTGCCGGTGACCGTGAGCCTGCCTTCGGGGAAGATGACGAGCGGATTCCCGTCCTTGACCACATTGATGAGCGCGCGCGCGCCAAAGGGATTCGACGGATCGAGCGGAATGGCGCGGGCGAATTTCAGAAAGGGCTTCGCCCACCACCTCTGCGAGATCGCCCGGTCGACGGCGAAGACCGGTTGCTTCGGCATGACGGCGAGAATCGCCGCGGCGTCGAGAAAGCTCACATGGTTGAGCGCAATGATCGGATTGGCCCCCGCCTTCGCGAAATTTTCGAACCCCTTCACCTCGAGACGATAGAAGGCGCGAAAGTAGATCGAAAGCAGATCCTGCAAAGGCGACGCAACGACCGCCTTGACGATCCAGATCGCAGCGACGAACGCGACGACGGCAAGGCCAATCAGGAGGGCCGCGAAAGAGACGCCTAAACTCTGCAGCCCCGCCACGCCGACGCCGCCGAGCGCCATGAAGGCGGCGTTCTGCACATTCACCGCGGCGATCGTGCGGGCGCGCTGCTGCGGCGCGCTCTGCGCCTGAATGGCGGCGAAGGACGGCACGATCATCAGCCCGCCGGCGAGCGCCAGCAGCGAAAGATCAATCGCGGCGCGCCAGGCGAGCGGCTGAGCGAAATAGGCTTGCGGCGACAGCGCCGCGGCAGCGCTGGGCATAGGCGAGAGGAGCAGCGCGAGGCCGAGGTCCGCCGAGCCAAGAGCGACGAGCGCCGCGCCGACGGCGCAGGGCAGCAGCACGATCTTGCCCTTCAGCAGGACGGCGGCGAGGCCCGATCCGATGGCGATGCCGACGGCGAACAGCGCCAGATGAATGCTGACGACGACATCGTCGCCGTGCAGCGTCTGGGTGACGAGCGAGGGCGTCAACGACATGGCGATGGAGCCGAACAGCCAGAAGAGGCTCGTCACCACGGCAAGCCGCCGCAGTTCGGTTTGGGCGCGCAGATGCCGCAGCAATTTGAAGGTCGAACGGAAGATATTCGCGTCGATCGCAAGATCGGGATCGGCGCGTCGCGTCGCGGGGATGAGCCAAGCCGCGCCAAGAGCCAGCGCCGCGACGCTCATGACTCCTATGGCGAGCATCAGCCCGTCGTCGCCCGCGTGAATCGCGACGCCGCCGGCGACCGTGCCGCTGAGAATCGCAAAAAAGGTGGCGCTCTCGACGAGGGCGTTGCCCGCCGGAAGCTCCTCGCGCGTCAGTTGGTCGGGCAAGATGCCGTATTTGACAGGGCCGAACAGCGCGCCGGTGACGCCAAAGAGAATGAGCGCGCCAAACAGCGTCGGGACATTGGAGAAAAGGAAGCCCGCCGCCGAGACGCCCGCCACGCCAATCTCGGCAAGGCTTAGCCAGCGTACGACGCGCGCCTTGTCATATTTGTCGGCGAACTCGCCGCCGATCGCCGACAAAAGAAAGAATGGCGCGATGAAGGCGGCGCCGGCGAGCGTAACAAGCGACGCCCCGCTTCCGGCGACGTCCGCCAAGATCAGGAGCACCAGAGCGTTCTTCAGGAAGTTGTCGTTGAAGGCCGCGAAGAACTGACGCCAGAACAAAGGCGCGAAACGCCGCGAAGCGAGAAGCGAATGCGTCATGTCGAAGTTTCCGGGAGATGCGTCGTGACATTCGCCGATGACCCTTAAGGATCGGTCAAACCGGACGCGTTGGAAAGGGCGTTGCGATTGGGTTGAAGGTCAGCCTTTTGCCATGAACTATGTTCATCATGGAAGACTGCAGTGCTTTTGCTCTGCCGTCAATAGAAAAATGAACGATGTTCAGGCTGACTGGGAGATGTCCCTTGAATGAGAAAAAGACCGAGGCGGTCGGCGAACGCAGAAGCCAATTGCGCGAGCGCCTGATCGAAGTCGCGCAGGAGACCATCGCCGCGCAGGGCCTCGCCGGCCTCAAGGCGCGCGATCTCGCCGCCGCGGCCGGCTGCGCGCTCGGCGCCATCTATACCGCCTTCGACGACCTCGATGAGTTGATCCTGCGCGTTAACGCGCACACGCTGGAGCGGCTCGACGCCGAACTCGATTCAGCGTTGGGAGGCGCCGAGGCCGAGCAGGCGCTGCAGGCCATGGCGCGGACCTATCTGGCCTTCGCGCGACGGGAAGAGCCGAGCTGGCGCGCCCTCTTCGAACATCGCCTGGCGCCCGGCGTGGCGCCGCCGCAATGGTATGTGGACGCCCGGAATCGCCTGTTCAATCGGTTGGACGCGCCGCTGTCGCGGCTGCTGCCGGGAGCGAACCACTTCGCGCGCGCAGCCTTCGCACGGACGATGTTCTCGGCCGTGCATGGCGTCGTAACGCTCGGCCTCGACGAGAAAATCGCCGAGACGCCGCCCAAACTGCTCGACGAGCAGCTGGAAAAGCTCGTGCGCATTCTCGCGGACGGCCTGATGATGGAGTCGGCCCGCTTGATTTGAGCCCCGCGAGCTGACATAGGCGCGCATGACTTTCATTCTGCTGTTTGCCGTCGCGACCTGGGCGGGCGCACAGAATGCGCTCGCCGGCGGCGGCTCTTTCCTCACGCTTCCCACGCTGATGTTGACGGGCATGGACGCGCTCGCCGCCAATATCACGTCATGCGCCGCGCTGTTTCCGGCCCAGGTCGCGACGGGTTGGACGGTCCGCAAACTGGCGAGGGGCGCCCACGGGCTCTCGCTGCGCACGCTGTTCGTGATCAGCATCGTCGGCGGCGCCGTCGGCGCGGCTGTGCTGCTGGGCACGCCGCGCGGACTCTTCGCGCGTCTCGTGCCATGGCTCGTGCTCTTCGCCACCGTCGTTTTCGCATGGGGCAGTTTCTTCCGCAAGCCGGTCGAAACGCATAGCCGTCTCGGCCCGCCGCGCGCAGCCCTCGCGCAATTTCTGATTTCGGTTTACGGCGGCTATTTCGGCGGCGGCATCGGCTTCCTCATGGTCGCCGCGCTCACCATGGCCGGACAGGGCGTGCGCGTCGCCAGCGCCACCAAGAATGTTCTGGCCGCCGTCATGAACGCCTCAGCCGTCGCCATCTTCCTCTTCTCGCCAGATCTCCACTGGCCGCAGGCGCTGGTGACGAGCGTGGGCGCGACGATCGGCGGCGTCGCCGGCGCGCGGCTCATCCATCACATCGACGAAAAAATCCTGCGCATCTTCATCGTCGTGATCGGCGCGGCGCTCACCGTGGGCCTCTTTCTCAGAGCGCCGTAATGGCATGCGCGTTCAGCGCGTCGTGGCCGCCCCGCCCGCCATCGCCTTTTCGATCTCGGGAATGAGCGTCGTCGCAATGGCGGAAGGCGTCAGCGGTCCGACGAATTTATAGGCGATGGTTCCGTCGCCCTTGATCACGAAAGTCTCTGGCACGCCATAAACGCCGAAGTCGATCGCCGTCCGGCCGGCAGGGTCGACGCCGACGCGCGCGAAAGGATTGCCGCCCCCCTCAAGGAAACTTAAGGCCTTCGCCATCTCGTCCTTGTAGGAAAGTCCGTAGAGCTCGACGCCTTTGGCCTTGAGCGCTTCGTCGCCGGCGAGCGCCATGAGCGCCGAATGCTCCTGTCGGCAGGGTCCGCACCAGCTGGCGAAGACATTGACCAGGCTGACGTGACCCTTGCGCAAATCTTGCGTCGAGAGACCGGGAACGCCGGCCAGTCCTTCAAGCGCCGGCAGATCGAACGCCGGCGCCGACTTGCCGATCAGCGCTGACGGAATGCGCGACGCGTCGCCGGCGAACAGCCGCACAAGGAAGACTAACGCCAGCAATGCGAAGAGCGCCAGCGGCAGAAAACGCAGCGCCGAACGGGGCGCGACGGCGTCGCTCACGCGCCCTCTCCCTCGTCGCGCGCGCCAGCCGCGCCGAAGCGCGCCAGAGCCGCGCGCAAGCGGCGATAGTCGAGGACGATGCGCAAGGTCACGACGCCGAGCGTCGCAATCGTCACGCCATAGGCGGCGGCGATATAGACCCAGTGGCCGCTCATTCCGCCGCCTCCATGCTCTCATCGCCCGCGACGTCGCCCGCGCGGACCGCCTGCATCGACAGGCGCGCAAGGCGCCGGCGCAGGATTTCGTTGCGGATCGCCATGATTTGCAGCGTTAAAAACAGCAGCGTCGCGGCGAGCGCCATGACGATGAGCGGCCACAGTATCGATCCGGAGATCGCCGGTCCGTCAATGCGAAACACCGAGGCCGGCTGGTGCAAGGTGTTCCACCAGTCGACCGAATATTTGATGATCGGAATGTCGATCGCGCCGACGAGCGTCATGATCGCCGCGATGCGCGCGCCGCGCGGCGTGTCGTCCATCGTCTGCCTGACGGCGATGAGGCCCAGGTAGAGGAGAAACAGAACGAGCATCGAGGTGAGGCGCGCGTCCCACACCCAGAAGGCGCCCCACATCGGCTTGCCCCAAAGCGAGCCCGTGACGAGGCAGATGAAGGTGAAGGCGGCGCCGAGATTGGCGGCGGTCTTCTGCGCGGCGTCGGCGAGGGGATGACGCCACACCAGAACGCCGAGCGACGCCGAGGTCATCACCATATAGGCGAAGATCGCGAGCCAGGCGGACGGAACATGGATGTACATGATCCGAACGGTTTCGCCTTGCTGGTAATCGGGCGGCGCCGTGAAGGCGCCGTAGAGCCCGATCGCGAGCAGAAGCAGCGTGAGGCCCGAAAGCCACGGCAACGCGCGTTCCGCGAAACGCAGAAAGCGCGTTGGATTAGCGTAAGTGGATAGAAAGCTCATCGACCGCCGGAAACTCCCGCCGACCGTCTAAGCCCGACGGCCATTACCGTCAATTGGCGGCCTTGGCCGGCGGCTTGGTCGTGTCCTTGGCGACCTCCTTGGTCTGGTCAGCAAGGATCTGCGCTCTCGGCTTGCCGTGCAGAAGTTCGACCGCCGCGTTGAGCTGCTTGTCCTTCGCCTCATCCGGCGGGACATAGGCCTGCGAGCCGGTCTTTTCCTCGTCGCCAGTCTTGAGATGGCCCTTGAGCGAGGCTTCGCCCTTGGTGT
>DATBRI010000166.1:0-29552 GCA_036560365.1 Methylocystis sp.
GAAGTCACCGACATGCAGCGCTCGGTGAAGGGCGAGGTCGTCTCCTCGACCTTCGACGAGCCGGCGGTGCGCCACGTGCAGGTGGCCGAAATGGTGATCGAGAAGGCGAAGCGTCTCGTCGAACACGGCCGCGACGTGGTGATCCTGCTCGATTCGATCACGCGGCTTGGGCGCGCCTACAACACCGTCGTGCCGTCGTCCGGCAAGGTGCTGACCGGCGGCGTCGACGCCAACGCGCTGCAGCGGCCCAAGCGCTTCTTCGGCGCGGCGCGCAACATCGAGGAAGGCGGGTCGCTGACGATCATCGCGACGGCCTTGATCGACACGGGCTCGCGCATGGACGAAGTCATCTTCGAAGAGTTCAAGGGCACCGGCAACAGCGAGATCATTCTCGACCGCAAGGTGTCCGACAAGCGGATTTTCCCGGCGCTGGACATCACCCGCTCCGGCACCCGCAAGGAAGAGCTGCTCGTCGCGCCCGACATCCTCAAGAAGATGTATGTGCTGCGCCGTATCCTCAATCCGATGGGCACGGTCGACGCGATCGAATTCCTGCTCGGAAAGCTGCGCGAGACGAAGAACAATCTGGGCTTCTTCGATTCGATGAATACTTAGTCGGCTGGGAATATCATCATCAAAAGGCGTGGCCGACTTTTGCCGGCCGCGCCTTTTTGCTTCGCGGGAGCTTTTTTCGGCCGGCCGGCGCGGCGTCGAAGTGAGATTTATAAGGCTAGTCTGCTTCTTTAAGCCGCAACGCCATCAGCGTTTCGTCGAGATATTCGCCGTCGCCATTTTTTGCTGAGCGTTCTTCGACGCCATAGGCGCGAAATCCCCATCGTTCATAGAAGCGCAGCGCGCGAAGATTCGTCGCGACGACGGTGAGCGTCACGATTTCGACGCGTGCTCGCGCCTCTTCGATCAGTCTTTTCATGATGTCGTCGGCGGCGTGCGATCCGCGATCAGCGGCCTTCACATACATGCCGTAGAGCAGCGCCTTGTGGCGCGTCTTCACGCCGTCGTTCCAGGCGAGTCCGCCAACGCCGATCATTAGCGAGTCTTCTGTGTTGAAGGCGCCGATGACGAAGTCGCGCTCAAGGCGCGCGGCGACGGCGGCAGGCGTGACATGCGCCTCATCTTCCGGCGCGAAGCGAAAGGCGCGCGGCTCCAATCGAAAGCTCTCAAGGCGCAACGCGTGAAAGCGGTTCGCATCCGAGCCGTTGAGCCGGCGACATATCGCTCGCGTTCGCATATGCCTTTGTGCCGGACAGGCCTTGCGAATTCCAGCGGCGAAGGAAATAAGCGGCGCGCATGTTCAAAGATTTCGCCAATGTGTGGACCATCGTCGGCCTTGCGCGCGATCTGAAGCGCGACAAGCCGCTGGCGATGCGCATCGCCGGCGAGCGCGTCGTCTTCTTCCGAGACGCCGTCGGGAAGGCCTGCGCGCTCATCGACCAGTGTCCGCATCGTGGCGTGGCTTTGTCGCTCGGCCGCGTGGAGAATGGCGTTATCGAATGCCCGTTCCACGGCTGGCGCTTCGACGGCGCGGGCCGCAACTGCCACGTTCCTTGGAATCCCGACGCAAAGCGCGAAAATCTTGCGGCCATAGGCCTCCCATGCCGCGAGGCCGGCGGCCTGCTGTGGCTCTATACGGGTTTCGGTCCGAAGGAAGAACCTGCAGCGTCTCAAACACTTACCGCGCAGCATCGCGTCTCGCTCTGCGGGCAATCCGTGACCTGGAAGGCGCATTGGACGCGAGTCATGGAGAACATGCTCGACAGCCCGCATCTGGCTTTTGTGCACCGCAGCACGATTGGACGCGACCTCGCGAAATGCGTCGGCGAGGGGAGGCTGGAGATGATCTTCGAGGGGAGGCCCTATGGCGGGCACATTTCCGCGAGACTGGACGGCGCGCCCCGCGCGGGAAACATGGACTATCGCTTCCCAAATGTGATGGAGCTTTTCATCGATCCGCCGGGGAAAACCTTTCGGCTGATGGTCGCCTGTATCCCCGAGGATGAGCGAACGACACGGCTGTGGCTCCTGACCGCGCGCAGCTTCGCGCGCGCGCCACTGCTTGATTTCGCCTTCCGCTGGATGAACCGAAGGATCGCCCGCGAGGATCAGGCGATCGTTGAGTCCTCGCTTCCCGCGGAGGTTCCGCCGCCCGCCGAGGAGGCGTCCGTGCGCACCGATGCGCCGACCTTGGCGTTTCGCAAGATCTATCGTGAGCGACTGCTGGGAAGCTCAGTGTCAGCGCCGCGCCGACACGAGGCGACCGCCCCGTGACCGAGGCCGACACCATCTTCGCGCTCGGCACCGGGGCGGGGCGCGCTGCAATCGCCGTCATTCGAATTTCGGGTCCGGGGGCAGGGGACGTGCTCAGAGCGCTCGCCGGCAAGCTCCCCGAGCCGCGACAGGCGATTTTCGCGATTTTGCGCGATCCTCAGACTCGGGAAATGCTCGACCGCGGTCTTGCGCTGTTCTTTCCTGGCCCCGAATCGTCGACGGGAGAGGACTACGGCGAGCTGCAGCTCCATGGCGGCCGCGCGGTCGTCGAGGGCGTTCTCGCCGTCTTGCACCGGCTCCAAGGCCTGCGGCCTGCGGAACCAGGGGAATTCGCGCGCCGCGGCTTCGGCAATGGCAAGCTCGATCTCTCTCAAGCGGAAGCGCTTGCAGATCTCATCGACGCACAGACCGAGGCGCAGCGTCGGCAGGCGCTGCGGGTGGCGGGCGGCGCTTTGCACCGGAAGGTCGAGGGCTGGCGGGCGGCGCTGGTGGAGTCGCGCGCGCTGCTTGAGGCCGAACTCGACTTCAGCGACGAAGCGGATGTCGGCGCTTTTTCGCCGGCGCGGCTCTTTGCGCTTTTGTCGCCGCTCGCCGAGGACATGGACGCGGCACTGCGGCTCGCGCCAGCCTCGGAGCGCATGCGTGACGGGTTCGTCGTCATAATTCTCGGGCGGCCGAACGTCGGCAAGTCGACGCTGATCAATGCGCTGACCCGGCGTGACCTGGCGATCGTCTCGCCGGTTCCCGGCACGACGCGCGACATGATCGAGGCGCATCTCGACATAGGCGGATTGCCGGTGACATTGATCGACACGGCGGGGCTGCGCGAGGCGGCCGACGAGATCGAGCGGATCGGCGTCGATCGGACGCTGGCGCGGGTTGAAACAGCCGATCTGGCGCTCTGGCTGTCGGATTCTATGGAGGCCCCGCCAAGCGACGAGATTGAAACGATTCGCGTGGCGACCAAGACCGACCTGACGCCGGCGCAAGAGGGCGCTATCGGGGTCTGCGCCTTGAGCGGCGACGGGCTCGAGACGTTGGCTGCTGCGATCGGCGCGCGCGCCCGGGCGCGCCTCGGCGACGGCGGAGATGCGCTAATCGTTCGAGAACGGCATCGTCAAGCGATAGGGCAGGCCGCTGAAAGCATTAGATCTGTCCTCGTGGGCGGCGTAGCGCTCGAGCTTCAGGCCGAGGAATTGCGCCGCGCCAGCCGAGCGCTCGGCCGGATTGTGGGCGCCGTCGATGTCGAGGATATCCTCGATGCGGTTTTCTCGCGCTTCTGTATTGGCAAATGATATGTTTCACGTGAAACAGGCCGAGCCATGTCTTCTGGAATGAAACATTTCGACGTCATTGTCGTTGGCGGCGGCCACGCCGGCTGCGAGGCCGCGGCCGCAGCGGCCCGCCTCGGCGCACACACCGCGCTGGTGACGCAGAATCGCGCGAAAATCGGGGAAATGTCCTGCAATCCCGCGATCGGCGGTCTCGGCAAGGGTCAGTTGGTGCGGGAGATCGATGCGCTCGACGGGCTGATGGGGCGCGTCGCCGACGCCGCCGGCATCCAGTTCCGCGTGCTCAATCGCTCCAAGGGCCCGGCGGTGCGCGGTCCGCGCGCGCAGGCCGATCGCAAGCTCTATCGCGCGGCCATGCAGGCTGCGCTGAACGATACAAACAACCTCACGATCGTCGAAGCTTCCGTTGAAGATTTGCTGATGGAGGGCGAAGCCGTTGTAGGAATCATCACAGCCGAGGGTGAGATCAGGGCCGCGTCGACCGTCCTCGCCACCGGCACGTTCCTGGGCGGGATGATCCATATCGGCGATGAGCGTACGCCTGCGGGAAGAATGGGGGATGCCCCGTCGAATGGGCTGAGCCGACGGTTGCGGGACGCCGGCTTTGCGGTCGCGCGCCTCAAGACCGGCACGCCGCCCCGCCTCGACCGGCGCACCATCCGCTGGGACGCGCTGGAGCGGCAATGGGGCGATCCGACGCCCGAGCCCTTCTCCTATCTGACGAAGGCGATCGCAACCCGTCAGATCGCCTGCGGCGTCACCCGCACGACGCCGACGGCGCACCGAATCATTCTCGATGATCTGCATCGCTCGCCGTTGCGCACGGGGGCGATCTCAGGCCCGGGACCGCGCTATTGCCCCTCGATCGAGGACAAGGTGACGCGCTTCGCCGACCGCGACGCCCATCAGATTTTTCTCGAACCCGAGGGGCTCGACGACGACACCGTTTATCCGAACGGCGTTTCGACGTCGCTGCCACAGGCGACCCAGCAGGCCTTCATCAACGCGATTCCTGGGCTTGAGGAGACCCTTATACTGCGGCCGGGCTATGCGATCGAATATGACTATGTCGATCCGCGCGAACTTTCGGCGACGCTCGAGACCAAGCGTTTTCGCGGCCTCTTCTTCGCAGGCCAAATCAACGGCACGACGGGCTATGAGGAAGCCGCGGCGCAGGGAATTCTCGCTGGAATCAACGCGGCGCGCAGCGCCGCCGGGAGGGCCCCGATCGTCTTCGATCGCGCCGAAGCCTATCTCGGCGTGATGGTCGACGATCTCGTCACCCGCGGGGTCAGCGAGCCCTATCGCATGTTCACCTCGCGCGCCGAATATCGCCTGTCGCTACGCGCCGACAACGCCGACGAGCGCCTCACGCCGCGCGGGATCGAGCTCGGCTGTGTCGGCCCCGATCGGGCGGCCCATCACGCCGCGCGCGCCGCCCGTCTTGCCGCTGCGCGAACACTGCTGCAGTCGTGCGACCTGACCTCTGCGGCGGCGCTTCGGCACGGCCTGCCGGTCAATCAGGACGGTCTGCGCCGCAGCGCCTATGCGCTGCTGTCTTTTCCGGACATCACGCTCGATCGCCTCGCGGCGATCTGGCCGGAGTTCAGCGGAATTGACAGTGATACCGCTGGGCGGCTCGAAACCGAGGCGCGCTACGCCGTGTATCTCGACCGCCAGCAGGCCGATATCGACGCGTATCGACGCGATGAGCGCTTGGCCTTGCCGGAGGGGCTGGATTATGCGGCGATTGCCGGGCTCTCGTCAGAATTGCGCGGAAAATTGAGCTATCTGCGGCCGCGCACGATTGGCCAAGCGCAGCGGATCGACGGCATGACGCCTTCGGCGCTGACGCTCCTGGCGGCGCGGGCGCGCCGGGCGTGAGAGGCGGATCTTGCCGGGAAGATGCGCTTAGGCGCTTCCCGGAACTCGTGCCCATCCGAGCCGAGCTTGAGATTTATGCGTCCCTGCTGCGGCGCTGGCAGCCAAAGATCAATCTGGTCTCCTCGGCGACGCTCGACGAAGTCTGGCTGCGGCACTTTGCTGATTCGGCGCAGGTCTTGGCCGCAGCGCCTCATATCGGAAGTTGGGCTGACATGGGGTCCGGCGCCGGCTTTCCCGGGCTGGTGACGGCGCTCTTGTTAAAGTCAACGCCGGGCGTGGTCGTTCACCTGATCGAGAGCGATCAACGCAAGGCTGGGTTCCTCCGGGCTGTTTCACGTGAAACAGGCGCGCCGGCTGTCATTCATGCGGCGCGAATCGAAAGCGCCTTGCCAAGCTTGGCCGGCGAAGTCGGCGGCGTCAGCGCGCGCGCCCTCGCGCCACTGCCGCGTCTCGTCGAGTTGGCCGAAGCCTTGCTAAAAAAAGGCGCCACGGGGGTGTTTTTAAAGGGGGAAGAGTGGCGAGCCGAATTGACCGCGGTTCGGGCGCTCGGTAGCTTGAGCTGCGAATCGGCGGACAGCCGCACCCGGAAGGGCGCGCGTGTCGTCGTCGTCAAGCACAAGGCTTCCCCATCGTGACCGCTTCCGCTTCGCCGCGCATTTTTGTGCTGGCCAATCAAAAGGGCGGCGTGGGAAAGACCACCACCGCTATCAATCTCGGCACGGCGCTCGCGGCGGTCGGCGAGGAAGTTCTCGTCATAGACCTTGATCCGCAAGGCAATGCGTCCACGGGCCTTGGCGTCGACCGTCACCTCCGAACGATTTCAACCTATGACGTGCTGCTTGGCGAATCGAGCCTCGCCGATGCGATCGTCTCGACGGCCGTGCCGCGCCTCTCGGTCGCGCCGTCGACGCTCGATCTTCTTGGCGTGGAGCTCGAAATCGCCAATGACAAGGATCGCGCCTACAGGTTGAAGCGCGCCTTCGCCGAGCTGGCGGCCGATCACCATGATGAGCGGCGCTTCAGCTACATTCTGATCGATTGCCCACCATCACTAAATCTATTAACAATCAATGCATTAGCTAGCAGCGACGCCGTCGTCGTGCCGCTGCAATGCGAATTCTTCGCGTTGGAAGGCCTGTCCCAGCTCCTTTCGACGGTGGACCAGGTCAAGAATACTCTCAACCATAAGTTGTCGATCCACGGCGTCGTTCTGACGATGTACGACCCGCGCAACAATCTCGCCAATCAGGTCGTCGCCGACGTGCGTCGTTTCATGGGCGAGAAGGTGTATCAGACAATGATCCCGCGCAACGTCAGGGTTTCGGAGGCGCCTTCGCATGGCAAGCCGGTGCTGCTCTATGACCTCAAATGCGCGGGCAGTCAGGCCTATTTGAAGCTCGCCTCGGAAGTGATCCAGCGCGAGAAGCGGCTGCGCGCAGCCTGAGAGCCAAGCAGCCCGAGAGCCGAGCGGCCCAAAAGCTAAGAAGGAGCCTTTCAGATGGCGGATGAATCGCGGCGCCGACTCGGCCGGGGATTGGCGGCGCTTCTCGGCGACGCCGCCGGTGACGCCGGTCCGACCGAGCGGCCGCGCGGCCCGCGAAAGGCGCCGATCGAATTTTTGCGCCCGAACCCGCGCAATCCGCGCACGTCGTTTCGCGAGGAAGATCTCGCCGATCTAACCGCCTCGATCAGCGAGAAGGGCGTGATCCAGCCCATCATCGTGCGCGTCATCGCCGGCGTCGCCGACGCCTATGAAATCATCGCTGGCGAGCGGCGCTGGCGCGCGGCGCAGATGGCGGGCCTGTCCGACGTGCCTGTCGTCATCCACGAGGCCAACGACAAGGAAGCCCTCGAACTCGCGATCATCGAAAATGTGCAGCGCGCCGACCTCAACGCGATCGAGGAGGCGAAGGGCTATGAGCGGCTCGGCGCTGAGTTTGAATATTCCCACGGCGACATCGCGAAGATCATCGGCAAGAGCCGGTCTCACATCGCCAATACGATTCGCCTGCTCAATTTGCCGGAAGAGGCGAGAAAGCTCGTGGCCGAGGGCGCGATTTCGGCTGGTCACGCTCGCGCGCTTCTCGCCGTCGCCGATCCGGGCGCAGTGGCGCGGCGCATCGTCGAAAAGGGAATGACGGTTCGCGACGTCGAGCGGCTGGCTCAGGAACAGGCCGCGGCGGCTGATCCGTCCGGACGTTTGACGCGCTCCGCCAAGAATGCCGCCAAGAATTCGGCGAAGAATTCTGCGAAGGACGCCGACGCGCGCGCCATCGAAAAGACTCTGAGCGACGCCCTCGGCTTGCGCGTTGAACTTCTTTCCAAGGGTGAAAAAGGCGAGCTTCGAATCCGTTACGAATCACTGGAGCAGCTTGACTCGATTTGTCGGCTGCTGAGCGAATAGATTTCCCTCTTGAGCGGAACTCGACGTCAACGGCGTCCGGCGCTCAAGTGAGAGATGGCGCCGTCTACAGCGCCAAGGGGAGCTTCGCCAGGAACGGCGCGGCGGCGGCCATCGGGTCCGGACACGTCTCCACTCATGCGAATGAATTCACGCGAATGAATGACAAAATCGCGTGCATCGATCATGCGAAACCGACGCCGACAAGTTGATCGTGCGTCGATCGTTGGCGCGGCGTCGGCAACGCAAGATGAGTCAAAAAAACCCCCAGCGTAAGCCGGGGGTTTTTCGTATCTGGAACCGACCCGCAAGGGTCGGTTTCGAGACTGCTAACCTTAGAACAGCGGCGACAGGAGGCTGCCGCCGAAGCGATAGGTGAGGCCCGCCGAGATGACCACCGGATTGATCGGCAGAGACACCTTAACCGGGATGTAGATCGCGCTAAGCCCCGCCCCCGCAACCGGCGCGAATGAGACGACGGTGGAGTGAACCATCGGGTGCAGACCGATATATTTGAAGTCGACGTTCACGCCCCAATGGTCGTTCAGCATGTAATCGAAGCCGATCTGACCGACCGGGCCCCAAGACGGCGCGACCGTGGCATATTGGAAGGTGGCGAGCACTCCTTGGGCGCCGATGAGCGGCGAGCCGGGGGCGAAAGGAATCGACCAGGTGTCGTTGTTGACGCGGGTGTTCCAGAAGGTGGTGAAGTTCACGCCGACGCCGAGATAGGGCTGGAAAGCGCCGATGTTGGTGAAGTGATATTGCGCCATGATGGATGGCGGGAACAGCCAGGCGCGGGCGAAGTCGCTCGCAATGGTTCCGGTGCCCTGGATATGATGGGGCGCGACGCAGCAGATCGCTTCGATCGCCCAGTTCTTGGTGAGGTAATAGGCCACGTCAAGCATCGGGATGATGGCCGACGAGGTGTTGGTGCTCGCGCCGGCGATGACGCCATTATAGCCAGTCAGTCCCGTGCCCACGCCAATGGAGCCCAAGCCGGGATAGCCCGAGCCCGAGTCGTAGACTGTGCCATGGCCATTGAGCGGAATGATGCCGCCAACCTTCAGACGAACCTGAAACGGCTGATAGCTATCCACGAAGGCCGGCGGCGGTCCCTTGATGGAGGGTAGAGCGCCGCTCGCGCTGGATGGCGCTACAACCGCGAAGGGGTCAAAGTGCCAGTTGATGCCCGCGCGAACCGTTTGGAAGCGGGTCGGCGAGTTGTGCGTCGCGGCGAAGACCGGAATACCGGTGGCGAGCCCAGGCAAAGCATTGAGCGGAACGGAATTCGCGTTCGTCGAGCCGAGATCGACATAGAGATATTCGGCCTTGAGCGACCATGACGGGAACATCGAGGGCGACCATTCGATGCCGCCGCCCGCGGTCCAGCCGACCTTGGTGTTGTCGTAATAGCCGTGGCCGATGGCGCTTATGCCCAGATTGAGAAAATTATCGGCGAAGCCAACATTGTTGACGACCTGTCCATAGGCGAAACCGCCCGTGCCATAGACCATCAGATTTGGCATCGAGGGCAGGGTGAAGCCAACCCGACCGCGCACAGTGCCGAACCAATCGACGTTCTTCGTCGAATTCGTGCTCTGCAGGTGGGTTCCGGTGGCGTCGAGGAGCCCGAGAACCGAGTTGCTGTGGGACACCGCGTCGGTGGCCTGGATGTCAGCCTCCGCGCCCAGGACGAGCCAGGGGTTGAACTGATAATTGTAGCCGAGTTGTGCGCCGCCGGCGACGCCGTGCAGATTTTGTCCGACGCTCCAGCTCGAGCCAAACGGCGCTACCGTCAATGGAGCGACCGCGCCCACCGGGATGCCGGTGAGATAGCCCAGGCCGCCCGTCTCGCGGCTGTTGTCGCCGAAGGCGTAACCGATGTTGACGCCCCCATAGAGACCCGTCCAAGTGAACGCGGGCGGCAGCGGCGGCGGCGGCGCCTTATAGCTGGGCAGGTCGGCGGCCTGGGCGGCGACGCCCACGCTCCCGACCACAAGAGCGGCTAGCGCGCCGCGAACAAAAGTCTTCATCGGAACCCCCGGATTAAATTCTGCGGTCGACGGTCGACGACGAAGGCGCCGAAGTCACTGTCAAGTTGCTATAAATTTTTGGTAATGCAACTAAGTCTGATGCAAAATTAGGCTGTGGCATGCTCATTCTTGGCGGCTGTGGCTCTGGGGCAACATTCCCTTGAGATTAATGTGGGATAGCAAGCTTAGCTTTGCTGCAGCCGCTTTCAATGCACGGTCGACAGGGACGATTTTGGCCCATCGACCCGCTTGCCGGGTCAGACGGCGCACAGTAATCCTTCGGCCGCCGCAGCGCGGCGAAACGCCTTCGCCGCACGATCGGCATTTTTCACGTCAGTGCGAGGATAAGTGAGCGCGACCGAACCCGCCGTCACACCGGAACTCGCCGACGCGCATGGCCTCAAGCCCGATGAATACGATCGCATCCTGAAGCTCATCGGCCGTACGCCGAGCTTCACCGAACTCGGCATTTTCTCGGCGATGTGGAACGAACACTGTTCCTACAAGTCGTCGCGCGTTCATTTGCGCAAGTTGCCGACCAAGGCTCCTTGGGTCATTCGCGGCCCGGGCGAGAACGCCGGCGTCATCGACATCGGCGACGGCGACGCCTGCGTCTTCAAGATGGAGAGCCACAACCACCCGTCCTTCATCGAGCCCTATCAAGGCGCCGCGACGGGCGTCGGCGGCATCCTGCGCGACGTGTTCACGATGGGCGCGCGGCCGATCGCCTGCTTGAACCTGCTGCGCTTCGGCCGCCCGTCGCATCCCAAGACCCGGCGGCTCGTGGCCGGCGTCGTGGCTGGCGTCGGCGGTTATGGCAATAGTTTCGGCGTGCCGACGGTCGGCGGGTCGACGGAATTCGACGCCTCCTACGACGGCAATATTCTCGTCAACGCCATGGCGGTCGGGCTGGCGCGCGCGGACTCGATCTTCTACTCGGCCGCCGCCGGCGTTGGAAACCCGATCGTTTACCTTGGCTCTAAGACTGGCCGCGACGGCATCCATGGCGCCACCATGGCTTCGGCGTCCTTTGAGGAGAACGCCGAGGAAAAGCGGCCCACCGTGCAGGTCGGCGATCCTTTTTCGGAAAAGCTGCTTGTGGAGGCCTGTCTGGAGCTCATGGCGTCGGGCGCGGTCATCGCCATCCAGGATATGGGCGCCGCCGGGCTCACATCTTCGGCGGTGGAGATGGGCGCCAAGGGCAATCTCGGCATCGAACTCGACCTCGACGCCCTTCCATGCCGCGAAGAGGGCATGACCGCCTATGAAATGATGCTCTCGGAAAGCCAGGAGCGCATGCTCATGGTTCTCAAGCCCGAACTCGAAGAGCAGGCCGAGGCGATCTTCAAGAAATGGGGGCTCGACTTCGCGATCGTCGGCAAGACGACCGACACGCTGCGCTTCGTCGTCAAGCACAAGGGCGAGGCGAAGGTCGATCTGCCGATCAAGGAATTGGGCGACGAAGCCCCGGTGTATGATCGGCCTTGGTCCCCGACGCCAAAACAGCCGGCGATCGATCCGGCCTTGATCGCAGCGTCCCTGACGAATCGCGAGGCGCTGCTGAAACTCCTCGCGACGCCGAATCTCTGCTCCAAACGCTGGGTCTGGGAGCAATACGACCACCTCATTCTCGGCAATAGCGTAAGCGCTCCCGGCGGCGACGCCGCCGTGGTCAGGGTGAAGGAGGGGCCGAAAGGCCTGGCGCTGACGACCGACGTCACGGCGCGCTATTGCGCCGCCGACCCCTACGAGGGCGGCAAGCAGGCGGTCGCCGAGGCCTGGCGCAACATCACGGTGCGGGGCGCGACCCCGCTGGCGCTCACCGACAATCTGAATTTCGGCAATCCCGAGCGGCCCGAATATATGGGCCAGTTCGTCGGATGCCTTCAAGGGATCGGCGAAGCCGCCCGCGCGCTGGATTTCCCCATCGTTTCGGGAAACGTCTCGCTTTACAACGAGACGCAGGGCGCCGGCATTTTGCCGACCCCGGCGATCGGCGGCGTCGGACTCATCGCCGACGTCGCCAAGGCGGCGCAAACCGGCTTCGCGAGAGACGGCGACGCAATCCTGCTCATCGGCGAGACGAAGGGGTGGCTCGGCCAGTCAGCCTATGCGCATGAGCTTTGCGGTCGCAAGGATGGCGCGCCGCCGCCGGTCGATCTCGCCGCCGAGCGCCGGAACGGCGACTTCGTTCGCGACCTGATTCTTTCGGGACGGGTCAGCGCCGCGCATGATCTCTCCGATGGCGGTCTCGCCGTCGCGCTCGCGGAAATGGCGCTCTCCGGCGACAGGGGCGCCGAGCTCGCCGAGCTCCCCCCGGGTCCTGGACAGGCGACGCTGTTTGGAGAAGATCAGGCGCGCTATCTCCTCACGGTCCCGCAGGGCGAAGGCGCAGCTGAGGTCGTCCGCGAGGGCGCGGCGGTGGGCGTGCGCGTGCTGGCGATCGGCCGCGTCGGGGGCGACGCCTTGATCTTCCCCGGCGAGGCGCCGATATTGCTGACCGAGCTGCGCAAGGCGCATGAAGCCCCACTGCCGGCCTTCATGGCAGGAGATGACAACGCGCTTTCGTGCGCTTTCTCGACACAGGTGTCATAAAATGCCCATGCCCTCCGCTGAAATCCAGCGCCTCATCAAGTCCGCCATACCCGACGCGCACGTGGAGCTGACCGCGCTCGTCAACGATGACGATCATTGGGCGGCGACGGTGGTCTCCGAAAGCTTCCGCGGTCTCACCCGCGTCAAGCAGCATCAGATGGTCAACGCCGCTTTCGGCGATCGGCTCGGCGGCGAGTTGCATGCGCTGCAGCTGACGACGCGGACGCCATAATCTCTCCCAAACCGGCGCCTTGAACGCCGCAAGAAAGGCAAACGAAAATGTCCGAAGACGCCAACGCCCGCATCAAAAGCGAAATTGAATCCTCTGACGTCGTGCTCTTCATGAAAGGCACGCCGCAGGCGCCGCAGTGCGGTTTCTCCATGCAGGTGGTTCAGATCCTCAATCACCTTGGCGTGCCTTACAAAGCGATCAACGTGCTCGCCGACGGGGCGATACGCGACGGCATCAAGGCCTATTCCAGCTGGCCGACGATTCCTCAGCTCTATGTGAAGAATGAATTCATCGGCGGCTGCGACATCACCAAGGAAATGTTCCAGAGCGGCGAACTCGTCGCCTTGCTGGACAAGGAAGGCGTGCCGCACGCTCAGACGAGCAAGGCCTAAGCCTTCCTTGCCTCGATCCTCTGGGCGGTTTGATACGCGTCGCTCTTTGAGCGGCGTCATCAATTCGCTAACGAGGCGCCACACGACCCGGCGGTGCAGGATCGTCCTGAAAGGCGGAGAGTAAACGATACTGTTAAGAAAAAGCTGTGGCCTGCCGTCAGCTGACCAGCGCAGTGTCGTTTTGCGTTAAATCTATACATTGCCCGACGCGGGTGGTTTGATTCCTTTCCGCGTCTGCGGCACTGTCGCTTATGATCAACTTGCGTTCGCAAGATCTCTTATCCGGGCCTCGCGCGTTCCACGAGAGGGGCGGCCGGCCGTGACGCTCGCTCCCATCGCCCTGACGCAAGGCGACCCATCAGGCATTGGGCCGGAGCTTGCGCTCATGGCCTATGTCATGCGTCAATCGTTCGATCTGCCGCCGTTTTTTTTGCTCGGCCATCCCGCCTTTATCGCCCGAGTCGCGGCCACTCTCGCGCTTGAAATCCAGATTGAAAGCACAACGGCGGCGCAGGCCCGCGATGTCTTCTCCCGCGCGCTGCCTGTCGTCGACACGGGGCGTCATGTTGTCGCCGGCGTTCCGGGCCGTCCCGATTCTCAAGACGCGCAATCAACGATTGGCTCCATCGAGCAGGCGGTGGAATGCGTCGCAAAAGGCGAAGCGCGCGCGATCGTCACCAATCCGATCGCGAAATCGGTTCTCTATGAAGCCGGATTCAAACATCCCGGGCACACCGAGTTTTTGGCGCAGCTCGCGCATCGCCATTATGGCGGCGATAATCGCGCGGTGATGATGCTCTGGTCGGAGGAGCTCGCCGTCGTTCCGATCACGATTCACATTCCGCTCGCCGACGCGCCGAAAAGCTTGACGCGCGAATTGATCGTCGAGACGGGAGAGATCGTGGCGCATGATCTGCGCGCGCGTTTTCACATCAGTAAGCCGCGCCTCGCTTTTGCTGGCGTCAACCCTCATGCGGGCGAGGATGGCGCGCTCGGCCGCGAGGAGATTGATGTCATCGCGCCGGCGATCGCCGAATTGCGCGCGCGCGGCGTCATTGCGTCTGGCCCCTTTCCCGCCGATACGATGTTCCATGAAGCGGCCCGCGCCAAATATGACGTGGCGCTGTGCCCGACGCATGATCAGGCGCTGATTCCGATCAAGACGCTCGCCTTTGATCGCGGCGTCAATGTTACGCTTGGCCTTCCCTTCGTGCGCACGTCGCCCGATCATGGAACGGCCTTTGACATCGCCGGCAAAGGCGTCGCCGATCCGACAAGTCTGATCGAGGCGATCAAACTCGCAGGACGCATAACGTAAGTGGTCAACGCGCTGCCGCCTCTGCGAGACGTCGTCTCCCGCTACGGACTCGATGCAAGAAAATCGCTTGGACAGAACTTTCTGTTCGATCTCAATCTCACCGCGCGCATCGCCCGCGCCGCCGGGCCCTTCGACGACACGGTCATCGTCGAAATCGGTCCAGGTCCCGGCGGGCTGACGCGCGCGTTGCTCGAGCAAGGCGCGCGAGTCATCGCCGTTGAGCGCGATCCTCGTTGTTTGCCCGCGCTTGAAGAGATCGCGGCGCATTATCCAGGCCGATTGACGATCGTCGAAGGCGACGCGCTGGAGATAGATGTCGCTCAGCTTGTTCGGACCTATGCGCCTGTCATCTCCGACGCGCGCGACGCGGGCGATCTGGAATCCAGCTCCGCCGCGACGATCCCCGACGTTGATTCCGGTTCAGGCTTTCGGCCTGCCGGGAATGACAGCCTTGGCTCCGCGCGCATCTGTGCGAATCTTCCCTACAATGTCGCGACGGCGCTGCTGACGAAATGGATCGGGACGGAGTCTTGGCCCCCGGTCTTCGACCGCTATGTGCTGATGTTCCAAAAAGAGGTGGCGCTGCGCATCGTCGCGACGCCGAAGGAGCGCGCCGATTACGGGCGGCTCGCGGTGCTCTGCGGCTGGCGCACGAAAGCGCGCATTCTCTTCGATGTGTCGCCCGCCGCTTTCACGCCGCCGCCGAAAGTGACCTCTTCCGTCATCGAGCTGACGCCAAATCCCAAGCCGCTTCATTGCGACCGCGGCGCATTGTCGCGCGTCACGCAAGCCGCCTTCGGACAGCGCCGTAAAATGTTGCGGCAAAGTTTGAAGTCGCTCGGCGTCGACGCGTCGACGCTGCTCGCGTCGGCCGGCATAGAAGAAACCAAACGCGCCGAAGAAATCGACGTCGCGGGTTTTGTGGCTCTGGCCAACGCGCTTACGGCTCAGTGACGCTTGCGCAAGCAGTCGTGCAGGACAACCGCGTTATTCATCTTTTCGTCGCGGGCGGCGTAGAGCAGGGTGACGTGGTCTTTGCGCGTGAGCGCGCGCAGCGCCTTTACATGCGGCTGCGCCTCGGGCGCCCTGAGTTCGGCGCGATAGCGCTTTTCGAATTCCTCCCACCGTTCGGGTCGATGGCCAAACCAGCGCCGCAGGACGTCGCTCGGCGCGAGGTCTTTCGCCCAGAAGTCGATTTTCGCCTTGTCCTTGCGCAAGCCGCGCGGCCAGAGACGGTCGACGAGCACGCGCGTTCCATCTTCCGCCGCTGGGGGCTCATAGACGCGCTTGAGAGCGATAGCCGCCATGGAGATGAGATAGCGCGAGGCGCGCGAAGAACTATTCGCTCAAAAGCTTGGCGACGAATTGTTCGATTTCCTTGTCGCGCCTTGGCCGTCTCTGCCGTTCGGCGCGCAGGATCGCGATCAGATCGTCGAAGGCGCGCTGCAGATCGTCATTGACGATCACATAGTCGTAGTCTTTCCAGCGCGCGATTTCCTTGCGCGCATTCTCAAGGCGCCGCGCCATCGCGTCGCGCGAATCCTCCGCGCGTCGCTCGAGCCGGGCGCGCAGTTCATCCATTGACGGCGGCAGGATGAAGACGGTGACGGCGTCAGCGCCCATCTTCTCCCGCACCTGTTGCGTGCCCTGATAGTCGATGTCGAAGAGGCAGTCGCGGCCTTGCGCAAGGATGTCTTCGACCGGCGCGCGCGGCGTGCCGTAGAAATTGCCGTGAACCTCGGCCCATTCCAGGAGTTCGCCGGCGTCGCGCATGGCGGTGAATCGGCGCTCGGGAATGAAGCTGTAGTGGATGCCGTCGACTTCGCTCGAACGGCGCGTGCGCGTCGTCACCGAAATCGACAGCGTCAGGTCGAGTTCGCGGTCCTGCAGCAGCATCCGAGTCAGCGTCGTCTTGCCTGCGCCGGAGGGCGAGGAAAGGATGAGGACAATGCCGCGGCGGCTGGATGGAGTGGGAAGCATGACTTTTCGAGAGCGAGTAGCGAATAGTGAGTAGCGAGTTAGCGATTAGCGGCCTCGCTGTCCACTCGCTCGTCACTCGATATTTTGAACCTGCTCGCGCAGCTGCTCGACCTCGATCTTCAGTTCAAGCCCGATCGCCGAAAGTCCAGCGTCGTTGGATTTGGCGCAAAGCGTGTTGGTCTCTCGGCCAAGCTCCTGCGCCAGAAAATCCAGACGACGGCCGATCGGCCCGCCCGCGACGAGAAGTTTCGACGCGCTCTCGACATGCGCCTTCAACCGATCGAGCTCCTCGCGAATGTCGGCTCGAACCGCAAGCATCGCGGCCTCCTGGTGCAGTCGCGCCGGATCGAGGGAGTCGGCGTTCTCCAGGAGGCGCGCGAGCTGCTGCTTCAGCCGCGCGCGAATCGCTTCAGGTTGGCGCGCCGGCGCGGCGTCCGCCTGCGCGGCGAGAGTCGATATGCGGTCGAGCCGCTGATGAAGAACCGCCGCCAGAGCGGCGCCCTCCGCTGCGCGCGAGGCGATCAGCGCGTTCAGCGCTTCATCCAGCGCTCCCAGAATATGCGCTTCAAGTTCGGCGCGATCGGCGTCCGACAGTTCCGGCTCGACGATCTCGACCACGCCGCGCACCGCGAGCAGACCATCGAGCGTCGCGGGTCCGACATTGGCGGGCGGCGGACGTTCGGCGAGCGCGGCAAGGAGGGCGTCGAGAGCGGCGCGGTTGAGACGGGCGATCTGGCTCTCGTCTTCGCGCTTTGCGACCAGATTGGCGAAGATCGACCCGCGCGCGAGCCCCGCGGCGATTTTTTCCCGCGCCTTGATCTCCACGGAATCGAAATCCGGCGGAGCGCGCAGGCGCAGATCCAGCCCCTTGGCGTTGACGCTCTTGAGCTCCCACGCAAAGCGAAAGGCGGCGACCGCGCCTTGAACGCGGGCGAATCCCGTCATGCTGAGAATGCTCATGTGCGGCGGCGACTCCAAGACGGCGAATCGGCGTGAGGCCGACGCGCGCCGCGCCTGACTATCGCCGTGTGGGCCTTACCGCAAATCGATCGTCGTTGGGACCGTCTTAGCCGAGGTGAGATCCCAGCTCTTGTCACGCAGCGGGTCGAGCGGCGTGCCTTCCGAGGCGTCGAAGGCGCGCGGACGCAAGGGCCGGCCGCCTGTCGCGGCCAAGGCCGCGGCGCCCGCCGGCGGCGCGGCGTCCTGAGCCAGCCGCTCGCCCAGCGCTTCGCCGGGAAGATCGTCGGAGCCTGCCGCAAGTCCAAGACGCGCCGCGCGGGCCCTCTGTTCGGCGCGCTGCGCCGGCGAGACGGGATAGGCGGCGATTTCTCCGCCGCCGTCAGCTTCGGCGTCCGGACTTTCGCCCGCGATCGTCGTCATATCTGGATTGAGTCGCTCTTCCTCCGCAGGGCGCGCCGCCGGGCGGCCGGCGAGAAGCATCGAGTCAAACAACGTCTTGGCGCGCAGCTGCACGGATTCCTCGGTAAAAAACGGTCGCGCCGGCCGCGAGGCGGCAAACTCAGCCGCCTGGACCTGCGTGCGGTCGCCATAGCCGCCGAGGAAAAAATCGGCTTCGGCGAAGGCGAATTTGCCGAGCCGGTGGGTCGGACCGTCGTCCGGCGACATGGCCCGGTTCGGCGGAAAGTCTTCGTGACTCTCGTTAAGCGTGACGAGACGGCCGATGGGCGCCTGGGTGCGCTTGTCTGGCTTGGGCGCGGCCGGCGCGGGGGCGCCGGGCGTGGCGCGGTCAATCGCGCCATCGGTCTTTTCCTTCTCCAGTCGCCGCCAGTTCTGAACGTTGCGCGAATGTTGGTCGAGAGATTCGGAGAAGACATGGCCGCCCGTGCCGTCGGCGACAAAATAAAGATCGCGCGTCGTCGCTGGATGCGCGGCGGCTTCAAGCGCGGCGCGGCCGGGATTGGCGATCGGTCCCGGCGGGAGACCGTCGATGGCGTAGGTGTTGTAAGGCGTCCACTTCTCGATCTCGCTGCGCAAGATCGGCCGGCCGAGCGTCGCTTTGCCGCCGACGAGGCCGTAGATGATCGTGGGATCGGACTGAAGGCGCATGCCCTTGCGCAGGCGATTGACGAACACGGCGGCGACGCGCGGCCGCTCCTCGTTCTTGCCCGTCTCCTTTTCCACGATCGAGGCAAGCGTCACCAGTTCAAAGGGCGTGCGCAACGGCAGGTCCGGCGAGCGCTTCGCCCAGATCGCTTCGAGCGTCTTGCGCTGATCCTCCTGCATCTTGGCGAGGAGGCGCCCCCGAGGGTAGCCGCGCGGATATTTGTATGTCTCCGGCAGCAGAGCGCCTTCCTTCGGCAGATCGACGATATCGCCCGCCAGCAGGTCGGCCTCTTTCAGTTTTTGCACAATTTGTTCTGACGTCAGGCCTTCCGGAATGGTCACGCTGTGCATGATTTGGCGGCCGGAGGCGATCTGATCGATCACGTCGCGAAGGCTGATGTTTTTCTTGAAGCTGTATTCGCCCGGCTTCAGCTTGCCGAGCTTGCCTTCGAGAACCAGCCCGAGCTGCATGAGCGTCGAATTGGCGATGACGCCTTCGCGCTCGAGCTGGGAGATGATCTCGAGCAAGTCGCTGCGGGGCGGAATATAGACGACTTTGTCGGCCGCGAGTGGGCCCGGCTCCTTCAGCTTGTGCGACGCGGCGATGACGCCGAAGACGCCGGCGACCAGCGCGACGAGCACAAAACTCAGTAAGCCGCTCGCCACGGAAAGCGTCCCCTCGCGGCGTTTACGCTTCTTTGGAGGGCGCGTGGGCGCGGCCTGCGGCTGCGGAACCTGTTTGGCGCTTTGCGGCCCGGCGCGCCGCCGGAATATGCCGGCCCCCGCCGCTGCGGCGTCAGGCTTTGCAGTCGAGGGTGGGCCGGGCGGTCCGAGCGACGGCGCTTCAGCCCTGGCTGGGGGCGGCGTCATAAGAGGCGCGGGAGCTGTTGATGCTGGCTCCGCGGGCGGCGGGGCAGGAGAGGGCTTCGCGGGTTCGCTCGCGGGGGCGACGTCGCCCTTGGGCGCGGCCGCCTGCTCCGCCTGCGCCAATGGCGGCGGTGCCGGCGCAGGCGCGCTGGGCGTCGGGGAAGGGGGCGATTCGACCGACGCCGCGCTCGTCGGCTGCGGCGTTGGCGTTTGAACGACGAGGGGTTCGGCGGAAGGCGCTGGAGCCAGTTTGGCGATGTCAGCCGATGGCGCGATGGACGCTTTCGGCGCTTCTGCCAGCGGCGCTTCGACCTTCACGGCGATCGGCGGCTGCGGCGTTGGCGTCGGGACGTTGGGGGGGTCGGCGGAGGGCGCTGGAGCCGCCTTGGCGATGTCAGCGGTTGGCGCGATGGGCGCTTTCGGCAGTTCGGCCGGAGTCGCTTCGGCCTTCACTGTTATCGGCGGCTGCGGCGTTGGCGTTTGAACGACGAGCGGTTCGGCGGAGGGCGCTGGAGCCGCCGTGGCGATATCAGCGGGTGGCGTGCCAGGCGCTTTCGGCGCTTCGATCGGCGGCGTTTCAGCCTTCACTGCGATCGGCGGCTGCGGCGTTGGCGTCGGGACGATGGTCGGGGCGGCGGAGGGCGCTGGAGCCGGCGTGGCGATGTCAGCAGATGGTGCGACGGGCGCTTTCGGCAGTTCGGCCGGCGATACTTCCATCGGCGGCGCGCCAGACCCGTCTGTGGGCGCGTTCAAGGTCGGTTGAACTGTGAAGCCTTCGAGCTGCAGCGCGGCGTCTTCGGGCGAGGTCGGCTCGGCCGGCGGCGTTGTCGCGGGTGTTTGCTTTTCGGGCGCGCCTTTTTCGTCCGCTTCGCTCATCGCCATACGCCCATTAAAGTCGAAAACTCGCGCAGTCCGATTATCGCCGAGAACTTACACTATGCTTCATTGTGGCGAATTCAGGAATGCGCTCTGAGCTCGGCGCCGCAGACATGTGGCCCGAATCGCCGGCTGAGCGCCATGCTTAGGACGCGCGGCGAAACAGCAGCGAGGCGTTCGTGCCGCCAAAGCCGAACGAGTTCGACAAAGCGATATTGATTTCCTTCTCGCGTGCTTTGTGCGGCACGAGGTCGATCGCGGTCGCAACCGACGGATTGTCGAGGTTGCGCGTCGGCGGCGCGACATTCGCCTGCATCGCCAGGATCGAATAGATCGCTTCGACGGCGCCCGCGGCGCCGAGCAGATGGCCGATCGCTGATTTCGTCGATGACATGGCGAGCTTGGGTTCGACGTTGCCAAGAAGACGTTCGACGGCCTTGAGTTCGATCTCGTCGCCGAGCGGCGTCGACGTGCCGTGCGCGTTCACGTAATCGATGTCGGCCACCGAAATGCCGGCGCGCTTCAGCGCCGCCTTCATGCAGCGATAGGCGCCGTCGCCATCGGGCGCCGGCGCGGTGATGTGATAGGCGTCGCCGGACATGCCGTAGCCGATAATTTCGGCGTAGATTTTCGCGCCGCGGGCCTTGGCGTGCTCATATTCCTCAAGCACGACGCAGCCGGCGCCTTCGCCGAGCACGAAGCCGTCGCGGTCCTTGTCATAGGGCCTGGAGGCGGCTTCAGGACGATCGTTGAAGCCGGTCGAAAGCGCGCGGCACGCGGCGAAGCCAGCGACGCCGATGCGATTGACGGGCGATTCGGCGCCGCCGGCGACCATTACGTCGGCGTCGCCCACCGCGATGATGCGCCCCGCGTCGCCGATGGCGTGCGTGCCGGTGGCGCAGGCCGTCACCACCGCATGATTCGGGCCCTTCAGGCCATGCATGATGGAGACATAGCCCGCGACGAGATTGATGATTCTGCCCGAGACGAAGAAAGGCGACACGCGGCGCGGTCCCTTCTCCCTCAAGGTGACCGAGGTTTCGTAAATGCCGCCGAGGCCGCCGATGCCGGAGCCGATCAGAACGCCTGTCGATTCCTGCTTCTCTGGGGTGTCGGCGACCCAACCTGAGTCTTTTAACGCCTGCGTCGCGGCGCAGGCGCCATAGATGATGAAATCGTCGACCTTGCGCTGTTCTTTGGGATCGAACCAGTCGTCAGGATTGAACGTGCCGTCCGTGCCGTCGCCGCGCGGCACGACCGCCGCGATCTGACAGGCGAGGTCGGAGGCCTCGAATGTGTCGATACGTTTGAAGCCGCATTCTCCAGCGGCGAGACGGCGCCAATTTGTCTCCACGCCGCAGCCCAAAGGAGATACGACGCCAAGACCGGTGACGACCACCCTGCGCATGGCTCTACTCTCGAACTTTATTTGTTGTCGGAAATGGCGCCGTCGGCGAAGCCTCGCGAGAGACTTCGCCGCGCGCTTGGATCTTCAGTTCGTCACGCGGCTTTCGCCTTTTCGAGGAACTTCACTGCATCGCCCACAGTGAGAATCGTCTCGGCCGCGTCATCGGGAATTTCGACGCCGAATTCTTCCTCGAAAGCCATGACGAGTTCGACGGTATCGAGCGAATCGGCTCCCAGATCGTCGATGAAATTGGCTTTGTCGACGACTTTGTCGGCTTCGACGCCGAGATGCTCGACAACAATCTTTTTCACGCGCTCGGCGACATCGCTCATCTTCTTTGATCCCTGTCTGCGTTTGGCGCTTACGCGCCGTGTGGCGACTAAGAGCAGGCCGGCGGCGCGCTCGTTGATCGCCATTCATCCCTTTATTTGCAATCGCTCGCCGATCGCCCTGATGTCTGCAAGACGCATGGCGGCTTGCTCACCGGGTTGAAATCGCGGCGACGCCGCCCCTCAGCGGCGAGGTCTGGTAGCATACTTCCCCGAGCATGGCGAGAGGCGGCAGCGGCGCAAATAGGCGCCCACCGTCAGGGCATTTAGCTGAATTTGAACTCCAGCCACAGAACCATGCATCCGCCCGCCGGCGTCCCTGGGCTCCAGTCCCGGAACGCGCTGAGAAGCCGCGGCTTATCGTCAGACGCGCCTTGATAGTCTGGGATTTCGACGCCCTTGAAATACCCAGCGTCGTCGATCGCAAGGACGATCGCTCCGCGGGCGGGGGTTGGACAAATCGAGACACGCCCGCGAAAGCGCTAAATCATCGCCATGCCGCCATTGACGTGCAGGGTCTGTCCGGTGACGTAGGCCGCCTCGACGCTCGCGAGATAGACGCAGGCGGCGGCGACGTCGGCGCCGGTCCCGAGCCGGCCCGTCGGCACCATGCGAAGGATCGCCTCCTTCTGCGCGCCGGTCAGCGCGTCGGTCATCGGGCTTTCGATGAAGCCCGGCGCGACGCAGTTGACCGTCACGCCGCGCGAGGCGACCTCGGCGGCCAGCGACTTCGACATGCCGATCATGCCCGCTTTGGCGGCGGCGTAATTGCCTTGCCCCGGATTGCCGGTCACGCCGACCACCGAGGTGATCTGGATGATTCGGCCGAAGCGCTTCTTCATCATGCCGCGCAGCGCCGCGCGCGACAGGCGGAAGGCCGAGGTCAGATTGACGTTGATGACGGCGTCCCAGTCCTCGTCCTTGAGCCGCATGAACAGCATGTCGCGGGTGATGCCGGCGTTATTGACGAGAATGTCGAGACCGCCCAGCGCCGCCTCCGCCGCCGGCACGAGCTTCTCGGTTTCGTCCTTTTGCGAAAGATCGCAGGTCAGAATGTGCGTGCGCCCGTTCAATTCGCCGGCAAGCGCCTCGAGCGCCTCTCTCCGCGTGCCGGAAAGCGCCACGTTGGCGCCGGCGGCGTGAAGCGCGCGCGCGATCGCCGCGCCAATTCCGCCGCTCGCGCCCGTAACCAGCGCCGTCTTGCCGTTAAGGTCGAACATATTCTTCCCCTCTCCTCCCTCGCGCCCATGGCGTGGGCTTTATAGCTCAGTTCGGGGGAGTGGCCTTTTTTCAGCTCCGGTTCAACGTCAAACGACGGCCCAGTCGTTCCGGAGATGCGAGCGGCGACGCCTGATCGGAAATTTGGAGAAAGTCGGCGCAAGCCTGGCTTCGTTTCGCAAGCGACGGATTCAAGACTGAATTGCCTAGTTGTCGCATTGAAATGTACGCGAAATTTCATTGTGGCCCAACTGCAACACTCGAAATCTTTTGGGTCTTTTGGGCCCGATTTTACCTTCTGTTTGTTGTTTCCCGCGAGAAATTTGCGCACAGTCCGTCGTGCTTGGGGGTCAGCGTCCTCGAACGTCCGAAAGAGTCACGGGACTGACGCGCACCTATTAATTTAAGTTGGCTCAAAATGAAGGATAGAGAGATGAAGACAGCGATCACGGCTCTGGCTCTGGCGACGGGGCTTTTTGCCGGCGCCGCGAGCGCCGCCGACCTGCCCTCCCACAAGGCGCCTCCGCCGTACATCCCCCCGCCGCCGATCATGACCTGGACCGGGTTCTACGCCGGTCTTAACCTCGGCGGTGGCTTCTTCGCCAGCAATTCTTCCAACCAGGGTTGGAACGGCGGCTGGAACAACGGCAACAACAGCACCGGCGGTGTCATCGGCGGCGGTCAGCTCGGCTACAACTTCCAGGTTACGCCGATGTTCGTGGTCGGCGTCGAGACCGACTTCCAGGGCACGAGCCTTGGCTCTGGCGGCGGAAACAACAACAACTGGTGGTTGTTTGGCGGCGGCTTCGGCGGCGGCGGCGCCGGCACGGCGCGTCTGAACTGGTTCGGCACCGTTCGCGGCCGCGTCGGCATCACCCTGCTGAGCCCGCAACTGTTGGTCTACGGCACGGGCGGCTTCGCCTATGGCGAAGTGCAGCGCAACAGCTGGTGGAACAACAACAGCGCCGTGCAGACGGGCTGGACCGCTGGCGGCGGCGCCGAGTGGATGTTCTTCCCGAATTGGTCGGCCAAGGTCGAGTATCTGTACACGCAGATCAGCGGCAACGGGAACAACAACAACAACTGGCTGTTTGCGTTCAACCCGGGTTGGGGCCTCAACAGCACCAACAACCGCACGCGCTTCCACACGATCCGCGCCGGCATCAACTACCACTTCAACTTCGGCTCGCCGGCTCCGGTGTTGGCCAAGTACTGATCCGACTGATCGGCCTTACGGTTGAGAGAATGGGCCCGGTCCTCGCGACCGGGCCTTTTCTTTTGGCTTGCCCCTCGAGCTTAAGCGAAGGCGCGATAGGCGTCGAAATCGGCCGGCGCGCCCGCTGAAACGCCCGCGGCCTGCGGGGCGATCCGCTTCAAGAGCCCGGTGAGGACCTTGCCCGACCCGCATTCGATGAAATGCGTCACGCCATGTTCGGCCATATAGGCCACGCATTCGCGCCAGCGCACCGCGCCGGTGACCTGCTCGACGAGCAGTCGGCGAATCGCCTCCGGCTCCTGCGTCGGCTCCGCCGTCACATTGGCGACGACCGGAACTCGTGGGGCGCGGATCGCCGCGCCGGCGAGCGCCTCGCGCATGGCGTCGGCGGCGGGCTGCATCAGCGCGCAATGGAAGGGCGCGGAGACCGGCAGCAGCACCGCACGCTTGATTCCCTTCTCCTTGGCGATGTCGATCGCTTTGTCGACGGCCGCCTTGGCGCCGGAGAGCACCACCTGGCCGCCGCCATTGTCATTGGCGACCTGACAGACGCCGTTCGCGGCGATCGCCGCTTCTTGCGCAATCGCGCGCGCTTGATCGAGGTCGGCGCCGAGCAGCGCCGCCATGGCGCCTTCTCCGACAGCGACCGCCTTCTGCATGGCGTCGCCGCGAATGCGCAGCAGCCGCGCGGTGTCAAAAATCGTCAGCGCGCCCACAGCCGCGAGAGCGGAATATTCGCCGAGCGAATGGCCGGCGACGAAGGCCGCGTCGCGCGCGAGGTCGAGGCCGCATTCGGCTTCGAGGGCGCGAATCGTCGCGAGCGACACCGCCATCAGCGCCGGCTGGGCGTTGGCGGTGAGCGTCAACTCCGCTTCAGGGCCTTCGAACATCAGTTTCGAGAGGGGCTGCGACAGCGCCTCGTCGACCTCGGCGAAAACCGCGCGCGCGGGTTCGAAGGCGTCGAACAGCGCCTTGCCCATGCCGACCGCCTGAGATCCCTGACCTGGAAAAATGAAAGCCTTCTGCATGCGTAACCGTCCCTGCTTATTTTTTGTTCGCGTCGCCGCGTGTGGCGCCTGGGGGTTCGCCGTGTCAAGTTGGCGCGTGACGTCGAAAAGCCGCTGGAGCGGGAGATGAGCCAAAGGACATGCGGCTGCGACGGCGGCCGCTTCAACCGGCGCGCTGCGCTGGCCGCATTGGGCGGCGGCCTTGCCTCAGCCTTTGTCGCCGCGCCTGCGCAGGCCCACGCCAAGCGCGCGCCCGTCCGGCCGGAAGATGAAGGCTTTATGCGGATGGCGATCGCTGAAGCCGCCAAGGGCGACTTTCCCTTCGGCGCCGTGGTCGTGCGCGAGGGCAAGGTCGTCTCGACAGGGCGCAATCTCGGCGTGACCAACAATGATCCGACCGCGCATGGCGAGATGGTGGCGATTCGCCGCTTCGTCGCCGACAATCCGGCCAAGGAGCTGCAAGGCGCGACGCTTTACACGTCCGGCGAACCCTGCCCGATGTGCATGGGCGCGATCATTTGGTGCGGGATGGGACGCGTCGTCTATGCCGCGTCGATTGAGCAGCTCGAGAAGCGAATCGGCCAGATCATGATCACGAGCCGCGCCGTGGCCGAGGCCGCGCCGTTTTTGACAGTCGAGATCACCGGCGGCGTCCTTTCAGCCGAGGCGCTCGCGCTGTTTGCAAAGAAATAGGCCGCTGGGGCCTGTTGCGCTTAAGTTTGCGAAGGCCCCTCTTTTAAGAAAGAGGGGCCTAAGATTTCGAAACAGCGCTCGGCGTTTCGCCGTCCGTCACGAACGCGCCTTGCCCCTTAAGGCGATAGGCGGACGCGTGACCGGCGGGACGCGGCATGGGCGATTATGAGCCCCTGCCCCATCGGCGCTTCTGCTTGAGGCAGCCGTTGCCGAACGTGCCCCACGACGCCGGATTCCTCTTGCCGCAGCGCCAAGAGAGGGTGGCGTTCTCGACAGGTTCGCCTGGCGCCTTCAGGGAAACGCCTATCGGCGCGGCGTTCGCGTCGACGCTCAGAGCGCCGGCCAGAATAGCGGCGGCGAGAAACAATGCAGTCTTCATCAAATTTCTCCAAAATATGAGGCCAGTAACGTTTGCGGCGAACAGGAAGGTTCTCAGCAAACGCTTGTCCTGCAATTGCAAGACGAGACGACCTTACGACGGGACGGGGCGGACGAATGTGCGGCGGCGCATGGGGCCGCGCATGGCGATTCGCCCGGCGGCGGGAGGCGGCGGCGATTGCCTGCATGAGGCGCGATCCGGCCGATCGACTCGCTTATCATCGCCAATAGGGAGCTTCAGGCGCTTCGCGCCGCGCGCTCACTCGCGCGCGATCTCGACCAGGACCTCGTTGCGCCGGTTCCAAGGCAGCGTCCAGGGCGGGTCGTAGAAGGCGTATTGCGCATCGCTCTTCGGCGAGATCCCCTGACGCTTCAGATAATCGAGCAGCTTCGCCTGGTTTTCGGCGAGAGCGTCGTCGCCGGCGAGTCCGGAGAAGCGGATCGCCGCCATGCGCTTGCCCGGCGTGGCGGCGAGTTTGACCTCTGCGCTATTGGGCTTGGGCAGGCTCGCCATGGAGTATTGCGCGGGCATGGTGAAGCGCACTTTCCAATCGCCGCTCTCCGGCTCCTGTCCGACCGGCGCGGTCATGGCGATTTTCCGATGGGGAGAATTGTCGCCGAAAATATAACCGGCGAGACGGCGGAAGCCTTCGCTAATGGCCGCGCCGCGCTCGCCGGCGACCGTCGTCTCGGCGACGATCTGCGGCGCGTAGTCGCGAATTTCGATGGCCCCTGTCGAGGCGACCACCGAATATCGTGCATGCTCCACATCGGAATCCGCGCGTGCGGGGGCAGCCGCGATCAGTCCGACGAGGATGGCAAGGAAGCGCCGCATCTCCTGGGTCCTCTACTCTGAAGAGGTAAGATGAGGCGCGTCTGGACGCGGGAACAGTGGGCAGGGCGCCAATCAGGGGCGGTTTTTCGCCAGTTTTCGCAGATTCAACGTGGTTCCGTTGCGCGCGACTGACGACACTTTGCAGCTGAGTTCCGTCGGCTCGGCGAACTGCCAATGGCATAGGCTCAGGATTTGATACAGTCGCGTATGGACGCATTTTCTAACCCGCAAGCGGTTGCGCGCTATGTCGAGGGACCGCCACGTCTGGTGCCTGGTTTCTCCGACCTGCAACGGATGATCGCGATTCTCCTCGCTGAACGCGCGCCAGACGACGCGCGTGTGCTGGTGCTCGGCGCCGGCGGTGGACTGGAGATCAAGGCCTTCGGCGAGGCTCAGCCCGGCTGGAGATTCGACGGGGTCGATCCATCGGCCGAGATGCTGAATCTCGCGCGTGCGACTCTCGGATCGCTTGCTGTCCGCACACGATTGCACCATGGGCTGATCGACAGCGCCCCGGAGGGTCCGTTCGACGCCGGAACCTGCATTCTCACCTTACACTTCGTTGAGCGTGAGGAGCGCCTGCGCACGCTTAGAGAGGTTCGGCGGCGCCTCAAGCCGGGCGCGCCTTTCGCGGTCGCCCACTTCAGCTTTCCGCAAGGCGATGACGATCGCGAACTGTGGCTCGCGCGATATGCCGCCTTCGCGATCGCCTCCGGCATTGATCCGGCGCAGGCGAAAAATGCGCGAACCATGATCGCAGAGCGTTTGCCGATTCTTAGCCCGCAAGAAGACGAGCAGCTCTTGCGTGACGCCGGGTTCAGCGGGGTTAGCTTGTTTTACGTCGGCATGGCGTTCCGCGGCTGGGTCGCGTACGCTTGAGCGCGCCTGATGGGCATGGACGATCGTCTGGTGCGGGATTAGGCGCGTCGTCCACGCCGCCTCGATCGAGCAATTATCGAAACGACTCGGCCAGATCATAATCACTAGCGCAGCTGTGGCCGAGTTCGCGCACTTCGCCGATATCGAGTTACTGGCGGCCGCTCGCGCCGGAAGCGCTGGCGCTGTTTGATAAGAAATAAGCGAAGCACGAGGCCTTAAGCGGAGGCGGCGAAAGCCTAGTGGGTGCCGAAATCGTTATGCCGGGTCTTGAGTGTAATGGCGCAATAAACTTCCAGAAGCGCCTGCTTAGTTTGATCCGATTCTTCGACCGCTCGAAATTCCATTGCCCTGACGCGCTCCTTTGCCGCGCTAAAAGCGTTCATGAATTCTTGATCCTGTAGCAATCTCGCGCGTGCGCCTTTTCGGTAATCAACTTTTCGCATGGTCTCCGCGCGAGCCATGAGTGCCGCTAACGCTGCTTGGTTTGTTTGAGAGCAACGGAGGGTATGCTGCCGACGACGCTGGGGAATGTTGTTCGAACGACCAACGTAGAAGGCTCTACCGTTCTCGCTAAAAAGATAGACTCCTTTTTGTGGAAGGGCCGCTCCTTTTTCATGCGGCGCTGATTCTATCAAATGTTCGAACTTGGCATGTAGAGACTCGACGGCCTGCTGAAATTCCGGGCTCATAATTCAGTCCCCTATCGGGCGTTACTCACGCGCCCTCTCCTTCACCAGCTCCTCCACAACCCCCGGGTCCGCCAGCGTCGACGTGTCGCCGAGCGCGCCAAACTCGCCTTCGGCGATCTTGCGCAGGATGCGCCGCATGATCTTGCCCGAGCGCGTCTTCGGCAGTCCCGGCGCGAATTGCACGATGTCGGGCGTCGCGATCGGGCCGATCTCATGGCGCACCCACTGCGCCAGCTCCTTGCGCAGATGTTCGCTCGCCGCGACGCCCTGATTGAGCGTGACGAAGGCGTAGATGCCCTGTCCCTTGATGTCGTGCGGATAGCCGACGACAGCGGCCTCCGACACTTTCTCATGCGCGACGAGCGCGCTTTCGACTTCCGCCGTGCCGAGGCGATGACCCGAGACATTGATGACGTCGTCGACGCGGCCGGTGATCCAGTAATCGCCGTCAGCGTCGCGCTTGGCGCCGTCGCCGGTGAAATATTTGCCGGGAAAGGCGGAGAAATAGGTCTGCGCGAAACGTTCGTGATCGCCATAGACGGTGCGCATCTGCCCCGGCCATGAATCGGCGATGACGAGCAGCCCTTCACATTGGCCTTCAAGAACATTGCCTGCCTGATCGACGATCT
This sequence comes from Methylocystis sp., assembly GCA_036560365.1. Taxonomy (GTDB): domain Bacteria; phylum Pseudomonadota; class Alphaproteobacteria; order Rhizobiales; family Beijerinckiaceae; genus Methylocystis. The sequence goes on from DATBRI010000166.1 coordinate 29,505, forward strand.
CCGGCGCGACGCCGAAGAAGGGCCGCGTCGCCGAGCCGGGCTTCAGAT
>DATBRI010000167.1:0-14051 GCA_036560365.1 Methylocystis sp.
CGCCGCCGAACTCGCGGGGCCGCTCGGTCGGGCGCAGTCCCGCCACGGCGTGCCAAGCGAGATCGTCGTCGCCATTCTGGGCGTCGAGAGCAATTTCGGAACGGCGGCCGGCGGCTCTGACGCGCTGCGCGTCCTGGCGTCGCTGGCGTGGAAGGGGCATCGCGCCGAAACCTTCATCGAGGAATTTGTCGCCGCGCTCGTGATGCTGGAGAGGGGCTATGCGACGCGGGCGCAATTGCGCGGCTCCTGGGCCGGCGCCATGGGCCAACCGCAATTCATGCCGTCCGCCTATCTCAAATACGCCGAAAGCGACGAGGGCGGCGGCGCGCCGGACATCTGGCGCTCGCGCGGCGACGCCGTGGCCTCCATCGCCAATTTCCTGGCGAAATCCGGATGGGTCGCCGGATTGCCCGCCGTCGTCGAAGTTCGACTGCCTGCGGACTTCGACTACGCCGCCTTCGATCTCGACTTCGCGCGCTGGCGGCAGCTCGGCGTGACCCGCGCCGATGGCGGCGCGCTGCCGAGCAGCGGCGCGGCAAGCCTTTACCTGCCCGCCGGCGCGAGCGGCCCGGCCTTTCTCATCACCGACAATTTCGAAGTCATCCGCCAATACAACACGTCCGACGCCTATGCGATGTCGGTCGCGCTGCTCGCCGATCGCATCGCCGGTCGCGAGATCCCCATCGCGCCCTGGCCGAAGATCGCGCCGCTGCCGACCGCCGACGTCGTGGCGATGCAGCAGCTTTTGACCGAACGCGGCCTTTATCGCGGAACATTCGACGGCAAGCTCGGCCGCGCGAGCCGCAACGCCATCCACGCGTTTCAATTGAGCGAGGGCATAAAGCCCGCCGACGGCTTTGCGACAAAAGCAGTGCTGTCGCGGCTGCGTTAGCGCTCCGCTGATTCAGATATCGAGATCGCGGTAGACGGAGACTTCCCTTTCGCGCGCCGTTCGCGCCGCGTCGCCGGCGCGAAACCCGCGCCACACGTCGAAGGCCATGACCAGCGTCGTGAACAGTCCTGAAATTTTTCCGACGATGAAGCTGAAGGGAAAATACAGCCGATCCGGCGAGATGATGAATTGCACGCCAAGAAAGATGAGCGCTGCATTGACGAAATAGGCCGGTCGAAACAGCGATTTTTCTTCCCAGGCGCTATGCGCATAGCTGCGCGAGTTCTTCTTCACCGTGCGATTGTAGGAAGGATTGGGAAACATGCCCCACAAGCGCCGTTTGGGCGGAAGCGCGTTGGGCCCCGCGAGCAGCGCGCGATAGCTTTGACGCACCGACGAATGCGCAAGCAGCGCAAGAACGATGTTGGCGATCACGAAGGCGAATTTGAGCGTCAGGAACGAGAACGATAGTTGCGCGGCAAGGTCGACGAAAAACAGATGCGTGAACGCATTGAGCGCGAAGGCGGAGCGATGAAAGCTCGCGCGATTGATGTCTTGGGTCTTCTCGTCGATGAAAGCCGCGCCTGCTTTGGTCTCGGCGAGTTCCTTCAGCGTCAGGCGGTCATAGTCGTCGGTTTTGAATCGCTTCGCGATCTCGCCAACCATTTCGAGCGGCGGCCCGCGCTTGATCTTGAAGGTCGCTTTGTTGAGGGAAGCGGAAACGCGCGCGAAAATGTTGCGCGCCGTGGCGTAACGCGACGTGACCGAACTGAGAAAATCGGGCTCTCCCGCCATGGTGCGCACCTAAGCTGATTCTTTTCGTCCCCATATTGTTATAGCCGCAACTGGCGCGGGCGCCGACCCTGACCGCAGGTTGATCCTGTCCGGCCTCTTGCCATATTGAAGCTTATCCCGATCCTCGCGTCTTCGCTTGTCGGAGCCGCCCATTTTGGTCCTCGCCATGTTCAGCGCCCGTTCCTTCGCTTATTCGATCGCCGAAGCTCCCGCCGCCAAAACTGCGCAACAACTGCCGGAATGGAATCTCGCGGATCTTTATCCAGGGAGCGATTCTCCTCAGGTCGCGTCCGATCTTTCCAGGGCCGCGCAGGACGTGGCGCAATTTGGCAAGGATTATCGCGGCCGGCTCGAGTCGCTGGCGACGGGCGCGGACGGCAGCGTCAAGCTTGGCGAGGCGGTGGCGCGATATGAAGCGCTGCAGGATTTGCTCGGACGGCTGATGTCCTTCGCCGGCCTGCTCTACAGCGGCGACACCACCAATCCCGCGGGCGCGAAATTCTATGGCGACGTGCAGGAGAAGGTCACCAACGCTTCGGCGCAGCTCCTCTTTTTTCAGCTTGAGCTCAATAGGATGGATGACGCCGCGCTGATGGCTGCGGCCAGCAAGGCGCCGCTTTCGCGCTGGAAGCCGTGGCTCGAAGACATCCGCAAGGAGAAGCCCTACGAGCTCGAAGACAAGCTGGAAGAACTGTTCCACGAGAAATACATCTCCGGCGCGGCCGCCTGGAATCGTCTTTTCGACGAGACCATCGCGGGGTTGCGCTTCAAGGTCGGCGGCGAGGAGCTTGCGATCGAGCCCGTGCTGAATCTCATGCAGGATTCGCGCGAAGAGACGCGTCGGGAAGCGGCGCAGGCGATCGGCGTGACGCTCAAAAACAATCTGCGCACCTTTTCGCTGATCACCAATACTTTGGCGAAGGACAAGGAAATTTCGGATCGCTGGCGCGGCTTCCAGGACGTCGCCGATTCGCGCCATCTCTCCAATCGCGTCGAACGAGAGGTCGTCGAGGCGCTCGCGCAAGCGGTGGAGGCCGCGCATCCCCGCTTGTCGCACCGCTATTACAAGCTCAAGGCGAAATGGTTCGGCAAGGACGCGCTCGACTATTGGGATCGCAGCGCGCCGCTGCCGTCGGCGCCAGCCAAGCGCTATTCCTGGCCGGAGGCGCGCGAAATCGTGCTGGAGGCTTACGACGGATTTGCGCCGCGTATGGCGGAGATCGCCGGGCGCTTTTTTGAGAAGAACTGGATCGACGCGCAGGTGCGGCCGGGCAAGGCGCCGGGGGCCTTTTCACATCCGACCGTGCCCTCCGCGCACCCCTATGTGCTGCTGAACTTTCAGGGAAAGACCCGGGACGTAATGACGCTCGCGCATGAACTCGGCCACGGCGTGCATCAGGTGCTTGCGGCAAGACAGGGCGCCTTGATGGCGCCGACCCCGCTGACGCTCGCGGAGACGGCGTCGGTCTTCGGCGAAATGCTCACATTTCGCGCGCTCATCGCGCAAGTGTCGGATAGGGCGCAAAAGCGGGCGCTGCTCGCCTCCAAGGTGGAGGACATGCTCAACACCGTGGTGCGGCAGATGGCGTTCTACGCCTTCGAGCGAAAGGTGCATAACGCGCGGCGCGAGGGCGAGCTGACCGCGGATCAGATCTGCGAATTATGGATGAGCGTGCAAGGCGAAAGCTTCGGCCCTTCCATCCGCCTGGGCCCGGGCTATGAGACCTTCTGGGCCTATATCCCGCATTTCATCCACTCGCCGTTCTACGTCTACGCCTATGCGTTCGGCGATTGCCTGGTGAATTCGCTCTACGGCGTTTATCAAAAGGCGCATGAAGGATTCGCCGAGCGATATTTCGCATTGCTCGAAGCAGGCGGGGCCAAGCCTTACAACGAGCTTCTCGAGCCTTTCGGATTGGACGCGCGGGATCCGGCGTTCTGGAACATCGGCCTTGAAATGATCGAAGGCCTGATCGCGGAACTGGAGGCGATGGAGGACGCTTAGAGCGCCTCCCGGTCGCAGGGAATCATGTGATCGGTAAGGAATCGCTCAAAATCAAAATGTTGAAGCAGGTTCTCATCGAAAAAGTCTGTCAACTTTTCGGGACCTGCTCTAATCGGCGCGAGGCGACCCGACGCCAAAAAAACGCCGGCGTTGAGCCGGCGTATGTGTTGGAAGGCGCTGTTGTCAGACGCTTAGTTCTGGCCGCCTCTGATCATGAATTTTTCGCCGTCGCAGGCAACTTCGCCAAAATACACGTTATGGGCGTTCTCGACGGGCTTGCCGGTCCATACGCAATTCTTCTTGGAATCGGTGCGGTCAGCGAATTTGAGCGTGTAAACGCCGCCCGTGAGTTCGCCGTCAATCTTGTAGGTGAGCACGGAGCCGTTATCGAGCTGCATTTCGCTCTTGCCCGAAACCTTGTCGCCTTCCGTTGCGACAGTCCAGGTGCCCTGCGCGCGCTTGATGCCCGCCTTATTCGCCTCGGTCACATTCCACTGCGCGGCATAGGCCGATGCGCTAAAGGCGGCGGCGGCAAGGGCCGTCGTCAAAGCCAGCTTGATCATTTGTTGTGCTCCCATAAAGTGTTGTGATGAGCAGCATATCGGCCGCAGTCCAACTGGGGCTCGTGAGATGCGGCTATCAAGCCTTTTTGCGTCCGTGCGCTTTGGCGCGCGAACGACGGCGGAACATCGCGTGATATCACGCGAGATGTCAATTTATTTTCGCCCAGACTAACGTTAAGCGCTCGATGTAAGGGACGTCAAATGTTCGAAGTAAAAGGCTGGCGTGGCGTGGACGACTACATCGGCGCGGCGCTAATTTCCAAAGAAGAAGCGCAGGAGGAAACGCTTGCGGCAAATGCGCGCGCTGGCCTGCCCGCGATCGACGTTTCGCCGCCGCAAGGCAAATTGCTGTATCTGCTCGCCTGCGCTATCGGCGCGAGACGCGTTCTCGAAATCGGAACGCTGGGAGGCTACTCGACAATCTGGCTGGCGCGGGCGGTGGGCGAGGGCGGCATGGTCGTCACCTTCGAAGTCGATGCGCATCACGCCGACGTCGCGCGCGCCAATATCGCCCGCGAAGGCATGAGCGCGCGCGTCGATCTGCGCGTTGGCCCCGCGCTCGAAATGTTGCCGCAGCTTGAATCAGAACGGGCGGCGCCCTTCGATCTGGCCTTCATCGACGCCGACAAACCCAACAACGCCGCCTATTTCGATTATGCGCTGAAGCTGTCGCGGCGCGGCGCGCTGATCATCGTCGACAATGTCGTGCGAGAGGGCGCCGTCGCCGACACCTCCGCCGCGGACGCTGGCGCGCTGGGCGCGCGCGCGCTGTTCGACGCCGTCGCCGCGGAAGGGCGGGTCGAAGCGACGGCGGTGCAAACCGTCGGCGCCAAGGGTTGGGACGGATTTCTGATCGCCCGCGTCAAATAGGACGCCTCGCCCAGCGGCTTCAGACGCTGTCGAATGCCCGTTTGCCCTGCCGCTTGCGGGGCAAAGGCGCGCCGTCGGCTCCGAACAAGGCCGCTTCGACCTGGTTGCCGCTGTCGTCATAGCGCCAGGAGATTCGCGCCGCGCCAAGATCCTTACGGATGGTGGGCTTACCCTCGGCGTTAAAATAGGCCTCCTCGACCTGATTGCCCTTGGCGTCATAGAAGCGCGCCACCCTGGCTGCGCCAAGGCTTTTGCGCTTCATGGGCCGGCCATCGGGGTCGAAATAGGTTTCGACGACCTCCATCCCTCGGCGCGTCGGCGCGGGTTCGGCGACGACGCCCACAGGCGCGAGACGGATGTCGCGGTCGCTTGCGGCGGTGACCTTCCCGTTCTGGGAGCAGCGTCGCTCTCCCGAGGCGGTGCTGCGCGCCCTCTTCGCGAGGCGCGGCGCCAATTGAGTTTTCTGTTCCATGGTCCCAAATCGCTGCGCGGTCCGATGGCTCGTCGCAACCGCCAGTCTGAGAACTGAGCGGCGCGTGCTCTCTGCGATGCACGCTGACAAACGACGGATACGCTGGTCTGACTCTCCCCGGCCGGCGGTATGCCGACATATCGGGGCGTGACGCCGCATGCTGCGGCAAACGTCAGATCAGGACGGGAGGGGCGCGGGAGCCGAGCGGCGGGGTTGACGCCTCTGGAACACGAGACGTCTCGTCGAAAGCCAGCCCGATCGTCGAATAGGACGCGACCGGGGGCGTCTCGCCGATGAACGGCGAGGCGGCGGTCGCCCCGCCGAGCGACGCGCAATGCACGACGCAACAGACGTCGCCGTGCCGCGCCGGACGTGCGGGCGTCGCCGGATCTCCGGAAAGCGGTCCGGATGCCTTGCTAAAGCAGATCGTGCTGGCGAAGAGGCCCGAACCGCGTCCGCTGAACGAAACGCCGACGGCGAGGCCTTGCAAAACAAACAGATAGGCGACGAGCAGCGCGACTGCCGTCGAACCGTACTGCGATGTTTTGATTTCGCTGCGCGCGCTCATAGCCCCTCGAAGCTATTCACTGATCTCGTCAAGGTCAATGGCGACGCCCGCGCAGGCCGCGATTGATCAAGGTTTAGGCGCTGGATTCAGGGGTTCCAGGGCCCCTCTGCGTCCGACGAGCGCTCGAACGCCCGTTGCGCCTCGATGGCGTCGAACAGAGCGCGGAGCGCTTCCCGGACGCCGGCGCCGCTCGCCGACGACAGGAGCAAGGGCGCCGAATGGCGCTCGCCTGTCTCAGGCCCGGCGGAGGCGATCGCCCGCTTCAGCCGCTCCCGCTGCTTCTTGAGATGATCCGCGTCGACCGCGTCGATCTTTGAAAGCGCGACGATTTCTGGTTTCTCGGCGAGACCGGCGCCATAGGCGGCGAGTTCGCCGCGGACGATCTTGTAATCTTTGCCGGCATGTTCCCCGGTCGCGTCGATGAGATGCAGGAGGGCCCGGCATCGCTCGACATGGCCGAGAAAGCGGTCGCCGAGGCCGTGGCCCTCATGCGCGCCTTCGATCAGACCCGGAATGTCCGCCAGAACGAGTTCTCTGTCGTCGCTGCGCACGACGCCCAGACCAGGATGAAGCGTCGTGAAGGGATAGTCGGCGATCTTCGGCTTCGCCGCCGTCACCGTGGCCAGGAATGTCGACTTGCCGGCGTTCGGCAGGCCAATCAGCCCCGCGTCGGCGATGAGTTTCAGCCGCAGGACGATGGTGCGCTCCTGGCCCTCCAGGCCCGGATTGGCGCGCCTTGGCGCCCGATTGGTCGAGGTGGTGAAATGGGCGTTGCCGAAGCCGCCATTGCCGCCCTTGCAGATGACGATTCGTTGACCGACCTCCGTCATGTCGGCGATGAGCGTCTCCTCATCCTCCTCGAAGATTTGAGTCCCGACCGGCACTTTCAGCACGGCGTCGGCGCCGCGCCCGCCGGCGCGGTTCTTGCCCATGCCGTGGCCGCCGGTCTTGGCCTTGAAATGCTGCTGGTAGCGGTAATCGATCAGCGTGTTCAGCCCGGAGACGCATTCGGCCACGACGTCGCCGCCGCGTCCGCCGTCGCCGCCGTCCGGTCCGCCGAATTCGATGAACTTCTCGCGTCGAAAGGAGACGGATCCGGCGCCGCCGTCGCCGGAGCGGACAAAAACGCGGGCCTGGTCGAGGAATTTCATATGCGGCTCATGGTGAAAAGAAGCGCGGTCGGCGCGCGCCGAACAGGGTGTGCGCTTCGCCGCGCTTCAACTCGAAAAGCTCCACTTCCATGTCGCCGCCGCGCGCTGGCGCCGGCCGCATGCCGTGGCCGATCGACCGAAAGCCGAGTTTCTCATGGACGTGCAACGAAGAGCGATTGTCCGGCCGGGCGGCGGACACGATCCGATCCAGCGACGTGATTCCGAAGGCGAGGTCGATGAGGGCCCGGGCCGCCTCGGTCGTATAGCCTTGCCCCCAATAGGGCTTGCCCAGCCAATAGCCGAGCGTCGCCGAGCCGCGACGGTCGGCGCCATGAAGGCTCACAAGCCCGATCGGCTCGTTGGGCCGGTTCTTCGGGGTGACGACAAGATGGAGGCCGCCGCCGGCGGCATTCTCCTCGCGCACCGATGCGATGAACGCGTCGGCGTCGTGCGGCGCGTAGGGATGCGGGATGCTGGCGGTCATCAGCGCGACGTCGGGATCGCCGACATGCTGGCGAATCTCGTCGGCGTCAGCCGCGCGCGGCCAACGCAGCCACAGTCTTTCAGTCTCCAGCCGAAAAACGTCGTCGCGGGTAATTTCGGGAAACATTCATGGCTCCAAGCGACATCGGAAAAAATGGCCTTAAGAGCCCGCAAGGAGAACGCTCCTCACTGGCCCTTCACGGCGCTTCCGGACATCTCGCCTGAAACGTTCCCGCCTGAATTCGCGAGAGAGGTAGTCGAGACGACGTTCCGCCGGAAGGCCGGCGGCGGGTCGTCCCCTACCGCCTTACTCGGCTGCTGCTGCGGCCGGTGCCGGCGCTACCGATACGCTGGCGCGTCCGCCGCTGGACTTGAATTCGACGACCCCTTCGACGAGCGCAAAAAGCGTGTGGTCCTTGCCCATGCCGACGTTGCGGCCCGGGCGCCACTTCGTGCCGCGTTGGCGCACGATAATATTGCCGCCGATGACGGATTCCCCGCCGAATTTCTTGACGCCGAGGCGCCGGCCCTCGGAATCGCGGCCGTTGCGCGACGAGCCGCCTGCCTTTTTGTGCGCCATTGTCTTGCTCCGATCTTCTATGCGGCGACTAGGGCCGCTCGATTCTAATGTCCCGAGAGGGCGGTCAGCCCTCGATCGCGGTGATTCTCACGAGCGTCAGGTCCTGGCGATGACCGCGCTTGCGCTTTGAATTCTGTCGGCGGCGCTTTTTGAAGGCGATCGACTTGGGGCTGCGGGTCTGCTCGGCGATCTCGCCGGAGACTTTCACGCCCGCGACCGTCGGCGCGCCAATTTTGGGGCTGTCGCCGCCCAGCATGAGCACTTCGTCGAAGGTGACGACGTCGCCCGGCGCGCCGTCGAGCGCCATGACGGTGATCACGTCCCCCGCGGCGACGCTATATTGCTTGCCGCCGGTTTTGATGACTGCGAACATCTTTTTTCCCTGTGTCCGTCCCGACGCTGGCGTCTCCGCCGGCCGGCTTTTTGGCAGTTCGTGGCTTCGCCTCGAACTTGTGCAAAGGCGCGCAAACGAAAAACGCGGCGAAACCGCCGCGCCGAAGCGACGTTCATCTACTCTTCAAAGCCGGCGACTGTCAATATGTGGGACGGTCGGGTGGTGGTCAGTTAATTGCGGCAGACCGCATCCACGGTGACAAACCTGCCTGTGGACGGCTTTCCTGAAACATTTCGAGGTCGGCGCGGCCCCAGACGGGTTCGAAGGGAAGTGCTTTTGGATTGTCAGGAGCGACGGGACTAGAAGCGAATTCTCATATCCACACTACTCGGCGCATTGTCGCTTACTTCGCCCGTGGCGATGTCGAGCATTCGCTTCGCCCACTGGTTTAGGTCGCGCGCGGGCGTTTGGGAGTGTTAGGCATTATGCGCCTCTTGGCGACGCGTGAGCCATTCGGCGGACCCTCTCTTGATCCATTCCCTAGCTTCGCGCTCAGAGTTAAATCCGTGAACATCTTCCTTTGGTCTATCTGGCCAAATGATGCGAACATACCAACCAGCATTCGCCTTCAACTGTAGCGGGGTCATTTTCGGGGATTTTGCATCGTTTTCCATGCGATAAATATGGCATGAAGCGCCGGTCGATTCCAGGGCGGTCACGTATGCCACAATCAAACTGACCCACTACCGGGGGCCTCACAGCTCAAGCCGCTTGCGCAAGCAGGCGACGTCGGCCCAGCATACTAAAGGCGACAACCAACCGCGCAGCTTTCAGCGCGGCGTTTCAGCAGGTGGTTTCTGGCCTGAAACCCGGTCGAGAAGCCGCAGGGCGACATCCGCGCAGTCCTTTAAGGTCGTTTCATCGGGACATTTGACGTCGACCGCCGCCTCGCCCTGCTTCAAGCGGATGTGGGCGGCCCTATCCGGCGGGGGACGGTGGGGGCCGCCGGGAGGACCGGGTTGGGCCAGCGCGACGGAAGTCGCCATGAAGCCGAATATCGCCAGAAGAATCGCTTTCATCTCGTAAGCCTCATTGCCTGCGCCCCTGGAGCTAAACCCTGGCCAACCACAATGGTTCCGCCTGCCGGCCTGGCGCGCCTTCGAGGGCGTTTAGAGGCGATCAAAGCCCGTCACGAAAAATGCCGCAGCAGCTACAGACCGGCGAGGAGGCCGGCCACCGCAAGGCCGACCGAAGCGACGACATAAAAAATCGCCATCGCCAGTTCGCCGCGTTGATACAGCAAGACCGTCTCGAGCGAGAACGCCGAAAAAGTGGTGAAGCCGCCAAGGATTCCGGTCGTGAGGAACAGGCGCCAGTTCTGGGACGCCTCGCCCTGAAAGGCGAAATAACCGACGATCACGCCCATCAGGAACGAGCCGAGCACGTTCACGGCCAGCGTTCCGAACGGAAAACCGACGCCGATCAGTCGGGCGAGAAGAATGTTGACCCCGTGGCGCGCGGCCGCGGCCAGTCCCCCGCCAGCAAATACGATGAAGAAGCCCATGACGTCGTCCTTTCCAACAGGCGGACGACAAACATGCTGCGGCAGGCGGCGTTCAGGGCGCGCTCCTCCCGCAGGACGCGCGTCCTTGCGGCAGGAGCCATCAGCCTTCATCAGGCGGTTACCGGGAGCCCCATCCCGTATGAGACACAGCATAGTCGAGCCGGCGCGAACGATCAACGCCCCGGTCGCCGCCCTCGGGGCTTCGAACTCAGGTTAAGTTCAGCTCACTCTCAGCCGTCATGCCCGGCCTTATGCCAGCATCCACGCCGGTCAACCGCGAAACGCGTCGCGCGGAGACGGTGAGATGACCCCTCCTTATCGGAGCCCTGCAGCCGTCTGCCTCTGCGGGAACGCTTGCGCGCCAGAGGCGTTATCCTGCCGTTACGAAAGCATTTTTAGGAGAATTGCTATGACTTTACGCCTCGGCTGGCGCCTCTGCGCGTTCCTCGCTTCAACACTATTCCTGCTCTTCATGGCGACATCGTCGCCGGCGGTCGCCGCCGGCGGGGTCGGCGCTAAATGCGGCGGCTTTATCGGCCTTCACTGCGCGAAGGGCTTGTGGTGCGAGATGCGCCCTGGCTCCTGTCGCGTCGCCGACGACGCTTTTGGCCGTTGCGCGGTCAGACCCCACTTCTGTCCCCGCATTTTCAGGCCGGTTTGCGGGTGCGACGGCCGCACCTACGCAAACGACTGCGCGCGCCGCGCCGCGGGCGTCAGCAAAAGCCACAATGGCCGCTGCAGACCCCACCACTGACCGCTCGTCGAAGCCGCCGTTCGCTGCCCGTCATCAAATGTTGGAACGCAATTTTTTTATGGGAGGACATCGATATGACGAACATACTTCAAAGATTAGCGATCGCCCTGGCGCTCTCACTCTTTGTTTCCGCGCCCGCCTCGGCCGCCAAGGTCGGTGAGATGTGCGCAGGCATCGCCGGCATTCAATGCGACAAAGGCTTGTGGTGTGACCCCGAGCCGGGCCAATGCCGCGGCGCTGACGTCGCGGGCAAGTGTGTGGAGGTCCCACAGATCTGCGCCACGGACAATCATCCCGTTTGCGGCTGTGACGATAAAACCTATAGCAACGACTGTGAGCGTCGCGCCGCGAAAGTCGCGAAAAAGTCGGACGGCGAGTGCTCGAAATCTTACAGGTGACGCTTGGCGGTGGCGCGGCGCACTCGGGCCGCGCCATTTCGGCTAGTTGAAGCAGCCACTGGCCTGCATCTGCGCGAACCAGATCGCGCAGGCCGCCTTGGCGTTCTCGTAACGGCGGCGCGGGGAGCCGCCGCCATACCCGCCGTAGCCGCCATATCCGCCGTCGCCGCCATCATCGTCATCGTCGCCGGGATAGCCACGGCCATAGCCGCCGCCACCGTAGCCGCGACCATAGCCGCCGCCATAGCCTTGGCCGTAACCCTGACCATAACCGCCGCCGCCGCGCCCGTACTGATGCTGGCGCATGCAGGTGTTGTAGTTTTCGGCGATCGCGAGGCAGAGCGGCGCATTGGCCGCCTGCGCGATCGGCGCAGAAAGAATGGCGAAGGCGTAAGCCGCGCCGATGAACGTCACGAGCCGCATGCGGGCGTTTTCCTCAATTGAGCGCTCCCCAGCGCTTTTGCGAAGGCATCTTCGCGCGCGCCGGCTGAAACCAAGCTGAACGGCGCCGCCTCAACATTGCGTCTCATTCACCAGCCGGCGATGCGTCGGCATGACGAATCCCCGGAACCAAAGGCGTAGTGATCGCCGCAGGCGAACGCCGCCGGCGGTTCGCCGGTCTGTTCGAAGAGGTCATAGCCTTCCTTCAGATTATGCCAAAATGCGGTCCAGTGCTGATAATTGCCGCCGGCGCCGACGAAGGCGAGCCAGCTTCCGCCGGTTTCCCGGGCGATCGCCTGCTCGGTCAGGCGGAACGGAAAAATATGGACCTGCACTTCACGCTGGCCGGCCCGCAGCGCCGCCTCGACGAAGGCGTAGATTTCCTCGATGCCCTTGTCGGTCATGGCGAAGCAGCCGACCGATTTGCACGCGCCGTGGACCATGACGAGGCCGCCGGTGCGGCCGTTCTGACGATCGAAGGCGTTCGGATAGCCGACGTTGAAGGCGCGGTGGTAGTTCGAATTGGGATGCAGCTGTTTCGCCGAGACGCTGTAGAAGCCCTCCGGCGACTGGTAATCGGCTTCCTTGACCTTGGGCCCGAGCCTGCCGGACCATTTGCAGATCGGGAAGGACTTGTAGAGCGAGAAGCGGCTGTTGCTCTTCCTAAGCCAAAGCTCGAGCTGGCCTTCCTGCTTGAAGATCCGCACGAAGACCTGGTCGCCCATGCCGAAGCGGATGGGCGCCTGCTCCTGAAAGGCGTCGTCGGGAGCCGGGCGCAACGTCGGCTCGACGGCGCGCGCCACCTGGGTCGGCGGCGCCGACTCCTGCGCCGTGGGCGTCGCCTCAACCGCGGCTCTCGCCGACGGCTCCTGCGGCCGCGGCGGCGGCACTGGGGCCTCGGCGGGCGGGGCCGCCTCGGCGGTTTGCGGTTGCTCGGGGGGCGCCGCAGCCGTCTCGGCGAGCTTGGCCGCAAGCTCGGCGAGATTGGCGGGTCTAGACGGGGGCAGCGGCGTCGGCTTTTCGACAGTTTCGGCGCGCGGGGGCGGCGGCGCGGGCGGGAAGGACACCGATCCTTCGAGCCCGTCGCCGCCCTGCGGCAGCGCTGCGACTTCGACGGTCGGCTCTTGCGGCGTCGCTATTGTGGGTTCGGGCGGAGCCGGGGGGAACGCGCCGGGCTTCATCCGCAAGGCCATGCGGCGCAGGCCGGTCGGCAGCGCGCCGCTCCAGGCGCTGCGCGCGGCGTCGCTCCGCACGGGAGAGGCGCTCCCGCCCCAGGGCAAGTAGCGGAAGGCCGCGACTCCGCCGACGAGCGCGGCGACGGCGACCGCCGCCAGCGCCAAATGGGTCTGTCGCGGCGTCATGCGCCTATGCAAGCCTCTCCTGAAGATTCTGAACTTCGAGCCTAGGCTGAGCAAGAACACCGGGAAAAAGGCGGATTAGTGGCCTGCGAAGGCGACCAGCGTGCGCACCGGCACGCCGAGTTTCTCGAGCCGTTTTACGCCGGCGAGCTCGGGCAGGTCGATCACGAAACAGGCGGCGACGACGTCGGCGCCGCCCTGGCGCAGGAGCTTCACCGCGCCCTCGGCGGTGCCGCCGGTGGCGATGAGATCGTCGATGAGAATCACCCGCTCGCCGGGGGTGACCGCGTCTTCATGCATCTCCATTTCGTCGACGCCATATTCGAGCTCATAGGCGACCGAAACGACGCGATGCGGCAGCTTGCCCTTCTTGCGGATCGGGATGAAGCCGGCCGAAAGTTGATGCGCCACGGCGCCGCCAAGGATGAAACCGCGCGCCTCCATGCCCGCGACCTTGTCGATCTTGCCGCCGGACCAGGGCTGCACGAGTTCGTCCACCGCTTTGCGAAACGCCTTGGCGTCGCCGAGCAGGGTGGTGATGTCGCGAAACAGGATTCCCTTCTTGGGATAATCGGGAATGGTGCGAATGGCGGCGGCGAGCGGCATGAAATGGCCTTGCGATCAGCGGCGAAGCAGCCGCGCGTGGATGGTGATGGCGAAACCGCCACGGTGAGAGGAATACACGGAGGGCGGGGGAGGGCGCAAATGGGGGAGGGCTGGGGCAATCGGTGAGCAATGATCTTGATCAGCTCGCGGGGAAATACCTCCCCCTTGCGGGGAGGTCGGCGGGCGCAGCCAAGTTTACGCAGTCTGCGTAAACTTG
>DATBRI010000168.1:0-7983 GCA_036560365.1 Methylocystis sp.
CGTGTCCATCCTGGCGCCCGTTAGGCGCTCGAATTCGACGGCCCGCCCCTCGGCGCGACGGTCGAAATAGGGGCGCCCCGAATAGCGAAAGCTCGCCGACTCCTGAGGCACGATGAACGCGCCGCGCTCGGCGAATTCGCGCGCGATGTCTAAAACGTGCAATTCGAATTCGGGGCCGCGATAGCGCGGCGCGTCGCCGGAGCGTTTGACGCGCCCGAATGGCGGGTTAGCAATCGCCACGTCATAGCGGCCAAGGTCCAGGGTTCGCCAGTCGAACACATCGCCATTGATCCAACGCGCCTCGGGCAACAGCTTGCGCCCCACTTCGAAATAGCGCGGATTTATTTCGACGCATGTCAGTTCGGCGAGGCCTTCGCCCCACTGGCTGCGCCGATGGATGATGTAGGACAACACGCCAATTCCCGCGCAAAGGTCGATGACGCGCCGCCCTGCCCCGTCCAGCGCGAAGTCGCAAGCCAAGTCGAAGGGCGTGAAAAACGCGCCGGCCGCGCCGTTCTCATGGGTCGCGCCCTCATGCCAATTCCGAAAAACAAAGTCCCGCTCGTCGTCGCTGATCTTGTCCTTGGTCAGGATCGCCTCGGCCTCGGCATGGACCTTGCGCTGCGCCTTCGTGAGTTTCGCCATAATAATCAAAAACCTTCGTCGGGAGAACGAGCGGGCCGCGCGTATCAGCGCGGCCCTGTGCGGCTTATGCGGCCAGCAAGGGTTCTTCGCCGGCGTCGTCGCCCTGTGGATCGGCGGCGGTCCCCAGCCGGCCGCGCAGCATCGGCGGAAGCCAAGCCCGGTCCTTCATCGCGTCCAGTGCGATTGTCACGGCGTCGCCCTTGGGGGCCGCGCCAATCGCCCTGACGGCGTCGGACGAGCATCCGGCTTCGGTCGCCGCGCCGGCTATCGTCTTTTTGCTGACCCGCGCGAGGAAGGCTTTCGAAACCCGCCAATGCGGCGCCATGTCGAAATTCAGGGCGGCGGCGATTTGGTCGGAATGGACAATCTGCGCGCCGCGCGTGTCGCGGTAACTGGCCTCGATCTCCGACGCCACGCAAAAGGCCAGCAATTCCCGCAAGGTCGCCTCGTCCTGCTCGATCAACCACGGCCAAAGCTCGGCGTAGCGGTTGGGAAGGCGTGAGGTTAAGGCGGTGTGGCGCTCGTCGAAGGCGACAAAGGCGCCGTCATTGTCCTCGTCCGG
This sequence comes from Methylocystis sp., assembly GCA_036560365.1. Lineage (GTDB taxonomy): Bacteria > Pseudomonadota > Alphaproteobacteria > Rhizobiales > Beijerinckiaceae > Methylocystis. The sequence continues at coordinate 1,208 of DATBRI010000168.1, forward strand.
CGTCGCCTGCCGCTTGCCGTGAGACTGCGCGCTGATCTGCAAGCAAGAGCCCGCGCCGCTCCAGTCCGGGGCCTTGCCGCATCCGCCGCGATAAAAGGCGGTCTCTGCCAGCTTGTGGACGATGACGACAAGCGCGACGGCAGGCTGCCGGCTCAATTCGAGCGCAAGCGCCTTGGTGCGCAATATCGTCAAATCCTCGGTGAGGGCCTGGCTGTATCCTTCCGGCTCGATTTCGAGCGTTGCGGCGGGGATATAGGCCGCGCCCTGCCCTTCCTGTTCGCCCTCGCCCGCCTGCTCTTCAAGTCCAGCCGCTTCGTTCTCCTCGCGCGTGGCGGCTTGGCGGGCGCGCTGCAGGGCCGCGAGTTCGTGGGCCTCGTCCTTGCGATAGAGGCCGCGTTTGATGACCGGCTGGCCATCATAGCCCAGCGCCACGACCACGCCCGCGAACGGGATTTCCTCGGGCAAGAACACGATGCAAGCGTCGGTGATTTCGTCCTGCCGCTCGCTCTTGGTCTCGAATTCCTTCGCCTCGTCTTCCGGCAAGGCTCCGACCTCAAAGGCGCCCTCGTTCTCGGTCAAATAGTCCGCAAGCGCCGCAAGCTCCTCGCGTTCGGCGGGGGTCTGCTCGCGCTCGAAGGTGGCGAGGCGAGAATATCCGGTGCGGCTCTCCTGCTCCGACAGATAGACCTCGGCCCATTTCCAGCCCTCGGCGGCGCGCGTCCGCTCGGCGATGGCTTCAAGCTTCCGCGTTGCGAGGGTCACAACGAGCGGCTTGTCGTCAAGGAAAATTGCGTCTTCGTCGTCCTGTGAAAACAAATCGCGCGTGATCGCTCCGCCGGCCTGCTGGTAAGCCTCCACCCCGACGAATTGCGCGAGGCGGTGACTGGCGGCGATCTTCTCCTTTGAGAGCTGCGCGCGAATGGCCTCCGGCGTGCGGTTATAGGTCGCCAGACCGTCGAACGCGGCTTCCTGCGCGGCGTGATCGTCGGACAGGGCGAAGGCCTCCATCTGCTGCAAGGTCACGCCACCCGTGCGAAACGTCTCCATGATGCGCGGCGAAACCTTCGCCAGCTTCACGCGCCGCCTGATAGTCATATGCGACTTGCCGAAACGGTCGCCGACCTGCTCCGGGGTCATACCGTCGTCGTCGATCAGCTTGCGAAACGCCTCTACCTCGTCGGCGGCGTGCATATTCTCGCGTACGATGTTTTCGGACAGCGAAAGCTCGGTTGCGTTGTGATCCGCGCCCTTCACCAAAAGCGGCACAAGATAATCGAGCGTCACCTTCACGCCCTCGGGCTCAATGACGGCGCCGCGTTTCGCAAGCTCCTTTAGCGCGCGCAAGCGGCGGGCTCCCGCCTCGATCTCGAACTTGCCCTCCGCCAGCCTTCTCCCGGTGAGGTTTTGCAGCAATCCCATCGCGGCGATATTGGCGCAAAGTTCCTCGATCCCGGCCTCGCTGGTAAACCGGCGCACATTGTCCCTTGAGGGCGTGAGCAAGCGTAGCGGAACCATGATGCGCTCGTCGCCGGCCTTGGTCGCAACGATCGCCGGCGCGGTCTTCTTCGCGCTCGATCCGGTCGCCTTCTTCGTGGCGGCGGTCTTCGTGGCGGCTTTCGTGGTCGGCTGCTTGTTGATGGTCATAGCTCTCTCCAAAACGATTTGACGGGGGCGAAGGGGTTGCGGGCCAAACGCGCGGCCCGCTGTGAATTCAGGCGGCGAGCATGTTTTCCAGCGCGCGCGTGATCGTGGCGGCGGCTTGTTGCAACGCGGCCTTGTCGAGGTTTTCGCGGCGCTGTTCGGGCCAGCCGACAACGCGGCGGATCAGTTCGGAAACGCTGTAGAGAACATAATCCTCGGACGTTAGTCCCGAGACCGCGAACAGGTCGCGCAATTCTTCGATCCCGCCAATTTCGGCGGCGGGGCTCATGCTCGGTTTCAAGCTTTCGATATAGAGGTCGACGGCTGCAATCGCGCTTTTGATAATCTGTTCGTCGCTCATTTTGGCGCTCTCTTGTAAGCATCTTTTGACTGTCCCCATTTTAGGGTCTTTCTACTGATTTGTCCATCAAAAACAGTGACATAAACCAATAATAACAATGCTTTATCTAGTTGACACGCCGCCCTAAAAGAAATGTTCCTTGTTCGACGCCGCGCAGCGGAGACGACGCTTTAAAAAGACGTTCCTCGCCCCGACGCCGCCAGCGTCATCGACGCGCGCAAGGCGAGTCACGCGCAGCGCCGTAACAAGGTGAAGGACCGCGCGCAGCGCGGTTGACTGCGTGAGCACGTCGATACGATTGGGGGCATGGGACGATCATGTTGCGCGCCTACGGCGCGCGCCTTTGTGAAATAGCGTCCCGCTTTGCGGGACTACTTAAAAACTCGAATGCTGCGCCGCGCGCGAGCGAAAGGAAAGGCAAAAGCGGGACCATGAGGAAGTGTGAGGCTCGCGGCAGACCCGCTGGACAACGAAAATGTAGGCCGCGCCATTCAGGTCGAGGCAGCGTTACCGCCCCACACTTCCTCATGGTCTCCTTCCAATGTTTCCCGTGAGAGAAAAATCAACTGCTTATATTGCGTGACCCCGCGCCGATCGGCGTCGGAACCCCACGCCGATTCACAGCCTGCGGTTGCCTCTGCGCCCCTTCCTCGGCCCGCATGCATTCAACCCCCCAAAAAAAGCCGGATTGACTCCTTTGGCCCAAGGGAACAAATATAGAACAATCATTTGCCGAGCGAACTGAAAGGGACATGGGCACGTCCATCGCCACACCTATTGTCGAGGAGCTTCGTGAGCGTATCCAACGCCTTGAGGGCGCGGTCACGCGCCGGCGGACCGTGTTGTCGTTCGGCGTCAAGGAGATCGACCGGCGCCTGCCCGAGGGGGGATTGGCGCTCGGCGCCCTGCACGAGGTGGCCGGCGGCGGCAATGGCGCGGTCGATGGCGCAGCGTCGGCGCTGTTTGCCGCGGGGATTGCCGCGCGAACGCGGGGCCAGGTGCTCTGGTGCGTCACCCGCAAGGATCTCTTCGCGCCGGCCCTCGCTCAGGCCGGGCTGTTGCCCGACCGGGTGATCTATGTCGAGGCGTCTGATGAGAAATCTGTGCTGGCCTGTTTCGAGGAAGGATTGCGACATGGGGGGCTCGGCGCGGTCGTCGCCGAAGTCGCGCGGCTCTCGATGACGGCTTCCCGCCGACTTCAGCTTGCAGCGGAAGGCTCCGGCTCGATCGGCATCGCCATACGGCGCTGGCGGCGTCAGACCGAGGCTGCGGACTTCGGCCAGCCGACGGCCTCCGTCACGCGCTGGCGCGTCAGCGTGCTCCCATCGACGCCGTTGCCTGTTTCCGGCGTGGGACGCGCCCGATGGCATGTCGAGTTGATCCGCTGTCGCGCCGGCGAAAGCGCGGATTTTGAGTTGGAGTCCTGCGATGCCAAGGGTCGTCTCGCTCTTCCTTCCGAGCTGGTCGACGGATCGGGTGAGAAGGAATCTCGGCGGCGCCGCGCCGCCGGTTGAAACGCCACTGGTTCTTGTGGGTCGCGAGGGAAGGCGACGGGTGGTGCTGGCCGCGGACGCCGCCGCGCTGCGGGCTGGCTTGCGCGTGGGAATGGCGGCGACCAAGGCGCAGGCGCTGGTCTCCAACCTCATCGTTATGGATGCTGAGCCGGAGGCCGACGCGCAGGCGCTCGACCGGTTGGCGATCTGGGCGTTGCAGCGCTATGCGCCGATCGTCGCTGCCGATCCGCCGGAAGGATTGGTCATCGACACAACCGGCGCATCCCATCTTCACGGCGGGGAGAAGGCGATGGTCGCGGGGATGGTCGAGCGACTTGCTGCCTCCGGCATCGTCGCGCGCGCTGCGCTGGCCGATAGCTGGGGCGGCGCCCACGCCATTGCACGCTATTTGGCGCGACCGTCGATCGTCATTGCGCCGGGCGAAACCGCGACGACAATTCTCGAGCTGCCGATTGCCGCTCTCCGCCTGCCCGGGGAGATGGTGGAGAGCCTTCACGTCCTGGGCTTCGAACGTATCGGGGAACTGGCGGCAAAACCCCGCGCGCCTTTGACGCTGCGCTTTGGTCCTGAACTCGGACGGCGTCTCGATCAAGCGTTGGGGCGGATCGCCGAGCCGATCAATCCGGTTCGCTCGCCCGACCTCATCGAAGTTCGCCGCGGTTTCGCCGAGCCGATCGGCGCCCCCGAAACCATCGCCCGCTATACGGCCAAGCTCGTCGTGCAGCTCTGCGAGGCGCTCGAAGCCAAAGGCCTCGGCGCACGGCGTCTCGATTTGCTGTTTCACCGGGTCGACAACCGTATCGAGGCGATCAGGATCGGAACGGCTCTGCCGGTGCGCGACGTAAAACGTCTGACGCGGCTGCTCTGCGACAAGATCGAAACCGTCGCTCCCGGTTTCGGCATCGAGATCATCACCCTTGCCGCCACACTCGCCGAGCCGCTTGCGCCGAAGCAGACGATCTCCTCGCTGACTGAGGAACCAGAGGCGGACGTCTCCGACCTCCTGGACACCCTCGCCAATCGCGTCGGCGAGAAGCAGCTCTATCGCATCGCGCCGGTCGCCAGCGACGTGCCGGAACGCTCCGTTCAGCGCATCGCGCCATTGGCGCCGGCTGCCGGCGCGGGATGGCCGGACCATTGGCCGCGTCCAGCCCGGCTTCTTGCGAACCCGGAGCCGATCGAGACGGTCGCGCTGCTGCCCGACAATCCGCCCGTTACCTTCACTTGGCGCGGCGTCCGGCGCCGCGTGAAACGCGCCGATGGCCCGGAGCGCGTCTTCGGCGAATGGTGGAAGCGCGACGCCGAGCTGATCGCGGTGCGCGACTATTTCCAGGTCGAGGACGATGCCGGCGAGCGCTTCTGGATTTTTCGCGCCGGCGACGGCGAAGACGCGGCGACCGGCTCACAGCGGTGGTTTATGCATGGGATCTTCGGATGACCGCCGCGCGCTATGTCGAGCTACAATGCACCTCGCATTTCTCGTTTCTGCGCGGGGCGAGTTCCTGCGAGGAATTGTTCGAACATGCCACCGCCCTGGGCATCGAGGCGCTGGCGATCGTCGACCGCGGTTCGCTTGCCGGCATCGTCCGCGCGTATGAAGCGGCGAAGACGACGGGCGTGCGACTGATCGTCGGCTGTCGACTCGATCTCGCCGACGGCATGTCCGTTCTCGTCTATCCGACCGACCGGCCCGCCTATGCGCGGCTTTGCCGATTGCTGTCGCTGGGCAAGAAGCGTGGCGGCAAGGCGCGGTGTCGTCTCGATTGGTCCGATCTCGTCGCCTACGGCGAGGGCCTGATCGCGGTCCTTGTCCCGGACGAGGCGGACGACATCTGCGCCTTGCGTCTTCGCCGGCTGGCCGAGGGTTTCCGCGACCGGGCCTATATGGCGCTGACGCTGCGGCGGCGACCGAACGACGCGCTCAGGCTGTACGAACTGTCGAACATGGCTTTGCAGGCGGACGTGCCGACTGTCGTCACGAACGACGTTCTCTTCCATGTCCCAGCGCGCCGCGTTCTTCAGGATGTCGTGACCTGCATCCGGCACAATTGCACACTCGACGAGGCCGGGTTCCGCCGCGAGCGTCATGCCGACCGTTATCTGAAGCCGCCGGAGGAGATAGCGCGGCTGTTCAGCCGCTACCCGGAGGCCCTCGCCAGGACATTGGAGATCGCGGGGCGTTGCCGCTTTTCGCTGGACGAGCTGGCCTATCAATATCCGCAGGAGCAGACGATGCCGGGCCGCACGCCGCAGCAGGCGCTCGAACACCTAACCTGGGAAGGCGCGGCGAGACGCTATCCCGAGGGCGTTCCGGACAAGGTGACGGCGATCCTCAAGCATGAGTTGCGGCTGATCGAAACCCTGCAATATGCGCCTTACTTTCTCACGGTGAATTCAATCGTTCGCTTCGCTCGCAGCCGGGACATTCTTTGTCAGGGCCGCGGCTCCGCCGCCAACAGCGCGGTTTGCTATGTGCTTGGCGTCACCTCCATCGACCCCGAGCGCAACGATCTGCTGTTCGAGCGTTTCGTCTCGGAGGAGCGACGGGAGCCTCCGGATATCGACGTGGACTTCGAGCATGAGCGGCGCGAAACCGTCATGCAATGGGTGTTCGAAACCTATGGCCGCGATCATGCCGCGCTTTGCTCGGTCGTAACCCGCTATCGCGCCAAAGGCGCTCTTCGCGATGTCGGCAAGGCGCTCGGACTGCCCGAGGACCTGATCAAAATGCTTTCCTCGCAAATTCGGGGCTGGTCGAATGAAGGCGTCGAGCCCAAACACGTCGAGGAACTGAACCTCAATCTCGGCGATCGGCGCCTGCGCCTCGCCCTGGAACTGGCCCGCGAGTTGATCGGCGCGCCGCGTCATCTTTCGCAGCATCCCGGCGGCTTCGTGCTGACGCATGATCGCCTCGACGAACTTGTTCCCATCGAGCCCGCCGCGATGAAGGACCGCCAGGTTATCGAGTGGGACAAGGACGACATCGACGCGCTGAAATTCATGAAGGTCGATTGCCTGGCGCTCGGCATGCTCTCTTGCATGAAACGCGGTCTCAACCTCTTGACGCAGCACAAGGGCATCGACCTCGACCTTGCGACCATCCCCGCCGAGGATCCCAAAACCTATGCGATGATCCGCAAGGCCGACACGCTCGGCACGTTCCAGATCGAGAGCCGGGCGCAGATGTCGATGCTGCCGCGGCTCAAGCCCCGCACCTTCTATGACCTCGTCATCGAGGTGGCGATCGTTCGCCCAGGTCC
>DATBRI010000169.1:0-1621 GCA_036560365.1 Methylocystis sp.
GAGAACCGCGACTACCTCTCGGTCAAGCTGGACGATCCGAGCTTCAACGCTCCGATCTACGCCAATCTCTTCGACGACGAGGACGGCGAGGGCTTCACGCTCATCTGGTCCCGCGGCCGCAAACCCAATGGCGACTGAGATCAGCCGAGGAGGCCTCGCCCGGGAAACCGGGCGGGGCCTTCGGTTCGCCGAATCGGCTATGGCGACGCCGCGCCGTGCAGCTGACTTTTTCGAACAGCTATCCTGGCAGGAACTGCAATGCGGCCTTTTGGTCGCATGTTGTGGGAAGAGAACGCCCGCGCCATCGTCTCGCGCAACAGAGATCGCGCCGAAGGCAACGGACTTCGCGCAAGCCGTCGCCGACTATCGCTTGTGGCGCCATATCGGCGTGCCGCCGACCGGGCTCTATGCGCTCGCGCGCTTCCTCGATTACCAATGCGACGAAGACGCCAGCTTTGCCCAGTCCAACGCCCGCGCTGCACTATGCGCCATCACGGGCGCCGTCGCCGCCACTCACAGCAAGGACGCCATCAAGCACGCCGCGCACTTGCCCTTCGGCGGCTTCAAGGAGAGCGAGATTGCGGCCTTCTTGCGCCGGATGGAATTGACGGGGCTCGCCAGCGAACTCTCGCGGGAGTAGCTTTTCGTCGTCGCGCGCGCGACATGCTGCGCTTTCGGCCGACAAGGGCAGGGGGATTATTCCCCGTCGCGGCGTGTCTCTTGAGGAGGGACCTTGAAGGATCATTCGAACGGCAGTCGCGGAGATTGGCCAAGCGAGCGCATCCACAGCTTGGGGGCGACCGTCTATCGCGTGCCGCCACGCGACGAGCTTCCCGATCTCATTGCTCAAATCACCCGTCTATGGGGCGCGCTTCACCTGGCTGACCCGGACCTTGCCCAAGAACTCGCGCGTAAACTGCCGACCGCCGAGATTCACCTAAGCGATCAGCCCGACGGCGACTGAATTTAAGAAGCCGCCCTGCTCGGCGCGGCTTTCGCGCTTCGGCGCTCCCGCGCCGGTTTTTGCTTTCCGGCGCTCCCGCGCCGGTGTATATGAAAGTTTATATACGTGTATCCCCCGATAGGCGCACCAAATGCCCCTCCACATCAAGGACGAAGCCGCGACCGAAGCCGTTCGCCGATTGGCCCAGGCCCGTAAGATCACCCTGACTGAAGCCGTTCGGGAAGCCTGCGCCGAGGCCTTGGAGCGCGATAAGCACCGCACGCGACTCGCCGACCGACTCGCGCCGTTCCTCGAAAGGTTGGACGCTTTGCCGCGCACGGGCCCCGCGCTCGACAAGGCTTTCTTTGACGCCGAATGGGGCGACGACGAACCATGATGATCGAAACTTCGGCTGTGCTGGCCGTCCTTCTCAATGAGCCCGAGCGCGCCGCGATCCTCGACGTTATCGAGGCCGCCGCCAAGCCCTTCACCACCGCCGTCGTCGTCGCCGAGGCCGCAATGGCGTTCGCCAAGCGCACGGGCATTGCGCCCAGCGCCGCGCTCGACGCCATCCAGACGTTCCTCGACGAAGCGGCAATCTCCACCGTTGCGTTCGTCCCGGCGATGATCGAACGCGCCATGGAAGGCCGCGAGAAATTCGGCAAGGGTCGCCACCCC
>DATBRI010000170.1:0-6680 GCA_036560365.1 Methylocystis sp.
GGCGGCGCGGGAGGCCTCGCAGCCGATCAAGGAAAAGACCGGCGGCTCGACCTTCAAGAATCCTGACGGCGAAAAGGCGTGGCGGTTGATTGACGCCGCGGGCTGTCGCGGCCTTGTCGTCGGCGACGCGCAGGTGAGCGAAATGCATTGCAATTTCCTCATCAATCGCGGCCGTGCGAGCGCCGCCGATATCGAAGCGCTTGGCGAGGAAGTGCGTCGCCGCGTGCGCGAGACGAGCGGCGTCGAGCTGCATTGGGAAATCAAGCGCATCGGCGTTGCGTGAGATGAATGGCGCGGTCGTCCGAGACGCAGTCGTCTGATGATTGAAAAAAATTAGGCGGTGCTTGTGCCGATTCTTGTAAGGCGGTAAGTTAGTAAGGCAAACTGGAGACTCGGCCTTGGCGTCAGCGAAGCAAAAACCCGTTTATTCGAAAGTCTCTGTCAAGAGCCAGACGGTGTTGCCGCGCGAAGTGCGCGAGCGCCTGCAGATAAAGCCGGGGCGATAGGCTTCGTTACGTGTTTGATGACGCCGGCGTGCGCATCGAGCGAGGCTCTCCCACCGAGAGCAACGATCCTTTCGCGACATTCAGCGAGTGGTCGAGCGAGATTGACGACGCCGCCTATGGCGACCTCTGATAAAGCTCGCTACACGCCCGGAGACGTTATTGTCGTCCCATTTCCCTGCTCCGATCAATTCGCCGAGAAGCGACGCCCTGCGCTCGTGGTCTCCAACGCCAAGGTTCAATCGCAAGGTTACATTTGGGTCGTTATGATCACCAGCGCGCTGCATTCGCGCTCGAAAGATGACCTTGAGATAATAGACCTCGCGCAGGCTGGCTTGTCTTCGCCGTCAATCGTCAGACCCGTCAAAATCACGAATATCGAACCTTCCCGCGTCATACGGCGCGCGGGCCGGTTGAAGCCGGAACAAGCCACCTTTGTCTTCGATGTAGTGAAATCCTTCATAGGGCGCTAAAGCAACAGGCCGAGCATGACCAAGCACGTCGCCGTTCTGATGGGCGGACTTTCCGCCGAACGCGAAATTTCCCTGCGCTCGGGCGAGGCCTGCGCGAAAGCTCTTGAAGAGCAGGGGTTTCAAGTGTCCCGCGTCGACGCGGGACATGACGTCGCGAATGTCCTTGCGGCGGTCAAACCCGACGTCGCCTTCAACGCGCTCCACGGCAAGTTCGGCGAGGACGGCTGCATTCAGGGCGTGCTGGAAATTCTGCGCATCCCCTATACGCATTCGGGCGTGCTCGCCTCTTCGGCGGCGATGAAAAAGGATGTCGCGAAGACGGTGATGGCGGCCGCGGGCGTTCCGACGCCTAAAGGGCGCGTTCTGCACAGGCTGGACGCCGCCAAAGCGCACGCTTTGCCCCTCCCTTATGTCCTCAAGCCCGTCTCCGAAGGCTCCTCCTTCGGCGTCTTCATCGTCAGCGAGGGCCAAGAGCATCCCCCGCAGGAATTATGGCGCGAGGATTGGACACATGGCGACATGATGCTCGCGGAGCAGTTCATCGCCGGGCGTGAACTCACTTGCGCCGTCATGAACGACAAAGCTCTTGACGTGATCGAAATCGTCGCCGCGGACGGCGGCTGGTACGATTATCACGCCAAATACGCAAAGGGCGGCTCGAAACACGTCCTTCCGGCAAATCTTAAACTGAATATTTACCAAGAGGTCCAACATTTGGCCCTTGAGGCTCACCGAGCTCTCGGCTGTCGCGGCGTAAGCCGCGCGGACTCCCGATACGACGACCGCCCCGGAGGTACGGGCGAGCTCGTCGTATTGGAAGTGAACACGCAGCCGGGAATGACGGAGACCTCGCTCGTGCCAGAAATGGCGGCATACGCAGGTTTTTCATTCGGCGAGTTGGTCAGATGGATGGTGGAAGACGCATCCTGCGATCGTTGAGAGAGTCGTTTACGGCTCGGCATTCGCTCGTTCCCATCTCTCCCGGAGAAGCCCCATACGCCCTGGCGGCGGCCGGCGTTGCGACGGTCTCGCAGTCAGCCGTTCCCGCCGCCGCTGCGGCGTTCGCGCCACGCGCCTCGTCGCGACGACCTCCGGGGAAACGATTCCTTTCGCGCTTGGCCTTGCTGGGTCGTCCCGGCGTCGGCGCTTTGGCGACGCTTGCGCTCTTCGCCGCTGTCGGCGCGGCGGGATTTGTCGAGAACGGCGGCTACGCCGCTCTCGTCGCACGCGAGGGCGAAATTTACGACATCGCGGCGCGCGTCGCCGGATTTCCGATTTCCGCCGTCACCATCACCGGTCAATCGCGTTTGAGCGAACGCGAGCTCCTCGACGCCGCGGGCGTGGGGCCGCGAAACTCCTTGCCCTTTCTCGACGCGACGGCGGTGCGCGACAGGTTGATGCAGGTGCCCCTCGTCAAGTCCGCGCGGGTGATGAAGCTCTACCCTGATCGCCTGGTCATCGCGATTGAAGAGCGGCTGCCAAGCGCCCTGTGGCAGCGCGATGGACGTGTCGCCGTCATTTCCGAAGACGGCGTGCCGATCGATGAATTGCGCGACCAGCGCTATCTCGGTCTGCCGTTCGTCGTCGGCGAGGGCGCGCAGAAGCGGCTACTCGAATTTCTGATGCTGATGACGAGGGCCGGCGATCTCGCGCATCGGATCAAGGCCGGCGTGCTTGTCGCGGGACGCCGCTGGAACTTCGAGGTGACGAACGGCGTCACGGTGAAACTGCCGGAGATCGATCCATCCGGCGCGCTGGAGACGCTCGCGCGGCTGCAGCGAGAGGCGCGGATCCTCGACAAGGATATCATGTTCATCGATTTGCGCATTCCCGACCGCGTCAGCGTAAGGCTGACGGAAGAGGCCGCTGCGGCGCGCGAAGCGCAGCTCGCGCCGCGCAAGTCGACCAAGAGTGGTGGTTAGCTGAATGATTTCCCCTGGTGTCCCACCACGTATGAAGCCGCTCTCGCCGCGTCGCTCAGCGACGTTCGCGGCGCTTGACGTCGGCACGTCGAAGATCGCCTGCCTGATCGCGCGGCTGACGCCGCTTGGCGCGGTCGCGCCCGGCGATTGGCGCACGCACCGCGTTCGTGTCGTCGGCATTGGCCATCAGCGCTCTCTGGGCGTGAAGAACGGCCTCGTGGTCGACATGGACGCCGCGGACGCCGCGATCCGGCAGACCGTGGACGCCGCCGAGCGCATGGCCGGCATGCAAGTGGACCGCATCATTGTGACGGCGTCGGGCGGCCGACTGTCCTCGCAGCATTTTCAGGCGAAACGAGTCATCGGCGGCCGCGAAGTCGCCGAACACGATATTCATCGGGTTCTCGAGGCTTCGGCGGCGCATCATCTTAATCGCGGCCGCGTCGCCGTGCACTCGCTGCCGACGGGCTTCTCGCTCGACGGCGTGTCGGGAATCCGAGATCCCAAGGACATGATCGGCGAAGAACTCGCGGTCGATCTCCACGTCGCGACCTGCGATCAGGCGGCCACCCGCAATCTGCTCCTCGCCGTCGAGCGCAGCCATCTCAGCGTCGAAGCCATGGCCGCCGCGCCTTACGTCGCCGGACTCTCCACGCTCGAACCCGACGAGGCCGAGATGGGCGTCGTGGTCGTCGACATGGGCGCTGGATCAACCTCCGTAGCTGTTTTCGCCAGGGGTGAGATGATTCACCTTGACGCCGTCACGCTCGGCGGCGGCCACGTCACGATGGACATTGCGCGCGGACTCGACGCGCGGCTCTCCGACGCGGAGCGGCTGAAGACCTTTCACGGCTCGGCGATCGCTTCGACCTCAGACGAACTCGAAACCATTTCCTTCGATCACGTCGGTGAGAGCGATCACAAGGCGCATGCGCCAAAATCGCATCTCGTGCGCATTATCCGTCCGCGAATAGAGGAAACGCTTGAGTTCCTGCGCGACCGCTTGGCGAAGGCCGGCCATCCGAGCGGCCCTGGCCGTCGCATCGTGCTGACGGGCGGCGCGAGCCAGCTCACAGGCGTCGCCGAAGCGGCGCGCCGCATTCTCGGCGGCCAGGTTCGGGTCGGACGCCCGATCGGCGTCGAAGGCTTGCCAGACTCGTCGAAGAGCCCCGCCTTCGCGGCCGCCGCTGGGCTGCTCATCTATCCGCAAGTCGCTGCGCACGAATATTTTGAGCCGCGCCGGGTCGAGCGCGCGGCGACAGGAACTGACGGATACGTCTCGCGCGTAGGGAGATGGTTAAGAGAAAGCTTCTAGTATCGCGTGAAGAGTGATTCTTTCGACCCGGCGCGCCCTTCGACGCGCCGAGCATGATTGCCAAGGACGACGCGTTCGGCGACCGGGCGTCCAAGGGCGAAGGACAACGGGCGCCGAGTTGTGAACGCATTGGTGAGAGGCCTGGCAGATGACGATCAACCTTAAAGCTCCCGAACTAAGGGAATTGAAGCCCCGCATCATGGTTTGCGGCGTCGGCGGCGGTGGCTGCAACGCCGTCAACAATATGATCACCTCTGGTCTGTCGGGCGTCGATTTCCTTGTCGCCAATACTGACGCCCAGGCGCTCGCGTCGTCGCAGGCCGAGCGAATCATTCAAATGGGTCTGCAGGTGACGGAAGGGCTGGGCGCCGGCGCTCAGCCGGAAGTCGGCCGCGCCGCCGCGGAAGAAGCGCGCGAAGAAATCCGCGAGCATCTCTCCGGCGCGCATATGTGCTTCGTCACCGCCGGAATGGGCGGCGGCACCGGCACGGGCGCCGCGCCGGTGATCGCGCAGATCGCGCGCGAAATGGGCATTCTCACCGTCGGCGTGGTTACGAAGCCGTTCCATTTCGAAGGTCAGCGTCGCCTGCGCATCGCCGAATCGGGAATTTCCGAACTGCAAAAATGCGTCGATACGCTGATCGTCATCCCGAATCAGAATCTCTTCCGCATCGCCACGGAGAAGACGACCTTCGCCGACGCCTTCGCCATGGCCGACCAGGTTCTCTATTCGGGAGTCGCGTCGGTTACGGACTTGATGGTCAAGGAAGGCCTCATCAATCTCGACTTTGCCGACGTCCGTTCGATCATGCGCGGCATGGGCAAGGCGATGATGGGCACCGGCGAAGCCACGGGCGAAAATCGCGCCAATCTTGCCGCGGAAGCCGCGATCGCCAATCCGCTGCTCGACGAAGTGTCGATGAAGGGCGCGCGTGGCCTGCTGATCTCGATCACCGGCGGCCACGATCTGACGCTCTATGAAGTTGACGAGGCGGCAAGCCGCATTCGCCAGGAGGTCGACGAGGACGCCAACATCATTCTCGGCGCGACATTCGACTCGTCGCTTGAAGGCGTGGTGCGCGTCTCCGTCGTCGCGACGGGCATCGACCTGACCGCGATCACGGCGGACGATCCGACGAGCGAATCGCGTCTCGCCGAGGCCGCCGAGCGCCTGCGCGCCCAATTGCAGCAGGCGCGCGCCCAGCAGAACGCGTCGGCCGTCGAGGCCGCGCCGGTCATGCGACATCGCGAGGAGCCGCAGGCCCCAGCTGGCTATTATTCTGAGCAGGTGCCGGCGCATGGCGTCTACTTCGAGCCGGCGCCGCCTCGTCTCGCCTATGGCGAGCCGCGGCTCGATGTCGAGCGCCACGAAGCGCCGCTCGGCGCCTATGTGCCGCCGGCGCCCGAGCAGCCGCGTGCGCCGCGCATGCCGCAGATCGAAGATTTTCCCCAGCCGATCCAGGACCAGCTGCGTCAGCAGATGGACGGCGTCGATCATCGTCGCAAGTCGATTTTCGAGCGTCTCGCCTCTTTCGGGGCAAGCCGTCAAGAAGATTCGATGCACGGCGCGCCCACGGCGCAGGCCCCGCGCCAGCAAATGGCTCCGGCAGGCGTTCAGCCTTCGGCGACGCACGCCGAATATGGCAAGCGGCCGGCCGCGCCGGCGCCGGTCGTTCCCGGCGGACATGCCGCGCTTGATCCGCACGGTCGTCGCGCCCTGCAACCGCGCCCGTCCGAGGAGGATCATCTGGAGATCCCGGCGTTCCTGCGCCGCCAGGCCAACCACTGAAAAACTCTAACCAATTCGGCAAAAGGCCCGCCTCGCGCGGGCCTTTTCATTTAGCCGCCGGATCTTGTAACAAATTGTAGGAAAGCGTGACTGGAGCGTCGGCGCCTGGATTTGCTATCTTTCGTCTGGGCTTTAGGGGAGGGTTGCGCCATTCGTTCGGATTCACGCCGACATGCGATGCGCGCGCGCCGCGCCGCGCTTCCCGGAAGCGCGGCCGCGCCAGCGGTTCAGCGGACGATCGCGCGAAGTTTCACGTTAACGGGCCAGGGCGTGCACGGCGGTCGTCCCGCCGGCATGACGCTCGCGCCCGCCGGCGCTGACGTCGGGATCGTGTTCAGCGTCGCTGGAGCCGAGATCGAAGCGCATTGGTCGCGCGTCGACGCGTCGAATTTGCGCACACGGCTCGCCGGCGACGGCGCGAATGTGTCGACGGTCGAGCATTTGATGGCCGCGCTTGCGGCGCTTGACGTAGACAATGCGGTCGTTTTGCTCGACGGCGACGAAGTTCCAGCGATGGACGGCTCGGCCCGCGACTTCGTCTTAGCGATCGACGAGGTTGGCGTCGTTGCTCTACCTGCGCCGCGCCGCGCTTTGCGTGTCGTTAAGCCGACGCGCGTATCCGACGGAGCCGGCTGGGCGGAGTTGCGGCCGGCGAACGCCGGCCTTCATCTCGATGTG
>DATBRI010000171.1:0-4473 GCA_036560365.1 Methylocystis sp.
TGGCGTCGCAAGCAGTTCGGAAAGCAGCATCAATGTCCTCCGCCGCCGCGGGCCGGAACATTGGCATAGCCATAACCTAATTTGGCGAGGAGCGGGAAAGGCTGGTGCGGCGGCTCGAAACGTGGCGCGAGGCCGAGAATCGGACCGACCCGCTCGATGATCTCGCCGGTCACCTGTCCCGCATTATAGGCGGCCGTGGCGTAGCCGCCGGTTTCCGGCAATCCCTGCGGTTCATCCATGATGGTCAGGAACAGATATCTCGGCTTGTCCGACGGCGCGACGGCCATGAAAGTATTAAACAGCCGATTCTTCGAATAATGGCCGTTGATGACCTTTTCCGCGGTGCCGGTTTTGCCGCCGACATAATAGCCAGGGATGTTCACCTTCCGCGCCGTGCCGATTTCGGCGTTGAGGCGCATGAGATAACGCATCGCCTCGCTGGTCTCAGGCTTCACGACGCGTTCGGCGCGCGCCTTCGCTTCCTCCTCACTGCGCTTGATGAAGGTCGGCGTGATCAGATAGCCGCCATTCATCAGCGCGCCGACGGCCATCATCGCTTGGAGCGGCGCCACCGCAAGGCCATGCCCGAAGGCGATGGTCATGGTGTTCAGCTCGCCCCAATTCTTCGGCACGATCGGTTCGGCGCTTTCGGGCAGTTCGGTGCGCATGCGCGTGAGCTGGCCCATCTTGCGCAGGAACGCCTTGTGCCGCTCCACGCCCTGGCCCATCGCCATGCGCGCGGTGCCGACGTTGGACGAATAGGTGAAGACTTCCGGGAGCGTGAGCGCGCGGTTTTGCGCGTGATAGTCATGGATCTTGAAGCGCCCGAAAGAGAGCACGCCGCGTGCGTCAAGCCGTGAATTCAGATTGACCTTGCCGGAATCGAGCGCCATCGCGATGGTCAGCGCCTTGAAGGTCGAGCCCATCTCATAAACGCCGACGCTCAAGCGGTTGATGTGGACGGGATCGAGCGCTTCCGTCGGCTTGTTCGGATCATAGTCGGGAAGCGACGCGAGCGCGATCACCTCTCCGGTGTTGACGTCCAAGATCGCCGCGGCGCCTGCCTTGGCTTTGAAATGAGCGACGCCCTTTTCGAGTTCGTCGCGCAACGCATGCGTGGCCCGAATGTCGAGCGAAAGCGACACCGGCTTGAGTTCCTCCGGCGTTACGCCGAAGCCGGCGCCGTGCAAATCGGCGAGACCCTGACCATCGATATATTTCTCGATGCCGGCGATGCCCTGATTGTCGATATTGGCGAAGCCGAGCACATGCGCGCCGATCGGTCCGTTGGGATAAACGCGCTTATTTTCGGCGATCAATCCGACGCCCGGAAGACCAAGATGAAACACCTCGTCGCGCTGATGCGGCGTCACCTCGCGCTTCACCCAAACAAAGCCCTTCTTGGAGCCGAGCCGCTCTCGTAATTCGCGCGCGTCGAGACCAGGCAACACCGCGGTCAACAGCTCGGTCGCTTCGTCCTTGTCGATGATGCGGCGCGGCTCGGCGAAGACCGACATCACCTTGACGTCGCTTGCGAGCGCCTCGCCGTTGCGATCGAAGATGTCCGGCCGGGACGCCGCGACCGCCTCCGCCGCGGCGCGCCGCGACGTCGCCGCCTCCGGCTTAAAGCCGAGATAGACGAGCTTGATCGAAATCACCGCGTAGAGCGCGAGAAAGCCGAGCGCCGCGAGCCGCATGCGCGACGCGCTCAGCGCGAGACTCGTCGAAAACAGGACGCGCAGCAACGCGCGTATTTTGCCGATCGGCGGCGGCGAAGGTTGCGTGTCGAGCATCGGTTGCGTCATGGCTTGCGTCGCTCTTGGCTTTGTCCCTGCGCTTTGGGAGTGGTCGTCGGCGCGCTGCCGGGGACGGGCGGCGTCGCCGACATGCTCAATCCGAGCGCGTCGAGCTTCTTGCCGATCGAGTCGACGCGCGGCGATCGCTCGGGAAGCGATTGCGCGGTGACGATCTGGGTCGCGTCAAGCTGCTTCATGCCGGGCAGATAAGCGTCAGCAAGCTGCTGAATGCGCTCTGGCCGCGTCATATAGGCCCATTCAGCGCGCAGCACGGCAATGGCGTCGCGCTCTTGCTTGATCTCGATCTTGGTTTTCGTGATCTGCTCGGCGCGAAAGCTCGTCTGATATTTGATCGAATAGGCGTAAACCGCCGAACCGACAAGGACGAGAACCGCAACGATATTGAGGAGCCGCAGCATCAGGCTTTTCCCTTGTCGCGATCGGGAAGACGAATAAGGCGCGCGAGCCTGGCGTCGAGCGGGCGAGGCGCCGCGGCCGTGCGGGTCGCGTAACGCAATTTGGCTGAACGCGCGCGCGGATTGGCGGCCGTTTCAGCGGGCGCTGGCGTCACCGGTTGGCGGCCTTCGCAAACGAAACTTGGCGGCGGCGGCGCCGTTTCTCCGGGAAGACGACGCGAGCCCGTTTCGCCGCGACCGCAGCGTTCGGAGAGAAACTGCTTGACGATGCGATCCTCAAGCGAATGGAATGTCACGACGACGAGCCGGCCGCCCTCAGTGAGAAGCCGTTCGGCGGCGAGCAGCCCATTCAGCAATTGCCCAAGTTCGTCGTTGACGGCGATGCGCAACGCCTGGAAGCTTTTGGTCGCCGGATGAATGTCGATAGCGCGGTTGGGCGCGACGCGCGCGATCATTTCGGCGAGCGCTCGCGTCGTTTGAAAGGGCGCAATCTCTCGGTCGTGGACGATGGCGCGAGCGATGCGGCGCGCGGCGCGCTCCTCGCCATAAAAATACAGGATGTCCGCGAGCGTCTCTGCATCCGCTTCATTGACGATATCGGCGGCGCTGCGCCCACGCCCCTCCATGCGCATGTCGAGCGGACCGTCAGCGCGAAAGGAAAAGCCGCGCGCCGCTTCGTCGAACTGCATCGACGAGACGCCGATGTCGAAGACGACGCCGTCTGGCGGCGCAAAGCCTTGCGCGCGCGCGATGTCCTCGAGCTGAGAAAAGCGGGCTTCGATCAGCGTGAGCCGTTCGCGCATCCCTTCGACAAGCGGGCGGCCGGCCTTCACCGCCGTCTGATCGCGGTCGAAGGCGAGCACGTGCGTTTCCGACTGCGCCAGGATAGCGCGCGTATAGCCGCCGCCGCCGAAAGTGGCGTCGATATAGCGGCCGCCACGATGAACGCCGAGGGCGGCGATCGCCTCGTCGCGCAGCACCGGAATATGCGTCCCGGCGGACGTCATTGGCATGCTCCTCACCAGACGGCGCGCGGCGCGCGGCCGGCGGCGCGTTGGTGTGCGGCCGGCGAGCGCTGGCTCGCCGAGACGGCTCGATTGCGGCTGGGCGGTCTTGATCGACATGGCATCGGAAGGCGTCGAAAGCAGACTGGTCGCCACGCGCCGATCGGCAACCGCCTTTATTAGGCTTTGTTATCGTTAAGGGAGCGTTTACGGTGGCGCGAATTTGGCGGCCTCAAGGCGGCGCAAGCAGAATGACGCAAAGCTTTCTGGTCCGGCCGACGCCGCCTCGCTGGCCGACGGCGACGGACGGGGCCTGTCGCAACCGGCGAACGAATGCTGCCAAGCGTTCCCGTCAACGCCTTCCTCTACGAAATACCGCTATTTTAAACGCCAGTCGGCCTGTAAGCCGGGTTCTGTACGTTCTTTGCAGAACGTGACGACCATTCCTCTGGGACGGACGTTGCCGCCCGCCTCTAGCAACCAACCCGGGCGACAGTCCCGGAGACGGGTCGAAGGCAAAAAGCTTGCGCTTAAGGCCTTCCGTCGCCCCTATTCGGTCTTGCTCCCGGCGGGGCTTGCCGTGCCCCGAACGTCGCCGCTCGGGCGGTGCGCTCTTACCGCACCCTTTCACCCTTACCGCTTGCGCGGCGGTTTGCTTTCTGTGGCGCTATCCCTGGGGTCGCCCCCGCCGGACCTTATCCGGCGCCGTGTCTCCGTGGAGCCCGGACTTTCCTCTGCGTTTCGGCAGCGGTCGTCCAGCCGACTGGCATTTGAGGGATAGGCGCCTGCGCGCCGGAATGCAAGAAGCGCGAATTTTCGCGCCTCGGCGACCCACGGCGTTATCCTGATAGACGACTCCAGCCCAGGCTGAAACACTGTAGGCGTTTGCGAGCTTAAAGCCCCAGCTGCTTGGCGGCTTGGCCTCGACGACACGGTTGATGGATAGTTAAGATGCAGCACAGCAGCGCCGACGAGCCCAAACCTCGAGTCGTCATCATAGGCGGCGGCTTCGCCGGGATCGCGGCTGCGCAGGCGCTTGATGGCGCTGAGGCGCGCATCTTCATCCTCGACAGCAACAATCATCATTGCTTCCAGCCCCTGCTCTATCAGGTCGCGACGGCGGCCCTTGCGTCGCCCGATGTCGCCTGGCCGATACGCCACATCGTGCGGCGCCAAAAGGAAGTGACCGTGCTGATGCTTACGGTTGAGAGCGTCGACACCGCCCGCAAAGTGGTCAAAACCGACAAATGCGAGATC
>DATBRI010000172.1:0-9901 GCA_036560365.1 Methylocystis sp.
CTCGTGAGCGAAGGCGCCTGGTCGAAAGAGCAGGAGGCGGAGCTTCATAAAGAATGTGCCGAAGAGGTCGATCGCGAGGTTGCAGCCTATTTGCACGCCTCGCCGCTGAGCTCCGACGCGATGTTCGAGCATCTCTACGCAAAGCTCCCGGGCACACTGCAATGGCAACGCGACGAAGCGCGGCGATTTGCCCAACGCGATGCAAACGCCAACGGAAACGGTCATGGCTGAAATCACTCTTGTCGAAGCGGTCAATCTCGCGCTCGCGCGCGCCATGAGCGAAGACAAGGACGTCCTCCTGCTTGGCGAGGACATCGGCGTCAATGGCGGCGTATTTCGCGCCACCAACGGCTTACAGGCGCGCTTTGGGCGTGAGCGCGTCATCGACACGCCCTTGGCGGAAGGCGGGATCGCCGGCGTCGCGGTGGGCATGGCGGCGATGGGGTTGAAGCCGGTCGCCGAAATTCAGTTTTCCGGCTTCATCTATCCGGCGATCGACCAGATCATCAATCACGCGTCTCGTTTGCGCAATCGCACGCGTGGACGTCTGACCTGTCCAATGGTGCTGCGCTCGCCTTGCGGCGCCGGCATCCATGCGCCCGAGCATCATTCCGAAAGTCCGGAGGCGATGTTCGCCCACATGCCGGGCCTTCGCGTCGTCGCGCCGTCTTCTCCTGCACGAGCCTACGGGCTGCTTTTGGCGTCGGTGCGCGATCCCGATCCGGTGATCTTTCTCGAGCCGACGCGGCTTTATCGTCTCTTCCGTCAGGAGGTGGAGGACGACGGCGTGGAGTTGCCGCTCGACGCCTGTTTCATATTGCGGGAAGGCGCTGACGCGACGGTCGTCACCTGGGGCGCGATGGTTCCCGAAACGCTCGCCGCCGCCGAAAAGCTCGAAGAAGAGGGCGTAATGATCGAAGTGATCGACGTCGCGACCTTGAAGCCGCTCGACGTGGAAACGATCCTGCGTTCCGTCGAAAAGACCGGACGCTGCGTCATCGTTCACGAGGCGCCGCGCACGGCTGGTTTTGGCGCCGAGGTCGCCGCGGAAATCGCCGAGCGCGCGCTTTACTCTCTGTTGGCTCCCATCAAGCGGGTCACCGGCTATGACGTCGTCGTGCCGCTGGCGAAGCTGGAGAAGCAATATATTCCGAGCGTGGATCGCATCGTCGACGGCGTTCGGCAAGTGATGGAGGCGTCATGAACATCTTTCGTCTTCCCGATCTCGGGGAGGGGCTGCAGGAGGCCGAACTCGTCGAATGGCGCGTCGCCGCCGGCGAAGACGTTGCCGTCGATCAGCCGCTCGTCGCCGTTGAAACCGCCAAGGCCGTCGTCGAAATCCCATCGCCTCAGGGAGGCCGCGTCGAGCGGCTGTTCGCTTCTGCCGGAGACGTGATCCGCATCGGCGCGCCGCTGGTTGGTTTCGAGGGCGCGGGAGAGGACACGGGATCGGTGGTGGGCGCCGTTCAGCAAGGTTCAAGCGTCGTTCGCGACCAGCCGATCTCAGTCGGTCACGTCGGCGGGGCGGTGCGGGCGACGCCCGCCGTAAGAGCGCTCGCGCGGAAGCTGAACGTCGATCTCGCCATGGTGACGCCCTCCGGCGCGGACGGGTTGATCACCACGCAGGACATCGAGCGGGTCGCGCGCATTCTCAGCGAGACGGAAGCCGCCGAGCCGCTGCGGGGCGTGCGCCGCGCCATGGCCCATAATATGGCGCAGGCGCAGGCGGAAGTGGCGGCGGCCACGATCGTCGACGACGCCGACATCCACGCGTGGGCGGCCGGGACCGACACGACCGTCCGGCTGATCCGAGCGCTTGCTCAGGCCTGCAAGGCGGAGCCTGCGCTCAACGCTTGGTTCGAGTCTCACGCCTTCGCGCGCCGCGTCATGAAGAAGATCGACCTTGGCGTCGCCGTGGATCTGTCGGAAGAGGGGCTGTTCGTGCCTGTCTTGCGGGATGTCGGCAATCGCGACGCGCAGGACTTGCGTCAGGGCCTGGACCGCATGCGGCAGGACGCGGCGGCGCGGCGAATCCCGCCCGAGGAGCTGCGCGGCGCGACCATCACGCTTTCGAACTTTGGCATGATCGCCGGGCGCTACGCCGCGCCGATCGTGTTGCCGCCGACGGTCGCGATCCTCGGCGCCGGCCGAATCAGAGACGAGGTTGTCGCCGCCAATGGCGCGCCCGCCGTGCATCGGATTTTGCCGCTGAGCCTGACCTTCGATCACCGTGTCGTCACCGGCGGCGAAGCCGGCCGCTTCCTGGGCGCCGTCATCGCCGATCTAACGCTCGCTTCGTAGACCTTATTCGGCGTCAGGCTGCGCCTCTGGACGCGCTTCGATGAAAGCAGGATGCGCGGCGCAAGCCGCCTCGACGGCAAGGATGCGCGGGCAGTCGTCGAGCGAAACATCAAAGCGTCGCGCATTATAGACCTGCGGCATGAGGCAAATGTCGGCAAGCGACGGCTCCGACCCGAAGGCGAAGGGAGCGGGCGCGATAAGCGACTCGACCCCTGTCAGGCCCTCGGCGATCCAGCGCCTGCGCCAGGCGGCGATTTGATCGTCTTTCGCGCCGAACTCTCCTTGCAGCGCCTCTACCACTCGTAGGTTGGCGAGCGGATGAATCTCGCAGGCGATGGTCAACGCCGTGGCGCGCGCCTGCGCCGCCAGAACTGAGTCTCCGGGCAAGAGGGGGGGCTCAGGCTTCAGCGCGTCAAGATAATCGATGATCGCCAGCGACTGGGTAATGAGGCGACCGTCATCAAGTTCGAGCGTCGGCACGATGGCCAGCGGGCTTTTTGCGCGATAGCCTGGATCACGCTGTTCGCCGCGCAATAAATGAACCCGGCGGCGCTCTACGACGAGCCCTTTGAGCGCGATGGCGATACGCACGCGATAGGCGGCTGACGAGCGATAATAGTCGTAAAGGATCATGGGCCTTTAACCGGATCGGGAACGCAATATTTAAATAGCAGGTCAGCCAAAGCTGTATAGGCCCTGCTCATGGACTCGATGCTTGGCGGCGCTGGACCGCCCGCCGAAAACCCGATGGGAACAGACGGATTCGAATTTGTCGAATTCGCTCACCCTGATCCCGCGCAATTGGCCTCGCTGTTTGAGAGGATGGGCTTCGTCGCCGTCGCGCGCCATCGCTCCAAGGACGTGACGCTGTATCGTCAGGGCGAGGTGAATTATGTGCTGAACGCGGAGCCTCACAGCTTCGCCGCCGAATTCCAAAAAGCGCATGGGCCTTCGGTTTGTTGCATCGGCTTCCGCGTCGTCGACGCCGCAAAAGCGATGCGCCGCGCCGTCTCGCTGGGCGCCAAGCCAGTCGCCTTCGGCGTTGGCCCCATGGAGCTGAACATTCCCGCCATCGAGGGCGTCGGCGGTTCGCTCATCTATCTTGTCGATCGTTATGGCGATCAGGGTTCGATCTGGGACATCGACTTCCGGTGGATCGGAGAGCGCGATCCCAATCCCCCAGGCGTGGGTCTGACCACGATCGACCATCTGACACACAACGTTCGGCGCGGCCGCATGGACGCGCTCGCGGCATGGTATGAGCGCATCTTCAATTTCCGAGAAATTCGTTACTTCGACATCGAAGGCAAGATGACGGGCTTGCGCTCTCGCGCCATGACGAGCCCTTGCGGCAAGATTCGCATCCCGATCAACGAAAGCGCCGACGAAAAAAGCCAGATCGAAGAATTCTTGGACGCATACAGGGGAGAAGGAATTCAGCATATCGCCTGCGCTTGCCGCGATATTTATGAGACGGTGGTCGCGATGCGCAACAACGGGCTCGATTTCATGCCGGCGCCGCCGGACGCCTATTATGAAGCGCTGGAGAGTCGGCTTCCTGGCCACGGAGAGCCCACGCAGCGTCTTCGGGAGCTCGGCATTCTAGTCGACGGGCTCACGAGCGGCGCCCGCCGTCTCTTGCTGCAGATTTTCTCCAAGACGGTCATTGGACCTATCTTTTTCGAATTCATTCAGCGCAAGGGCGACGAAGGATTCGGCGAAGGAAATTTCCGAGCGCTATTTGAATCGATCGAAGAGGATCAGATCCGACGCGGCGTTTTCAATCGGGCCGCGGGCTAGGCCATGACGGAAACCCGCTATTTGCATGGCTTTGGCAATGAATTTGAGAGCGAAGCCCTGCCTGGCGCGTTGCCGGTGGGGCAGAACTCGCCGCAGCGGTGCCCTTACGGGCTTTACGCCGAACAAGTGTCGGGGTCCGCCTTCACCGCGCCGAACCACCTCAACCGGCGCTCCTGGCTCTATCGCATTCGTCCCTCCGTCCTTCACGTCCGCGATCCAAAGCCCATAGAGCAGCGCCACTGGAAGACCGCACCCTGCAGCGATGCCGCCGCGCCGCTCGGGCAGCTGCGCTGGAGCGCGAGCGACGTCCCTGACGATGCGGGGTCCTTCATCGAAGGCATGCGCACGATCGTGACGGCCGGCGATTGCGGCATGAGAGAGGGCATGGCGGCGCATCTCTATCTCGCCGGACAGTCGATGTCAGACGACTATTTCTACGACGCGGACGGCGAGTTGTTGATCGTCCCGCAGTTTGGCGATTTGCGCATCTTCACGGAGTTCGGCCTCCTTGAGGGCGCCCCCGGTGAGATTTGCGTCGTGCCGCGCGGCGTGAAATTTCGGGTTGAGCTCTCGGCGGGCCAGGCTCGCGGCTATGTCTGCGAAAATTACGGCGCGCCATTCGCCTTGCCGTATCGCGGCGTGATCGGCGCAAACGGGCTCGCCAATCCCCGCGACTTTTTCTCGCCGACCGCCGCATTCGAAGACAAGGAAAAGCCCTGCCGTCTGAGCGTCAAATGGGGCGGAAAATTCTATCGATGCGAGATCGATCAATCGCCGCTCGACGTCGTCGCCTGGCACGGCGATTACGCGCCCTATAAATATGATCTGCGGAGATTCTGTCCGGTCGGCCCTGTGTTGTTCGACCATCCTGATCCGTCGATATTTACGGTCCTTAACTCTCCTTCAGACGAAAGCGGCGTGGGCAGCGTCGACTTCGCGATTTTTCCTCCGCGTTGGCAAGTCGCGGAACATACGTTCCGGCCTCCCTGGTATCATCTGAACATTATGAGCGAGTTCATGGGGTTGATTTACGGACGCTACGACGCAAAGCCGTCCGGCTTTGAGCCCGGCGGCATGTCGCTGCACAATGCGATGCTGCCGCATGGCCCGGACGCCGAAGCTTTCGAACAGGCCTCTCAGGCGGATCTTGGCCCGGCGAAGATCGACGACGCTCTCGCCTTTATGTTCGAGTCTCGACTGCCGCTCTATCCGACCTCTTTCGCCATGTCGCTTGACACCCTGCAGCAAGATTATGCGGAGTGCTGGTCGGGATTGCGCCGCTATTTTACCGGCAATGGACCGTGAAGTTCGCATCCCTGAAGAGCCGGCGGGACGGCGCCCTCATCCTCGTCTCCCGCGATCTGACGCGGGCTGTTGCGGCGGGCTTCGTCGCGCCCACTCTGCAGTCGGCGCTCGAAGACTGGGACGCAGCGGCGCCGGAACTAATGGCGCTGGCGGCGCGGCTCGAATGCGGCCTTCGTGAGAGCTTTCCCTTTCGCGAGCAGGATTGCGCCTCGCCGCTGCCGCGCGCCTACCAGTGGGCGGACGGCTCGGCATACGTCAATCATGTCGCGCTCGTTCGCAAGTCTCGCGGCGCTGAGATGCCGGAGAGCTTTTGGAGCGACCCGCTGATGTATCAGGGAGGCTCCGACGTCTTCCTTGGCCCGCGCGACGACATTCCTTTGCTCGACGAAAAGCACGATCTCGATCTCGAAGCCGAAGTCGCCATCGTTACGGACGACGTGCCGATGGGCGTGACGCCGGAGGATGCGCGCGGCCACATCAAACTCGTCATGCTGGTCAACGACATAACTCTGCGCGGGCTGGTCCCTCCAGAGCTTGCGAAAGGCTTCGGCTTTTTCCAGTCGAAGCCGGCTTCGGCCTTTTCCCCCCTTGCCGTGACGCCTGAAGAGCTTGGCGAGGCCTGGGACGGCGGCCGGCTGTCGCTGCCGCTGCTGTCCTTCGTCAATGGCGCGGCGCTCGGCCGGCCGGACGCCGGAAAGGATATGACCTTCGACTTTCCGCGCCTTATTGCGCATGCGGCGCGAACGCGCGCGCTGAGCGCCGGAACGATCATTGGCTCCGGCACCATTTCCAACCGGGACTCCGATGGCGGTCCAGGCAGACCGATCGCGCAAGGCGGAGATGGTTACTCCTGCATCGCCGAGCAACGCGTGGTGGAGAAGCTCATCGAGGGCGCGCCCCGCACGCCATTTCTAACGGCAGGCGATGTGGTGCGCATCGAAATGCGCGCCGCCGATGGGCGCTCGATTTTCGGCGCCATAGAGCAACGCGTCGTGGCTCCGCAGCCTTAAGCGCTTCGCTTGGCGCGAAAGTAATGGAAATCGCCGCGCGAGATGATGCGGTCTCCCGGCGCGAGTTCATGCGCTGCGAGGTCGGAGGCGTTGCGCAGCCGATCATAGATCGGACCAAAATCCTGATAGCCGTCGGCGAGAAGCTTCTCGAAGCTTTCGATGACGAAATATGTCTGCTGGAAATCGCTGATGATGTAATTCGTCCGCATGACGCGTTCGAGGTTGAAGGCGACGCGGTTCGGCGAGGAATTTTCCAAGGAGAAGATCGTCTCGGAAGGAGAGGACATGATCCCAGCCCCGAAAATGCGCAGTCCCGCCGGCGTCTCGATCAGACCGAACTCGATCGTGTACCAGTAAAGCCGCGCGAGATTGGGGAGCTGCCCGCGCGCGAGCGCCCGTCGCCCGCCCTTGCCGTAGGCTTCGAGAAAGCGCGCGTAGGAGGGATTGGCGAGGAGCGGCACATGCCCAAAAACGTCATGGAAGACGTCGGGCTCTTGCAGATATTCAAGCTCCGACTCCGGGCGAATAAACGCGCCGGCGGGAAAGCGCCGATTGGCGAGATGATCGAAGAAGGCGTCATCCGGAATTAGCCCCGCGACCGGAACGACGCTCCAGCCGGTCATCGCCTCCAGTCGGCGGCTTAGATCGGCGAAATCCGGGATGCCGGAGCGCGACAGTTCGAGCCGTCGCTTCGCCTCCAGGAATTCGTCGCAGGCGCGACCGGGCAAGAGCTTCGCCTGGCGGGCGAAAAGCCTGTTCCAGCGATCGTGCTCTTCGTCGCTGTAGGAGGCCCAATTCTGATCGATCGTCCAGTCCGCCTGTCGCGGCGCCTGCGCGTATCGATTCTTGCTTTCGCTCGTGAGCTGCAGTCCCATCGCGGGCGTCCGTCGTGGAAGGCGTCTCCCTTCAACATATAGGCGCGCGGTCCCGTCTTGCGAGATGACATTGGCCGGACGCGCCTTAGATGAGCGAACATGGAAGAGCTTTGGCATTTTATCGGGGGTCGCCGGGTTAAGGGAAAGTCCGGCCGTTTCAGCGAGGCCTATGAGCCGATGACGGGCGCGGCGATCGCGCGCGTGCCGCTCGCCAGCCGCGACGAGGTGCGCGAGGCGATCGCCGACGCCGCCGCCGCGCAGCGAGAATGGGCGGCGGTCAATCCGCAACGCAGAGCCCGCGTGCTGATGAAATTCGTCGATATCGTTGGGCGCGAGAAGGAGCGGCTTGCGGCGATTCTCGCGCGCGAGCACGGCAAGACCCTCGCCGACGCGCAGGGCGAGATCCAGCGCGGCGTCGAAGTCGCCGAATTTTGCATCGGCGTTCCGCATCTGATGAAGGGCGAATTTACCGATTCCGCAGCCGCAGGCCTCGACGTCTATTCGATGCGCCAGCCGCTCGGCGTCGTCGCCGGCATCACGCCTTTCAACTTTCCGGTGATGATTCCGATGTGGAAATTCGCCCCGGCGATCGCCTGCGGCAACGCCTTCATCTTGAAGCCCTCCGAACGCGATCCCGGCGCGCCATTGTTTCTCGCCGAACTGATGCTCGAAGCCGGCCTGCCGCCAGGGGTGTTCAATGTCGTCAACGGCGACAAGGAAGCGGTGGACGCGTTGCTCGAATCGCCTGAAGTCAAGGCCATTGGCTTCGTCGGCTCGACGCCCGTCGCCGAATATGTCTATGCGCACGGGGCCGCCCACGGAAAACGCGTCCAGTGTTTCGGAGGCGCGAAAAACCACATGGTGATCATGCCCGACGCCGACATGGATCAGGCGGTCGACGCCCTCATCGGCGCCGCCTATGGGTCCGGCGGCGAGCGGTGCATGGCGATCTCCGTCGCCGTGCCTGTAGGCGAAGCAACCGCCGACGCGCTGATCGCTCGGCTCGAACCGCGCGTCGAAAATCTGCGCGTCGGACCTTCGACCGATCCTTCGGCCGATTTCGGCCCGCTGATCACGCGCGCGCATCTAGAGCGGGTCAAGGACTACGTCGCGCTTGGCGTCCAGGAGGGCGCGAAATTACGCGTCGACGGACGCGACTTCAAAATGCAAGGCTATGAGAACGGCTTTTACATGGGTGGCTGCCTATTCGACGAGGTGCGGCCGGAAATGCGGATCTACAAGGAGGAAATTTTTGGCCCGGTGCTCTGCGTCGTGCGCGCCCGCGGCTTCGACGACGCGCTGTCGCTGGCCAATGATCACGAATTTGGCAATGGCGTCGCGATCTACACCCGCGACGGCGATGCCGCGCGCGAATTCGCCTCCCGCGTCGAAGTGGGCATGGTCGGCGTCAACGTGCCGATCCCGGCGCCCTTGGCCTATTACACCTTCGGGGGCTGGAAGCGTTCCATGTTTGGTGATCTCAATCAGCACGGGCCGGACGCGATTCGCTTCTATACCAAGACCAAGACCATCGCATCGCGCTGGCCGAGCGGCGTGCGGACCGGCGCGAGTTTCGTCATGCCGACCTTGTCGTAGCTAAAGATGCGAGCGGCCTTCATCGGTCTTGGCAACATGGGCCTTCCGATGGCGGCGGCGCTGGCGCGCGCCGGCGTCGAGACTCGTGGCTTCGACCTTAATGCATCGCTCGTCGAAACGGCCGCTCGGGAGGGGGGCGTCGCCACGAATTCCCTGCACGAGGCGATCGACGGGGTCGACGTTGCGATCACCATGCTGCAAAGCGGCGATCAGACGCTCGCCGTCTGGCGCGAAATCGCGCCTCAAGCGCGCGGCAAGCTCCTCATCGACTGCTCGACGGTCGACGTCGAAAGCGCCTGCGCGGCGCATCGGCTCGCGCAGGAGAGTGGCGCGCGCTCGATAGACGCGCCGGTCTCGGGCGGCGTCGCTGGCGCGAAAGCGGCGTCGCTGACCTTCATGTGCGGCGGCGCGGAGGAGGCCTTCGCGGCGGCGAAGCCGATCCTGGAATATATGGGCGCGCATGTGCTTCATTGCGGGGGCGCCGGGATGGGGCAGGCGGCGAAAATCTGCAACAATCTCATGCTCGGCGCCACGATGATCGCGACGGCCGAGGCTTTCGTGCTCGCGGAAAGGCTCGGCCTTTCGCACAGGGCGCTGTTCGACGCGGCGTCGATCTCCTCGGGCCAGTCGTGGTCGCTCACGACCTATTGTCCCGTGCCGGAGATGACGACGGCGTCTCCGGCCAACAATGATTACAGGCCTGGCTTCATGACCGCCTTGATGCTGAAAGATTTGCGACTCGCGCAGCAAGCCGCCGCGAAGGTCGGCGCGGCCTCGCCGATCGGAGCCGTCGCGACGCAGCTCTACGCCCTGCATCAGGCCGCGGGCCAAGGCGGCGCCGATTTTTCGAGCATTATCAAATTAATCCGCGGCCAATAGCGGAATCGAACGATCTTGATGTTGAAACAAACACGACATAGCGTGCGCCGGCAGGCGCTTAAAACAGATCAGCCGCACATTCTCTCTACGTCTTTATAGGAGGCGACACGTGTCGAATCATTTTACCGGCCTTAG
>DATBRI010000173.1:0-1947 GCA_036560365.1 Methylocystis sp.
TCTATTGGCTTTACCGGGCACAGCCTTCACGTCAAACCCGCAGTGGATGGCGCGCTGGTGCGCCAGCCGCACCGCGAATATACGCCGCTGCCGCCCGAAGGTGCCTTCGTCCCAGACGATCTCTACTGGCGCCGCCGCATCATGCACGGCGACGTTGTAGAAGTTCCATAATACCGGAGAACTCCGCACAAACAATTCGGGCATATGTGATTACCTTGCCTCTCCATTCCCGCGCCGTGACGGCGCATTCAAGGAGGGGATGGCAATGCAGCCCAACACCAAAACACAGACGGTTTTACTCACGCCGAAGGAAACGGCAGCGCGCCTTCGCGTGTCGGAATCGACGCTGGCGAAATGGCGGATGACGGCGTCGCGCGCGCTGCCCTATGTCAAAATCGGTGCGAAGGTCGCTTACGCCGAGCGCGAAGTCGAGAAATGGCTCGCCTCGCAGGCGCGCAAGTCGACGAGCGACAACGGTAGGGAGGCCGCGTAGAACCATGGCCTCAAAAAAGATGAAGCCGCCCGCGGCAGCAGACGCGGAACGGCTTCGGAATACGATCACTGCGACGGCGATCGGTTCCGAGAATAAATCCACCGCGCCCAATTTGCAAGATCATCGCGCACAATGGCTCGCGCGCCGGTTCCGCCTATCGCTCTTGACGGCCGCAGCCGTCGCGGATTTGCATTTCGGCGAGGTGCGCCCATGACGCGCGAAACCCTCCCGAACAGGCGACGCGGCGAAGTCTTTGCCTTTGACCACGAAGGCATTCGCTACCGCTCCACGATCTCGCGCTTTGCCGATGGCCGGCTTGCCGAGGTCTTCCTCGACGGCGGGAAGCCTGGCGCTGGCGCCGCTGTTGTGGCGCATGACGTGGCGGTCGCCGCTTCGCTGGCGCTGCAATTCGGCTGCCCCGCCGACACGCTGCGCAAGGCGCTGTTGCGCCTCTCGAATGGCTCCGCCGCTGGACCGCTTGGCCGCCTCCTCGATCTTGCCGAGGAGGCGCAGCAATGACGCCGGAAAAACATACCACTCAATCTGATGCGGCGCCCCTCGACGAACTGGCATTCGATTTAGCCTATTTCGCGAGCCTCGCGATTTCGGCGCGGGAGGCGGCCGCGCGTCATGAACTGGCCTTGGCGTCGGCGCATTGGACGCGCCTTCGCCTTGTCGGCCGCAAAATCTCCAGACGCTTCGCAAACATCGAACACCTGGAGGCAGCGCATTGATCCGCATCTCCGAACCCAGCGATGGTCATATCCCGCCGAAGGATTTTGCGACCTGGCCGCAGCACCGCAAGGATGCGTGGTTTGCCGAAGCGAATCGGGAGATTTACGCCGCCAAGCGCCAGCAGAACGTCGACGACCACACACAGAGCAAATGGTCCGCGCCTAAGCCGTTGCCTGACGGGCTCTTGCCCGTTGCGGCGTTCGACCTCGATTTCCTGCCCGCGAGGATCGGCCCTTGGGTCGCGGACATTTCGGACAGGATGCAATGCCCGGTCGATTTTGTCGCCATTCCGGCTGTAGTGGCGCTCGGTTCCGTTCTCGGTCGCAAGATCGGTATTCGCCCGCAACGTAAAACCGATTGGATCGAGGTTCCAAACCTGTGGGGCTTCATTGTCGGCCGTCCGGGCGCGATGAAATCGCCCGCCATGACGGAAGCCCTCAAGCCCCTTCATCGACTTGAGGCCGACGCGCGCAAAGAGAACGAGGGCGCGCTCAAAGCGTTCGCAAAAGAGTTGGCTCTTCACAAAATCACGAAAGACGAAGGCGCGAAGGCGGCGCGAAAAGCCATCAAGAGCGGCAATGACGCCGCCGACTTTATCGACGTGGACGAGCCCGAGCAGCCGAAAGCAAAACGCTACGTCGTCAACGATACGTCATACGAAGCGCTTGGCGAAATTCTCGCGGACAATCCCAACGGCGTTTTAGCTTTTAGAGACGAAC
>DATBRI010000174.1:0-132692 GCA_036560365.1 Methylocystis sp.
AGCGCCGATGAGGCCAAGAAGCGCGGCCTGACGCCGCTGGCGCGTATCGCCTCCTGGGCGACCGCCGGCGTCGACCCGTCTTTGATGGGCTCCGGGCCGATCCCCGCGTCGCGCAAAGCGCTGGAGAAGGCCGGCTGGAAGGTCGCCGATCTCGATCTCATCGAGGCGAACGAAGCCTTCGCGGCGCAGGCGCTCGCGGTCAACAAGGACATGGGCTGGAACACGGACATTGTGAACGTCAATGGCGGCGCGATCGCCATCGGCCATCCGATCGGCGCCTCCGGCGCGCGGGTGCTCACGACGCTCCTGCACGAAATGGCGCGACGCGGCTCCAAGAAGGGCCTGGCGACGCTCTGCATCGGCGGCGGCATGGGCATCGCGCTGACGGTGGAGCGGTAAGCTTCGAGCGCAGTGCGGGCAAAAAGGGGCGAATATCCCTCCCCTTGATGGGGAGGGTCGGAAAGCAATCCGGGGTGGGATGAACGCCAGATCCGCTTCCCCACCCGGTCGCCCCGCAAGCGAGAGGCATGTGTCCGCCTTTTCGGCAATTGTGTCGCATTTTGAAAATCAAATCGGATAAGGAGACTCCCAGTGGCAAGAACTGCAGTTGTGACAGGCGGCACGCGCGGCATCGGCGAAGCGATTTCGAAGGCGCTGAAGGCGGCGGGCTACACTGTCGCCGCCACCTACGCCGGCAATGACGAAGCCGCCAATAAGTTCAAGGCTGAGACGGGCATTCCGGTCTTTAAATTCGATGTTTCCGACTACGACGCCTGCGCCGCCGGAATCGCGCAGATCGAGAAGGAGATCGGCCCGGTCGACATTCTCGTCAACAACGCCGGCATCACCAAGGATCGCCTGTTCCACAAGATGGAGCTTGCCCAGTGGCAGGCGGTGATCAACACCAATCTGAACTCGCTGTTCAACGTTACGCGCCCGGTCATCAACGGCATGCGCGATCGCGGCTTCGGCCGCATCATCGTCATCTCGTCGATCAATGGCCAGAAGGGCCAGGCCGGCCAGACCAACTATTCCGCCTCCAAGGCCGGCGACATCGGCTTCGTGAAGGCGCTCGCGCAGGAGAGCGCGTCCAAGGGCATCACCGTCAACGCCATCGCGCCGGGCTATATCGCCACCGAGATGGTGAAGGCCGTTCCGCAGGACGTGCTCGACAAGCACATCATTCCCTATATCGCCGTCGGCCGCCTTGGCGAGCCGGAGGAAATCGCGCGCGCCGTCGTCTTCCTCGCCGCCGATGACGCCGGCTTCATCACCGGCTCGACGCTGACGATCAACGGCGGCCAGTATCTGCACTAAGCGGACGCTGTTTCGGATAGAAAGTGGCCGGCGACTACCGCGCCGGCCCTTTTTCCGCCTCGAAGGCGGAGCGCTATTCCGCGCGTAGCGAGATGGCCATGAGCGTAGAGGACGATCTGCTTCGACCCACGCGTTTCGCGCCCGAGCTGCGATTGAGCGAGATTGTCTCGCCGGTCGGCGGCCCTCGGCCTTTGTCCGCGAACTCGGGGCCGCAGCGAGCGACCAGCGCAATAAAATACATCTCTGAGCGCGGCGGATATGTCGCGCTGATTTTGAACGCCGCTTTTTTTGCCTACATTTCCTACTGGCTGTATCAAAACATTGAATTCGCCGGTCTGTCGCGGGAACTGAAGCAGATCCCGTTAAGCGCGGTTCTGATCGCAATGACGATGAATGTCTTCGTCTTGCTGTTCTACGGGTCACGCCTCTCGACGCTGCTTAATGGCGGACTCTTTTCCGGTTTTCTGATCGCCACCATGGGATTCACCTTCAACAGTTTAATCCCGTTCAGGGCTGGCGAAGGCGTGAAAATCTATTTTGGACATTCCTATTTTAACTATGCGATTGGCGGCGTCAGCGCCGCGGTCCTGCTGGAAAAACTCTACGACGTTACAGCGATCGTCATTTTGTCGTTGCTGATTCTGGCAAGCTCGGATTCGCGCATCATCGATCTGCGCCTGTTGATCGCAGCCGCCGTGGTCCTTTCGATGGTTTTTTGCGGCTTGTTCATCTTCCGGCGGAAAGCCTTCGTCTGGCGCCTTCCGGATTGGCGCATCCTAGACGCCTTGCGGCTGGACGCATTTTTCAAACAGGCCGGAGGATTGGTCGCCCATCACCGCGCCGCGAGAACCGCGTTCTTCACGGCCTCGATATGGACGACAAATGTCTGCCTGGTCTACGTCGCCTTCAGAACGCTGCTCCCTGAAATTGATTTCACCCTCATCCATGCGATGACCTTATTGATGATCGGCGCGCTGGCGGTCGCCGTTCCAGCGAGCCCCGCCGGCCTGGGGCTGTTTGAGGCCGGCATCGTCGCCTATCTCGTCAACGGCTACGGCGTTCCGAAGGAACGCGCCATTTCCGCGGCCTTGGCGTATCACTTCTCGATCACCGCGCCCCACACGCTGATCATCGTCGGCTTTCTCGGAATTGCATTTTTCAGATGGTTGAAAGAACGCGCGAGGCCCGCGGGAGCTGCGCAAAACTCCGCTTCGACGCTCATCTGACGGAATTTCCCGCGTGCGCCGCCGCACGGCATGCCGGCCGCGCCTCTTCTACAACGCGCTCATCGAGACATCGAACATCGAGCGCAAGACAATGAACCGCCGCACTTCCAAGATCGCCCACATCGCTTTCGCCGCCGCTCTCATCGGCGCCGCCTCGGCGCCGCAGGCCGCCGCCGCCCGCGAATTCGTTCATTATCACTCCGAGCTCAATCCCGGCTCCATCGTCGTCAGCGAGCACGAGCGCAAGCTCTATCTCATCGTCGATCAGGACGACGCCATCGCCTACAAGGTCGCGGTGCCGAAGGCGGGCAAGGAATGGAGCGGCGTCGTGCAGATCGACGCCAAATTTGTGGCGCCCGACTGGACGCCGCCGGAAGATGTCAAGCACGACCATCCGGAGCTGCCCGAGGTGATCCCCGGCGGCGCATCAAACAATCCGATGGGCGCCCGCGCCATGACGCTCAGCGAGGGTCAGGTCGCGATCCACGGCACGACGCAGAAGATGCGCAAGTCGATCGGCTCCGCCGCCTCCTATGGCTGCATCCGCATGCTCAATGAGGACGTCGTCGATCTCTATGACCGCGTCGCCGTGGGCGCGACCGTGGTGGTGGAGCCGTAATGTCAGCCTGCGCCAATTAGAACCGGTGCGACCACTCACGCAATCCAATGGGCAGGTTGCGCCAAGGTTGTTCGATGAGTTTGTTCCAGGCGTCGAGCAATGGTCGACGATGTCATCGTATGATTTGAACACGCGATGGCTCAATTTTTGACGCCGGTATAGAGGCAAACCTCAACGCCGATCCTAGGTTGAGGCCGCAGCGCCGCCCGCCTGGACGAGTTGCTGCTCGAGTTCGGCGATCCGCGCCGCGAGCGGCGCCGTCATCGCGCGAACTTCGTCGAGCGTGTAGCGCTCCGTAATGTGCTGCGGGCAATTCCAGTCGAACCCCTCAACCTCGATCAGAAAGCCGCGTTCGACGCGGGCGCGGTAATCCGAGGTTTCGAGCAGAGACAAGGTCGCGTCATCGTCGAGACCGACGAGCTTCGCGCGCCCGAAGAGCTTCAGCCGCGTCTTGTTGGGGTAGTCCATGAAGAAGAGCGACACGCGATCATCGTTCGCGAGATTTCCGAGGCTGATATATTGCCGATTGCCGCGGAAATCCGCGAAACCGATCGTGGCGTCATCCAGCACGCGCACGAATCCTGTCGGACCGCCGCGATGCTGGATGTAAGGCCAGCCGGTCTCGCTGACCGTCGCCATGTAGAACGAATTTCGCTCGGCGATGAATTGAGCCTCCGCTTGGCCGAGCAGATGGTTCCTGTTCTCCGGAACGCTTTCCATGCGGGCATAAGCGTTCCGGCTGCCCAGCTCCTCCTGCGCCTTCTTCACCGTCGGCGTGAAGGCGATCTCGGCGTAACGATGCGGCATGACGTCCTCCTGCAGGCCCGCGCCCGCGCCTCTAAAGTCCAA
The DNA here is from genome assembly GCA_036560365.1 of Methylocystis sp. GTDB lineage: Bacteria > Pseudomonadota > Alphaproteobacteria > Rhizobiales > Beijerinckiaceae > Methylocystis. Next base: position 4,012 of record DATBRI010000174.1, read on the forward strand.
GATCGGAAAGACCGGGGTGATCCACGGGGCGCGGGCCTTGCGGCCAGCGGAACTTCCGTTCGCTTTCGCTGATGGGTTGATCGTTGATGCTCGCGAAGCGCAGTCGCATCAGCCCGCGCTCGTCGAACTCCCAGTTCTCATTGCCGTGGCTGCGGAACCAGTCGCCGCGCTCATCACACGATTCGTAAACGAAACGCACCGCGATCCGGTTCTCGGCGAAAGTCCAGAGTTCCTTGATAAGGCGATATTCGAGTTCACGGGCCCATTTGCGCTTCAGGAGCGCGACGATCTCCGACCGTCCCACCGGGAACTCCGCACGATTGCGCCAGCGACTGTCCTCCGTGTACGCCAGGGATACACGCTCGGGGTCGCGCGTGTTCCAGGCGTCTTCGGCCATGCGAACTTTCTGGATCGCAGTCTCAAGCGTGAAGGGCGGAAGCGGCGGGCGGACGCCGGCGGATTGAGTCGTCTCGGTCATTGAAAGCTCCTCTCTCGGTCGAGGGATCCGGCGCAGGGTCCTCCGCGCCGGTCCGAATAAGTCAGGCGGCCTTGTTCAGCTCGATTGCCGGGAAGTCGATCTCGATCTGGGTCGCCTTGCCCAGCAAATTGGTGAAGATGTTCATTGCGACATGCGTGATGATCTCAACGATTTCGCCATCCGAATGCCCGGCTGCGCGAACGGCGTCGAATTCGGCCTTGCTCACCTGTCCGGCATGCTCGACGAGCGCGCGGGCGAAGGCGAGCGCGGCTTCCGCCTTGGCGTCCGACGAGCGGCCCTTGCGGTTCGCCAGCATCTCCTGAGTGTCCAGACCGGCCTTGCGGCCGATGGCCGTATGCGCCGAGACGCAGTACTGGCAGGCGTTCTGTTCGGCGACGGCCAGCGCGATGCGCTCGCGCGTTTTCGGGTCGAGAAAACCCGCGCCAGCGATCCCGTGGATGCCGAGGAACGCGTTCAGCGCCGCCGGGGAATTGGCGAGCGCGCGGATGAAGTTGGGGACTGCGCCAAGGCTGGCCTGGACAGCGTCCAGTAGTTTCTTGGCTTCGCCAGTGGCGGATTTGGGGTCGATGACGGCAATTCGAGCCATGAGGTCAATCCTTGTTTCGTTGACGGCGCGGCGCGCCTCGGCGCCGCTCCTCGAGACAATGGCTGGTTATTTTACTTGTAAGAATATCCAACGTATGGAATTCATTATTCCGATTGAAGGAATAAAATGGATCGCCTCCACGAGCTCGAGGTGTTTGTCGCCGTCGCCGACGCCGGCGGCTTCGCGAAAGCGGGAACGCGCCTGCGCCTGTCTCCCCCCGCGGTGACCCGGGCGATTTCCGCGCTTGAAGAGCGTCTCGGCGCCCGCGTCTTCAACCGCACGACCCGCAGCCTAACCATCACCGACGTCGGTCAGCGCTTCCTGGAAAGCGCGCGGCGCATCCTGACCGATCTCGATACCGCCGAACACGACGCCGTCGGCGAAACGGCGGCGCCGCATGGCCACCTCACTCTGACGGCCTCGGTGACATTTGGTCGGTCGGCCCTCACGCCCGTGGTGTGCGCGTTTCTTAGCGAGCACCCGCGCGTAACCATGTCGGTGCTGCTGCTCGATCGCATCGCCAACCTCGTGGAAGAAGGGATTGATCTTGCGGTCCGCATCGGTCCGCTGCCGGATTCAAATTTGGTCGCGAAGAAGATCGGAACCGTTCGAAGGATATTGGTTGCGAGCCCGGACTATCTCGCGCGGCGCGGCGTGCCGCAGACTCCAGTCGATCTGCGTCTCCACTCGATGATTGCGTTCACTGGCCTTATGCCGAACCGGGAGTGGCGCTTTCTCGACGGCAAGAAAGGCGACAGCGTTTCGTTTGTCCCGCGGCTCGAGATCAATGACGCGGCTGCGGCCATCGCCGCGGCGGAAATGGGGGATGGGATCACGGTGGCGCTGTCGTACATGGTCGCCGACCAAATTCGCGACGGCCGACTCGCGCCGCTTCTCGACAATTTCACGCCGCCGCCCGTTCCCGTGCATCTGGTCTATCCTCAGAGCCGCTTGGTATCCTCCAAACTGAGAGCTTTCATCGACTTCGCCGCGCCGCGCCGCGCCTCCGCGCGACGCTCGACAGCCTCAGCCTTCCGGCAACCAATGCCAATGGCCATCCAGCTGACGGGCTTTAGGCATAAGCGTTCGATGATTTGTTCATCTGGCTGAGAGTGGATGGTGGAACTCACCCCATCTGTAAGCCGCCTCGCGCCGGACGGTCGGCGGCAGACCGCCCTACTCTTCTGGCAGCGGAATGAACTCCATGTCGCCCGGCACCGAGGGGAGCCGCCCCTCCCGCCAGTCGCGCTTGGCCTGCTCGATCCGCTCCTTGCTCGAAGAAACGAGATTCCACCACAGATAGCGGCGCCCTTCGATCGGCGCGCCGCCAAGCAGCATCATCCGCGCATCGGAAAGCGCGCGGATCGTGATTGCTGCGCCCGGACTGAAGATCAGCAATTGCGGCTCATCGAAGCGCTCGCCGGCGATCTCGATGACGCCGTCGACGAGATAGAGCGCCCGCTGCTCATAGGCCGCGTCGAGCGGCGCGGCGGCGCCGGCCGCGAGACGCAGCTCCACATAGAACCAGTCCGACAGCGTCTCCACGGGCGACGTCGCCCCAAACGCCGTGCCGGCGATGATGCGTGCGCACACGCCCTGGTCCTCCACGATCGGAAGAACGTCGGCGCTAAAATGCTGGAAGCTGGGCTCCGTCTCTTCATGCGCCAGCGGCAAGGCCAGCCAGCTTTGCACACCAAGCATTTTCTGACCCGCCGCGCGCGGCCCCGGCGGCGTTCGCTCCGAGTGCACGATGCCGCGTCCGGCGGTCATCAAATTCATCGCGCCCGGCGCGATCTCCTGCACATTCTCCAAACTGTCGCGGTGCAGAATGCGTCCGTCCAAAAGATAGGTGACGGTCGCCAAACCGATATGGGGATGCGGGCGCACGTCGATCCCCTGCCCCGGCGCAAATTCAACCGGCCCGAAATGATCGTAGAAGATGAACGGCCCCACCATCTGGCGCCTGTCGTCGGGCAGCGCGCGACGCACGCTGAAGCCGCCGAGATCGCGCGCGCGCGGCGCAATTCGCAATTCGATGGTCTGCGCCGCGGTCGCGTCGCCGCCGGAAATGGACATGCCGAGTCTCTTTCGCGTCGCGAGGATTACGCGAGTGTAGCTAAGGCCGCGGAGCGATGGATCAAGCGCCGTGCATTATGCGCTACGGCGCTTGCTCTTCATGACGCATCCGACGTTCGCCGCCTGTCGCGTTTTCTTGCTCGTGACACAGCGCGGCATCGGATTGACGCCGCCGCTTATCGCTTGCGACGCCGAGGTCGACGCGCCCTTCAATCCGCTGGCGCTCGAATAAAGGCTGAATGAGATGGCGAGAACGGCGGCCACCAGGAATATGAACATTCGCATATCGTCTTTTCCTTCTAGGAAGAAGAAGACGATCTTTATTCGAAGCGCCTGCGCTCGCTGTGCTCCCGCGCACAAGCGAGCGCCAACGCATAGCCACGCCCGGCAAGTCGCGACGCGCCTTGCGGGCGAACGCTATCCCGCGTGCGCCTTCTCCTTATGAGCGGCGACGATGTCGCGCGCCTGCTTGCCGACGACTTCCGCGAGATGGTCGAAGCGCGCTTGATAGAAGCCCGCGCCCGCGGTCGCGGAGCGCAGCTCGACGATGAGATTGTCCATCTCCGCCTCGGGAATCAGAGTTTCAAGCTTGTCCCAGCCCTCCCAACCCTCGCGCGGGCCAAAGCCCATAATCTGGCCGCGCCGCGCCGAGGCGATGCCCGTCGCGCGCGACATGGCGTCGCTCGGCACGAAGATGTCGACCGCGAGCACCGGCTCCAACAGGATCGGCTCGGCCTTTTCCAAGGCTTCGCTCATGCCGATGCGCGCCGCGGTGCGGAACGCCATGTCGGAAGAATCGACGGAATGATAGGAGCCGTCGGTCAGCACCGCCTCGACGTCGACCACCGGAAAGCCTAACGGGCCGTGCTGCAAGGCGTCCTGACAGCCGGCCTCGACGGACGAGAAATACTGCCTGGGCACCGAGCCGCCATGCACACGTTCGCTGAAGGCGAATCCTTCGCCGCGGCCGCGCGGCGCGATCTCCATCACGACGTCGCCGAACTGGCCATGTCCGCCCGACTGCTTCTTGTGGCGGCCGCGAACGGTGACCTTATGTCGGATCGTTTCACGATAGGCGACCGTCGGCTTTGAAAAGTCCACCGCGACGTTGAAGCGCGAGGCGAGCCGTTCGAGCGCGACGCGCAAATGCATCTCGCCCTGGCCGAAGAGCTTGATCTGCGACAGCTCCTGGTCATGAACGAAAACCAGCGAAGGGTCCTCTTCGATGAGCTTCGTCATCGCCGCGGCAAGCCGCATCTCGTCCTTGCGGTCCTTCACATTGAGCGCGAGGGCATGCACCGGATCGGGAGCTTCCGCGCGCGTCTTCCGCAGATCCGCTGCGCCAGCGCGCGCGTCGGGGACAATGTTGTCGCCGGTCTGCGCATGATCAAGACGCCCCAGGGCGACGACGTCTCCGGCTTTCGCCTCCGTCGTCTTGGTCGTCGCCGCGCCCATCAAACGCGACATGCCCGAAATGCGATCCTCTCCCTGCGGCGAAACGACCGTCTGGCCGTCCGCGAGGGAACCGCGCAGCACGCGCGCGACCGAGATTTTTCCGCCATGCGGCGTGTGAATCGTACGGAGGATGTGCGCGAGCGCGGGGCCGTTCTCGCCGACGCCGAGCCGCACGCGGGTCGCCTCAAGTCCCGGCGTTTCATGACGCAGCGCTTTTAAGAGCCGCGTGACGCCGGCCCCCCGTTCGGCCGAGCCGATGAACAAAGGCGCGACCAACCCCGCGCGCAATTCCTTGGTGAGATCGTCGAAAACCTGATCGCGCGGCGGCTCGATATCGGAAATCAGCTCCTCCATCAGCGCGTCGTCATAGTCAGCGAGGCGCTCCAGCATCGAATAGCGGGCTTCCTTCTCGGTCGCGACGTCGCCCCCGGAAATATCGACGACTTCCGACGGCGCATGTTCGCGATAGACATAGGCGCGCTCCAGCGCGAGATCGATAAATCCAACTGCGACGCCATTGTTCCAGATCGGAATCTGGCGCAGCAGCAGCGGCGTGCGCGAGGCCGGCTGCAAAATGCTGAGCGCCTCGCGCACATCGATCGTCGCGGCGTCGATCTTGTTCAGGAAGATGAAGTGCGGCACGCCAAGCTCTTCGAGCTGGCGCAAAATGAGCTGCAGCGCCGGAACCTTGCGGGGATCGGCTTCGCAAACGACGACGACGGCGTCGGCCGCCGGCAGGATATTGCGCGAGTCATGGGCGAATTCGATGGAGCCCGGCAGATCGACGAATGTGTAGCGGTCGCCCATATAATCGACTGTCGCGACATTGGACTCGACGCTCATCTGATGGGCGCGGGCTTCCGGACTGCAGTCGCCGACGCTCGCGCCCGCAGCGACGGGGCCCTGCCGCGGGATCGCGCCGGCGTGGGCCAGAATAGCCTCGAGCAGAGTGGTTTTGCCGCATTGGAAAGGGCCCGCCAGCGCAATCAGCCGGGGGCCCTGCGCTCTCGCCTCGTGAGGAGGCGCTCCTTGGGACGACGCTTGGGACAATACTTGGCCCATCACTCCCTCCTTATCTGTCGGAGCCTGGTTTCGTCCGGCCCCGTTAGCTCATGGTTTCACCATGCGGCCGCGAGCGCAAGACGCCGTCCCTCGCCCAGCGCTTCCACGGCTGCCGAAAGCGCGATAGAAGGCGCAACCCATACGACAACGGAGCTGTTATGCGCCCCAGTAAACGCGCGCCCGACGAGATGCGCCAGGTGAGTTTCGAGCGAGGCGTCGCCCGCTACGCCGAGGGCTCCTGCCTCGTAAAATTCGGCAATACGCAGGTGCTCTGCGCGGCGTCGCTCGAGGACAAGCCGCCGCCGTGGCTGCGCGGCCAGGGCCGAGGTTGGGTGACGGCGGAATATTCCATGCTTCCGCGCGCCACCCACACGCGCACGCGTCGCGAGGCCGCCGCGGGGAGGCTCTCGGGACGCACGCAGGAAATTCAGCGTCTCATCGGCCGCTCGCTGCGCGCCGTGACCAATCTGCCGGCGCTGGGCGAACGGCAGATCGTCGTGGATTGCGACGTCATACAGGCGGATGGCGGCACCCGCACGGCCTCCATCACCGGCGCCTGGCTGGCGCTGCATGATTGCTTCAATTGGATGCGTTCGCGCTCCATCGTCAAGGAAAGCCCGCTGCGCGATCATGTCGCCGCGATCTCCTGCGGGATCTTCAACGCAACGCCGGTGATCGACCTCGACTACGCCGAGGATTCGACCGCGGCGACCGACGCCAATTTCGTCCTTACCGGCTCGGGCGGCCTCGTTGAAATTCAGGCGACAGCCGAAGTCGCGGTTTTTTCCCAAGATGAGTTGGCGGCCATGCTGGCGCTCGCGCAACAGGGCGTCGCCGATCTCGTCGCTCTGCAGAAAGCCGCGCTCGCGTAAGCTGCGAAAATGTCATTCCCGACGCGCGAAGCGCGATCGGGAATCCAGAGCGGCGCCATAATTCTTGAATTGGCTGTGGACTCCCGGTCAGGCCTTCGGCCTGCCGGGAATGACAAGATCCAGGCGACCGGATGAGCTAAAAATCCGCCTTACGCCGCCGATGGCGGATTGATCGGCTGGGGATCGGTCTCCAGCAAAGCATAGAGCAGATGGTCACGCCACTGGCCGTTGATGTTGAGATAGGAGCGCGCATAGCCCTCCTGCTTGAAACCGACGCGTTCCAGCAGACGCTTGGAGGGCTCATTGGTTGGCAGGCACGCCGCCTCGATGCGATGGAAGCCGCGCTTCTCGAAGGCGTAGGCGCAAGCGGCGCGCGCGGCGCGGGTCATGTGGCCCTTGCCTGCATAGGGTTCGCCCATCCAATAGCCAAGCGTCGCCGCCTGCGAGACGCCGCGCCGGACGTGACCGAAGGATAAGCCGCCCATCAGCGCATCGTCTTCCTCTCGGAAGATAAAGAAGGAATAGGCTTCGTCGCGCGCCATTTCCTCGGCGTGGCGGCGCACCCGATAGCGAAAGCTTGCCCGCGTGAGATCGTCGATCGGCCAGAGCGGCTCCCAGGGCGTCAGGAAGGAGCGGCTTTTTTCGCGCAGCTCGGCCCACTCGACGTAATCGCGCATTTCGGACGCGCGCAGGTAAAGGCCGTCGCCTCTAATTGGCAGGTCGCGTCGCCCGATTACGCTGAAGATCGCCATCGTGCTCCTTGCCAGACCTTGTCAGGCCTTCGCCGCCCGCGCGTGCGACGAGATGAAATCAGCGACTCGCGCGCCGTCATTTTCAAGAATCGTGAATCGTTCCGGCGCGTCAAGTCGCGCGGCAATATTTTCAGGCGGCTGCGGACGCAGTCCAATGGCGCGCTCAATAGCGTCTGGAAACTTCGCCGGATGCGCGGTCGCGAGCGCGATGACGGGGGTCGCCGGATCTTTCGCAAGCCGCGCGCGCGCCGCGGTGACGCCCGTCGCCGTATGCGGATCGAGCACATAGCCGGTCTCGCGCCAAGTGCGGCGGATCTCCGCCGTCGTCTCGGCCTCGCCGACAGACTCAGCATCGAATTCGGCGCGAATGGCGGCGAGCGCCGCAGGCGGAATGTCGAAGGCGCCGGATTGATCCAGCGAGGCGAAAGCGGCGCGGATCGCTGCGTGGTCGCGTCCTGTCGCATCGAATAACAGGCGTTCGAAATTGGAGGAAACCTGAATGTCCATCGATGGCGATTGAGTCGGCGTGACGCCGCGCGGCTCGTAACGGCCGCTCGAAAGGGCGCGCGCAAGAATGTCGTTGGCGTTGGTCGCAACGACCAGTCTCTCGATCGGCAGCCCCATCCGCTTGGCGACATAGCCGGCGAGCACGTCGCCGAAATTGCCCGTCGGCACGGCGAAGGAAATATGCCGATGCGGCGCGCCGAGCGCGACGGCGCTCGTGAAATAATAGACAGTCTGCGCGACGACCCGCGCCCAATTGATCGAATTGACCCCGGCAAGTCCGACGCGCGCGCGAAAGTCGGCGGCGCGAAACAGCCGTTTCAGAATCGCCTGCGCGTCGTCAAAGGAGCCCTGCAGCGCGATCGTGTGGACGTTGTCGTCGGCGACCGTGGTCATTTGCTTGCGCTGCACGTCGGAGACCCGGCCGTGCGGAAACAGGATGAAGACGTCGACGCGGTCTAGACCCTTAAACGCCTCGATCGCCGCGGCGCCGGTGTCGCCGGACGTCGCGCCGACGATCGTGGCGCGCAGATTTCGCTCTTCGAGCACATGATTCATCATGCGCCCGAGGAGCTGCATCGCCAGGTCCTTGAAGGCGAGCGTCGGCCCGTGAAAAAGTTCGAGAACGAAGAGATTGTCGGCGATCTGCGTCAGCGGGGCGATGGCGCGGTGACGAAACCCGCTATAGGCGCTCTCTGTCTGGGCGCGCAAAATCTGCGGCGGAAACGTCTCGCTGAGATAAGGCGCGATCAACTGCGCCGTCGCTTCGGCGTACGGCCGGCCCGCGAGCCCGGCGATCTCGGAAGGCGCGAGATGCGGATAGGCGAGCGGCGCGTAAAGCCCGCCGTCAGTCGCAAGACCGGCGAGCAGAATATCGTCAAAGCCAAGCTGCGCGGCCTCGCCGCGGGTTGAGAGATAGCGCAACCGTCGATCCATGGATGGAAGAGCGCGCGCCGCTCGCGCGCGTGTCAGTGCGCCCTTTCATAGCATATTCGCCATCGCTGCAAGGCCGATGTCGTCAGATGCGCTCCTGCGCAAGAACGCCGCGTGCGTAAATCCCAAAAACAAGGAGAAGCGCGAGCGACAGGCCGAACCACGTCACGACATAGGAGAAATGATTATTGACGATCGTTGGAACGCCGCCCACTGGCCGCGGCCACTCCGGCCCCGCGGCCGGCGCCGCGTCAACGACAAGCGCGAAAGGCGCCGCATCGGCTAAACCCAGGGCGCCGGCGATCGCCGCGGGATCGCGCGCAAAGAAGACGCCCTTCTCGGGCTGGTCGGCGGGCGTGAAAGGGTTGCGGCGCTCCGGCGCGCGCAGCAGTCCGACGAGCGTCGTTTCGCCGGGAGGGGCGGCGCGCAGGGCGAGGTCGCCGGCTTTTGACGCCGGGAGAAATCCGCGGTCGACAAGCAGGACGCCGCCGCCCGTCAGCGCGAAAGGCGTCACCAAGGAATAGCCCGGCTCTCGGCTCGCGCCCTCAGGCGGCGCGGCGAAGATGAGCGCGTCGCGGCCGTTGATGAAACGACCCGTCGCCCGCACATGCATGAAGTCGTAATCCTCAGCGCGAAGCGCCGCCCATCGGTCTGGCGGCGGAACCGGCTGCGGCGCCTGTGTGGCGCGCAGTTCGACGCGCGCGATCAGCGCCTCTTTCTCGCCGAGCCGCCGCACCTGCCACAATCCCAGACTGACCAGCAAAGCGAAGAGCAGCGTCGTCGCAACCGCCGGTCCGACGAGCGCGCGCGCGGCGGGGCTCACGACTGATGGCGGCTTTCTTCAGCCTTGTTGAAATATTGCACGGCGATCAACAGACCCTTCATCGGTCGCAGCAGCGCCACGCAAAGAATGGCGGATAGAGGCACGAGAATCGCCGCATGCACCCAGTACGGCGGCTTGTACGTGACCTCGACGAACCACAGCACAGCGATCGCGACGAAGCCGACGACGGTCATGACGATGATCGCCGGACCGTCGCCCGCGTCGGCGAAGGAGAAATCAAGCCCGCAGACCTCGCAAGTCGGCGCGACGGTCAGCAGGCCCTTGATCATGTGTCCCTTGCCGCAACGCGGACATCTGCCGAGGATTCCGTCGACATAGAGCGAAACGGGCGGATAGACGTGCTCTTCTGACATGTTGGGCCTCCAACGAAAACGGTCACGGGCGCGCCCGTGACCGTCCAATGTTTCAAGATTGGGCGGCGGCGCGCCTATTCCATTGTCCCGCCCCAGTTCCCCCACACGTAAATGCAGGCGAACAGAAACAGCCAGACGACGTCGACGAAGTGCCAATACCAGGCGGCGAATTCCAAGCCCAAATGCTGGTCCGGCGTGAACGCCCCTCTAAAGACTCGGAAGAGGCACACGAGGAGGAAGATCGTGCCGACGATCACGTGGAAACCGTGAAATCCGGTCGCCATGAAAAAGGTCGAGCCGTAGTTCGTCGCCGCCGGCTTCGCCGGGTCAAACGCGAAGGCGAAGGGCGCGTGGATATATTCATAGGCCTGGATCGTCGTGAACAGCAGGCCGAGCGCGATCGTCGCGATCAAGCCCTTCTTCAACACGTCGCGCTTGTTTTCCAGAAGGCCGTGGTGGGCCCAGGTCAGGGTCACGCCGGAGCTGAGCAGAATTAGCGTATTGAGGAGCGGCAGCTTCCAGGGGCTCAGCACTTCCATGCCCTTGGGCGGCCAGATGCCCTGGAACAATTCGGTGCGCAGGACCTGCACCGCGTCGGCCGGGAAGAGCGCCGAATTGAAGAACGCCCAGAACCAGGCGACGAAGAACATCACCTCCGAGAAGATGAACAGGATCATGCCGTAGCGATGATGCAGCCGCACGACCGGCGAGTGGAATCCGCCGACGCTTGCTTCGTGGATGATGTCGCTCCACCACGCGTACATCACCAGCAGAATGCCGCCCAGACCGACAAAGAACATGGTGCCGCCGAAGGTCATGCCGCCGATCGGCGCGCCTTTGTGCTGCGCCATCCACATGACCGCGCCGATCGCTGTGATGAGCGCTGCGAGCGCGCCCACGATCGGCCACGGACTCGGATCGACCAGATGATAGTCGTGTTCGGGTTTCGCGTGTCCGTCCGCCATCTTACTCTTCCTTGTCATCGGCCGGCGGTACCGGCCAGTCCCCTAGTTAGCCGCGCGTCAAAGGCGCAACGGCGCAGTCAACTCTTCGGCTTTGCGGTCGCCGTCTCGCTCGTCTTCGCGGCCGTCGAATCCTTGGTGGCGAAGAACGTGTAGGAAAGCGTGATCTCCCGAACGCCGCGCATGCCGTCTTCGCGCTCAAGAGCGGGATCGAGATAGAAAACCACCGGCCATTCCTCGGCCTCATGCGGGCCGAGTCGCTTCTCCTCGAAGCAGAAGCAAGCGACCTTGACGAAGAAGGCGCCGGCCTGACCGGGCGTCACATTGTAGGCCGCCTGCCCACTGGTCTCGCGGTCAGAGAGATTGGCGACTTTGTAATAAACGGTCTTGGTCTCGCCCGTGCGCAACGAGATTTTCGCGACCTCGGGCTCGAAGCGCCACGGAAGATCACGGGCGACATTGGCGTCGAAGCGCACGGTAAGCACGCGCTCTCCGGGGGCCGTGGCGCCGGCGACATCCGTCCTCGGCGTGCCGCCAAAGCCGGTCGCGGCGCAAAACGCCCGATAAAGCGGAGCCGAAGCGAAAGACAGGCCGAGCATCGCCGCCGTGCCCACGATCAAAGCCGCCGCGATCATCAGCGGGCGTTTGCGTAAACGAGGCGCTGGCGCGTTCATGGTCAGATCGTCCGGTTGACGATGGCCGCGCCAAACTTCACGAGCGTAACGGCGTAGAACAGCGCGGCGAGTAAGGCGATCGTCACGCCGATCGCGATGTTGCGCGCGCGGCGGCTGCGCGCCTGCTCTTCGGTCAGCACGACCCCAGGCCGATCAAAGAGGCTTGCGCTCTTTTTCATCTTCTCGCCCGCATCGGTCATTTCGTTCACCATTCGCTTGGCCGCCTAGATCAGCGCGAAAATATGCGCGGTGCGCTCGACGACGAGGACCAGGAACAGCAGGAACAGATAGAGGATGGAGAACAAAAACATCCGGCGCGCCGCCTGGCGGGCCGCGTCGCCTTCGCGCTGCTTGAAGACCGCCGCAGCGACTGCGACGAGCGCGATCCCGCCGCCGATCGAGACGAGACCATAGGCGAGCGAAGCGAAGCCCATCAGCCATGGCGCCACGCCAAGCGGCGCGAGCGCCAGCGCATAAATCAGGATTTCAAGACGCGTGCGGTCTTCGCCGGCGACATTGGGCAGCATCGGCACGCCGGCGCGGGCGTAGTCCTCGCTTCTCAGCAACGCCAGCGACCAGAAATGCGGCGGCGTCCACATGAAGATGATGGCAAAGAGCACGACGCTCGCAAGATTGATCTCGCCCGTCGCGGCGGCATAACCGACCATCGGCGGAAGCGCGCCGGCGGCGCCGCCGATGACGATGTTCATCGGCGTCCAGCGCTTCAGCCAAATCGTATAGATCACGACATAGAAGAGAATTGTGAAGGCGAGCAGCGCGGCGGCAAACCAGTTCGCGACATAGCCGAGCGTAAAGATCGACAGCGTCGCCAGCACGAGGCCAAAGGCGAGCGTGGTTTCGGGATCGAGGCGACCGGCGGGAATTGGCCGCTTGCGCGTGCGCGTCATCAGCGCGTCGATGTCGGCGTCGTACCACATATTGAGCGCGCCGGACGCGCCGGCGCCGACCGCGATCGCCAGGAGCGACGCAAAGCCGATCAGCGGATGCGGCGGCGTGGGCGCCAGCAACAGACCGGCCAGCGCGGTGAACACCACGAGCGACATCACGCGCGGCTTGAGCAGCGCGAAATAGTCCGACGGCGACGCGACCGAGATGCGCGGAGCCTGTTCGTCGTTCAGATAGGTTGCGTCGCTCATGGCGTTTCACTCAGAACCTTGGCCGCTGAGGCCGGCGCAGAGAGCGGCGTCATGCTCGCCGGCGCCGGCTTGCATCGTCGGCGCGCGTTCTCCTCGCGCCGACGCGTCGTTTCTTTACCGGACCGACCCGGTGATGCGCGGCAGAACCTGGAACTGATGGAACGGCGGCGGCGAAGACAGAGTCCATTCCAGCGTCGTTGCGCCCACGCCCCAGGGATTGGCGCCCGCCTGCCGCTTCCTCATGAAAGCTTCGATGATCGCGTAGAACCAGACGATCAGAGACAGCGTGACGAAGATCATGCCGCAGGACGACACCAGATTCCACAGCGCGTAAGCGTCGGGATAGTCGATGTAGCGGCGCGGCATCCCGCCCAGTCCGAGGAAATGCTGCGGGAAGAAGACGATGTTGACGCCGATGAACAGCAGCCAGAAGTTCGCCTTGGCGAGAGTCTCCGAATACATGTAGCCGGTCATTTTGGGGAACCAGTAATAGAACCCCGCATAGAGCGCGAAGACCGCGCCGAGCGACAGCGTGTAATGGAAGTGGGCGACGACATAGTAGCCCTCGTGGAACTGCTTGTCGGCGCTGGCGTTGGCGAGCACGACGCCGGTGATGCCGCCCATCGTGAACACGAAGATGAAGCCGATCGCCCAGACCATCGGCGCGCGGAACGAGATCGATCCGCCCCACATCGTCGCGATCCAGGAGAAGATCTTGATGCCGGTCGGCACCGCGATCACCATCGTCGCCAGCGTGAAGTAGCGCTGCGCATTGAGCGACATGCCGACCGTATACATGTGGTGCGCCCACACGATGCTGCCGAGCACGCCGATGCTGACCATGGCGTAGGCCATGCCGAGATAGCCGAACACCGGCTTTTTCGAGAAGGTCGACACGATCTGGCTGATGATGCCGAAGCCGGGAAGAATGACGATATAGACTTCCGGATGGCCAAAGAACCACAGCAGATGCTGGAACAGCAACGGATCGCCGCCGCCGGCCGGGTCATAGAACATCGTGCCGAAGTTGCGGTCGGTCAGCAGCATCGTCACGCAGCCCGCCAGCACCGGCAGCACGAGCAGCAGCAGGAACGCGGTCACGAGGATCGACCACACGAACAGCGGCATCTTGTGCAGCGTCATGCCGGGCGCGCGCATGTTGAAGATGGTCGTGATGAAGTTGATCGCGCCAAGGATCGACGAAGCGCCGGCGAGATGCAGCGCCAAGATCACGAAATCCATCGCCGGGCCGGGCGAACCGGTGTTCGACGATAGCGGCGGATAGAAGGTCCAGCCGCCGCCAAAGCCCTTCATGCCCGGCGCGCCTTCGACGAACATCGAAATAACGGCGAGCACGAGCGAGGAGAAGAGCAGCCAGAATGAAATGTTGTTGAGGCGCGGGAAGGCCATGTCCGGCGCGCCGATCATGATCGGCACGAACCAGTTGCCGAAACCGCCGATGAGAATAGGCATGGCCATGAAGAAGATCATGAGCACGCCATGGACGGTGATGAACACGTTGTAGAGGTTCTTGCCCGCATCAAGAGCCATCGACGGATCGGCGCCGTGGAGCGCTTCCGCAAGCCCGGGGAAGATCTGTACGCCCGGATACGCCAGCTCGAGCCGCATGGCGAGCGACAGCAGAAAGCCGATGACGCCGCCGACCGAACCGAGGATGATGTAGAGCGTGCCGATGTCTTTGTGGTTGGTGGAGAAGAGGAAGCGGCGCAAACCCCTCGGATGATCATGCGCCCCGGCCATCGTCGAACTCGCCATCGTCATGTTCCTTAGAAAGACTAATGTTCCGTTTGTTCCGTCGCGTCTATTTCAGCAGCTTGTTTAGCGGCTTTCAGCGGCGACCCGCACCCGCGAGTCGGCGCTGGCGAACTTCTGCTTCGACTGGGCAAGCCACTCATTGTATTTCTCGCGGCTGACCGCGCGGATCACGATCGGCATATAGGCGTGATCCTTGCCGCAGATGAAGAAGCACTGGCCGTAGTAGACGCCCTCCTTCTCGATCTTGAACCAGGTCTGGTTCAAACGACCGGGAATCGCGTCCATGCGAACGCCGAAAGAAGGGACGCCGAACGCGTGGATGACGTCATTCGACGTGATCTGCACGGCGATGACCTCATTGACCGGCACCAGGGCCTCATTGTCGACGGTCAGCAGACGAAGGTCGCCGGGTTGGAGCTCGGATTCCGGCTTCAGCATTTGATCGAAGCCAAAACCGCCGCCCTGATCCTCCGGATATTTATAGGACCAATACCACTGGTTGCCGGTCACTTTGATCGTGACGGACGACTCGGGCACTTCCACCTGTTCCGCCAGCAGCCGCAGCGACGGGACTGAGATGAACAGCAGGATCAGGACCGGGATCAAGGTCCAGACGATCTCGAGCGGCGTATTGTGCGTCAGCTTCGAGGGAATGGGGTTCTTTTGCTCGTTGAACCGATAGCTGACATAGACCAGCAGGCCCAAAACGAAGAGCGCGATGAACGAAATGATCGGCATCAGCACCATGTTGTAGAATTGCTGAGTTCCAAGGCCGACCGGCGTGACCATATTCGGCAGGCCGAGACCGCCTGGCGTAGGTTGCCCTTCAACTTGTGCGAGGGCGAATCCGGCGAACAAAGTCGCGGGGATCGCCACGGCGGACGCCAATGCGCCGCGTGTCAGCATCTGTCGATTGACGTTAAACATCAAAGTCGCCTTTCGAACCCTTCGCCAGACAGTCGTTGTTCTTTTTGTGATTTCCGAGCGCAGCCCGCCCAAAGCCCGCCCCGCTCGGTAGTCGGCCGGTTCAATCACAAACCGTTGGTCCGCGCAATTGTTGCAACGCGAGATTCGACAGACAAATCGTCGCGTCAAAGCTTTTGCCAAACAATGCGGCGGGAGTGTCGACGACCTTGACAGTTGAAGTCCATTTGATAGGCAACGCCTGTTGCGCGGATCGGCCAGCCGCGACCGGCCGCTTTCCCTGCGTCACGAAATTGGAACGGCCTCGGCGCCGTCCGCCAGGAGCCATTCATGAAGCCCTTGCGCACCGCGAAAAATCGTCGGCTGTTGCGACATCAGGTCGCGGCGGCGGCTTCATCGCTGTTGCTCGCGGCCGGCGTTAACGCGAGCTATGCGCAAAGCGGCCCCGCCAGAGCCAAATTCGGCGACTGGGAGATGCGTTGCGAGAAGCCCGCAGGCGCGGCGACCGAACAATGCGCGCTGATCCAGAGCGTCGTCGCCGAGGATAAAAGCAACGTCAACCTCGTCGTCATCGTCTTGAAGACCAGCGACGGCAAGAGCCGTCTGCTGCGTGTGATCGCGCCGCTCGGCGTGCTCCTGCCCAACGGTCTCGGCTTGAAAATCGACCAAACCGACGTCGGCCGCGCCGGCTTCGTCAAATGTCTGCCGACAGGCTGCGTGGCCGAGGTGATGATGGACGACAAGCTCATCGACCAGATGAAGGGCGGCAAGACCGCGACCTTCATCATTCACCAGGTTCCGGAAGAAGGCATTGGCCTGCCGCTGACTCTGCAGGGATTCAAGGATGGATACGCAAAGCTGCCGTAACGTTTGCACGAAGCGCCCGGTGGGCAACCGCTCTCGAACTGCGCGGAACCGCCTGGCCCTTGCCGTTTTGGCGTCGATCGCGCTTACGCCTGTGGCGGCGGCTTTCGAACTGCCGAGGCTTCGCGTGCCGAGCATCTTCGGCGGCGGCGACCAAAAAGAAGGCGAACCAACTGCGCCCGCCGGCGCCACGGCCGACTGCCCCGAAGTCTTCGTGGAAAGCGGCGCGGCCATGATGCGCTCGCCGCCCGACGCCGATGGCGCCAATGTGCGCTACCAGCTTTCGCTTGGCGAGTCGGCGCGCCAATGCGTGGTCGACGGCGATCATCTGACGATCAGAGTGGGCATCGAGGGTTCAGCCGTGCTCGGCGCGCTCGGCCAGCCCGGCGCCTATGGCGCCAATCTGCGGGTGGCGATTCGCCGGCAAAAAGACGACACGCTCGTCGCCTCGAAGATCTATCGCGTCAGCGCGTCGATCCCAAAAGGCGGAACGCGCGGCGAATTTCAAGTCATCGCCGATCCGCTCACCGTGCCTGTCATGAGCCCGCGCGCGCAGGATGATTACGAAATTCTGGTCGGCTTCACCCAGGGGGCGGAAAAGCCCGCGGCCGAAAAAAAGCGCAAGGGCGGCTAGAGCCGTTCCGAAAAAGTTGACAGACTTTTTCGATGAGAACCTGCTCCAACATTCTGATTTTCGGAGATTCCGTATCGATCACATGAGTCCATGTGATCGATACGCCCCCTAGCCGCCTCGCTCATCAGTGTGCGAGCGACTTCAGCTCCTTGATGCCGTCGCCGACGAAATCCTTGCCTGCGGCCGCGCCGGTCGAGAGCGCACGCTCGGCGATCTTGACCGCGGCGTCGGCGGCGGCGGCGCGCACTTCGGCCGATGCCTGCGCCTCCGCCTGAGCGATCTTCTGCTCGACCTGCTTGACGCTTCGATCCATGAATTCGCCGAGGCGACGACGCCCCTCTGTGGCGATCAACTCCGCCTCTTCCTTCGCCTGCGCGACGATGGACTTGGCTTCGGCTTCGGCTTCGGCCCGCTTCTGTTCGAAGGACGCAAGGAGCGCCTCCGCTTCGTTGCGCAGGCGTTCAGCTTCAGCGAGTTCGCCCTTGATGCGGTTGATGCGCGCGTCGATGAAGGCGGTGAACTTCGAATGCGCGCCGACCCAAATCATCACGAGAACGAAGATCGAGAAGCCGACGGCGACGTAGAATTCCGCGTCGAAATGCATTGAGCCTCTCCTCAGTTCGACGACGCCGCGTGATGCTTGGCGAGCGCGGCTTGGTCGATTTTGGCGCCGGTGAGCTTCTCGACGATGGCGGCGGCGGCGTCGACGGCGATCTGCTCGACGTTGCCGAGCGCCGTGCGCTTAGCGCTCGCGATGCGCTCGTCGGCGGCGCGGAGCTTCTCCGCGGCCGAAGATTCGGCGAGCGTGCGCTGCGCGGCGCTCTCCGCGGCGATCTTGTGCTGCGCCTCACGGCCGATGGCTTGCGCTTCGTCGCGGCGACGACGAAGGTTTTCGTCATTGGCGGCCGCGGCGGCCTGCGCCTTCGATTGCATCTCGCGCGCGGCGCCGAGATCGGAAGCGATCTTGGCGTCCCGGTTCTCGATGATGCCGCCGACGCGCGGAAGCGCGATGCGCGACATCAGCACGTACAGAAGTCCGAAAATCACGACGAGCCAGAAGATCTGCGGCGCGAAATTCTCGGTCTGGAAGGGCGGAAACGCGCCCTCATGATGCGCCTCGCCGGCGCCGACGGCCTCGTGCGTCGTCTGCTCGCCCTCGGCGGCGAAAGCGGAAGAGATGATCGCCATGGACATGATCCAAGTCTCGGACAGGGGGCCGCGCGGCGGCCGCGCAGCGCATGAGAAAATGCGTCCGGCCGAAAGGCCGGACGCGAAAATTCACTGCTTCAGGAAGAGCAGGATGGCGATGAGAAAGGCGAAGATGCCCAGGCCTTCGGCAAGCGCCGCGCCGATGATGGCGTTGGTGAACTGGGAAGCGGCCGCCGACGGATTGCGCAGGGCGCCGTTGACGAAGTTGCCGAAAATAATGCCGACGCCGATCGCCGCAGCGCCGGTGCCGATCGCCGCCAGTCCGGCGCCGACGAGTTGCATTTCTGACATATCTTACTCCTGCTGAATGGGGCGACTTTTATTGTTCGATTTTTATCAGTGGCCCGGGTGAATTGCGTCGTTCAGATAGACGCATGTGAGAACGCTGAAGACGAAGGCCTGCAGACAGGCGACGAGCAGTTCGAGCGCATAGAGCGCGACGATCGCCAGAATCGGCACAGGCGCGAGCGCCGCCCAGACGCCGGCGCCGAGCAGCATCACCACGAAGCCGCCGAACACGGCGAGGGTGATGTGGCCTGCGAGGATATTGGCGAACAGACGGACCGAAAGCGACACCGGCCGCGACAGGAAGGAGATGATCTCGATCGGCACCAGCACGACGAGCACAGGCAGCGGCACGCCATGGGGCACGAAAAGGTTGAGGAAGCCGAAGCCGTGGCGATAGAGGCCGTAAACCACCACGAGCGAGATCACCACGATCGCGAAGGCGAAGGTGACGACGATCTGGCTCGTCACCGAATAGGTGTAGGGCACAAGACCGATCAGATTGGCGATGAGAATGAAGGCGAAGAGCGTGAAGACGAAGGGAAAGAACTTCATCCCTTCCGTGCCGGCGGTCTGACGCACCATGCCGGCGACGAATTCATAGAGCATCTCGGCCATGGCCTGCACGCGGCCCGGCACGATCGCCTTCTTTGTGGTCGCCAGGATCATCAGCGCGACGACGCCAAGCGCGGCGAGCAACATGAACAGCGAGGCGTTGGTGAACGACGTCTCGACGCCGTTGATCTCGAAGGGCCACAGTCGATGCAGTTCGAACTGCTCGATGGGATTGGTCTTTGCGGCTGCTTCTTCCGGATTCATCGCTTTTTCCGGGCGTCGCCGCCCGGCCCCGCTTGGCGCTAGGACGCGCCGTCGTGTTCCCTAGAGCGCCTCCCGATCACATGAACTCATGTGGTCGGTTAGGAATCGCTCAACATCAAAACGTTGGAGCAGGTTCTCATCGAAAAAGTCTGCGACCTTTTCGGAACCTGCTCTAGTCTTCGCCCGGCGCTTTCGGTTTCGCCACGCGATAGACGTTCCAAAATCCCGCCGCGACGCCCAGTCCCAGCATGACGATCAAAAGCCAGGGCGTGGTGCCAAGCCATTCGTCCGCCTGCCAGCCGATAACGGCGCTGACCAACACCGCCCCGACGAATTCGGAGAACGCGTTGAGGCCGACGCGCATGGCGCGCGTGAAGCCCTTGCGCTCGGTCCGCGGCGCCACTTCGGCGGCCTTCTCTTCGTCGACCTTGCGTAAGGCCGCGTTGAGCTTATTCAGCCGCGCGTTGAGCGCTGCGCGCTCGGCGTTTTCCGCGTCGTCGTCGTTTTCGTCGCTCATCGGCGCTGTTCGCCTCGCAAATTGCGCCATGCGCAAAAATTGAACGATGGCGCGACGTCGCGCGACGGAAAAGTCGAACCGTTCGGGAGACGGCGCGAAACTCTCGGCCTTGCGGCCAATCCTTTCGAGCCGCGCGCAACATATTTCCGGTCTTTCATTTAGTCAAGGCGAGGCTCGTTTAGATAACGCATTGAATTTCAAGCGTATTTGTCGGAGCAGACCCATCTGCTCTTCGACGAGGCGCCGCGGCGCGGCAAAATGCCGGCGCCCGGGCGCGCGGAACTGTGACAGAGGAAAATCTGTTACGCTTTTATGACGCTCCCCTCGCGATCCCTGGCGCCGCTGATCGGCTTCCTGCTGTTGCTGCTCGTCCCGAGCCTCGCGATCGCCGGCGGCGCGCTGTCCTTCCAAATCCGCTTCGAGGCGCTGCTTGTCGTCTCCGGCCTTTGCGTCGCAGCCTGCGTGCTCGGCGGCTACTCCTTCGCCGAACTCGGTCTGGGCGCGCCCCGGGGCGCTCGCGCCTGGCTGATCTGCGGCGCGTTGACCTGCCTTCTTCTGGCGGGAATCGTCGTCGAAGCGCAGTTCCTGAACCATTCGCAGCCGCCGCCGAACTGGATCGCCTTCGCGCCCTTCTATGTGCTCGTGTCGAGCCCGTGCCAGGAGGTCGTCTGCCGCTCCGTCCCCAAGCTGATCGCCGATCGGCTGCAGATGAGCGGACGCCATTACGTGCTGTTTTCCTCGGCGGTCTTTTCGCTCATGCACGGCGCCTATGGCGATCCCGTCCTGCTCGCCAACACATTTCTCGCCGGAATCGCGTGGAGCACGGCCTATCTCTTCACCCGCAACGTCTGGCCGCTGACCGCCTCTCACGCCGCCGTCGGCTCTTTCGCCTTCTGGATCGGGATCGCCTGATCGCGGCCCGCGAGAATCGCCGCGCGCAGCAGCAGCCATAACACGCAAGCGTTCAGCATGTGCCACAAGACATGCGCGCCGAGCGGAAAGACGGGACAGATCGCGCGGTCGATCGTTCGAAAAAAGAGCGAGATTGCGAAAACGAGCGCGGCGGCGGCACGCGCGCGAGCCGTGCCGCGCTGTCCGGGCGACGTCCAAAGCAGCGCGGCGAAAATCGCCAGCGCGGCGAGCGCCGGCAGATAGCCGACCGAACCGTTGAGCGCGTCGATTGTCGTGGCGAAAGACGCGCCCGTGGCGAATGTCAGCGTGATCGCCATCGCGCGCATCATCGACAAACGAAAGTAACGGCGAAGCGCCAACAGGAAATAGCCGTAAATGAAAATCGCAATGGGGATCACGTCGAGCAGCATGGCGCCGCGCGTCGCGACGGTATGGAAGATGAAGCTGCCGACGCCCACCGACGCGGTGACGATGATGAGCGCGAGCGCCGGACCATCCGCGCCGCCTCGCCGCCGCCAAAGAAGAAAGGCGCTGGCGGCCGCGATCACGAAAGCGACATTGCTCAAGGCGTTCGCTGGCTCCGCCCAGAAGGCCGAACTCTGCCTTTCGCAATAATCCATTACCGGCGCGCGCCAATCCATGAGCGACTCTTGCGGTCCGATTGCTACGGATGGAAGACGGCTTTCGTCATGTAGCGCCCACCCTCCCCCTCAAGGGGAGGGCGTTTACGCCTTCTCCCCCGGCAGCGTCGTCGACTCGCCCAGCGTATCTCGCACATAGAGCTTGATCACCGCGACATAGATGACGACCGTCAGCGGCGCGGCGAAGATCGTCGCGCCGAGACCGAACAGCGTGCCGAACAGCGCAATCGAAATGAGCATGAGCGCCGGCGGCACCCGCACCAATTGCCGCTGGATGAGCGGCATGATCATGTTGCCATCGAGCTGATGAATGGCGAGATAGGCGAGGATCGTCCAAAGCATCGTATAGGGTCCGATCGTCGCCGCGACCGCCACTGAAGGAAAGATCGCCAGAATCGGCCCGATATAGGGAATGAATTCCGAGAGCCCCGATATAGCGCCAAGCGCGAAGGGCGACGGCAGGCCGATGAGCCACACCGCGACGCCGGCCATGACGCCCATCGTGACCATTTCAATCATCTGACCGAGCAACCAGCGGCGCAGCGCGGTGGCGACATGACCGAGCGTTTCGCGCGCTCTCTCGCGCCAGCGCGGCGCAAACAGCAGCGTGAAGCCTTCGCTGTAGAGGGTCGGCTCGCTCGCGATGAAGACTCCGGCGAAAAAAGCCACGAGCCCGCCAAGTACGGCCTCGATGCTGACGGTGAACGACCGTCCGATCAGACCCGACAGCGAGATGTTCTCGCCGAAGGAAGACGGCAGATAGTCGGACAGTCCTGATCGGGTGATTTCGAGCGAGATCGCCTCCGCCGTCTGCTCGGCGCGGCGCAGCACGTCGTGAAACTCGCCAGCCATCGTACGGCCGAAGAGATAGAAGGTTCCGCCGATGATCGAGGCGATCAGCAGGCCCGAAAGCGTGAGCGCCACGCCGCGCGGCAGGCGGATCTTCAGGAACGGCGTCGCGACGAGGTGAATGAGGGTCGCGACGAGCACCGCGCCGGTCGCAAGCACGATGACGTTGAAGAGCAGCCAGATAAGAAACGGCGCGAGGGCGAGCGCGATGAAAATCACTGAGCGCAGAACGAATTCGCTTCGGGTCATGTCAGCGTCGTCCGATCATACGATTGTTATTCGAACCGCTCGCAAGTCATTACCGACGCGCGCAACGCGCGTTGATAGGAATTCAGAACAAGAGCCTGACCGGAATGACTGGCCCGCAAACAGATCAAACGGAATTGGCGTCACGCGCGCAACGCGCCCAGGCGGAGGCCAAGCGCGTCCTCGTCAGCGACATTTAGGGCGCCCCGCTGTCCAATCCGATCAAGAGCGGCCTCAAAGCCTCAACTCGCCAGCGCGAATTTTTCCGCCTGCTCCAGATCGACCGAGACGAGCTGCGAAATGCCGCGCTCGGCTTGCGTCACGCCGAAGAGTCGGTCCATGCGCGCCATGGTGATCGGATTATGGGTGATGGTGACGAAGCGCGTGTCGGTCTTCTTGCGCATCTCTTCCAAAAGATCGCAGAAGCGCTCGACATTGCTGTCGTCGAGCGGCGCGTCGACCTCGTCAAGCACGCAGATCGGCGAGGGATTTGTCAGAAAGACCGCGAAAATGAGCGACATGGCGGTCAGCGCCTGTTCGCCGCCCGACAGCAGCGTCATCGTCGTCGGCTTCTTGCCGGGCGGACGCGCGAGAATGTCGAGGCCGGCCTCAAGCGGATCGTCGCTTTCGACAAGCTGCAGTTCGGCCGCGCCGCCGTCAAAAAGGATGGTGAACAACTCCTTGAAATGCGCGTTGACCTTGTCGAAGGCGGCGAGCATGCGCTCGCGGCCCTCCTTATTGAGACTGGCGATCGCGGCGCGCAATTTCTTGATCGCCTCCGACAGGTCGTCGCGCTCGGCGATCATCTTTTCGCGCTGCGCCTCGACCTCGGTGAGTTCGTCGTCGGCGCGAAGATTGACGGCGCCGAGCCGTTCGCGGTCGGCGCGCAAATTCTCCAGCCGCCGTTCGATGTCGGCGATCTCCGGCAGATCGTCGCCATCCTTGACCTCGGCGAGCTGGGCGAGCGCCTGCGGCGTCGATTCAAGATCATGCGCGATAGCGCGCTCGACGTCGGCGACGCGCTGGCGCGCGGCGTCCAGTTGCGCCTCGCTGCGCGCCATCTCTTCGCGGGCGGCGCTCATCGCCTCGAGCGCGGCGCGGGCGGCGCGGTCGCCGTCGGCGAGCCGCGTTTCGGCGCTGGCGCGCGCGTCGGATGCGTCGCGGCGCGCGGCCTCAGCCTCTTCGAGCGCGTTCATCAGCGCGCGGCGCTGGCCGAGGAAGGCGTCGGGCGCGTCGCCCAACTGTGCGTTTTCCTCTTGCGCCGTCGCCAGCCGCTCTTCCAGCTCGCCGATGCGGTCCTGCGCCCGATCGCGCCGCTCCGCCCATGACGAGGTTTCTCGCGTGATCGCCGAGAGCCGCGACGCGCGCGCCGCCCTTTCGTGGCGCAGGGAGGCGACAGCGGCCCGCGCCTCGCCGGCCTGGGCGCGTTCGGCCGTGGCGCGGCCACGCAAATTCTCCAAAGCGCCGGCGAGGAACGCCGGCTCCTCAAGCTGGTCGAGCGCCTGCGTCACGCTTGCGCGCTTCTGCGCCGCCTCGTCGCGATTGGCAAGCGTCCGCGCCTTCGCCTCCTGCAGCGCCGACAAGCGCTGGGCGATCTGCGCCTGACGGCGCTCCGCCGTCGAATGGCGTTCGCGCGCTTCCTCCAGGCGTACGCGGGCGCGACGATGCGCGTCGCGCGCCTCGGAGTCGGCCTGGGCGGCCAGTCGCGTGGCTTCGCGCGCCGCGTTCAGCTCGGCGGTCAGCGCATCGGCGGCGGCGCGCGCGGCGGAGGCCTCGACGCGCAGATCGGCGAGCCGGTTCTTCTCTGCAAGGCGGCGCGCGGCGGCGGTCGGCGCCTCGGCGGCCTGGGTGAAGCCGTCCCAGCGCCATAGATCGCCCTCTTTCGAGACGAGCCGCTGGCCGGGCTTTAGAAGCTTGCGCAGGCTCTCGCCCTCGGTGCGCAGCACGACGCCGATCTGGGCGAGCCGACGGCGCAGCGCCGGCGGCGCCTCGACCAGCGCGGCGAGCGCGCGCACGCCCTGGGGCAAAGTCGGATCGCCCTCGCCGGGCGTCACCGACCAATGCGCCGGCGCCGAATCTTCGGCCGAGGCGTCGAGATCGTCGCCAAGCGCCGCGCCGAGCGCGGTCTCATAGCCCTTCTCGACGGTCATGCTTTCGACCACCGGCGCCCAGAGGCCGCCGGAGCCGGACTGCAGCAGATGTTCCAGCGTGCGGGTCTCGGTCTCGAGCCGCTGCGCGCGCAGCGCCGCCGGCTCCAGCGGCGTGCGGGCGGCGGTCTCAGCGTCGCGCGCCCGCCGGGTGGCGGCCTCGGCCTCCTGCGTCGCTTCTTCCGCCCCGCGCGCGTCCAGCGCCGCCTGTTCAAACGCCTGCGCGAGACGCTCGACCTCGTCGGCGCCGCCGCCCTGCCCGGTGATCAGCGCAAATTCCGTTTCGATGCGGGTGAACTCCGCCTCAAAGCGCGCGACCCGCTGGTTTTCATCGCGCAGCGCCGCCTCGAGCGCCGCCCGCTTGGCGTTGACGCCGGCGAGCTGCTCCTGTGCGCCCGACAGCTCGGCCTCGGTCGCCGCCAGCGCCGCTTCGATGTCGATCAGCCGCGCTTGCGCCTCGGTCTCGCGTTCGGCGTCGCGGGCGTCGCCGCCCTGCAGTTCGGCGCGCTCTTCCTCAAGCCGCTGGGCGACGTCGGCCGCATCCTGAATCAGGGCGCGCTCGCGTTCGAGATCGCGGCCGAATTGTTCGAGTTGGCGCTGAAGTTCGGCGATTCGCTGCTTGGCGCGCTGCTCGTCGGCCTCGAGCGCCTGACGCGCGGCGACCAGCCGATGCAGCGCGGCGCCGGCTTCGGCCTCCTTCTCGCGCAGCGGCGGCAGCTCATGCGCGGCGACCGCCTGGAATTTCGCCGCCTCCGCCTGCGCCAGCGTGCGGTCCTGCACGTTGCGCCGGCCGGCGTCGAGCTTCGAAGCGGCCGCCTGCAGCTGCTGTGCGGCAAGCTGATAGGCGAGAAGCGCGGCGAGCGCCTCGTTCTTGCGGATCTGCGCCGCAAGCCCGCGGTATTTCGTGGCTTGGCGCGCCTGGCGCTTCAGGCTGTCGGCCTGGCTGTCGACCTGCTTCAACACGTCTTCGAGGCGCGTCAGATTTTCGGACGCGGCGTTGAGGCGCAGCTCGGCCTCGTGCCGGCGCGAATGCAGCCCGGCGACGCCGGCGGCGTCTTCAAGGATGCGTCTGCGCGCCTGCGGCTTCGCCGAAATGATCTCGCCGATCTGGCCCTGGCGCACGAGCGAGGGCGAGCGCGCGCCGGTGGCGGCGTCGGCGAAGAGAAGCTGCACGTCTCGGGCGCGCACCTCGCGGCCATTGATTCGGTAGGTGGAGCCCTGCTCGCGCTCGATTCGGCGCGTCACCTCGATCGCGTCGGCGTCGTTGAAGGCCGCCGGCGCCGTGCGCGACGAATTGTCGAGCACCAGGCCGACCTCGGCCAGATTGCGCGCCGGGCGCGAGCCGCCGCCGGAGAAAATAACGTCGTCCATCCCGGACGCGCGCATGTTTTTGTATGAGTTCTCGCCCATCACCCAGCGCAGGGCCTCGACGAGATTTGACTTGCCGCAGCCATTGGGGCCGACGACGCCGGTCAAGCCCGGCTCGATCAGGAAATCGGTCGGCTCGCAGAAGCTTTTGAAGCCTAGAAGGCGCAGGCGCTCGAATTTCATTGCCTAAAGACCGCCACAAACTGCAGGGGAAAGCAAGAAAACCGACGCGATATGTTGTGGGAAGGCTCTGTCGAAGGGCTCTCCCGAGACGGATGCGCGTCGCATTCCGCCACCGAATCACGATTTTCATTGCATCGCAGGATTGCGGCGGAAAAAATGGGCGGCAAGACGCGAGTTACATAGAGGATGGCGAAGCGGCGCGCTCTCGCCCTCATGCTGAGGAGCGCCTGAAAGGCGCGTCTCGAAGCACGAGGGCGAGCCCAGAAGGCTTGTACAAAGTTTCCTCGTCCTTCGAGACGCCTGCTTCGCAGGCTCCTCAGGATGAGGAAACTTTAATCGAGCGCGACTGTCGCGCCGCAGAGAATGGGAGGCTCCAGGGGCGAAGAATGGGTTCAGCCAGTTCGCGGGACGAAGATTTCTGGGTGTTCGGCTACGGGTCGCTGATGTGGCGGCCGGGCTTCGAGTTCATCGACAGCGCGCTCGCCTGGGTGCACGGCTATCACCGCACGCTGTGCATCTTCTCGCATGTCCATCGCGGCACGCCGGAGCGGCCGGGACTGGTGCTGGGGCTCGATCGCGGCGGCTCCTGCCAGGGCGTCGCCTTCAAGGTCGCGGGGCGCGACCGCGCCGAAACGATTCGCTACCTGCGCGAACGCGAACTCGTCACCTCGGTCTATCTGGAGAAAACGCTCGGCGTGCGATTCGCCGACGGCGGCGGCGCCAGGGCCCTCGCCTATGTCGTCGACCGCACGCATATTCAATATGCCGGCCGGCTGCCGCATGAGGAAATGATTCGCCTCATCGCCGAGGGCGTCGGCCTCAATGGCGACAATCCCGCCTATGTGCGCAACACCTACGAACATCTGCTGCGGCTCGACATCCACGACGCCGAACTCGCCGAGGTCGTTCGCCGGCTCGATCAGGAATCCTGCAGAGCTGGACCCGCGACCGGCGGCGCCGGCGATGAGCCGACGCCGCTTTGACGCGACGTCCTACGTAAGGCTTTTACGCAACGCTTTACGCAACGACTAACGCTTGACGCACAAACTTGGCGCACAGACTTGCGCGCACAAAACTCGCAACGCAATGCTGACGCTACAGACAGGTCCGCCTGATCAGTTGAGCAGCGACGCGGAAAGATCGCGCAGCGTCGCGGCGTCGGCGCAAAAATGCACATGCCATTCGGCGACGCCGAGCTCCCGCGCGATCTCGCGCAGCCCGCGGCGATCGCCGTAAGCGCGTTCCTGGGCGAGAAAGACGCAGACCGGCCGCGTCGTGACGCCCTCCCGGGCGACGCCGATGACGACGCCATTCGTCACGTCGGCGACGAACGACGCCTCGCCCGACTGAAACACCGAGCACACATAGCCGCGGCCCGAAGCGCCCCGCCACGAAAAGAACCGGCTGCGCAGCGAATCCGTCTCGGCGAGCGATTGCAGCGCCTGGCCGCGCGGCGCGGCGTCCTCCGGCGTTTGCCCAAAGGCTCGGCGAGAGATGCTAAAAGACGGATGACGGGGCTGATACATGGCACGATCCGCTAAACGAGGATGAACACGGAACATGACTAGAACGAAACAGGCACATAGTCAAGGAGCGCGCGCCCGTCCATGTCTCTTGGGTTCCTGGCAAAAGACAGGACAGGCGCGCACGCGCCGCCACTCGCCAACGGCGCAAGACGGTCGCCCGTCTCGCGCACAGTGATGCATGGCTTCGATCTTGGAAGATGTGCGCCAACGCGCATGACAAACGCTTTACCTCTTATCGAGGTGGGCGCCGTCTTGATTTATCGCAAGGGCTGCGGCTCGACGCCGCAGGCAGCTTCACGCAGAACGCGCGCGAACCTATCGCTTACAGTGGACGGTGCGCACGGCGCCCGTCGCCTGATAGGTTAGTTTGGCGTCCTTTTTCGATTGATACGGCGGCGGCTCCGGCGTGCAATTGACATTTTGGCTCCCAAAAACGGCCGAGAAATAGACCGTATAAGGCGTGCCGTCGGTCATCCCCGCGACCGGAAGTTTAACGCACCCCGTCTGCCCGATATTGAACTTGTTAGACCCGGCGACGGGACTGCCATTCAACATCACGCCCATGCGGCCGGCGAAACCGGACCCGACCTTGATGTGCACGCATGCGGCCGTCTGAGCCAGACAGGGCTGCGCCAACAGCGCGAAGACGCCCGCGCCGACGAGGCGCATGTTTTTTCGAACACTGAATGAAGAGCGAATTGTCATGAAATATCCCCCAGTTAACCGCGGCTAGCCGCGCCGGAGGAATTTTATCCACGCCAAAGCTTTCGGCAAGCCGGCGGCATGCGGACCGGCGCCTATCCGTTCGCGCCGCCGCCCGCCGTGCGCAGCCAAGCCGCGCCGCAGGCTTTCGCGAGTTCGCGCACGCGCAGGATATAGCTCTGGCGCTCGGTCACCGAGATCACGCCGCGCGCGTCGAGAAGATTGAACGCGTGGCTCGCCTTGATGCATTGGTCATAGGCCGGCAGCGCCATGAGATGCATCTCGTCGCCTGAGCCCGCGCCAAAATGTAAGAGGCGCTCGCATTCGGATTCCGCATCCTTGAAATCTTCAAAAAGTTTTCCCGTGTCGGCGGCTTCAAAATTGTGGCGCGAATATTCCTGCTCGGCTTGCAGGAAGACGTCGGCGTAGGTGACTTTCTCGTCGCCGTCGCGGCCGTTGAAATTTAATTCCATGATGCTGTCGACGCCCTGCAGATAGCAGGCGAGACGCTCCAGCCCATAGGTGAGTTCGCCGGCGACCGGCGCGCATTCGAAGCCCGCCACCTGCTGGAAATAGGTGAACTGCGAGACCTCCATGCCGTCGCACCAGCATTCCCACCCTAAGCCCCAGGCGCCAAGCGTCGGGCTTTCCCAATCGTCCTCGACGAAGCGGATGTCATGGAGCTTGGGGTCAACGCCAATCGCGGAAAGCGAGGCGAGATAGAGCTCCTGCAGATCGGGGGGCGACGGTTTGAGGATCACCTGGAACTGATAGTAATGCTGCAGGCGATTGGGGTTCTCGCCATAGCGACCGTCCTTGGGGCGTCGGCAGGGCTGCGCATAGGCGGCGCGCCACGGCTTCGGCCCGAGCGCCCGCAGCGTCGTGGCGGGATGAAAAGTGCCGGCGCCCATCTCCATGTCATAGGGCTGCAGGATGACGCAGCCCTGCGCCGCCCAGAAGTTTTGCAGGGTGAGAATGAGCCCCTGGAAGGAGCGGATGGGGGAGAGGTGGGGGGCGATGGGGGGCATGGGGAAATCCTGCGCGAGTTGCGCGCAAGCTATTGGCGTGGCCAACGCAGGTCAACGACATGCTTCGCGGGCGGCAACGGGTGAATATCGGCAATGCGCCAGGAGCGGACGTTCGATTCAAGTCAACCGAAAGGTTTCTGAACCGAGTGTTGACGTTACAATCTGCGGCTCGTGCAGATACAGTGCCGGGCGTTAGCCCTCGATCGACACGCCATACTTCCGTATGCGCATAGCATTCAACCGCGACTTGCGGCCGACCATTCGCAGTGCGTCTTCCATCAAGCTCACCACTCGCCTCATGTCGTCACTCGCGTTCGCAATGCGCCTAAATTCCAGCGCCGATAACACCAGGTCCTCTTTCCGACCGCCTCGCGCCGCAGAAATTAGGTCGCAATAGGTTTGGGCCGAGACAGCAGCAAGCCTAGCAATTGTTTCCGGGTCGTAGTCTTTCCCTGCGCGGATCAGTCCCGCTGCTACATCAAAATCTTTTGGCTCAGTCGGCTTCTTTTGTTCGATAACGGCGTTGATATCGGGATCCAATGGCCCTCGCTCGAACGGGTCATTTTGCGAGTTCCAATATCCGGAGTCATTACGATTCTCAGCGAAGAACTTCAGCAAATCTCCCGCCTCAACTTCTCGTCCGAGCCCCTTCAGCAACGACACCACCACGTTCAGGTTCGAGAGCGAAGTGATCTCGTAGCTCTTTTTCGTGCCGGTAACGAGCTCCTGTACGACTCGATCTTCGTCATCATCGAAGCTCTCGTGATATGCACGCCATGCCGCTTCCAAGGTTCCGTTTAGCGCGCCAAGGCGTTGCTGCTCTTGTAGCGCACGGGCTTGGTCCTGAACATCATCAACTTCGAGGATCATGCTGTCGACGTAATTCATCAGGGCGAGATCGAAATCATCCGCACGACCAAACTTGTATTTACTTAGCAAACTTGTCCAAGCTGCCTCCTCCTTAGAGAGCGGCTTCTCTGACAGATACCGTTTAACTGAGCTAGTTTTGAGAAATTCGAGCTTCGGCGAGTTCTCGCGGTCGTATTTCGCCCACCCGAACAGCGTGAGAGAATGTATGGCCTGATCACGGATAGGCTGAGGAAACTCGATCAAGAGTTCATCGACTCGGCGTGCCAAACGCTCGATTTGTTTGATGACGCGAATATTGCGGATGCCGAGCGTCTCGCAGTGCGCCTGAAGCGCAATGGAAATAGCATCTTGAGCTGGTAGTGCGATACTAGCAGATTCAGCCGCGGTTGGGGCGAGGACAACCTTTGCTTCAATTACCTTCTCAAGGAGGCCTTCAAACTCGTCCTTTTTGTCGCCGAGCTTTTGGCTGTTAAGCAGCAAAGCGACCTTGCACTTGCGATGTTCGCGCAGAAATGAGATCAGTCCGAGCACGTCTTTCACTTCAAGATTTTTCGATCGCCGCTCGAGGTCGTCGATGCAAACAATCTGGTTCTGAATTAGCGAGAAGTAGAGCGACCGCGCTTTGGTGAATGCCTGGCCAACCCAAGGCAGCGCCCCGGCCAATTCGGAAAGCTTCTTTGCGCGAGCGCCTAACGCCTGAGCGCCCGCCTTTCCCTTTTGAGCAAAATTGGTTGGGTCTTGATCGAGCCATTCCATGTTCTCAAAAAGCGACGACTTCACATCATCGAGTGAATTTAATCCGAACAAGGACACGTATGAGTAACGCGTTAGGCTCAAGCCATTCGACTTGCGGAGATCGTCCAATACTGATTTCCAAAGAAATGTTTTCCCGACGCCCCATTCGCCTGTGACGCATAGGACTGCTGGTTCGTTCCCGCCTAGAAAGCGCGTGATTTCCGCCTTCGTCATCTCCATCGATGTCGTCATGCAGGTCTAACTCAATTGCATTCCACCGCGCTCGCTATGTGAGCTGGAAGTTGAGGTAAATGTCCACTCTTGATCATAAGCACCCGTTCAATCGGACCTTAGACCGCCACCCGCCAGTCGATGCCGACGCCCGAGCCTTCACGTCAAAACTCCTGCACGGTCGGCCGGATCACGATCTGGTTCACCCACATCCGCCGGCTGCTCGATGACGCGGGCGATCGAATCGGCCGGGATCGCCTGCTTATAAAAATCGTCGACGAATGTGCGGCTCGCGGCGTCGGAAGCGCCGGTCTTCAATTCGGCGCCAACCGCGCCGGGCATGATGTCGTCGTGCCCGCCGATCTCAGCGCCCTCCCGAAATCGGCCCGCTCCCCGCTGGGGACTCCGCGCCCCACACTTACGCCGCCTCTCTCGACGCGCCCGTTACGGCCAACCTTGCATCCGATGGGCGCTTCGAATAGTTCGGACCGCGTCCCCCCTTTCAGAACCCTTTTTCAGAACGACTTGAAGCAGCGCAGCTTTCGCCGTCGCGCGTCGACAAAACGCGCCGGCGAGAGAGCGCCAATCTTGGCGCCACATTTGGCGCCAAAGCGGCGGCGAACTTGGTCGCGCCCCGCCGGGACATTTCGCGAAAGCCGGCGTTTTCAAAGCCTTAACTATTCATCTTTACCGTAAGCGCGGACAAGAATTCGCCCTAAAGCAGCCCAAGCAAGGCCGTTTAGTTCTGGTGAGAATATGTGAAGGCGTTCCGTGCAGTTCTGGCTTTCGCCGAACTTTGTCGCGATTTCGCGCAAATGTTCAGCGAAGCTCAGAAGCCTTGCGACGGAAGAGTAAATCGGAGGTAGGGGCGGATGATGCAAGGGATCGGTGCGCCAATCGATTTCATTTCTTTGGATCGTCGCATTTATTCTCATAAGAGCTCGTCTCATCTGGTCATCGCCGGAGCCGCGCTCGCTGTGAGCCTGTCGGCGGGGTGGTGGGCGCTGTCGCAGCGCTCGGCCTCCGGGACAAATGCGGCGCTCCTCGCGGAAAGCGCCTCTATCGCGCAAAATCCCTACGGCGCCATCGTCGGCCTCGGCGGCCGGCGCCAGACGCTGGCGTTCGCTGAGCCGACGTTACGCGGCGCCTTCGACGCCAGCATCCAGCCCGCCGCGCAAACGCCGGCCGCCATCGTTCCCGAGCAACAGGACATCGACGGCGAGCAGATCGCCTCGGCGGACGACACGCCGCTGCCGCCGCGCCGCCCGGTCGAACTCACCGTCGCCAGCCGCGGCCTCTACGAAGGTTCGCTGCGCCGCATGGCGCGCACCACCGTCGTGCCGGGCTCGGGGCCCGACGACCGCTCGATCTTCGAGAAATTCTTCGGGCTCGGCGACGCCGCGCAATCGGCGCAAGAGGCGCGTCAGCAGCAGCCGCGCGGACAGGCGCTCGCCTATGCGGCGCCGGACGGCGGCACGCTTTCCGACCTCAAATCCGGCATCCTCGGCGGCGCGGCCGGCGCCGCCGGCGCGGCGGTGGGACCTGCGGCGCGCTACGACCGCTACACCGCCGTCTACGACATCTCGTCGCATACGGTCTATTTGCCCAGCGGCGCAAAGCTCGAGGCGCATTCCGGCCTGCGCGAACATCTCGACGATCCGCGCTACGTCAATTTGCGCATGCGCGGCCCGACGCCGCCGCATGTTTACGATCTCAAGCCGCGCGAGGCGCTGTTCCATGGCGTCGAGGCGCTGCGGCTCACGCCGCTTGGCGGCGAAGGCGCCATCTTCGGCCGCGCCGGCCTTCTGGCGCACACCTACATGCTCGGACCGAATGGCGATTCGAACGGCTGCGTGTCGTTCCGCGACTATCAGGCCTTCCTGCGCGCTTATAAGAGCGGCGAGGTTCGCCGGCTCGCGGTCGTCGCGCATCTCTAGAGCAGGTTCCGAAAATCATATCGATCACATGATTCCATTTGATCGATATGCGCTCTAAGCGTTTATTGTTGCACGTGAAAACGAAAAGCGGCCCGTAGCGGCCGCTTTTTTTGTGGTTTGCGCTCGGGCATTCACCTTGGAACGACGACAAGTTCTTGTCGGGATGGCGAAGTTCAATTAGCGTACGGTTCGGAGCGCATGAGGGGTCGTGCATGTCCGTTTCAATTTATCTCATCAATCCTGCTGGCGATTTTCCAACTTATTTTGGCGGCGAGGCGTTGGCGGCGTCGGGCGTGCCGGGCGGCGTGATGATGGCGGACCTCGCGGCGGCGACCGTCGCGGCGCTCGCGCCCAGGGACTTCGCCTTCGAACTTTGCGAGGAGTCCGTCGAACCGGTGAATTTCGACCATCCCGCCGACTACATCGCGATCACCGGCAAGGTCAGCCAGCGCAGCCGGATGATCGCCATCGCCGACGAATTCCGCCGCCGCGGCAAGCGCGTCATCATCGGCGGCCCCTATGCGAGCCTTTCGCCGGCGCGGCTGCGCGATCACTGCGACGTGCTGGTGAGCGGCGAGATCGAGGAAATCGCCGGCGACCTCTTCTCCGATCTTCGCGCCGGCAAGCCGAAGGACAGCTACGTCGGCGACAAGCCGTCGCTCGCCGCTTCGCCGCTGCCGCGCTGGGACCTTTATCGCAACGACCGCGCGATTCTCGGCGCGGTGCAGACTTCGCGCGGCTGTCCGTTCGAATGCGAATTCTGCGACGTCATCCAATATTTGGGGCGCAAGCAGCGCCACAAGCCGATCGCCAACGTCCTCGCCGAACTCGATGCGCTCTGGACGGCGGGCTATCGCACGGCCTTCCTCGCCGACGACAATTTCACCGCCTACCGCGCGCACTGCAAGGAGCTGCTCGCGGCGATGGCGCATTGGCGCCGCGATCGTCCGATGGAGTTCGTCACGCAGATCTCCATCGACGCGACGCGCGACGAGGAGCTGCTCGACATGTGCGTCGCGGCGGGCCTGACGCAGGTCTTCGTCGGCATCGAGACCCCCAATGTCGAAAGCCTGCGCGAGACCGGCAAACGGCAGAATCTGAAGATCAGCCTCGTCGACGAAATCCAGAAGCTCGTCGACCACGGCATGTCGGTGATGGGCGGCATGATCGTCGGCTTCGATCACGACGGGCCGAGCGTCTTCGCCCAGCAGTATGATTTCGCCATGGCGACGCCGATCCCGATCTTCAGCCTCGGCGCGCTGATGGCGTCGGAAGCGACGCCGCTCTTCGACCGCATCACCCGCGAGGGGCGGCTGATCACCGGCGGCGTCGAGACCCAGGCGGTGCCGTGGAGCTCCAACATCCAGTGCCAGACGATGAGCATGGAGGAGCTGCATCACGGCATGCAGAATCTCTGCAACGCGATCTATGCGCCGGCCGCCTTCGGCGAACGCATGCTGCGCCTGATCAGCACGTTCGGCCGCCACCGCAAGGCGCCGGCCCCGCAGCCCTTCGATCCGAAATCGCTGCGCGAGGTCGAACAGCAGGCGATGCAGGTCGGCATGGACGTGCGCAAGATGGGCGAGGCGGAAGGCCGCATGTGGAACAAGGTCTGGGGCGCCGCCGTGCGCAAGCCGGAGACCATCACCATCGTCGCGCGCATCATGTTCCAATATGCGCAGGCGCGGCACATGTTCAATAAGGGCGATTACTGGGAGCCGCAGCTCTCAATCCCGCCGATCGCGCCGCAGCGCGCGGCGTAGGACGGGAGCCGGCCTCCTCATCCTGATGAGCGAACGCCGCCTCGCTGCAAAACTTCCTCATCCTGAGGAGCGAGCGAAGCGGCTCCTCAGGATGAGGGAAAGTTGAGGGAGCCCTCTACACAACGATCGCTTTCAAGATCGACAGCGGCGCTTTCGAGCCCTTGACGCCGGCGAGAAGAATGCGCGTCGCCGGCGCATCGGCCCGCGTGTGAATGGGCTGGATCGAGACGCCCCCTATTCTGCCTTCGACAGCCGCGAGACATTCGGCGAGCGCGTCGGCGCGGTGAATCATCACAAAAGTTCCGCTGGGCGCGAGCAGCGCGAGGCAGGCGCGCGTCCAATCGACGAGCGGCGCGCTGGCGACATGGGCCCGCGCCTTCGCCGCGTCCGGAGTCGCCCGCACTTTGCCGGCGTCATGAAACGGCGGATTGGTGAGAACGAGCGCCGCCTTTTCGTCGATCAAACCAGCGGCGCGGCGCGACTTCGCCGCGAGAACGTCGGCTTGGTAAACCGTCGCCCTTGCGCCCAGCGCATTTTCAGCGACGTTTTCACGCGCGAGCGCGCAAGACCCGGGGTCGATCTCCACAAGTCCGACGGTCGCGCCAGGGGCGCGCAGCGCCGCCATCAGCCCGACCGCGCCTACCCCGGCGCCGACATCGAGAATGAGCCCCCGCTGATGTTCGGGCGTCGCGCCGGCGAGCAGGTCGGCCTCCGTGCCGGAGCGGTGGCCGGCGGCGCTTTGACGCAGACGCAGGCGCCCGTCGAGAAAACCGTCAAACACTGCGCCCCGCTTCGTCATTGCGCCGCAGGCTTACCACGGCGGACCGCGCGAACGCCTCGCCCGTGTGGGGAGGTCGCGCACGCGCGCTGGACGCGGCGATCCCCCTTTCCCGCTTCGACCTCGCAGGCGGGCTCCTCTTTAGGGAATGACAGGGGAGATGTGGCGGCCAGCGCGGCGGCGCGCGTTCGGGACTAGGACGGAACGCGAACATCCCCGCCGACTTGCCGCCTCCATCCCAAAGCCGTAAGTTCGCGCCAGAAAACGCAAGGCTTAAGGGGGGTCCGTGGGTATCGTCATTCCGCTCGGTGAGAAAAAGGACGCCGGCCTCGACAGTCTCCTCGAACTCATCAAGCCCGACCTGGAACGCACCAATCAGCTGATCATTCAGCGCATGGGCTCCGACGTCACGACGATTCCCGAGGTCGCCAATCATCTCATCTCCGCCGGCGGCAAGCGTCTGCGGCCGATGCTCGTTCTCGCGACCGCCGGCATGTGCGGCTATAAGGGCGACGGGCATTTGAAATTCGCCGCCGGCATTGAATTCATGCACACGGCGACGCTGCTCCACGACGACGTCGTCGACGAAAGCGACATGCGCCGCGGCAAGATCGCGGCGCGCATGCTGTGGGGCAATCAGACCTGCGTGCTCGTCGGCGATTTCCTGCTCGGCCACGCCTTCAAAATGATGGTCGAACCCGGCGTCATCGCGCCGCTCACCGTCGTTTCGCAAGCGGCGGCGGTGATCGCCGAAGGCGAGATCATGCAGCTCAACGCCGCGAAGGACACCAACACGACCGAGGACGCCTATATGGGCGTCATCCGCCGCAAGACCGCCGAACTCTTCGCCGCCGCCGCCGAAGTCGGGGTGATGCTCGGCGGCAAGCCGAAGGCCGACGAAGCCGCCGCGCGCAGCTACGGCATGAATCTCGGCATCGCTTTCCAGCTCATCGACGACGCGCTCGATTACGGCGGCTCCTCGTCCAAGCTCGGCAAGAACGTCGGCGACGACTTCCGCGAGGGCAAGATCACGCTTCCGGTCGTGCTCGCCTTCCGGCGCGGCAACGAAAAAGAACGCGAGTTCTGGCGGCGCACGCTGGAAAAGGCCGAGATCAAGGACGGCGACGTCGAAACCGCCTGCGGGCTGATGAAGAAGCACAAGGCGCTCGATGACACGATCGAGCGCGCGACGCATTACGGCGCCATCGCACGCGACGCGATGGAGATTTTTCCCGCATCGCCATGGAAGAGCGCGCTGCTCGAAGTCGTCGATTTCTGCATCGACCGCGTCTACTAAAGCAGGTTCCGAAAAAGTTGACGGACGTTTTCGAAGAGAACCTGCTCAAGCGCTGTTATTTTGAGTGATTGCTTTACCGATCACATAGGTCCATGTGATCGGTAAGCGCTCCAGCGCCGCCGGCCGCTCGAGGCGACCGGCGGACTTTGTCATCCCTTCAGACAGTCGACCTTGAAGTGCTTGCGCTCTTTGCCGTGAAGCCCTTTGGCCTCGGCTTGCGCGCGACAGTCCTTTTCTCTCTCCGCATGCGTCTTCGCCCCTGGCGCGGCGGACGCCGGCTGCGTCGCAGCAGCAGGCGCCTCAGCGCCCGGCGCGGGCGCAGCTGCAGTCGCGGCGCTCTTTGGCGCGATCTCGGCGGGCGGCGCCCAGGCGGTCGGCGCATCAGTCGACGCTGACGCCTTTGGCTCGGCGAGCGCGGCGGCGCTAATGGTAAGGCTGGCGCAAATGACGCCAGCGGCAATGCTTTTCATGTTCTTGAACATCTATGCTTCTTCTTTGCTTGGAGGCGCGCCGCGACGCCGCATGTGGATCAGTCGCGGCGCAAGTCCCTCACGCGCAAAGCGCGCATCCGCCCTCGGCCGCGCCTTGAGCTTAGGCGATTTATGACAGTTTGTCTTTGACGCAGCGCAGCAGCGCCAGAAGATCTATCGCCGCCACCAGACATAGATCGCGACGCCGGCGATGAAGCTCGCATAGACGATCTTCCCTGCGAGCCGGCGCAGCGTGGACGCACGGCGCACAGGAAGGACATTCGGGCGGGAGATCTTTCGCTCGTCGACGGAAACCGGACTGAGCGCAGCGTGGGAGTAACGCATGAATCGCTCCTTATCCAAAAGCGGACAGGTCATTAGCGGCAAGGCTAAGGCGCGATTGATTTACAAATTGCTTCGATCCCATCCGCCCGAGAGATCTCTGCGCGGCGCCGCAAGCAGTGATAAAAGCCTCCAATGGCACTCGGCGGAGGACGACATGGCCCGCGATACGACGGCGAAAACATCGGATTGGCGGTTTGATCTCATGGGCGCCGCAGCGCCCGTCGCCGCGCAGCGCCACACCCGGAGAGTCATCCATGGCCGCGTGCTCGATGATCCTTACGACTGGCTGGCGGCGCAAAACTGGCGCGAGGTGCTGCGCGACCCCGAGGCTCTGCCCGTCGATATCGCCGCGCTGATCAAAGCGGAAAACGCCTACTGCGATGCGGTCATGGCGCCGCTCAAGAATTTGCGAAAGGCGCTCGTGGCCGAAATGCGCGGCCGCATCAAGGAAGACGACAGCGAGGTTCCCGAGCCGGACGGGCCTTACGCCTATTATGAACGCTTCCATGAGGGCGCGGAACATCCGCTTTACTGCCGCACGCCCCGACACGGCGGCGCGGAAACCGTGCTCCTCGACGGCGACGCGCTCGCCAAGGGTCACGACTTCTTCGATATCGGCGACGCGGCGCATGCGCCCGATCACGCGCAGCTCGCCTGGAGCGTCGACGACGCTGGTTCGGAGCTATACGACATCCGCACCAGGGCGTTGAGCGATGGCCTCGACCGCGCCGACGTCGTGAGCGACAGCGACGGGGCCATTGTCTGGCAGGCCAATTCGAAAGCCTATTACTATGTGCTGATCGACGAGAATCATCGCACCGCGCAGGTCTTTCGCCACGAGGTCGGCGCCGATCCCGCCGAAGACGCGCTGATCATCGAGGAAACTGACAGCGCCTGGTTCGTCAGCCTGCAGGAAAGCGGCTGCCGGCGTTTCGCCATTGTCTCAATCCACGGCCATGACGCGACGGAATGCTGGCTGATCGAACTTCGTGAAGACAATCCGACGCCGCGCATCGTCGCGCCGCGCGAACCGCGCCTGCGCTACCACGTCGAGCCGCATGGCGACCTTCTCTACATCCGCAACAACGCCGACGGCGCCGATGATTTCCGCATTTCCGTCGCCCCGCTCGCGCAGCCCGGCCGCGAAAACTGGAAGGACGTCATTCCTCATCGCCACGGCGTCATGATCGATTCCTTCACCGTTTATGCGCGCCATCTCGTTTGGCTGCTTCGGGAAAACTCCTTGCCGACAATCGTCATTCGCGCGCTCTCAAGCGGCGAGGAACATGCGATTCATTTCGAAGAGGAAGCCTATGCGCTGTCGATCGATCCGGGGCTTGAATTCGACACCGACGTTTTGCGCTTCGTCTATTCGTCGATGACGACGCCAGACGAGACTTATGACTACGACATGGCCGCGCGCACGCGCGTCCTGCGTAAACGCCAGGACATCCCCTCCGGACACGATCCCAAGAATTATGTGACGCGGCGCCTTCTCGCGACGGCCCGCGACGGCGAAAGCGTCCCGATCACGCTCCTGCATCGCGCCGAATTTACGCCCGGCGGCGAAGGCGCGCCGCTGCTGCTCTATGGCTATGGTGCCTATGGCTATGCCCTGTCAGCGAGCTTCAATGAAGACGCGCTATCGCTCGTCGATCGCGGCTTTGTCTATGCGCGCGCTCATATTCGCGGCGGAACCGACAAAGGCTGGCGCTGGTATGAGGACGGCAAACTCGAGAAGAAGCAAAACAGCTTCACCGATTTCATCGACTGCGCTCGGCATCTGGTCTCGACCGGCTACACGCGCGAAGGCGGCGTCGTCGCGCAGGGAGGATCGGCAGGCGGTCTGCTGATGGGCGCCATCGCCAATGAAGCGCCGGGGCTGTTCGCCGGCATCATCGCGAGTGTGCCTTTCGTCGACACGCTGAACACGATGCTGCGCGACGACCTTCCGCTGACGCCGCCCGAATGGCTGGAATGGGGAAACCCTATCGCCAGCGCCGAAGCCTATGATCGCCTCGCGTCCTATTCGCCTTACGACAATGTGCGCGCGCAAGCCTATCCGCCGATTCTCGCCATCGCGGGCGTGACCGATCCTAGAGTCACCTATTGGGAGCCGCTGAAATGGGTCGCGAAGCTTCGCGCGACGATGAGCGGCGGCGGACCCGTATTGCTGTTTACCCATATGGGCGCGGGCCACGCCGGCGCCTCGGGCCGTTTCGAAGCGCTTGAAGACACGGCGCTGGAATATGCTTTCGCACTCGCCTGCGCCGCGCGCATATCCGAAGACGACAGAGAAGTCCTGGCGGAATGCTGAGGCGAACCGAGGGGCTCGGTTCATTTATGGCCGGCCGCTCCTGCCATTGATCGCTGCTTGACTGACGCTACGAGCTTGGGCCCTTCTTCCGCCTGATCTCTTCGGGGGGAGCCCATTCCTGGCCGCTCTGCGTTCCTTTCTTGCCCTCCACCGCCGGCGCGCCGGCTGAGGTTCCACTCGGGCCGGAAACGCCGCTTGGGGCGTCCACCGCTTTGGGATTGTCCTTCTGCACCGATCCAGAAGGTTCAACAGGCGTGCCCGCGGCTGGTCCCGAGGTGACGCCCTGCTCCTGCTGTGACTGCTGATCTGACTCTTGCTGCGGCTGTAGCTGTTGTTCCTGCTGCTGGTCCTCGGCCAACGCCGCAGGCGCCAGAAAGGCGAGGGCGAGGCTTCCGATGATGGCTAATCTTGTCTTCATGTCGAACTCCCTGG
This sequence comes from Methylocystis sp., assembly GCA_036560365.1. Taxonomy (GTDB): domain Bacteria; phylum Pseudomonadota; class Alphaproteobacteria; order Rhizobiales; family Beijerinckiaceae; genus Methylocystis. The sequence continues at coordinate 44,546 of DATBRI010000174.1, forward strand.
CGGGGCCCAATGCGCAGCATTCGCCCCGCCGGTAAATGGAGGAGGGAACAAAACTAGCAATGGCGCGAGGCGCGCCATGTCGCGCTCACCCTGTGGCGCTCGCCCTGTAGCGCTCGCGCACGCTTTGCCGTATTCAGCTTGCGCTTACGCCAGGAGAAACATGATGGCCGTCGACAGCAAGCACGCCGAAACGATTGCGCTCCACGCCGGCTGGCGCGCTGACGAGACCAACGGCGCCGTCGCCGTTCCGATTTATCAGACGACCTCCTATCAATTTCACGACACCGAGCACGCCGCCAATCTTTTTGCGCTCAAAGAGTTCGGCCACATTTATACGCGCATCGGCAATCCGACGACGGGCGTGTTGGAGGCGCGGCTCGCGGCGCTCGAAGGCGGCGTCGCCGCCCTGGCGCTCGCCTCGGGACAGGCGGCGTCGGCGCTCTCGATTCAAAATCTCGCGCGCGTCGGCGACAATGTCGTCTCCTCCACCGATCTTTACGGCGGCACCTGGAATCTCTTCGCCAATACGCTGAAGGACCAGGGCCTCGACGTGCGCTTCGTCGATCCGGCCGATCCCGAGAATTTCCGCCGCGCCACCGACGATCGCACGCGCGCCTACTACGCCGAGACTCTGCCCAATCCCAAACTCACGGTGTTTCCGATCGCCGAAGTGGCGGCGATCGGCCGCGAACTCGGCATTCCGCTGATCATGGACAATACCGCCGCGCCGATTCTCTGCCGGCCACTCGATCATGGCGCGGCGATCGTCGTCTATTCGACGACGAAATATCTCGGTGGCCACGGCACGTCGATCGGCGGCGCGATCATCGATTCCGGCAATTTCGACTGGGAGAAGTTTGCGCAGCGTCAGCCGGCGCTGAATACGCCGGATCCGAGCTATCACGGCGCGGTTTGGGTGGAGGCGGTCAAGCCGATCGGCCCGGTCGCCTACATTATCAAGGCGCGCGCGACGCTGCTGCGCGATCTCGGTCCCGCGCTCTCGCCGTTCAACGCTTTTCTGACGCTGCAGGGCGTCGAGACGGTGACGCTGCGCATGGAGCGCCATGTGCAGAACGCGCAGAAGGTCGTCGACTTCCTGAGCAAGCGCAGCGAAGTGACGCGGGTCATTCATCCTTCGCAGCAGTCAGGCGAGATGCGCCGCCGCGCCGACGCCTATCTGAAGGGCGGCTATGGCGCGCTGCTCGGCTTCGAATTAAAGGGCGGTCTCGACGCCGGCCGCCGTTTCATCGACGCGCTGGAGATGTTCTATCACGTCGCCAATATCGGCGACGCGCGCAGCCTCGCCATTCATCCGGCGACGACGACGCATTCGCAGCTCGCCGAGGAGGCGCAGATCGCGTCAGGCGTAACGCCCGGCTATGTGCGGCTGTCGATCGGCATCGAGCACATCGACGACATCATCGCCGATCTGGAGAAGGGGCTAAAAGCGGCGGGCGCCTGATGAATGAAAGTCCACCCCTCGCCCTTCGAGACGCGCCTCGATCTCGAGCTTGCCCGAGATCGACATTCAAATGCGCAAGTTGGGTAAACTCGACTTGCAAGCGCTCCTCAGGTTGAGGACCTAGGTTGCGCAGATCGAATATGGATAGACTTTACCACGACAACAAGCAGTCCTCATGCTGAGGAGCGAGCGCAGCTCGCGTCTCGAAGCACGAGGACTGCGGCGCCTCAGCATCCGCGATCGGCGCGACGACTCACGGCTTCGTGGCGAGACGGTCCACCATCGCTCGGATGGCGGCGATCTGCGGCCCCTTCTTGGTGTGATGCTCGGCGCTGTCATAGCCCCACCAGTCCCAGCAGGCGTTGGGATTCAATACGAAGTTCAGCGTGTAGAAGGGCCAGCCCCAGCCCCAGCGGCTGATGGTTTGCGGATACACAACGATAATGTGGTTCGTATCGGCCCAGCGATTGTAGCCGGCATGCTTATAGAAGGCGTCGCCGATCTCGGCCGCCTGCTGTTTGCAGCCATGCAGCGCGACATGCACGCGGCACGTCTCCACGGCGCAGACATGCGGCACATAGGCGTAACCGACATCGCTGAGACTGTGATTGTAGGGATTACCGTCGGGTAGAAACTCCTTCTGATCGAACTCGACATATTTTCCGGCGGGCTGCGCGCCCGGCGGCGCGAGCGGGCCATAAATTTGTTCGAGCAGCGCTTCGGCGGCGTCGAAGTGACAGTTCACGATGAAAGGAGCTTTGTTCGCGGGGCATTTCTCGCCATAGTCCTCGGTGACCATTGCGTGACCGGCGTCGACGTCGTTTCGATAGACGAGCCGATCCGGCGGCACATAGTTCGCGTAATAATCGCGCGTCGCATCCATCACGACTGGCAGCACCACCTCGTCCTTGCGGCCGGAAAACAGCCAGATGCGCGCGTCATTCAAATTGGTGACGTCGTCTATGGCTCCAGACCGTGCGAGCGAATCGGTAATGTCTTTCAGATGCCCCGGATCCGGGACAGGATGCGCGGCGTCCGGCTTCATGCAATTGTTGGTCGCCTGGTTCGTGCTTTGCTCCGCGCAATCGTAAGGCACGCCCGCTATAATTCCGGCGCCCTTCATTATGCCGGAATGCGCGATATGAAATTGCAACGCCATGGCGGCGCCGGAAGAGATTCCAGACGTTGAGGTATCGGACAGATTCGCGCCGTAGGCCGGCAAGCGCTCGGCGCCCGACGCAGCGGCGGCTGCAAGACAGCACGTCACGGCGACGGCGACCTGTAATCTGCGCAAAAGAATGAACATGAAACTTCTCCTTCAAAATTGCGCGGCGAAGCATTCGCCACAGGGCGGAAATGATCACATGATCGACGGCGCCTTCACGATCAGCGGATTGCCCGCGACGACCAGGACGACCCTGCCCGAAATCCGTGAAATCGCCTGATGCAATTCGCCTGCCGCATCCCGAAAAGAACGCGCCAATGCGTTGTCGGGCACGATGGATAGCCCGACTTCGGACGAGACCGCGACGGTCGGCGCGGCGCGAGACGATAACGCATCAATGAGAGCTGCGCGATCAAACGAAAGATCGGCGCCGCCGAGCAGCCGGTTGCTCAGCCACAAAGTCAAACAATCGATCAGCAATGGGCGATCCGCCGGCGCGCCGGCGATCGCTTCGGCGAGCGCCTGCGCCGCTTCGACCGTGCGCCAATCGTCGCCCCGTCTTGCGCGATGCGTGTCGACGCGGGCGCGCATTTCAACGTCCAGAACCTCGGCCGTCGCAATATAGGTCCAGGGCGACGGATGCATGACAATGAGACTCTCGGCATAGGCGCTCTTGCCTGAACGCGCGCCGCCGAGCACGAGGGTGAGATGCGGGCTCTCGCTCATGTCTGGACTCTTTGGAATGGCGTGCGGACGAGCAGAGCCCCCTCACGATCGAATATGATGATCTCCAATTCGCTCTCCGGCGCATCGAGCGCGCGCGCGGCCGTTGTCCATGCGGCGCGCGCGATCGGCGCTGCGAGATCGACGCCTGCGCGCCGCGCGATCTCCAGGGCTTCGAGCGCGCTATTGGCGTTGACGACGAGGGCCGCGATCTCTTCACCCGCGCCAACTTCGCGCGCGGTTTGCCCCAACTTCGAAAAATCGATGCTGGAGCGGCCCGAATGAAGATCGAGCCGTCCTTGCGCGAGCTTGGTCATCTTGGCGAAGCCGCCGCCGATCGTCACGCATGGGACCGGATGCGTGCGAAGATATTTCAAAAGCCCGCCGACGAAATCCCCCATTTCGATGAGCGCCGTCTCCGGCAAATCATAGAGCCGCTTCACCGCTGCTTCGGAGGTCGAGCCTGTCGTGCCGGCGACATGCGTCAGGCCGCTCGCGCGCGCGACGTCGACGCCGCGATGAATGCTGTCGATCCAGGCCGCGCAGGAAAAGGGCGTAACGATGCCTGTCGTGCCGAGAATGGATAGTCCGCCGACGATGCCGAGCCGGCCGTTGAGCGTATGTTTGGCGAGTTCCTGGCCGCCGGGAATCGAAATTTCAATGTCGGCGTCCGCGCCGACGCCGATCTTCGCGCTCGCCTCCTGAATCGTTGCGGTCATCATCTTACGTGGAACGGGATTGATCGCCGGCTCGCCGGGCGGCAGCGGAAGGCCGGGGCGAGTCACCACGCCAACGCCCTCGCCCGCGAAAAAGCGCACGCCGGCGCCTTGAGCGCCGCGGCGCACTTGCGCGCATATAAGGGCGCCGTGAGTGACGTCCGGATCGTCGCCGGCGTCCTTGACCACGCCGGCGCGGGCGAAATCCTCGCCCCGCGCGAAGGTCGCGAGCGCAAAGGCGACGCGCTTTCCTGACGGCAATGCGATCTCGACCGGATCGGGCGGCGGCGCGTCCGTCATCAGCGCCTCGAAGGCGGCGCGCGTCGCGGCTGTCGCGCAGGCGCCCGTCGTCCAGCCGCGGCGCAAAGGACGCCCATTTCCCGCATCGCTCATGCGCCCTCTTTACCGCGAAGCGTGGGCGCGCGACACCTGCGCGCCAATCCGCTAAAAGATACGGCGATTTCCAGTTTGAGGAGCAAGCTCAGATGTTGCGCAGCGTTTCATCCTTTCTCGGTCTTATTGCTTTGGCCGCCGCCGACTCGAGCGGCGCCGACGCGTTGGAGCTTACAAGCCCCGACATCGCCGAAGGCAAGACGATCGACATGAAACACGTCTATGATTCCATGAGCTGCACCGGTGAGAACGTCTCGCCGGAGCTCAATTGGAGCGACCCGCCGCCCGGCACCAAGAGCTTCGCCGTCACCGTGCATGATCCTGATGCGCCGACGGGCGGCGCGGGCTTTTGGCATTGGCTCGTCATCGACATCCCCGCAGACGTTCGCGGGTTGAAACGCGGCGCCGGGGAGGCGTCCGGCAAAAATCTGCCGCCAGGCGCGCATCATTTGGAGACGGACTTTGGCGACAAGGCCTATGGCGGCCCCTGCCCGCCGCCCGGCAAGCCGCACCGCTACGTTTTTACCGTCTATGCGCTGAAGATTGAAAAGCTCGGCGACGCCGCTCATGGCCGCACAGCCATCGCCGGCTTCACGATTAATCAGAATGCGTTGGCCAAGGCCTCGATCACCGCGCTTTTTGGTCGGTGAATTTCGAGCTGGCGCTCCTGGCGCTCGTCATCGAGGCGGGCGCTGGCTATCCAGAGGCGCTTTTTCGCAGGATCGGCCATCCGGTGACCTGGATGGGGTCCCTGATCGCCGCGCTCGACCGATGGCTGAACCGTGAACGCGATTCCTTTGCGCTGCGACGGCTGAAAGGCGCCGTCGCGCTCGGGGCGCTTCTCGTAGCTGCGGTTGGGATCGGCGCGCTGGTCGAACGCGCAGCGCTCGCGCTTCCGCTCGGTTGGATCGCGCTCGCTGGCGTTGCGTCGAGTCTATTGGCGCAGCGCAGCCTTCACGCGCATGTCGCCGCGGTCGCCCACGGTCTGGCGATTTCGATCGAAGACGGCCGCGCGGCGGTCGCGAAAATCGTCGGCCGCGACGTATCAGCGCTGGACGAAGCTGGCGTCGCCCGCGCCGCCATCGAGAGCCTCGCCGAGAATTTCTCCGACGGCGTCGTCGCGCCGGCGCTCTGGCTCGCGGTTTTCGGCCTGCCGGGCGCTCTGGCTTATAAGATCGTCAACACCGCCGACAGCATGATCGGTCATAAGTCCGCGCGCTATCGCGCCTTCGGCTGGGCCGCGGCGCGCTGCGACGATGTGATGAATGTCGTCCCCGCGCGCGCGGCCGCAGGATTGCTGGCGATCGGCGCCTTGGCCATGCGCGGCGCCTCTCCGGCTCGGGCGCTGAGGACGGCCTTGCGTGATGCGCCTCACCACGTCTCTCCCAACGCCGGCTGGCCCGAAGCCGCAGCTGCTGGCGCTCTCGGGCTCAAACTCGGCGGTCCACGCGCCTACGCAGGGGTTGAGGCGGTGGAGGGCGCGAATCTCGGCGACGGCAGACGCGAGGCGAACGCGTCCGATATCCACAGCGCTTTGATGCTCTATCGCATTTCAACCGTCACGCTCTGGTTTTCGCTTGCAGTCGGGGCCTTGGCTGCGAGAATATGATTAAATTATGAATTTTCAGGCCAGTGGCGCCACGGCTCTGCTCGTCAGATTTTCAACTTTGCCCATCTGGAATATGTTAGTGTGTAATTGTGCAGTGCAGCATGAACGCGCAGCGCGGCGGCTGCGACGGGGGTGGCGGGAGAAGCGTAACGATGGATCGGATGTCGTACCAGCTATACGAAATGTTGCACTTGGCTTTTGCGCCGGCGCGCGCGGCGACTGACGCCATGTTGCATGCGATAAAGAGCCCGCTCAATCCGCTGCATCATACGTCGTTCGGCCGCAACATGGCCGCTTCGGCTGAACTGTTCGAGCGCATGACCCGCCGCTACGGGAAACCGCTGTTTAGCTTGGACACGACGGTTGTCGACGGCGCCGAGGTCGAGATCGTCGAGGAGATTGTCTGGAGCCGTCCGTTTTGCGGCCTGCTGCATCTTAAGCGGCTGTTTACAGGTCCGGCGCCCCGCCAGTCGAAATTGCTGATTGTCGCGCCGATGTCCGGCCATTACGCGACGCTGCTGCGCGGCACGGTCGAGGCATTTTTGCCGACCCACGACGTCTACGTCACGGATTGGAGCGACGCGCGCTCGGTGCCGCTCGTCGACGGCTCCTTCGATCTCGACGATTACATCGACTATCTCAGCGAAATCATGCGCTTCCTCGCATTGGACCCGGCCGAAACGCCCTTGCATACGCTCGGCGTCTGCCAGGCCTCGGTGCCGCTCATCTGCGCGATCGCCGCAATGGAGGCGGACAACGATCCTGACGTCCCGGAATCCATGGTGCTGATCGGCGGTCCCATCGACACAAGGGTGAATCCGACGGCCGTCAACAAGCTGGCGCAGCAGCGGGGCATGGATTGGTTCCGCAGCCATTGCATTCACACGGTGCCGTTTCCGCACGCCGGCATGGGACGCCAAGTCTATCCGGGCTTTCTGCAGCTCTCCGGCTTTATGTCGATGAATTTCGAGCGCCATATCTCGGCCCATCTCGAAATGTTCAACCATCTCGTCGAAGGGGACGGCGACTCCGCCGAAAGACACCGCGACTTTTACGACGAATATCTCGCGGTGATGGATCTGACCGCGGAATTCTATCTGCAAACCGTGGATCGCATCTTCGTCCGCCACGAGGTGCCGCTCGGCCTTTTGCGCCACCGCGGCAATCTCATCAACCTCAAAGCGATCAGCCGCACCGCGCTCTTTGCCGTCGAGGGAGAAAAAGACGACATTTCCGGCGTCGGCCAGACCGAAGCCGCGCTGGATCTCTGCGCCAACATTCCTGCCGCCCGGAAACGCCATTATGTCCAGAAAGGCGTCGGTCATTACGGCGTCTTCAACGGCTCGCGCTTCCGCGACGAGATCGCGCCGCGCATCCGCGCCTTCGCGACGGACATGGAAAGTCTCGACGGCGTCGGGACGGCGCGTCCGCGCCTTGCATGGAGCGCGGAATAAAGGCAAAATCAGCGCCTCGCCGCGATTAGACTGGGCGCTGTCGCGCGCCTGACGCAAATCATCCAAGGAACATTCGATGGACGTGCAGGACGCAGCCTCGCGCGAAGCGCTGCAGAAAGAAATTGACGCCATTCATTGGTATCATGAGTTCGATTTCGGAAACGGGCTGCGCGCCCAGAGCGTGTCGCAGGCCGACGATCACCGCCGCATCTGGCGCTTCATCGAGAGCGAGCTCGACAAGATCGATTTCGCCGGCAAGAGCGTCCTCGAAATCGGCTGCTGGGACGGATTCTGGAGCTTTTACGCCGAGCGGCGAGGCGCCAAGCGCGTTGTCGCCACCGACGACGTGAGCCAGAACTGGGCGAGCGGCACCGGGCTGCGTCTCGCCAAGAAGCTTTTAAACTCCAATGTCGAGATCAATCAGAGCGTTTCGATCTACGAAGCCTCGAAGCTCAATGAGACCTTTGACATCATCATCTGTCTCGGCGTCTACTATCACCTTGTCGACCCCTTCGCGGGATTCGCTGAAGTGCGGCATCTCATGCACGAAGGATCGATCGCGATTTTCGAAGGCGACGCGACGCTCGAATTGCGGCCCGACACTTTTTATTGGGACATGTCGGATTCGGCGAAGTCCTGCTTCGTGCCGACGCAGTGGGGCCTCAACCACATGCTGAAGACAACCTATATGGATGTCGTCGCGCAGAGCTGGATGCGTCCGCCGCCGGCGTTCAAGCTCAATGTCGATCCGGCGCATCTTGTCGGCTTCACCGGGGCGCTGGACCCTTCAGGCTTCCCGCCCCTGAAACATCGCGAGCGCATTCTCACGGTGGTGAAGCCCTTCAGCGGCGAAAATCCGCTGCATCCCTATAAGCCGCCGTTCAATCTCGCGAAATTCGACACGCGCTGGAAATAAAGCGCTCTCACAGGGTCGGCGTGAGGCCCGCGACGAAATTCTCGCGCGCCAACCTCATCAGCAATCCGCTCGTCGCCTCGTCGGCGAGCCAGGCGTCGACGCGCGGATTGCTGAGCTGCGATGGATCATGGCCGCTGTAGATCTTGTAGCAGGACGCGATGTACTGCGGCAGCGTCAGGAAGTCGCCCACCGTCGTCGATATATGGTGGTTCTGCAGTTTGAACATATAGCCGCCCTGCGCGCCATATCGTTTGGCGATCGGCGGATAGATCGGGAAGATCTCGCTGCGCGCGAGATCATGAATGGCGTAATAGTTGAAATTCACTGTCCGCGGCTTCAGTCCGACCGTCTCGAAAAGCTTCTTGGAGAGATCGAACAGCACAAAGCTCATGGGATGCACCGTGCTGTACATGAAGACGCCGCGGCGCGACCAGTTCATCAGCTCGGCCGAAAGATCGAGGCCATATTTGTCGCGCGTGCCATCGAGCAGTTCGCGCGTCGCGTCGTTCCACATGTCGAAATAGCCGAGCGCGTCAAAGACGTTCTCGTTGAAGAGCGCGTTCGCCATCTCGACCGACAAGCCCTTGCGATAGGCGAAAAGCGCGATCGCCGAATGGTAGGGACCAATCGGCCCGCAAACGAAACCGTGCATGCGCGACAGATCGTGAATATAGACGAGATCGGGATGAAAGGCCGCGAAGGTGATCGCAGGAAAGATCATCGTCTTCGGCAGGCGCTTGCATAATTCTTCTGAACCGCCGCCGCGCACATGACCGTCAAGAAAGTCATGCGAGAAGACGTAGTCGTAAGTCGCCAGCGTCTTGGCGAAGAGGCCCATCGTCGAGCGGGCGCGTGCGATCATCGAAAAATGGTCGACGGTCGCGCTCGGATCGAGCACTTTCATCGCGTAGGCGACGCCGAAACTCTGGCAATTGCCGATGATCGCGATCCGCGGCCCAGTGTTGCGCATGACGCGGCCGGTGATCTTCGCGAGCCGCGGCTCGACGGCGTATTGCCGCCAGGATTTTAAAATCTGTCTGTCAACCTGCGTTAACATGCGGTCTTTCATGGATTGGCGACGGCGCGGGCGTTCTCAGCGGCGCCGCCGGGTGACAAGCGGTCGGGCGCCGTTTATGTTGCGACGCCAGAGGGCGGCTCGCGAACGACGCGGGAAAAGCTCGATCCGCGACCATTGGCCGGATCAGAAAGGAGTGCGACCATGGCGGAGAACCCCTATAGCTCCCTACCCGACCATCGCTTTTGGCGCAAGGCGGTGACCTCGCTGCCGCCCTTCGCGCTCGATCCAATCATTCGCACGCCTTTTAAGATTTCGCCGCAGGACAAGGTCGCGACGGGCGGCAGCTGCTTCGCGCAGGAGATCGCCATGGGCCTGCAGGCGAGCGGATTCCATTATTATCTCGCCGAGCAGCCGCCGGCCGGCATGTCGGCGGATGAGGCGCTGCGCCGCAACTACTCAATGTATTCCTGCCGCTACGGCAATCTCTACACGACCGTGCAGCTGCTGCAGTTGATCGAACGCGCCTATGGACGCTTCACGCCTCAGCTCGATCACTGGAACAGACCGGAGGACGGCCGCGTCGTCGATCCGTTCCGTCCGCGCATCGAACCAGACGGATACGCCACTGTCGACGAGATGCGCGCCGATCGCGAGCGGCATCTCGCCGCGGTCCGCCACATGCTTGAGACGATGGACGTCTTCGTTTTCACCTTCGGCCACACCGAGACCTGGCGCCACAAGCCCGACGGCGCGATCCTGCAGCTTGCGCCGGGCGTCGCCGGCGGCGACTGGGATCCGAGCGTCTACGAATTCTACAATATGACCGTCAGCGAAGTCGTGCGCGACTTCATGGCTGCCGTCGACCGTATTCGCGAGGTCAATCCCAAGGTTCGCATCGTGCTGAGCGTGTCGCCGGTCGGCATTATCGCGACCTATGAAGACCGGCACGTCATTGAGTCGAACTGCGCAGTCAAGGCGATCCTGCGCGCCGCCGCCGACGAGGTGGTCCGGGCGAGGCCCAACATCGCCTATCTCCCATCCTATGATCTCGCCACGGTTTCCCCGAACGTGCCGATGTTCTATCGGGAGGATACGAGACGCATCAATCCCTATGGCGTCCATCGCGCCATGAGGGTGTTTTTCGATCATTTCACGGATCGCCGAAAAGAGCAGGATGCGGTGAAGGCGGTGAAAATCGACGTCGCCGCGGAAGCCGAGAGCAACTCCCGCGTCGTTTGCGACGAGGAAGCGATCGAGTCAGCTTAAGAACAACGGCGGCGGGTCGACGGTCGGCGGTCGATTCGCCAGAACGCCGAGTCATTCGCCGACCGCCAAAGGACGCTTGAATGATTATTGGTTCGCTTGCGCTCGCGACGGCTGGCGCTTTCACCGGCGCCTCGCTTTATGTCAATTACGTCGAACAGCCGGCGCGGCTAGCGCTCACTGACGACGCGCTGATCAAGGAGTGGGAGCCTTCCGATCACCGCGGCTTCATCGTGCTCGCGAGTTTCGCCGCGCTTGCCGCGCTGTTCGGCTTCATCGCGTTTCGCGAACTCGATGACGTCAGATGGCTGTTCGGCGCGCTCATTGCGATTGCAAGCTGGCCCTATACTTATCTTGCCATCGTTCCGCTCAACAATCGCATCCTGGCGCTGATCCAGGCCGACGCGGCGCATGACGCGCGCAAGGTGATCGATCTTTGGGGTCGCCTCGAGCTTGGTCAAACCGCGCTCGGCCTCGTTGCGACGCTCATCTACGTCTGGGCCGCGGGCTGAGTTTCCAGGGCGGCGTTTAGCCAAAGTTCATCGCGGATGCGTTTATCTGAGCACGCATCTTGGAAGCGGCGGCATTTTTGAAGTGCGGATGACATGACCTACGATCTTATCGTGATCGGTTCCGGTCCAGGCGGTTACGTATGCGCGATCCGCGCGGCGCAACTAGGATTGAAGACGGCCGTCGTCGAGAAGGATCCGACGTTCGGCGGCACCTGCCTCAATGTCGGCTGCATTCCGTCGAAAGCGCTGCTCCACGCTTCGCATATGTTCGAGGAAGCGGCGCATGGACTAGCGCCGCTTGGCGTCATCGTCGATCCGCCGCGCCTCGATCTTGCGGCGATGATGAAGCACAAGGACGACACCGTTGGCGCGAACGTCAACGGCGTCGCCTTCCTGTTCAGAAAGCACAAGATCGAATCGTTTCGCGGCGTTGGCCGGCTGAAAGGCGCCGGGCGTGTCGAGGTCGTCGGGGCGGAGGGCGCGGTTCAAACGCTCGAAACGAAAGCGATCGTTCTCGCCACCGGCTCGGCCGTCGCCCCGCTGCGCGACGCCGCCGGCGCGGAGATCGCGCTCGACGAGAAGCTGATCCTTTCATCGACCGGCGCTTTGGCTTTGCCGAAGCCGCCCAAGCGCCTCGTCGTGGTGGGCGCCGGCGTCATCGGACTCGAGCTTGGATCGGTCTGGCGCCGACTCGGGACGGAAGTGACGGCGATCGAATATCTCGATCGCATTTTGCCGGGCTTCGATCTCGAAATCGCTTCGCGTTTCCAGAAGATCCTTGAGAAGCAGGGCTTCGTCTTCCGTCTCGGCTCCAAGGTGACGGGCGTGCGACGCGAGGGAGCCGGCGAAGCCGAGCGTGCTATCGTCTCCTATTCGTCGGTCGATGGCGGGGCCTCCGACACGATCGAGGCCGACGCCGTGCTGATCGCGACGGGCCGCATCCCGTTCACGCAGGGTCTTGGACTCGAGGACGCCGGCGTCGCCCTGGAGCGCGGGCGCATCGTCATCGACGACGGCTTCGCGACGAGTGTTCCGGGAGTCTACGCCATCGGCGACGTCGTGCGCGGGCCGATGCTCGCCCATAAGGCCGAGGATGAAGGCATCGCCGTCGCCGAAATCCTCGCCGGACAGGCGGGGCATGTGAACTACGGCGTCATTCCCAGCGTCGTCTACACGATGCCGGAAGTCGCCGCAGTCGGCATCACCGAGGAAGAAGCCAAATCCCGAGGGATCGAGGTCGCGATCGGCAAATTTCCCTTTACCGCCAATGGGCGCGCGCGCGCGATGCGCGCGACGGACGGTTTCGCGAAGATCATCGCCGACGCGGCGACCGACCGGGTGCTCGGCGTCCATATTCTTGGCGCCGCGGCCGGCGAATTGATCGCCGAGGCTGCTGTGTTGATGGAGTTTTCCGGCTCGGCGGAAGATCTCGCGCGCACCTGCCACGCGCATCCGACGCTCTCGGAGGCGATGCGGGAGGCGGCCTTCGCCGTCGCCAAACGCGCCATTCACATTTGATCTGGTCTAGGATCGGTCTTCGTAAGTGACCGAGCGCTGTCTCTAAGGCCGCGCGCGCGAAGCTCCGCCGCCGATGAAATCGACCGCCTCCGCGCAACCGATAATCACGCGACCTACAGGGCAGAAGGCGCGAAGCTTAACGTTGATCGCTTCGACGCCCCGGCAGCCGGTCACGGGCGAATCCTGTCGCTTTACTTCAAAGAAGGCGCTCTGGCGCTATCCCTCCGCCGCATATGAGAGGAAGACGTCGTTATGGAAGACTGGAAACAGCGCCTGAAAAATGCGCTTTGGTTCACGCTCGCCGTCCTCTTTCTGATCGAAACATGGCTGTGGGACCATTTTAGCGATTGGCTGCACGATCTTGGGCGCGCGCTTGGCCTCGAAGGCTATGTGCAGCAGTTCAAGGACTTCGTGGCGACGCTTACGCCTCTCAAGACGCTGGCCGTCTTTACCGCGCCGGCGTTGGCGATTGTGCCGGCCAAGCTGGTTGGTTTTGAATTGATCGCGCATGGCCATGTGCTCACGGGGCTTCTCGCGATCCTTCTCGCCAAAACGCTTGCGCTCGGCGTCATGTCGTTTCTTTTCGACATCTGCCGGGACAAGCTCATGCAGTTAGACCGCTTCCGCCAGATCTATTGGATCGTCCTGGAGATCCGCGCCTGGGCGGCCAGACTAGTGGCGCCGTTCAAACAGCGCCTTCATCAGACCGCCGACGCGATGTGCGGGCGAATAGAAGCTCTTATCGGCGTCGAAGCTGGCGCGCTGACGCGCAGAATCGCCCGCTTACGCGAATTGGCGCGTCAGAAGCGGTCGGCTTGATTATTCGCAGATTGCGTATCCAAAGCAAAAGTCGTCGCCGCTGGATGATGGGCGAGAAAGAATTGTCGTCGCGCTTGCGACGCCGGCCGCAAAAAGAAACAACATGAGCGCATACAAAACCAAATTGCGCATGACGGGCCCCACATTCCGCCTTCCGCTGCAACGGATATAAAACTTGAAAGGCGCGGCGCTCCGCGTCTCCGCTCTTTCGAGCATTGATTTTGGGCGCGCCGGCCTTTCAAAAGAGAAACGCAAATGTCAGGCGCGCGTTCCATGAATTGCGCGACCAAATGAAAATTTTACTGGCAGATCGCATAGCCGTAGCAAGGGTCCGAGGGCTTGGCTTTTGCGGACGATATGAGGTACGCGCCCGCGCCGGCGAATTCCAGCAAGAGAACGCAGACCACCAGGATTAAGCAGCCCCTGCTTGTCGTCGGACGCATGACCATTCCCCTTTTTTCGATGCCCGCACCCTGCGAACATTCGCGACATTAAGGTTCGCTTCACCAAGGCGCAGTGCGACGGCGCACACTGAGGCGTGGCAGGCGGGGGCGCGGAGAGGCCTCGGTTCTACTCGGCTGCGCGCGGAGCGACTGCGCCGGGAATCCGGAGGCGAAAAAGACGACGCCCTCGCGCGCTGGGCGGAGGGCGTCGCAGAAAAACTGCTGAAGGGGCGAAGCCTTAGAGCACGACGACCTTCGTGCCGACCTTCACGCGGTTGTAGAGATCGATCGCATCGATGTCGCGCATACGGATGCAGCCGGAGGACACGGCCTGTCCGATCTTGTCCGGCTCATTGGTGCCGTGGATACGATAAAGCGTGTCCTTGCCGTTCTGATAGAGGTAGAGCGCGCGCGAGCCGAGCGGATTGTCCGGGCCGCCGGGCAAACCGCCAGCGTCCGCCGTGGGCTGCAGATGCGGCCAACGCTCGAGCATGTCCTTGGGCGGGATCCACCGCGGCCATTCCTGCAAGCCGCCGACATAGGCCCGGCCGGTGAACGCCATCGCGTCCTGACCGGTGGCGACGCCGTAGCGAACCGCCTTGCCGCCCGGCAGGATGTAGTAGAGGAATTTCGAGCGGTTATCGACGATGATCGATCCGACCGGCTCGTTGGTCTTGTAATCGACCAGGTAACGTTCGTATTGCGAGCTGACCCCAGCCTTGGGAGCAAGCGCCATGAATTCGGCGTCGCGGCCATTAAGCCTGGGATCGGGAAGAGGCGTTCCCCCGTTGCAACCCGCCAAGAAAACAGCGAGAAGCGCAGACGCCGCTGTCACATATCTGAAACTCATTTCAGGCACTCCTTTCCGCCGCAAAACAGTTGTTACGATTTTCTTATCATGAACTTTGGCGCTGGGATCACGTCTGCAGAATTATTCCCTTACTGTTGCGCCGGCGCCACGCCATCGGGCGCGGCGCAATACTTAAGCTTTACCATTTCTTTTTCATGGACAGGAGGCCCCGGAAGGCCGAAAATCAGTGCGTTGACTGGCGTAGCGTCGCCCGCCCGGATTGCGTCGCAGCATTGAAAACCCTTCTCGTCACACATGAAAGCGGGCTCCTTCATGAGATGGGTCCCGGCCATCCCGAAGCCCCCGAACGGTTGCGGGCGATCCAACGCGGCTTGGATCAAGCGCGATTCGCCTCCCTGAGCCGAATGAATGCGCCCCAGGCGCAAGCGGAGGCGCTGCAACGCGTCCATCCGCAATCCTATCTTGCGGCCCTTGAGCGCGCCGCGCCCCGCGAAGGTTATACGGCGCTCGACAGCGATACGCTGATGTGTCCGAAGACGGTCGAGGCGGTTTGGCGCGCTGCAGGCGGCGCCGTCGCCGCGGTCGATGAGGTCATGTCGGGACGGGCCGACAACGCCTTCGTCGCCGTCCGGCCGCCCGGACATCATGCCGGCGCGCACAATCCGATGGGTTTTTGCTTCGTCAACAATATCGCCGTGGCGGCGCGCCACGCCCTGGCGGCGCATGGGGCGGAACGGGTGGCGATCGTCGATTTCGACGTGCATCACGGCAATGGCACGCAAGAGATTTTCTGGGCCGACGACAAGGTGCTGTTCTGCTCGACGCATCAGGCGCCCTTTTATCCAGGCACCGGCGGGCGGAACGAGACGGGCGCCCATGACACGATCGTCAATGCGCCGCTGCTCGCCGGCTCGACGGGGGACGCCTTTGGCGAAGCGCTCGCCGACCGAATCCTGCCGCGGGTGCGCGATTTCGCGCCCGATCTGATCCTGATATCGGCGGGCTTTGACGCCCATGAGCGGGACCCGCTGGGCGGCCTGCGGCTCCGGGAGACGGATTTCGGCGACGCGACCAAACGGCTGATGGACATCGCCGACCGGCGCTGCGGCGGACGCATCGTCTCGATGCTGGAGGGCGGCTATGACGTCGACGCGCTGAGCCTTAGCGTCAACGCCCATGTGCTGGCGTTGATGGGCGTTGCGGAAGAGGGCGTCTAACGGGGCGGCACGCGGCCGCAAGCTGACGCTCCGGCCCTTCTTCATGCGTCTGAATCAACAGGCGTGGCGAAAACTCAGCCCTGGCGGGCCTTATAGCGCTTCTGCACCTTGTTGATGATGTAGACGCGGCCTTTGCGGCGCACGATCTGGTTGGCGCGATGGCGCAAACGCAGAGATTTCAAGGAATTGCGGACTTTCATCGATCTCACCCCGGCAATAGTGAACTGGCCGGGATACGCCCAGCGCTTCGTTGGCCTCGCCTATGCCCTATTTCGCCCCCGCGATCAAGCCGAAACGCCCCGGCGCTCAAAACCGCG
Source organism: Methylocystis sp. (assembly GCA_036560365.1). Classification (GTDB taxonomy): domain Bacteria; phylum Pseudomonadota; class Alphaproteobacteria; order Rhizobiales; family Beijerinckiaceae; genus Methylocystis. Next base: position 60,902 of record DATBRI010000174.1, read on the forward strand.
CATTCGCGAAAACCCGCAGATTCGCGCCCGGGAGCAGCACCTCATCCTTGCGGAAGGAGACGCTGTTGCGAATGTCCTCGTTGAGGAGATTGTCGCCGACGAGCCCCAGCCTCAATTCTCGGCTCAGCGGATCGCCCGGATCGAACAGCATGCGGTAGCTGAGTTCGGCCTTCAGCAGATTATAGCCCTTCGTCGGCGTTTCATTGGTTGGGTCGACGTTGCGCTGCGCGAAGGCGTGCAGAAGGTTGACCCGCAGCAGCCAGTTCGACTCTCGCCAGAATACGCCGCCGCCAAGCCGCACGGGCGGGATGCGGGGGACGTTGCCGCCGGCCACGAATGTCGCCCGCACGACGTCAAACTGGTGCTCGACCCCAAGCACGCCGCCCGCCAAGGGCGCGACGTCGAGCTGGCTTTGAAACTCGCCGCCCCGGAAGAGCGCATTGCGCTGCGCGTAGAAGGCCTGGCGCAGATCCCCCGCGCCGCCGAAGGCGCAGCTCGTGAAATCCGCCTCGCAGACCGCGCCGGTGAGATTGCGGAAGATAAAGCCGTCAAAGCGCGTCAGGTAAGCCGTCGCTTCAAATCGCAGTGGGCCGACCGGACGGCGCAGGCCGATTTCGATGGTCTTCGCCGCTTCAATTCCCAGATTCGGATTGCCGATGTCGAATGTTCCCGTCGCATCATGGACGCCGCGCGAAAAGAGTTCGGGCGCGCGCGGCGCGCGTTCGACATATTGAGCGGTCAAACTCGCGACGACGCCTTGCGGCAGATCCTGGAGGAAACCGAAGGCTACGCTCTTTGGCGTGAAATTGCGGACACGAGCGATTTGCAGCGTCGGATCAGCGAGGAGTTCGGGAAATGCGCCGGAGACAGTCGCATGTTCGATGCGTCCGGCCAGCTGCATTCTTGATGTGTCGGTCAGTCTGAGTTCATTGAACCAATAGCCGGCGACGCTTCGCGTCCGATTGGGGTCGAAGAGACCGCCCTCGACTCCGGGCGCGGTCAGGATCTGATGCATGCCCTGCACGCCGAAGGCGCTTGTCAGAGTCGCGAAGGACAGATCGACCGGGCGAAGCTGCGTTTCGACCCGCGCCTCGAGATCCTTGTTGGTGAAGGTCTGCTGAACGCCGTCAAAGCCCCCCTCATTGCCGAGTTCGTGGTGCTTGTAGTCGGTCAGCCCGCCCCAGAAGCGGACCGCTTCGATGAAGGCCGACTGTGGATGGAACTCACCCTTGGTCGTCACGCGGGTCTGGCGAAGTTCGATGCGCGTATTAGCCCCCGTCGGCTCAATGCCGGGGATGTGATAGCGCGAGTTGAATTGCGTCACCGCGACGCCGACGAAGCCGCCGTCGAAGAAATAGGAGCCGCCGACCGAACCGCCGGCCGAGCGCATCGACGAATTGGGCTGGCGTCCAAACGCCGGCGGCGGCGGATCCGGCGGAAAAAGATAGGGATAGCCGGGAATGGCGTAGTCGCTGCTGCGCCGGCCATGGACATCCATGTGGAAGGCGACGTTGCCGCGACCGACGTCGAGCAGCGTCGCGTTCTCCAGCCCGTTGTCGACGGTCATCACCGCGCCGCGGGTCTCGACGACCGCGCACCCCTCCGTCTCGGCCCTGGGGATGAACGCAAGTCGGCACGGCAAGGCCGTGGGAATACGGTTGTTCTCGACATTGACGACGCCGCCGATCGCTTGCGACCCCCAACGCAGCGTCGCGGGACCGCGCACCACCTCGACCTGGCTCGCGCCGACAGGATCGAGCGGAACGGCATGGTCCTCGCCCAGCTCGGAGACGCCGCTGTTGCTTACGCCGTTCTCCTGGATGCGCACGCGGTAATTATCGAGCCCGCGCACGATGGGACGGCTCGCCGCGCCGGGGGCATAGCTTGATCCGGTGACTCCCGGTTTGGAGAAAAGCACGTCGCCCAGCGTCGCGCCCGGCGAGCGCCGCAGCTCGTCATTGGTGACGACCGTCACGGTCGCGAACTGGTCGGCGACGATGGGAAGGACGCCTTGCGGCGCGACGGCCGGCTCGCGCGGCTCGGGTCCGCTCGGGCCCGCGACGCTGCGGCTGCGCCCGCCGGGGACTGTGGGAGTCTGTGGCGGCGCGACAATCTTGGCGCGCTTGATCGGGCTGACGGCCCCGACTTCGATCGGCGGCAGGGCCTGCTGCGCCGAAGCGCTCGCGACGCTGGTGAAAATCCCGACGACCGCGCCGCCGGCCGCTGTGCCGACCAAAACGCTCTTCCTCATGGACGCCGCTCTCCGTCACTTGGATGTTATAACATAACATATCCAGACGGAGCGATAGCATGTCAATGCGTCGTCGCCCCACATACGCAGGTCGGCGCCGCTTGTGGCCGGGGAGCCACAGTCGCGGAAGGCCAGGACTTAGGGGGTCTCAGGCGATCGCGCTCGTCAGTCCGGCGCGATATTGCTCCCAGCCATGCGCGCGCAGCTTGCAGGCTGGGCATTCGCCGCAGCCATAGCCCCAGTCGAAACGATGGCCCCTCTCGCCGAGATAGCAGGTATGGGTTTCTTCGACGATGAGCCGCACCAGCGGCTCGCCGCCGAGCGATTCCGCTAGTCGCCAGGTCGCCGCCTTGTCGATCCACATCAGCGGCGTATGGACATTGATGCTGCGATCCAGGCCGAGACTGAGCGCCTGCGCCATGGCGCGGATCGTCTGGTCGCGGCAGTCGGGATAGCCCGAATAGTCCGTCTCGCACATGCCGCCGACGAGATCGGCGATCCCGCGACGATAGGCGAGCGCCGCGGCGAAGGTCAGAAACAGCAGATTGCGCCCTGGAACGAATGTGTTGGGGAGCCCGTCGGCGGCGAAGGCGATCTCGGCGTGGCGCGTCAGCGCCGTCTCGGAAATCGCGCCGAGCGCTTCGATCGAAATCGTGCGATCTTCGCCAAGCCGCTCGGCCCACAGGGGCGAAAGTCGCGCGAGCCCCGCGCGTAAGCCTTCGCGGCGCGAGAGCTCGACGCGATGGCGCTGGCCGTAATCAAACCCGACCGTCTCGACGCGCTCGAAACGCGACAGCGCCCAGGCGAGGCAGGTCGTGGAGTCCTGTCCGCCGGAGAAGAGAACGAGTGCGGCGGCGGGTTGGGTCGGGAGGTCGTTCGTCATGGAGCCTAACTTACGTTACGCCTCCAGAACGGCGAGCCGCAGCGGGCGATCCTTCTGGAAAGCTTGACCGCGCCTTCACCGAGCGCGTCGGACCGCCCATTTTCGAGCCGAGAGAACCAGATCGACATGCTGCTCTATAATACGCCGCTCGCGCCCAATCCCAGACGCGTTCGCATCTTTCTGGCTGAGAAGAACGTCACGATTCCTATTCGCGACGTCAACCTCATGGCGCAGGAGCACAAGCAGGATTCATATGCGGCGGTCAACGCGCTGGAGGAAGTTCCGGCGCTCGTTCTCGACGATGGCGCGACGCTCACTGAGTCGGTCGCCATCTGCCGCTACATCGAATCGCTCTATCCCGACCCGCCGCTTTTCGGGCGGGACGCGCGCGAACAGGCCTTCGTCGAGATGTGGCAGCGCTGGGTGGAATTCCGGCTGTTCGCGCCGGTGGCGCTGGCCTTTCGTCACAGCCATCCGGCGCTGGCGCGGCTCGAATCGCCGCAACTGCCGCAATTGGCCGAGCATCAGCGGCCGCGCGCGCAGCAGATGATGCGCTTTCTCGACCAGGAACTCGCCGCGCGGCGCTTCATCGCCTCCGACGACTTCACCATCGCCGACATCACCGCCATCGTCGCGATGGATCTGACCAAGCTCGCGCGGGTCGAAATCCCTGCAGATCTGCCGCATCTCTCGCGCTGGCGCGCGGACGTTTCGGCGCGTCCGAGCGTTGTGCCGTAATGGCGCGGCGCTCGTTGAGCCGGCAACTTGAGGAGATAACCGGGCGCATCCGCGCCTGCCGCTTCTGCGCCGAAACCCCAGAAGGCGTGCTATTGCCGCATGAGCCGCGTCCCGTGATGCGCGTCTCACCCAGCGCGCGACTTCTCCTGGCAAGCCAGGCGCCCGGCAATCTCGTCAATCAAACCGGCATTCCCTTCAACGATCCTTCCGGCGATCGTCTGCGCGACTGGATGGGCGTCGATCGCGAGACCTTCTATGACGTCTCGCGCATCGCCATCGTGCCGATGGGCTTCTGCTTTCCGGGCTATGATTCCGCCGGCGGCGATCTGCCGCCGCGTCCCGAGTGTCGCCCGCGCTGGCACGATGCGCTGTTCGCAGCGCTGCCGCAGATCCAGACGATCGTCGCGATTGGCCGCTATGCGCAGGACTATCATTTCGCGCGGCTCGGCCATGCGCTGCCGAGAGGGGCGAGCGTTTCGGAAATCGTCGCGCGCTGGCGCGAGTTCCAGAGCGCGACGCCGCTCATATTCCCCCTCCCCCATCCGTCCTGGCGCAATATCGGCTGGCTGAAGCGCAATCCCTGGTTCGAGGCCGAGGTCCTGCCAGCGCTGCGCGTCGAGGTCGCGCGGCTTATCAAAACGTGAGACAAGGCGCCGTGACGAGAGTTCTCATCGGAGACGGCCCGCGCCGGGTCGAGATCGGCGACGATCTGCCGTTGGCGCTGATCGCCGGCCCCTGTGCGCTGGAGAGCCGCGATCTGGCGCTCAGCATCGCCGGCGAACTCGCCCGGCTCGGCGAGCGGCTGAAGATCGGCGTCGTTTTCAAGGCGTCTTTCGACAAGGCGAACCGCACCAGCGGCGATGCGGCGCGCGGCGTCGGTCTCGACGCCGCCTTGCCGATCTTCGCTGCAATCAAGGAAAAGACCGGCCTCCCGATAACGACCGACGTGCATGAAGCATGGCAATGCGCGCCCGTCGCCGAGGTCGTCGACCTCTTGCAGATTCCCGCCTTTCTTTGCCGGCAAACCGATCTCATCGTCGCGGCGGCGAAAACCGGACGCCCCGTCAATATCAAGAAGGGTCAGTTCCTCGCGCCCTGGGACATGGCCCACGCCGTCAAGAAAGCGCGCGAGGTTGGCGTTGGCGGCGTGATCGTCACCGAGCGCGGAACGAGCTTTGGCTATAATGCGCTTGTCGCCGACATGCGCGCGCTGCCGATTCTTAACGAAACCACCGGCGCGCCCATCGTCTTTGACGCCACGCACGCCGTGCAGCAGCCGGGCGGGCATGGCGCGTCATCCGGCGGCGAGCGGCGCTTCGTCGCCACTCTCGCCCGCGCGGCGGTCGCCATCGGCGTCGCGGCGCTTTTCATCGAGACGCATCCCGATCCGGGCGCCGCGATCTCCGACCGCGCGACGCAAGTCTCGCTCGGCGAGCTTGGCGCGCTGGTCGAGGAACTGTTGGCGTTCGACCGTCTGGCGAAGAATGTCGGTCAATGAAATTTGACCAAAGATTGAAATCTCTAGTGACCATTATCTGATGTCGCGGGCCTTCATGGCGAATAGGCGGACCCTCGTGACCACAACGCCAACGCGCCTTCAGCATGCGCCCCAGGATGATCGGGCGGAGGTCTCCTCATCCTGAGGAGCGGCCGAAGGCCGCGTCTCGAAGGACGAGGAGACCTTCCTGCGCGCTCTGGAGCTCGCCCTCGTGCTTCGAAACGGCTCCCACGGAGCCTCCTCAGCATGAGGGCGAGGATGACTGTCCTTCACCCGATTGCCCTGGCGCGCACTCCGAGCCTCGGCGGCCATGAAGAGCAGTGAGCCTAACTCGTCTCCGCATAATCCGTCAGCCAGCCTACAGCGATGATGACAAGACCCATTCCCGCGAAAAAGGCGAAGGCCGGCTTAACGCTGAAAATATCGGGAAGAAAAGCGATGGCGATGAGCGCCGGGCCAACGATCCTTTCGACCCAGCCATGGAGCGTGAAAGCCAGCCGCCGAAACACGCCGAGCGGAAATCTTGTCACGAGCGTCATCGCCAAATGCACGCCCGCGAGCAGCCATGAGAGCTGCGCCGGAAGGCCGCCGAATCCGAGAACGGTTGGCGCGGCGAGGAAAATCAACACCGTCAGATAGTCGAGATAGCCATGTAGGCGCGCAGTGAGTGGTTTCATTGTGGTTTCTCCGCGTTGGCGGCGCGGATCGGCCGCAGCGCCCTCGTTAGCGCGCGGCGCAGAGACGGTCTGTCATCTTGATCACAGATCGCCGCCTTTTTCCTTCGCGAGGGACCGCAGCGTGAGGTGATTGACGCAGATGAGGTCGCGCCGATAGTCGAGCGCGCCGTCGCGACGCAAATCATTCATGATCCGCGTCACGACCGGGCGGCTCGCATGGACGAGATCGGCGATGTCCTGCTGCGTGAGCGTGATCTCGAGCGAATAGCCGTGCGGACAGGGCGCGCCAAAGGCGAGCGCAAGCTCTCCCAGCGTCTCGATCAGCCGCGCGGCGACCGTCTTGGTCTGGCGATCGATCAACCTGCGCTCGGCGCGTTCCCGCGACGCCTCTAGTCCGGCGTTCAGAAAGCTTGCAAACGACGGGCTGCTCGCGACAAGACGGTCCACGTCCGAAGGGGCGATCATCAAAACGCGCGCGGCGCGGATGGAGCTTGCCGCGTGCGCCGAGGCTCTTCCCGGCGAGGCGCGCCCGAAGAGATCGCCGGCGCCTGCGATGGCGAGCGTGATCTGCGCGCCGCTTTCAGCGACATGAGAAAGCCTGACGACGCCCCGCATCAAACAATAGAGAAAGCCCGGCTCCTCGCCTTGCCGATACAGCGTTTCGCCGTCGGAGAGCTCCGTTTCCCGCAGCGAAGGCGCGCAGAGCCGCCACGCGGCGATATTCTCTTCCGACAGCATGTCGTTCCCCGACGCTTCCGCCTGACCGCGCATCCTAACAAAATCGAAGCTGCGCAAACCATCCCGCTCAAGAGACCGGTTGGCGAAGTCGATCCGCTAAGCCTTGCGCGCAGCCAATGGATGATCGAGAAGCGCCCGATCAATCGTCACGAGACGCAACATTTCGATTTTGCATTGCGCCAGCAACAGGCGATCAAACGGGTCGCGCGTAGGCGGCTCAGGTTCGACCGCGACGAGCGCATGCCGCGCGTTAATTGAGAGGACCTCGATCCCCATCGCTTCCAGCAGTTCTGGAAGCTTCTCAAGATTTATCGCGAGTTCGAGTTTGCCCAGCCGCCACTTGATGGCGATCTCCCAAAGACTCGCGACGCTGACGACAAATTCCGCATCTTCATTCTTCAGCAACGACTGCACGTGCGATCCGAACTCGGCGACAGGATTTTCAATCAACGCCAGCAAAATATGCGTGTCGAGCAGCAGCCTCATGCATCGTCCGGCAGCGGGCGCAACAGAAAATCTTCCGGCAATGGCGCGTCAAAATCCTCAGAGATGAAAGTGACGATGGACTTGAGGCCGTGTCGTTTCTTGAATTCGTCGACCGCTTCGAGCCGCAAACCGCGTTTTGGTTGATGTGGAACAAGATCGAACACCGGTTTGCCATTCCGCGTCACGACGATCGTTTCGCCCTTCTCGACTTGTCGAGCAAGTTCGGTCAGGCGATTTTTTGCGTCCTTTATCGAAACAGTCGTCATAACTGATTGTGTTTATAAGTAGCCACTCAGTCAAGCATCCGTCCCTCCCCGCTGGTCAACGTATGAACTTTCATAATTAAGCGATTACGCTAGAATGTCGCATTGCTCAGGCGGGGCGGGGGTCATGGCGCTCAATCCTTTCGATGACCAAGGCGACAATCTCAAAGCCAAGGCCGCGGCGACCTTTGGCTTGATCATCGCGGCCAATGTCTTGGCCTGGACCTGGGCGTGGACCGCCTTTTCCGATCGGCCGGGCCTGATGGGGGCGGCCGTCCTGGCGTTCATGTTTGGACTTCGCCACGCGTTCGACGCCGATCACATCGCCGCCATCGACAATGTCGTCCGTAAGCTATTGCAGGACGGCAAGACGCCCTATTCGGTGGGATTTTTCTTCTCGCTCGGCCATTCCACCTTCGTCGCGCTCGCTTCGGTCATGATGGCGGCGGCGGCCGTGGCCATGCAGGGCCAGCTGGAGGAATTTCGAAATTTGAGCGGCGTGATCGGCACGACGGTGTCGGCGTTGTTTCTCATCGTCATCGGCCTCGCCAACCTCTTCCTGCTCAAAGGCATCTGGTCGGCTTACGACCGCGCCCGCAAGGGCGAGCCGGTCCTTGATGAAGACCTCAATCATTTGCTCAACGGGCGCGGCTTGTTGACCAGATTGCTTCGACCCGTGTTCGGTTTGGTGTCGCGATCCTGGCAGATGTATCTCGTCGGTTTCCTGTTCGGACTGGGCTTCGACACGGCGACGGAGATCAGCCTTCTCGGCATTTCGGCGGCGCAGGCCTCGCAAGGCATGTCGCTTTCGACGACGCTGGTTTTCCCGGCCCTGTTCACCGCGGGCATGTCGTTGATGGACACCACGGACAGCATGGTGATGACCGGCGCCTATGGCTGGGCTTTGGTCGATCCGCTCCGGAAACTTTGGTACAATCTGGTGATGACCGCGATGTCCGTGGTCGTCGCCATTTTCATCGGCGGCGTCGAAGCGCTCGGACTGATCGGCGATAAGCTTGGCTTGGAGCGCGGCTTCTGGGGCGTCGTTCAGCGCCTGAATGACAATCTGGCCAATTTCGGCTTTGCGATCGCCGGAATCCTTATTGCCAGCTGGATTATTTCGACGCTCGTCTATCGGACGAAGGGAAAGATAAAGGCCTATCCCGAAGCAGTCGGGATGGACTACCCGCCGCGGCGCCAGGCGTCGTGAAGTCCAAGATTCCCGGCATCTGCGTCCGTTTGCCGATCAGGAAGAACGAGCGCGTCGCGTCTTTGCCCTTCAATTCGACGGTCCCGCCGTCCACCAAGACGTAATCGTCATTGAGACGCACTTTGACGGATTCGGACACGTGGATTTTGTCGGGCTGAGAGGTTGATTCGAAGCGGCTGGCGACATTCACGACATCGCCCCAGAGATCGTAGGAAAATCGTTTTTTCCCCACGACGCCGGCCGCCACCGTGCCGGTGTGCACGCCCATGCGCATTTGGAGCGGGTAAGAAAGCCCTTCCGCGAAACTCATGATGAAACTTTGCGCGTCTAAAGCGAAGTCTGCGATATGCTGACAGTGCAATGGGTCCCGGTTCGGAACGCCGCCGACCACCATGTAGCTGTCGCCGATCGTCTTGATTTTTTCGACGCCGTGCTTTTCGACAAGTTCGTCGAACTTCTCGAACAGGACGTTGAGCATAGCGACGGTCGCGTGCGGTCCAAGCTTTGCCGAGAGCCCGGTAAATCCGACGATGTCGGAGAAAAATACCGTAACCTCAGGGAAAACCTCCGCGATCGTCTCTTCTCCGCCGCGCAGTCGTTCGGCGATCGCGGCAGGAAGGATGTTGTGAAGCAGCTTTTCCGAACGCGAGCGTTCGATCTCGAGGTCCGACAAGGCTTTGCCCGAGAGCTTGATCTTGTCTTCGAGCTTGTCGAAAGCGACGTTCAGATTTGCAGCCATCGTGTTGACGGTGGTGGCGAGTTCGCTGATCTCATCGCTGCCGAAGACCGAGGCCTGAGCCGCAAGATTTCCTGAGCCGATCTCGCGAACGACCGCCATGAGCTGCGTGGCTCGAACCGCGAAGCGATTGCGCAAGAAGACGAGTGACAAAACCACCACCCCAAACAATCCAATATTCAAATAGGAGTTGGCTTTAAACAATGCGTTGGCGAACGCCTGTTCTTGCGAAATTCGCCCTGCGTATCTCTGCCGGATCAAGTTCTGCATCTGCGCAATTCGCAGCGTCAGATCTCCGTTGAGCTTGCGGTATTCATCGCTGAACAACAGCTTTGTCGCTAGCGCGCGATCTGGCTTGCCCTTGCGGGAAAAGGTCCCGGCGCCGTCGTCGAATTCCCCATCGACCGCATGCATTGCGGCGCGTTCGATCGCGACCACGCGTTCCAGGAAGCTTCGCGCTTCCTTAAGCTTGTCCAATTCATGTGCGGTGACATTTTGGCTCAAGAAGCGGTCTTCGATCGAAACCGCGCCCTCGCTCTTCTTCTCAGGCGGCGGAATGATGCCGCCATTCACGAGATCCCAATAGCCGAAGTTATAGTCTTTTGGCCGAACGATTTCGCCGTTGAGAATGGCGGCGATCGCGTTGTACCACTCGACTCTTTTCGGATCGTTGTCGGAGATGTACCCTCTCGCAAAGCGCGTCTGCCATTGCGAGGAAAAGACCAAATCCTCCGCAAGATTGGTCAAGGATTGCAGTTCGCGGTGCGATGTCTCCAAATCCTTCTGAGCTTTTTCCAGAAAAACGCCCAGCGCCAAATTGCCCCCGGCGAGAGCGACGAGCACCAGGAAGAAGATCGAGAAAAACGTCCGAAGCTTCATGTTCTCTAGCCCCGCGTCACGCGGTCTCTTGGTCAGGAGACCACAGTGACCCATGGGTGGTTTATTGGCGCACGCACAAGCTCGACTTTGGGACGCCGCCCAACCGTTTAGCCGCGCCCGCGGTAAGGCGGCACGCCCTGGTCGGGGAGCCACAGCCCTTCGGGCGGGGCGCCGGTCTGCCAGAAGACGTCGATCGGCATGCCGCCGCGCGGATACCAATAGCCGCCAATGCGCAGCCATTTCGGCGTCATCGCCGCGACGAGATCGCGCCCGATCCGCAGCGTGCAGTCTTCGTGAAAGGCGCCGTGATTTCGGAAACTTCCAAGGTAAAGCTTCAAAGCCTTTGATTCGACCAGCCATTCGGCCGGGACATAATCGATGACGATATGTGCGAAGTCGGGCTGCCCCGTCACCGGGCAGAGCGAGGTGAACTCGGGCGCGGTGAAGCGCACGAGATAGGTCGCATCCTTGTGCGGATTGGGCACGAGGTCGAGTTCGGCCTCGTCCGGCGACGCCGGCAGCGCCGCCACGCGCCCGAGCAGCGCGGCGCCCTTATGAGTCTTGGTCATGCGGGTATGAAAGGCGCGAATGTCTCTGCGTCAAGCGCCGACCCGCTCACGGGTCGCGCGAATCGGGACATTCTCCAGCGCGCAGGGTGATCGGATGCGCCGACATCCAGCCAGAGAGAAAGCGATTTTCCGGACTCTCCAGCGCCTTCAGCATTTCGACGCGCACGATTTCGAGCCATTTCTCGCGCCGGTCCGGCGTGTTCATCTCCGCCGGCACGGCGAACTCGAGAGCCTTTACGGCGAATTGATAGGGCAAGGTGTTCCACAACGCCACGCCGCCGCGGTCGAGCATCGCCGAGACGTCCTTTTCCGGAAGATGCGCGGTCTGCTCCTGTTCTGCGATCTGCACGGCGCCCGGCATGCCGCTTTTGGGCGCGACGATCGCGACGCCATTGCGATAAAAGCGATTCTGCTTCACGCCGCCGCGCGCCGCGATCAGATTGCCGCCGATGACGAAGCTAGCGCCAGTGCTGTCGAGCGCGCATTTCAACGTCCGGTCGAAACACTGGCCGGCGTCGACCATCAGCGCGCTGCATCCGGTCTCGACCCAGCGCGCCAGCGTTTCCGGCGTTATGTCGAGCACATAGGCGAGGCCCGGCATGTCCGCATGCTGATATTCGCACCGCTGCACGAGGCTCGCCGGCCAGCCCAGAAAATCTTCCTGCGCCGGCGCGCAATTGCCCCGGACGGGAGATTTCTCCAAAGTCGCCTTGGCGGCCGCGACATGCTCCGGCGACTGCGCCCACGCGCCGGCCGGATTCCAGAGCCCCAAGCAAAGGCTGAAAACGACGCCGCGCGCGAATCGCGTTCTTCTGAGGGCCATCCGAATCTCCCGCCGACCGTCGCGCTTGGCGGCGAACGCCCGCTCATAGATCAAGCTCAAGGATAGGGAGGGCCCCTCCCCAGTCAACGGATTTCGCCGGCGCGCCTCGCTGCGGCGCAGCGCAGTTCCCCTAAATGCGCGCAGCGGACGCAGAACCTTTTTGCGGCTGAGGCTTTTCGGGACCGCGCAATAGGTCTAAGAAGTCGCGCCGCTCCGCGCCGCATCATGAAGAGGCACCCATGACCGAGATCGTCGACATCCACGCCCGCGAAATTCTGGATTCCCGCGGCAACCCCACCGTCGAGGTCGACGTCACCCTGGAGGACGGATCGTCTGGACGGGCCGCGGTGCCGTCCGGCGCCTCGACAGGGGCGCATGAAGCGGCGGAAAAGCGCGACGGCGACGCGTCGCGCTATCTCGGCAAGGGCGTGCTCACGGCGGTCGACAACGTCAACGACGAAATCGCCGGCGCGCTGCTCGGCTTCGAAGCTGAGGATCAGGTCTCCCTCGACGAGGCGATGATCAAGCTCGACGGCACGCCCAACAAGTCGCGGCTCGGCGCCAACGCCATCCTGGGCGTGTCGCTGGCCGTCGCCAAGGCGGCGGCCGAGGCATCGGCGCTGCCGCTCTATCGCTACGTCGGCGGCGTGCAGGCGCGGGTGCTGCCGACGCCGATGATGAATATCGTTAATGGCGGCGTGCACGCCGACAATCCGATCGACTTCCAGGAATTCATGATCATGCCGACCGGCGCGCCGAACGTGCGCGACGCCATCCGCTGGGGCGCGGAAATCTTCCACACGCTCAAGGCGGCGCTGAAGAAAGCCGGCCTTAGCACCTCGGTCGGCGACGAAGGCGGCTTCGCGCCGAATCTTCCCTCCGCCGAAGCGGCGCTCGACTTCATCATGAAGGCGATCGAGACGGCGGGCTTCAAGCCGGGCGTCGACGTGCATCTCGCCTCCGACTGCGCCGCGACGGAATTCTTCAAGGACGGCAAATATGTCTATGAAGGCGAGGGCGTGACGCGCTCGATCGACGAGCAGGTCGCCTATCTCGCCAAGCTCGCCGGCGCCTATCCGATCGTGTCGATCGAGGACGGCATGGCCGAGGACGATTGGGAGGGCTGGAAGAAGCTCACCGACGTTCTGGGCAAAAAAGTGCAGCTTGTCGGCGACGATCTTTTCGTCACCAATGTGACGCGCTTGACGCGCGGCATCGAGAACGGGATCGCCAATTCGCTGCTGGTGAAAGTCAACCAGATCGGCACGCTGACCGAGACGCTGGCTTCGGTCGAGACCGCGCATCGCGCCGCCTATACGACGGTCTTCTCGCATCGCTCCGGCGAGACCGAGGATTCGACCATCGCCGATCTCGTGGTCGCGACAAACAGCGGCCAGATCAAGACCGGCTCGCTCGCCCGCTCCGACCGCACCGCCAAATACAACCAGCTTATCCGCATCGAGGAGGAGCTGGGCGACGCGGCGATCTACGCCGGCAAGAGCGCGCTCAAGGCGCTGGCGTAAAATCCCCCTCCCCTGCCCTCCCCCGCGTCGCGGGAGAGGGCGTAGATTCGAGCCTTCACTGACGTGCGACGAAACGCCGATCGTTAGCGTCCCCTCTCCCGCGAAGCGGGGGAGGGACAGGGTGGGGGCCAAAAGGCTCCTCGCCCGATGACCATGGAAAAAACCTTCGCTCCCGCCTCAATTGAATCGCGCATTCGCGACGCGTGGGAAGAGGCGCAAGCCTTTCGCGCGGGACGCCCCGAACGCGCGCAGGCGGCGCCCTATTCGATCGTCATTCCGCCGCCGAACGTGACCGGCAGCCTGCACATGGGCCATGCGCTCAACAATACGCTGCAGGACATTCTCGTGCGCTATCGCCGCATGAAGGGCGACGACGTGCTGTGGCAGCCCGGCACCGATCACGCTGGCATCGCGACGCAAATGGTCGTCGAGCGCCAGCTAATGGAGCGCCAGGAGCCCGGCCGGCGCGACATGGGCCGCGAAAAATTCGTCGAGCGCGTCTGGGAGTGGAAGGCGGAGTCAGGCGGCAAGATCGTCGAGCAGCTGAAGCGGCTCGGCGCCTCCTGCGACTGGTCGCGCGAACGGTTCACGCTCGATGAAGGCCTGTCGCGCGCGGTGGTGAAGGTTTTCGTGCAGCTCTATCGCGACGGCCTGCTCTACAAGGACAAGCGCCTCGTCAATTGGGACCCGGTGTTACAGACGGCGATTTCCGATCTTGAAGTCGTGCAGGTGGAATGTCGTGGGTCATTCAAATGGTCGCGCGGGGACGAAACGCCCTTCGATGCCGAAGCGCTCGCGAGAGTCTTGAGCAAAAGCCCTAACGGCCACCTTTACTATTTTAACTATCCACTCGAAGGCGAAACCTACGATCCGGACAATGAGGCGACATTCATTCAGGTGGCGACGACGCGCCCAGAAACGATGCTGGGCGATACAGGCGTCGCTGTGCATCCCGAAAATGACAAGCTCAAACATCTAATCGGGCGGCATGTCATCCTTCCGCTTGTCGGCCGACCCATTCCGATCGTGGGCGACGAATATGCCGATCCCGAAAAGGGCACCGGCGCGGTGAAGATTACCCCGGCGCATGATTTCAATGATTTTGAAGTCGGAAAGCGACATTCGTTGGAGCGCATTGACGTGCTATATGCGGACGCACGCATGCATTTAGTAGGCAATCTTGCTTTCAACGCATTTATAGACGCAATCGGCGAACGAATTATCGATATTGATGAGCTTGACCTCCGCGAGCCTGAACACCAAGGCCTGAACTCAAGAATTGAAGAGTTTGACGGGTGTGACCGCTTCGAGGCGCGGGCACGCATTGTTACAAAGATGAAAGAAGAAAATTATCTCGCGAAGATAGAGCCACATATCCATATGGTGCCGCATGGCGACCGCTCTGGCGCGGTGCTCGAGCCGCGCCTCACCGACCAATGGTATGTCGACGCGAAAACTCTCGCGCAGCCGGCGCTCAAAGCGGTGCGCGATGGCCGCACGACTTTCGTTCCAAAGAATTGGGAGAAGACCTATTTTGAGTGGCTGGAGAATATTCAGCCCTGGTGCGTGTCGCGCCAGCTCTGGTGGGGTCATCGCATCCCCGCCTGGTATGACGCAGACGGCAACGTCTATGTCGAAGAGACGGAGGAAGCCGCGCTTGCCGCGGCGCGCGCCAAACTCGGCGATGGCGTGACGCTCACGCGCGACGAAGACGTGCTCGACACCTGGTTTTCCTCGGCGCTCTGGCCTTTCTCGACGCTCGGCTGGCCGGAGAAGACGCCCGAACTCGCGCGCTACTATCCGACGAGCGCCCTCGTCACCGGCTTCGACATCATCTTCTTCTGGGTCGCCCGGATGATGATGATGGGCCTGCACTTTATGGGCGAAGTTCCCTTCCGCGATGTCTATATCCACGCGCTCGTCCGCGACGAGAAGGGCGCGAAGATGAGCAAGTCGAAGGGAAATGTCGTCGACCCGCTTCGCCTCATCGACGACTATGGCGCCGACGCGCTGCGCTTCACGCTTGCGGCGATGGCGGCGCAGGGACGCGACATCAAGCTCGCGACAAACCGCGTCGAAGGCTATCGCAATTTCGCGACGAAGCTGTGGAACGCGTCGCGCTTCGCCGAAATCAACGGCTGCAGGCGCGTCGAAAATTACGATCCGCGCGCCAATACGATTACGCTGAACCGCTGGATCGTCGGCGAAGCGGCGCGCACGATCGCGGAAGTGGGCGCGGCGATCGACGCCTATCGTTTCAACGACGCGGCGAACGCGACCTATCGCTTTGTGTGGAATATCTTCTGCGACTGGTATCTCGAACTCGCCAAGCCGCTACTGCAAGGCGCCGATGGCGCTGAAAAGGATGAGACGCGGGCGACCGTCGCCTTCGCGCTCGATCAAATCTACGCGCTGCTGCATCCCTTCATGCCCTTCCTCACCGAGGAGCTTTGGGCGATCAAGGGCGCCGAGGGACCAAAGCGCGAAAGCCTGCTGGCGCTCGCCGCCTGGCCGTCGCTCGAAGGACTCGAAGACGGGGAAGCGGAGACCGAAATCGGTTGGGTCGTCGATCTTATTTCCGAAGTCCGCTCGCTGCGCGCCGAGATGAATCTCACGAGCGAGACCGAGCTGCTGCTGATCGGCGACGACGACGCGCGCAAGGCGCGGGCGACGCGCTGGGACGAAACGATCCGCAAGCTGGCGCGCCTCTCGCACATCGGCTTCGCTGAGGCCGCGCCAAAGAGCAGCGCGCAGATCATCGTGCGCGGCGGCGTCGCCGCCATGCCGCTCGAAGGCGTGATCGACCTCGGCGCCGAAAGGACGCGACTTTCGAAAGAGATCGGCAAGCTCGAAGGCGAGTTTAAGAAACTCGACGTCAAGCTCGCCAATGAGGGCTTTCTCGCCAAGGCCGACGAAGATGTCATCGAAGAGCACCGCGAACGGCGCGACGAGACGGCGGCGCGCGTCGAGAAGCTCAATGCCGCGCTTCTTCGACTGAGCTAACGATTCGCCTTCTCGACGACGCCGACGATCGGCCCCATCGTCGGCGCGAAACGGTCATGACGCGAGAACGACGGCGCATAGAGCGCCGACGCCGAGCCGCCGTCGAGAAAGAGCGCGTCCTTGCACTGCAGGCGATCGCGAAAGAGCCGCGCGAATTGATGAAACGTCACCGGCTGGTTGGAGATCGCGAAGCGCACGCTATGGCCGTCGTCGACGCACACGCCATTGCGAAATTTCTCCGACATGCCGTCCGCATGGATGCGCGGATGAATGCGCCCGCCCATGACGAGCATCGGTCCTGATTGGGTTGCGAATTGCGCCCGCTGACGGCTTTTGAGGAACCGCGCCGTCTCGGCGACGCCGGCGCGCGCGCCGTCGACCCAGAACACGCCATTGGGCTTCAGGTGGAAATTGCCGGCGCCGGAACCCGTATTGGCGCCGTTGAGCGTTCGGCCGCGTTCGACGTAGAGGCCGACGGGCATGCGATCTTCCGCATACATGCCGGCGTTCATCGCGAAAGCGAGCGTTTCGCCCTTATTCGCCAGTGCGTCGGCAAGCCGCGCGAAAGAGCCATATGTTTCGCCTTTTTCGTCGCGCAGAAAGAGCCGGATGTCGCTCTTGCGCGCATCGAAATCGCACACCGAATAGGCGGCGCCGCCCTCCTCGATATCGGCGCAAGGGCTCGCGCCTGCGATCGCCGGCGGCGATAAGAACGCCAATGCGGCGACCGCCGCCAGCGTCTTCCAAAAGCGCCAAATCCCGTGTTTCTTCAATTCCGCGTCGAGCAACAGAGCCTCCTTTCTTCCTCGCCTTGGCGAAACGTCTCCCGCCCAGGAACGAGGGCGAATCCAGAGCAACGGCCGGAGCCCTTGCGCCTCTCGGATTCCCCATCGCGCTTCGCGCGTCGGGAATGACAATTGCGAAAGCTGCGCAACCGGCGTTTGAAACGTCGACGCGGCAAGGCTAGATATACGCCGCAGGCGCCGCAAGCGGCGCGTTCTGGAGAATTCATTGTCCCATTCCATCACCGAAGCCATCGAGGCCGTGGCCCGAGGCGAGATCGTCGTCGTCACCGATGACGACGATCGCGAAAACGAAGGCGACCTCGTCGTCGCCGCCACGCTCTGCACGCCGGACAAGATGGCCTTCATCATCCGCCATACGAGCGGCATCGTCTGCGCGCCGCTCACGCTCGAGGAGGCGCGCCGTCTGCACCTCGCGCCGATGGTCGCGGAAAACGACGCGCCGCTCGCCACCGCCTTCACGGTCACCGTCGACACGCGCCACGGGCTCACCACCGGCATTTCCGCCGAGCAGCGCTGCAATACGGTGCGGGCGCTCGCCAACGGCAATATGGGCGCCAGCGACTTCGTGCGGCCCGGCCATGTCTTCCCGCTGATCGCCAAGGACGGCGGGGTGCTGATGCGCTCCGGACATACGGAAGCCGCCGTCGATCTCTGCAAGCTTGCCGGTCTGCCGCCGGTCGGCGTGATTTGCGAACTCGCCAATGACGACGGGACGGTGATGACCGGCCGCCAGATCGAGGACTTCGCACGCGCGCACAACCTCAAACTCGTGTCGGTTTCGGACCTCATCGCGTTTCGGCAGGCGCGCGAAAAGCTCGTCGAGCGCGTCGCGACTTTCCCCGTCGCCACAGAGGCCGGGGAAATGACCGGCCACGCCTATGTGACGCCTTTCGACAGCGTGCAGCACTTCGCCTTCGTTTTGGGAGCGATTGGCGACGGACGCGATGTGCCGACGAGACTGCATCGCGCCGATATTCTCGCGGATGTGTTCGGGGGCGCCGACACGATCAAGAAGACGCTGCACCGCTTTGCGCGCGAAGGGCGCGGCGTGCTCGTCTATCTGCGCGACGGCGCCGCGGGCGTCCCGGCGAATATCGTCGGACGCCAAAGCGATCAAGAGGCGAACGCCGAGGAAACGCGCAAGCGGCAATGGCTCGACGTTGGTCTCGGCGCGCAAATTTTGAAGGACCTCGGCGTTTCCTCGATCCGCCTGCGCTCCTCATCCGCGCGCCCGCGCGCTTTCGTCGGGCTCTCGGGCTTTGGAATCGAGATTAGCGCGGTCGAGCCGGTGGAATGAGCGCCTTCTGACGGGCTCGCCGCACGCTTGTCTCCCTAGACCTCACTTCGCGCGCGGATGCGCCGAGCGATAAGCGTCGAGGAGCCGCGTCTTGTCGACGGCGGTATAAATCTGCGTCGTCGACAGCGAGGCGTGGCCGAGCAATTCCTGGATCGTGCGCAGATCGCCGCCGCGACCCAGGAGATGCGTCGCAAAGGAATGGCGCAGCGCGTGCGGCGTCGCGCTCTCGGGCAGGCCGAGCGCCCCGCGCAGGCGTTGGACGGCGAGCTGGATGATGCGCGGCGACAGCGGTCCGCCGCGCGCGCCCACAAACAGCGGCCCGCCGGTGAGATCATAAGGACAGAGCGCGAGATAGGCCTCGATCGCCGCGCGCACCGGGGCGATCACCGGCACGGTCCGGCTCTTGCCGCCCTTCCCCAGGATCGTGACCCGATCGGCGGGGCCGACCGGCGCCGCGGCGCTCCCGATCGACAGCGCCTCGGAAATTCGCAGTCCCGCCCCATAGAGCAGCGCCAGCACGGCGGCGTCGCGCGCGATGACCCAGGGCGCTCGCGCCTCGCCCGCTCTTTGTTCGGGGTCCACGATGTCGCGTGCGTCGGGCACGGTAAGCGCCTTGGGGAGACTGTGCGGTCGTTTGGGCGCACGCACGGCGCCGAACACATCGGTGCGGGCGAGGCCCTTCTTCTCGATGAAGCGCAGAAAATTGCGAACGGCGGCAAGCGCCCGCAGCAGCGAACGGCTCTCTAGTCCGTCGCGGCGACGTTTGGCGAGATAGGCGCGCAGGTCGCCCGGTTGAAGTGACATCAGCGCGGCGGCGTCAGGCCGCTGTCCGAAATGATCCGTCAGAAAGGAAAGAAATGCGGCGAGGTCCCTGCCATAGGCTTCGACGGTATGGCGCGAGGCGCGCCGCTCGCCGGCAAGATAGCGCAGCCATAGCGCCGCTTCCTCGGCGATCGCCGGCGCCGCCTGAAAATAGGAGGCGCCGGGAATCGGCTTCTGTCGCGGCGCTTTGGACGAATCGCGCATATCGCGACGATCGGCCAAGAAGATGAAGAAAAAACGTGAAGGCGGCTATTGGCCCGACTTGATCTCGGCCTTCGCCTTGGCCAACAGCTCGTCCATGGTCCGGCGGATCTGATGCTCGGACTGGTTCACGCCAGCCGCCTCGAAATCCTTCTTGACCAAAGCCACGACCCGCTCATCGGCGTCGGCGGCGACTTCCGCCGCGACCAAGGCATCCGCATAGGCCTGAGCTTCCGCGCCAGTCTTGCCGAGTTTTTCGGCCGCCCAGAGGCCAAGCAGCTTGTTGCGGCGCGCTTCGGCGCGAAACTGCAGCTCCTCTTCATGGACAAAGCGTTTCTCGAAGGAATCTTCGCGCTGGTCGAACGTGCTCATGTCCATCCTCGGCCGGGTTGTTTTGAATTTAGGGCTCGGCGATCATGCGCCGCATCGGCGTGGGCTCGATATATGCGTATTCGCGCGCAAAGCCAATGCCGGAAAGCGCAGTCCTGGCCGCGACGAATCCGCCCCGTGACCGCTATGGCGCCAGCGCGGACGCTGACATGGCCCCGCGCCGCGCCGAATTGCAAAAGGCGCGCCGATTCGGCAATTTGTCGAGCGTAGAGTTTTCCGTCCGGCGATCGGACAACGTATGGAGACGCTTCATGAAGACATTTGCATGCGTGATTTTATCGGCCTTGGCCTTTACGAGCCCGGCGTTCGCACAAAAAATGAACAGCGACGACCTGAAATGGATCAATCAATGCATCAGCGATAACAAAGGCGAGGAAGGCGGGACGCCCGCCATTATCCGCGCCTATTGTATGTGCATGAACGAGAAGATGGACGACAACGAAACCCGGTCGGTCACCCAGTGGGAAAAGGCCAACCCCGAGGCCCGGCAGCATTGCGAGAAACAGGCCGGCTGGAAGTAGCTAAACGCCGAGGCGCTTCTGTTTGGCACGCGCCCTGAACGTTGCAGCGGCGAACGGCGCAACGGGAAATTGGCAAGAAATGCTCAAATCGCGGGCGCCCGCGCAGCGAGAGTAACTATAGGGCGACGGCGCCGCTGGCCGCCGCCCTCTCAGTTTCATTGTATCGTCTTTCCCTTTGCGATAGAGTGCCCTGTCGGCTTGTCACTGGCCGCCAAAGACGCTAGGACCGCCGGTGCTCGCTGCAGGCGTACGCCCGCCGCCGCTCCCTGAGAGCCGCCCAAAGGCCGGCATGCGTTCACATTTCGGAGGAGCGACGACCCGCCATATGGACTTCCTCAAGCCCCGGTTGATCCCAATGAACCGCCGACGCCGCATCTACGAGGGCAAGGCCAAGGTCCTCTATGAGGGCCCAGAGCCCGGCACTTTGATTCAGCACTTCAAGGACGACGCCACGGCCTTCAACGCGAAGAAACACGAGGTGATCGACGGGAAGGGCGTGCTCAATAACCGGATCTCCGAATATATCTTCCAGCATTTGAACAGCATCGGCGTGCCGACCCACTTCATCCGCCGGCTGAACATGCGCGAGCAGCTCATCCGCGAGGTGGAGATCATCCCGCTCGAAGTCGTCGTGCGCAATGTCGCGGCCGGCTCGCTCGCCAAGCGCCTCGGGATGGAAGAGGGCACGCAACTGCCTCGCTCCATCATCGAATTCTACTATAAGAACGATGCGCTCGACGACCCGATGGTGTCCGAGGAGCATATCACCGCCTTCGGCTGGGCGACTCCCCAGGAGATCGACGACGTCATGGCGCTCGCCATCCGCGTCAACGACTTCCTTTCCGGGCTCTTCCTCGGCGTCGGCATCCGGCTCGTCGACTTCAAGATGGAATGCGGTCGGCTCTGGGAAGGCGACATGATGCGAATCGTCGTCGCCGACGAGATTTCGCCCGACAGCTGCCGGCTGTGGGACATCAAGTCGAACGACAAGCTCGACAAGGATCGCTTCCGCCGCGACTTGGGCGGGCTGGTCGAGGCCTATACCGAAGTCGCGCGCCGTCTCGGGATCATGCAGGAAAACGAGACGATCCGCACCGGCGCGCCGAAACTGGTGCAGTAGGAAATCCCAAAGGGCCGCCATGGGCGTTCCTCATTTCGATTCAGGTCCGATGCGCGCGGAGGAATTCTTCGCGTTCACCGCGACGCGTCCCGACGACGAAAAATGGGAGCTGATCGAAGGGGAGCCGGTCTTGAATGCGTCGGCTAGTTTTCTGCACCAGATTATTGCAAGCAATTTGATCGTATCGCTCGGCCAGTTCGCCCGGGAAACCGACGCAAGTTGGGCGGCAGTGCCTGGCATTGGCGTTCGCATCTCGCCCATCTGCGTCCCGGTGCCCGATGTGCTCGTTCGTCCGCAGACTGCCACAGGCGTCGAATGCGACGACATGCTCATCGCCTTCGAGATTCTTTCGCCCTCAACCGCGAATCATGATTTGCGGTGGAAGCGGAAAGCCTACGCCTCCCTGCCCTCGCTCGTGCAATATGTCGTGATCGCGCAGGATGCGCTTGAAGTCGTGTCCTTCGATCGCGCCAACGACTTCGCCGAGCGCCGTTTCGAGACGGCGGCGAGCGTGCTCGACCTGCCCGTCATCTGCGCGTCGATCAACTTGCGCGAGATCTATCGCGGCACGGGTCTGCTCTAGCGCCCGCTTGCGCTTCGCGCGGCGAGCCAGTAACCGTTCCGCCATCCTCTGAACTTGGAATAGCGCATGAAAGCCCGCGTCGTCGTCACCCTCAAATCCGGCGTCCTCGATCCGCAAGGCAAGGCGATCGAAGGGGCGCTGAAGTCGCTTGGCGTCGAAGGCGTCGCGAGCGTGCGGCAAGGCAAGGTGTTCGACGTGGAGCTCGCCGGCGCCGACGCCAACGCCGCCAAGGCGCAGTTGAAAACCGCCTGCGAGAAGCTGCTCGCCAACACCGTGATCGAAAACTATCAGATCGATCTGTGATGAAAACCGCCGTCGTCGTTTTTCCCGGCTCCAATCGCGAAAGCGACATGGCCCGCGCACTGACACAAGCGACGGGGCGCCAGCCGTCGATGCTGTGGCACGCCGACCACGAGCTGCCCGCAGGGACTGACCTTGTCGTGTTGCCCGGAGGCTTTTCGTATGGCGATTATCTTCGCTGCGGGGCCATCGCCGGCCGCGCCGCCATCATGGACGCGGTGCGCGCGCACGCCGCCCGCGGCGGACTCGTCCTTGGCGTCTGCAACGGGTTTCAAATTCTCTGCGAAAGCGGCCTTCTGCCGGGCGTGCTGATGCGCAACGCCAATCTGCGTTTCGTCTGCCGGATGCAGCATCTTAGGGTCGAACGCAACGACACCGCCTTCACCCGGCGTTACGACAGGCGCCAGACGATCAAAGTCTGCATCGCGCATGGCGAAGGCAATTACGAAGCTGACGACACGACGATCGATCGGCTTGAGGGCGAAGGCCTTGTCGCCTTTCGCTACTGCGACTCCGCCGGCAATGTCGGCGGCGACGCCAATCCCAACGGCTCGCGCAACGATATCGCCGGCATCTATTCGGACGCGCGCAATGTGCTCGGCCTGATGCCGCACCCCGAAAATCTCATCGACTCGCTCGTCGGCGGAACCGACGGCCGCGGGCTTTTCGAAAGTCTCGCCAGCGCGGCGTGATCCTCACGCTTTTGGCGGCAGCGGAAAGAGCATCGTAAATCGTTCGGCGAGGGCGCGGTCGCCCTCGATCGCGAGCGCCTTCTTCGCTTCAAGCGCCGCGAGCGGCGCGCCGCCATAGACCGCCGCGGCGATCGCCGTCGCCGGTCCGGCGAAGACGACCTCTGCGCCATCTAACGCTTGCCGCACGGCGCCGCATGCGCCGCGGCGGATTTGCACAAGGAACGTCTCCTCGCCGATGCGAAACCCTATGCGCGCGTTCAGTCCCTTCGCCCTGCTCGCGTCGAACATCGTCTTGAACGACAGCATCAGCGAGGCGGCGCTTAAAGGCAGCGTCGGGTCGTGCAGCGGCGATCGCGCCGCCCAGCGGCCGAGAACGCCCAAAACCGGCTCGATCTCAGAGCCCCAAGGCGTCAATTCATAGACATGACTCGCCGCCGGCGGCGGCAGCTTGCGCCGCCTCAGCGCCCCGATGTCCTCTAATCGATCCAATCTCTGCGTCAGAACATTGGCGCTGATCCCGGGAAGATCGGCGCGCAGATCGCTGAATCTTTTCGGCCCGAACATAAGTTCGCGCATCACCAGCAGCGCCCAGCGTTCGCCAATAAGATCGAGCGCATGGGCGGCGCCGCAGGCGTCGTCATAGCTACGTGTCGATGGAGCGCTTTTCGCCGGCTCCGCTTTTTTAGTTATTTTTTCTAACTTCATTATTGCATTTTATAACTCATGCGGTAGGTTCGGCAACGGCTGGCTTGAGAGGGAGCGTCCATGTCCAAGCTTATTTTCGTCAATCTCCCCGTCGCCGATCTGCCGAAGGCGACTGCATTCTACGAGTCGATCGGGGCCAGGAAAAATCCGCAGTTTTCCGATCATACCGCCTCCTGCCTCGTCTTCTCCGACACAATCCACGCGATGCTCTTGACGCACGACAAATTCGGGCAATTCACGACGAAGAAGATCGCCGATGCGCGCACGAGCGCCGAAGTTCTAATTTGCATCTCCGCCGACAGCCGAGCCGATGTCGACGCGATCGTGGAGAAGGCAGAACGCGCCGGCGGCGCGCCGGATCCCACGCCGACGCAGGATTTCGGCTTCATGTATGGCCGCAGCTTTGAAGATCCCGATGGGCACATCTGGGAGATCATGTGGATGGACGCCGAGGCGGCGTCAAAGGCCTGCCAGAAAGAAGGAGCGGCGCAATGAGCTATATCGATGGATTCGTGATCCCCGTGCCGGCGGGGAACAAGGACGCCTACAGGAATATGGCCGCAAGCGCCTGGCCAATCTTCAAGGAGTTCGGCGCGCTGCAACTCATGGAATGCTGGGGCGACGACCTGCCGGACGGCAAGCTTACCGACTTCAGACGAGCGGTGGCGGCGCAGGCCGGCGAGGAGGTGGTTTTCTCCTGGATCATCTGGCCGTCGAAAGACATCCGAGATGCGGCCCACAAGAAAATGCACGAGGATTCGCGCATGAAGGCGCTCGGCGACATGCCCTTCGACGGCAAGCGGATGATCTTTGGCGGCTTCGAGCCTCTGCTCACGGAGAAGGCCTGATGGTGCTGAAACTCTATGGCCACCCGTTTTCGTCCTACACGCAAAAGGCGCTGATTGCGCTTTACGAGAACGACACGGCTTTTCAGTTTTGCTCGCTCGAAGACAAGCACGCGCAAGCGGAGTGGGCCGCGCTTTGGCCGATCAAACGCTTTCCGCTTCTGCTCGACGATGATCGCAGGATCATGGAGGCCAGCGTCATCGTCGAATATCTGGACCTACGCCATCCTGGCGAAACGACGCTCGTGCCGCGCGATGCGCATGCGGCGATCGGGGTCCGCTTCATGGATCGGTTCTTCGACAACTACATCATGACCCCGATGCAAAGAATCGTGTTCGATCGTCTGCGCAAGGACGAAGATCGAGATCCCTTTGGAGTGGCTGAAGCGCGTCGGGCGCTGGACACGGCATATGCTTGGCTCGACGAAAAGATGACAGGCCGGGAATGGGCGGCGGGAGAGGATTTCTCGCTCGCCGATTGCGCGGCGGCGCCATCGCTATTTTACGCTGACTGGACGCATCCCATCGACGGCGAGCTCGTCAATGTAAAGGATTATCGCCGGCGGTTGCTCGCGCGCGCCTCCTTTGCAAGAGCCGTGGACGAAGCAAGACCTTATCGCGCTTATTTTCCGCTCGGCGCGCCGGATCGGGACTGACGCCGCGCCTCCTACCGCCGCGCCGCGCGCCCGACATTCCACAGCGCGCGCTCGGCCTCCATTTGCGCCAACCCGGCGTTGGCGCGCGCCCGCGTCTGCGCGGCGCGCAGCGGCTCGATCAGCGCGCCAAGACGCGCGGACGACCAGTTTTTGAGCTGCTCCTCCATCAGCGCGCGATGCATGAAGCCGAAGCCCGCTCGCATCAGCGCCGAAACGCCGGCGTCGGGTCGCCCACCCTCCCGCTCCATGGCGAGGCGGGCGCGGTGCAGCGCCACGGCGTAGCGCAGCCCGCCGATGAGAAGCTGCTGCGCGTCGCCGTCTTGCGCGAAATAAGCGTCAAGCGCCGCGCCGATATCGGCGGCGCCGGCGAAAGCCGCCGTCACCAAGCGGTCCGAGGCGATATTCGAGGCGTGCGCGACGATCGCTTCGACGTCCTTGGCCTCGACATGTTCGCGGCCGTGCATATAGAGCGCCAGCTTTGAAAGCTCGGCGCGGCTCATCAGCCGGTCTTCCCCAAGCGCGCCGAGCAGCAGGCTTCGGGCGTCGGGACTGACGACAAGGCCGGCGTCGCGCAGGCTGCGATCGATCAGCGCCTGCAAATCCGCTTCCGCGTCGGGCTGGCACTCGATCGCCGCGCCCTGCTTGGCGCCCTCGACAAGCTTGCGCAGCGGCGAGTCGCGCCTCAGCGCGCCAGCGGTCAGCACGATTGTGCAATGCGCGGGCGGCGCGCTGACAAGCGATGTCAGCGCCGGAATGACGGATTTGGCGCCGGTCTCGACGAGAATGGCGCGACGTCCGCCAAAGAGCGGCGTGGTGTTGGCCTCATCGAGCAGCGCAAGCGGATCGGAAGCGACGCCGTCGCCGCTCATCTCGACGAACTGGAAGGGGTCGCGGCGATCGTCGACGCGCTTTTCGACGAGCGCGAGCGCGCGTTCGCGCACCATGCCTGCGTCGGCGCCGAAGACCAGAAAAAGAAAAACGCCCTCCGGCGGCGCGGCGATGAAGCGTTCGGCGTCGCGACTCTTGACCCCGGTCATGATGCGCTAAAGTCCGCCACTCCCGTCAATAGCGAACGACGGCGGGCGGCGGGACAGGCGACAGGCGCGTGGCAAGGACGGTGGCGATTCTGGTGCGGATCGATTCCGCGATGACCCGCGCGTTGCGGATCTCCGCATCGCGCGCGGCGCGCACATTGGCGAAGCGGTTCGAAAAACGGTCGTAACTTGCAATGTTGGAGGCGATCCCCTTCGTCACCTCAATCTCCTCGGGCAACGTCACCAGCCGATACTCGGCGTCGACGATCACCGTCGCCGACGTGGCGCGGCCGGTCACGGTATCGAGAATCGGCGTCTGCACGCGCTCGCGAAGCACAACCATCAGGCGGTAGCGCGGCGGCGGCTGCGAGCCGGTGCCGTTCAGGCCGAAGATGAGTTCGTTACGAACATAGTGACCCGACCGCTGGGGAATTTCGTCGACCGCGATCGCCTGCAGCTCGGCCGCGAGCGGCCCGGAGTCGAGCCCAAATCCTGCAGGTGCATAAAGCGGCTGGATGCAGCCGGCGAGAGGCAGGACGAGCAGCGCCGCCAAAACAACCATCACTTGCCGGAACAGGGCAGTCGGCAGTCGACTTACGGCAATAGGACGCGCGCCGACTGCCGACTTGCCGACTGCCGATTTGCTAGACGACCACATTGACGATCCTTTTCGGAACGAGAATGAACTTCCTCAGAGGCTTGCCTTCCATGGCGCGCTGAACGCCATCTTGCGCCAAAGCCTCTTTGCGAATCGTTTCCTCGTCGGCGTCATGCGCGACGAAAATTTCGGCGCGCTTTTTGCCGTTGACCTGCACCGGCAGGCTTATCATCTCCTGGGCCAACAGGGTAGGATCGGCCGCCGGCCAAGGCGCTTCAGCAACCAGACCTTTGTGGCCCAAATCGGCCCAGCACTCCTCCGCGACATGCGGCGTCATCGGCGCGACAAGCCGAACGAGCGCGTCCGCCGCCTCGCGAAAGGCGTAGGCGAGGTCGGCCGGAACAGGCGTTTGCGTCACGGCGTCCAGCGCGCTCGTCAGCTCATTGGCGAATTCGCGAATGCGGGCGATGGCGCTGTTGAAGCGCAGCCGCTCGATGTTTTCGCTCGCCTGCGCGATCGAACGATGCGTCGCCTTGCGCACGGCGAGCGCGAGATCGTGAAATGCCGCCGGCGGCTCAGCGCCGGCAGGCGCTGCCACATGTCCCAATTCGCCGGTCAGGCGCCATAGGCGCTGAACGAAGCGCCAAGCGCCCTGTGCGCCCTCGTCCGACCAGATGACGTCGCGATCGGGCGGGCTGTCGGACAGAACGAAGAGCCGCGCCGTATCGGCGCCATAGCTCGCGACGATATCGTCGGGGTCGACTGTGTTCTTCTTCGACTTCGACATTTTTTCGATCGCGCCGATGTCGATCTCCACGTCGCCGTCGACGAGGAAGGCGCGGCGACCGCCCTCTCTCGCCTCGATGCGGACATCGTAAGGCGCGACCCATTGGCCGTCCGGCGCACGATAGGTCTCATGCACGACCATGCCCTGGGTGAAGAGCCCGGCGAAGGGCTCCGCGACCGCCGCGTGGCCGCTGTCGCGCATGGCGCGGGCGAAAAAGCGCGAATAAAGCAGATGCAAGATCGCATGCTCGATGCCGCCAATATATTGATCGACCGGCAGCCAGCGCGCGAGCGCCTCGGCGCTGGCCGGCGCCGTCTCATTATGCGGGTCGGCGAAGCGCGCATAATACCAGGACGAGTCGACGAACGTGTCCATCGTGTCGGTCTCGCGCCGCGCCGGCGCGCCGCAAGAGGGACAGGCGACGTTCTTCCAGGCCGGATGGCGATCGAGCGGATTGCCGGGCTGATCGAAGGAGACGTCCTCGGGCAGCCGCACCGGCAGATCTTTCTCTGGAACCGGAACCGGGCCGCAAGTCTCGCAATGAATGATGGGGATCGGGCAACCCCAATAGCGCTGGCGCGAAATTCCCCAGTCGCGGAGCTTGAAGTTGACCTTCCGCTCGCCTTGGGGATGGCCGAATAGCGCCGTCGTCGTCAGCCGGTTCGCGACGTCGTCCTTGGCCTGCGGCACGGTCATGCCGTCGAGAAAGCCGGAATTCACCAGCCTGCCCTCGGCCTCGAAGGCTTCGCCGCTTTCGGCGATTTGCGTTTCGAGCTGCTGCGGATCGAGGTCTTCCGGGCAGACGACGACCTTGAAGCCGAGCGCATATTTCGTCGCGAAATCGAGGTCGCGCTGGTCATGCGCCGGGCAGCCGAAGATCCCGCCCGTGCCGTAATCCATCAGGATGAAATTCGCGACGTAGACGGGCAGCGTCCAGTTCGGATCGAAGGGATGAACGACGCGCAATCCCGTGTCGTAGCCCATCTTTTCCGCGGTCTCGATCGCTTCCGCGGACGTCGCGCCGCGCCGGCACTCGTCTGCGAAGGCGGCGAGCGCCGGGTCCTTCTCGGCCGCGGCCTTCGCCAGCGGATGATCGGCGGCGAGCGCGACGAATTTCGCGCCAAACAGCGTGTCGGCGCGGGTGGTGAAGACCTCGATCTCTCGCGTTTCTCCGAGCGGCTGCGCGAGGGCGAAGCGCACGAGCATGCCCTCAGAGCGCCCGATCCAGTTGCGCTGCATCAGCCGCACCTTGTCGGGCCAGCGTTCGAGATCGTCGAGCGCGGAGAGCAGCTCTTCGGAATAGGACGAGATCTTGAAGAACCACTGCGTCAGCTCGCGCTGCTCGACGAGCGCGCCTGAGCGCCAGCCGAGGCCGTCGATGACCTGCTCGTTGGCGAGCACGGTCATGTCGACCGGGTCCCAATTCACTTTCGACTTCTTGCGGTCGACGATGCCGGCTTTGAGGAAATCGAGGAAAAGCTTTTGTTGGCGTCCGTAATATTCGGGATCGCAGGTCGCGATCTCGCGCGACCAGTCGAGCGACAGGCCGAGCGTTTTCAGCTGCGCCCGCATCGCCGCGATATTGGCGTAGGTCCACTGCGCCGGATGCGCGCCGGTCTGCGCCGCGGCGTTCTCTGCGGGAAGGCCGAACGCGTCCCACCCCATCGGATGCAGGACGTCAAAGCCCTTGGCGCGCATGAAGCGCGCGATGACGTCGCCCATGGAGTAATTGCGCACATGGCCCATGTGCAGCCGGCCCGAAGGATAGGGGAACATCTCGAGCACGTAATATTTCGGCGCGCCGGTGCGTTCGCCTGCCTTAAAAGACTGTTTTTCTTCCCAAATCTTTTGCCAGCGCGGCTCCGCCTCGGCGAAATTATAGCGTTCGGGTCTCATTTGGCTGGCGCGTCCGGTCAAAAGGCTTGCGGGATTGCGCCTGTAATGCCGGGGGGTCAGAGGGATGTCAAAGGGCGGACATCACCCTTCGGTCTCGAAAAAATGGAGGGGTCGTTTGGCGCCCCTCCATTTCTCATGCGCTCAAGGCTTCGCCGAAAGGCCGACGGTGATCCAGCTGACGCCCTCGAAGATCAGATTGATCGCAAGGAACAGCCCGAGGATGTAGACGCCGGAATACGGCCATTGCGCCATGATCATGCCGCCCAGCACAATGCTGATCAGTCCCGAAAACGCCACGAGGCCCCAAGGGCCGACGTCGCGGATGTGCCAGGCGAGGATCAGTTTGAACAACCCGGCGGCGATCAGCGCGACGCCGATGATCGCCGTCAGCGACACCGCTGCGAGCAAGGGGTTTCGAAAGACCAGAAAGCCCGCGACGATCGTGATGATTCCGATCACGCCCCACAGCAGCGCCCTGGTCCAAGGCCGGATCTGAACGGCCGTGATGATCTCCATTACGCCGGCGACGAGCATCGCCGCGCCGACATAGAATACGGTCACGAGCGTGGCGGTCGTGACGTCGTAGAGCGCGAACAATCCGCCGATGAGCATGAGCGCGCCAAGCGCGACGATCCATCCCCATTTGCGGCGCAGATGATGCAGATGCATCGCGCGCCCGTCGTACATCAGGCTGTCATTGACCATTGTCGGCCTCCAATCGGGTAAGAACAATCTTGGTAGGCGGGATGCGTTTCTCAATCATGAACGTCGCGACAAATCCCCTGCCTTCTCCGCCGGAAGCTTAACGCGCTGAACTGGACGAAGTTCCCTGCGAAGATACGAGGCTCTGCTTGAGTCGACGACCCCGCCGAACGTGATCAGCACGCCAAGCGCAACGGTCGCGGCGCCGGGGCTTCTTGCCCTTACGCGCCGGCCGGCTTAACCAGCGCCCATGAGCATCATCGAGCGCTACAACGCCGCCACGGCCTCGATCGCCCGCGCCGCGAGGGACTGCGGGCGCGAACCGGCCTCGGTCACGCTCGTCTGCGTCACCAAGACGTTTCCAGCGGAGGATGTGACGCCGCTGCTGGAAGCGGGCGCTCGCATTTTCGGGGAAAACCGCGTTCAGGAGGCGATGGCGAAGTGGCCGGGGCTGCGCGAAAAATACCCGGACGTCGAACTCCACCTTATCGGCCCGCTGCAGTCGAACAAGACGCGTGAGGCGGTCGAGCTTTTCGACGTCATTGAGAGCGTCGACCGCGAAAAAATCGCCAAGGCGCTTTCCGAAGAAATGGCTCGGACAGGCAAGCGCCCCCGGCTGTTCGTGCAGATCAACACCGGCGCCGAGCCGCAAAAGGCCGGCGTCCTCCCCGAAAACGCCGACAGTTTTTTGACCGCCTGCCGAGATGTTTATGGGCTGCAGATCGAAGGTCTGATGTGCGTGCCGCCCGTCGGCGAACAGGCGTCTCCACATTTCGCGCTGCTCGCCGACATCGCCGCTCGGAATGGAATCGCCGACCTCTCCATGGGCATGAGTTCGGATTTCGAACTCGCGATCCAGCTAGGGGCGACCTATGTCCGCGTGGGCTCGGCGATCATGGGCGAGCGGGACTATCCGGCGTGACGGCGGCCCCTCCCAGACGCGCGCGGGTGATGGCGGGCGGTCAGAGCTATCCGATCAACAGCGCCACCCGGCCGCTCAACCGCGGCAGAAGCCGCGCCATGTCGCGGGCCCGCAGCGCGACGCAGCCGGCGGTCGGGGAAAAATCTTCGGCGGCGATGTGGAAGAAAATCGCGCTGCCGCGACCGCGCACCCGAGGACGAAGATTGTAGCCCATCACGCCGACGGCGTTATAGAGCGCGTCCTTGCGCCACATCTCCTCATGGCCGAGAAGGGACGGCGCGCTGAGCGGCTTGTTATAAAGGAACGAGCGCGGATCGTCGCACCAGAGATCGCGCGGCCGCGTGCGCCGCCATAGCAGGCGCAGGGGCGCGGGCTCGCGCAGGTAAAAATAGAGGAGCGGCCAGCGCCCGGCCGGAGTAGCGCCGTCGCCTTCGCGTTTGTTGCGTTTGATTCCGCCGCGGCCGAGCGCGCAAGGAAGAACGAGCGAGCCGGCGATCAGCCTTCCCTCGTGCGGGCGGCCGCCAATGCGCCGCGCGACGCGCAGCAAGGCCAGTCCGGCAGGTTTCGCCCGGTTCGTTCGGCGATGCATGATGCGTTCACAGGCGCCGCTCGCCGGCGCGTCCGACCGCCTATAGCAGGAATATTCTCTGCGAAGCGAGGAGCGACCCGGCCAATGTTCCTTCCGCGCACTCTGAGCATCGCCGCCGAATCCCAGTTGCGGGCGACGCTCGTCGAGCAATTCGTCGCGCTCGGCCGCTATGCGCTGCGCGAGGGCCGGCTCGGCGCGCCGGGAGAAGATTGGCCCGACGCGGCGATCTTGGACGACGTCCATTGCAACGCCGTGGCGCTTGCCGCTGCGCGCGCGGGGGGCTGCAGGACCCGCGTCGTGCTCATCGCTGATGGGCCGAAATCGCCGCCGCCGGGGGTCGACGCCGTCATTATGCGTCCGTTCCGCTTTGCGGAACTCGTCGCGCTCATTGATTCCACGCCGCCTTCGGCCGCTGTCGGCCCGTATCATTTTGAAGCCGGCGAACTGCGGGCGCCTTCTGGCGCGCGTTTGAAGCTGACCGAAAAAGAGACGGCGATTCTCGCGAGGCTGGCGCGCGCGCACGGCGCGACGGTGTCTCGCGCGGCGCTGCTTCGCGACGTGTGGGGCTACGGTCCGAATATGTCGACCCGTACGCTCGAAACGCACATTCACCGTTTGAGACGCAAGCTCGAGCCATCGCCCGAACGGCCGCGCTGGCTCAAAACGGAGGGCGACGGTTATCGCCTCGCCGCGAGTGAAGAAGACCCCGCGTCTTAACGCTTACGCCCTGCCGCCAGCGCATATAGAGATAGCGTGGGGGACGCCAAAAAAAATGACATGATGCTGGACGACGATATCGACAATCTCAGGCGCATCCCCCTCTTTTCGATCTTCGAGCCGAACGCCCTGCGTATGCTCGCTCTTTCCGCAGAAACGCGCCTGCTGCGAGCTGACGACGTCCTGTTTCGACGCGGCGAAATGTCGGACGGCGGCTATGTCCTCACCACGGGATCTCTCGCGCTGGCCGCCGATGGGCGTCCTCAGGCGATGCTCGTCCGGCCCTGGACGCTGATCGGCGAAACGGCCCTCCTCGCGCCGTCGACGCGCCCCGCCGCCGCGATCGCCCTGGAGCCGGCGGCGGCGATTAAGATCTTGCGGCCGTTGTTTCATTTGATTTTGGAGCAACATCCGGCGACCGCCGCTCGCGTGCGCGATTTCTTTCGCCGCAGGCTCCTGGATTTCATCCACGATGTCAGCGTCGAGGCGTCGACGTCCGACATCGACGTTGGGCGCTTAACGTAAAGGCCAAAAAAAGTCCCGTTTCAGCCTCTCGCAGCGGATCTTGTTGAGCCTAAGTAAGTTGTTAGTGCGGCGTGAGCTCCGGGGGAGTTTGCGACGCACGCGGCGAGACGCCGCGCCAGGAGGAGGATGAACGATGCGAAAAGCTCTAAAATTGGCGCTCTCCGGCGCGCTCTGCAGCGCGACATTGGCGACCGCCGTTCCCACCGAAGCGCTCGCCGGGCCGATGAGCGCGCCCGATCGGTCGGTTGTCGCGCCCTCGAGCCCGGTCGAAAATGTCTGGTATCGTCGCGGATGGGGCTATCGCGGCGGCTGGCGCTACGGCTATCGGCGCGGCTATTACAACCCTGGCGGCGCCATCGCAGCGGGCGTTGGCCTCGGGCTTCTTGGCGCAGGCCTCGCAGCAGCTTCGAGCGGAGGTTACGGCGGCTATTACGGCTACCCCTATGGCTATGGCTATGGTTATTACCCGACCGCCTATAGCGGATGGGGAAATCCCTATGGCGGATGGGGCGGCTGGGGCGGCGGCTGGGGCGGCGGTTGGGGCGGCTGGGGCGGCGGCGGCTGGGGCTGGTAAGCTCGAATTTCTCTAGGCAGTCTGAAAGGTGGCGCGGGACTCGCTCGCGCCGCCTTTTTTGCGGTTCCCGGCGGTGAATTGTAGAAGCGGCCGCCGCGCCGATCACGGCGCCACAACGCGAGGCCTCCGCCCAGATGGGGAATTCACAAACGACGACGATCGCAACGACGCCCTTCGTCGATCAACGCCCAGGCACATCCGGCCTGCGCAAGAAAGTCGAAGTCTTCAAGCAGCGCCATTATCTCGAGAATTTCATTCAATCAATTTTCGACAGTCTGGAGGGATATCGGGGCGCGACCTTCGTCGTCGGCGGCGACGGCCGCTATTACAACCGTGAAGCCGTTCAAAAGATCCTGAAGATCGCCGCCGCGAACGGAGTCGGCCGCGTCGTCATCGGGCACGGCGGCATATTGTCCACCCCCGCAGCCTCGGCGCTCATTCGCGCGCTATCGGCCTTCGGCGGAATCGTGCTGTCGGCCAGCCATAATCCTGGCGGTCCGCATGGCGACTTCGGCATTAAATACAACGTCGCGAACGGCGGCCCGGCGCCCGAGAAGGTGACGGATGCGATCTACGCGCGCACGCGCGAAATCACCTCGTTCAGGATCATCGAAACGCAAGACGTCGATATCGACAGGCTCGGCGAAACCGCGATCGGCGACATGCGCGTCGATGTCGTCGACAGCGTCGCGAATTACAAGGCGTTGATGCAGACGCTCTTCGACTTCGACCGCATTCGCGACGCCTTTCGCTCTGGCCTCACTTTAAAATTCGACGCGATGTCCGCCGTCACTGGCCCCTACGCGCGGGCGCTGTTCGAGGATGAACTCGGCGCGACGCCCGGCAGCGTCATCAATGCGACGCCCCTGCCCGACTTCGGCGGCCATCATCCCGATCCCAATCTCGTCTACTGCAAGCATCTTTATGATCTCGCCATGTCGGACGCCGCGCCCGATCTTTGCGCCGCGTCCGACGGCGACGGCGACCGCAATCTCGTCATCGGCCGCAATCGTTTCGTCACCCCCTCGGACAGTCTCGCGATCCTTGCCGCCAACGCCACGATTGCGCCGGGTTATCGCAAGGGAATCGCAGGAATCGCGCGATCAATGCCAACAAGCGGCGCCGCCGACCGCGTCGCGGAAAGGCTCGGCGTCCCGCTCTTCGAGACGCCAACGGGCTGGAAATATTTCGGCAATCTGCTCGACGCCGGCCTCGTGACGATCTGCGGCGAAGAAAGCGCCGGCGCCGGCTCCGACCACGTGCGCGAGAAGGACGGTCTGTGGGCGGTGCTGTTCTGGCTCGACATCCTCGCGGCGCGCCAAGAGAGCGTCGACGCCATCGTCCGACAACATTGGACGACCTATGGGCGCAATTATTATTCGCGTCACGACTATGAAGAAGTCGCGAGCGACGGCGCCAATGCGCTGATGGATGCGCTGCGCGAACGTCTGCCGGCTTTGAAGGGCCAATGTTTCGGCGCTCTCAAAGTCGCGACGGCCGACGACTTCGCCTATCACGATCCGGTGGACGGCTCCGATTCGAAGCACCAGGGCCTGCGCGTGATGTTCGCCGATGGCTCGCGGATCGTCTATCGGCTGTCGGGCACCGGCACGGCCGGCGCGACGCTGCGGGTCTATATCGAGCGCTACGAACCCGATCCCGCGCGGCAGCATATGGAAACTCAAGCGGCGCTCGCCGATCTCGTGAATCTGTCGCGCGAAATTGCCGGGATCGAGCGCTACACGCAGCGCGCCGCGCCGAGCGTGATCACCTGAGCGTGCGCGCGCTTCCGCACAAATCCGCAGCTACCGTTTGCGTCTGACGAAGGGAATTGGCTTTGGCGCAGCGGTCTTCTCGGTCGTCGACGCAGTCGCGCTGAACAGAGCCTCGCGCACCGCCTTCGCCACGGATTGCTCGCCGTCGATTGCGATCACGCCGAGACCGAGCGCGGCCTGCGGCGCAAGCGCGCCGTCGAGCACGGAGGCGAGGACTGTCTCATTGGTCACGATCACGATGTCGCCGGGCGTCGGTCCTGCGACATGCATTTCGATGTCGTAGCCCCCCGCACTTGCGGCCAATCGCGACCACAGCTGAGATTCGATGAAGAGAACGGAGATTTTCGGCGCCAGGATCAGCGTCTCGGGAGTCGCCGCAAGCCGACGCTCAAGGCTTTGGATACGGCCTGTGGCGCGCCAATAGCCTTTCGGGCCAGGCTCAATCGGCGCAATCGCAGCGCGACCGACGACGCCGCTTGCGACCGCGTCGCTGAGTGCGAAAGCGACCGCAAGCGACTTTGGATGCATTGCGCTGAATCCGTCGCCGAGCCGCCCATCGAAGCCGCAGGCCATGCCCGTTTGAGGACTGACGAAAACGACAAAAAGCGACAAGCCGGCGACGACGCTGAACTGCGGGCGCATATCGAGAGCGCTCCCGCCGCTCAAGGCGTCACGATGTGGAACCAGAACGGGAATTTGTCGAGCAATCCGACGAACTCCACAAACGTCTCGCGCTTGCCTTCGACTTTCAACTCTCCCGAGGCGATCGCCTGTTCGGGCGTGAGAAGGCCAAGCTCGATCCGATCGAGCGTCGATTTTTTGAGCGTGGCCTTCGCGTCCGGATTGGGCGCGGGCTTGTCCGAATAGTTCAGCACGCCATTTTCGACCGCCAGCCGATACAGCCTTTTGGGATCGGTGAACTCAATATTCAGGATCAGCTTTTTCCCAACCGCCTTCGGCCCGTTCAAGCGCACGGCGAGATAATCCCACGTCATTTCCGGAGGCATCGCCTCGATCGTGTCGGGGCTTGCCGTGTTCAGGCCGCCCGACTCTGGAACGCCATTGCGCAATTCGAACGCGCCTTGAAGATAGATGGCGCGCCACGGCCCGGACTCGGCCTGGTAGCCCATCTGCTCATAGGCGTCGGCGAGCAGATCCTTGGCTTCCTTATTGTTGGGATCGGCGAAAACCGCATGGGTGAGCGCCTCGGCGACCCAGCGATACTCGCCCGCGTCGAAATCCGCTCTGGCGCGTTTCAAGATCGCCGGCGCGCCGCTCATGTATTCGACGTACTTCTTCGCCGACTCGGCGCGCGGAAGCTGGTCCAGCGTCGTCGGGTTGCCGTCGTAGAAGCCCATATAGCGCTGATAGACCGCGCGCGAATTGTGTTTGAGAGAACCATAGTAGCCGCGATCGGCCCATGTCTTGTCGAGTTCCGGCGGAAGCCGGATCATGTTGGAGAGTTCAACGCCCGTGTAGCCCTTGTTCAACAGGTTCACGGACTGGTCGTGAATATATTTGTAAAGATCCCGTTGCTTCTTGAGATAGTCGACGATCTTTTCTCGCCCCCAGAGCGGCCAGTGATGGCTCTGGAACTTGACGTCGGTTTTGTCCGCGAAAAGATCAATCGTCTCATCGAGGTAACGCGCCCATTTCAACGCGTCCCGCACCTGAGCGCCGCGCAAGGTGAGAATGTTGTGCATCGTGTTGGTCGCATTTTCGGCCATCCACATTGCGCGGAACTGCGGGAAATAGGTGTTCATCTCGGCCGGCGCCTCGGTGCCCGGCGTCATTTGGAAGACCATGCGCACGCCGTCGATCGTGACGGTCTCGCCGGTTTTTTTGATCTCGCGCGTCGGCAAAATGAGCGATATGACGCCGGTCGACGTGGTCTGGCCCAGACCCGCGCCCACGCTGCCGCGTTCGCCGCGCGGCAGCATCGCGCCATACATGAAGATCGCGCGCCGGCTCATGGCGTTGCCGGCGATGACGTTTTCGCTCACCGCATGTTCAGCGAAATGTTCCGGCGCAAGAACCTGAACCTTGCCCGCCTTCACATCGGCCGCATCAATGATTCCGCGCGCGCCGCCATAATGATCGACATGCGAGTGGCTGTAGACGACGGCGACGATCGGACGCTCGCCGAGGTTCTGCGCGATGAGCTCGAAGGCGGCCTTGGCAGTTTCGGTCGAGATCAGCGGATCGAACACAATCCAGCCTTTGTCGCCTCTGATGAAAGTTATGTTCGATAAATCATAGCCGCGGACCTGAAAAATGCGGTCGTGAACCTTGTATAGGCCGTAATGCATGTTGAGTTGCGCATTGCGCCAAAGACTCGGATTGACCGAATCGGGCGCTGGCTTGTCGACGATGAAGGACTTGAAGCTTTCCATGTCCCAGACGACCCTGCCCGAAGCGTCCTTGATCGTCAGCGAGTTGGGCTTGTCGATGAGACCGCGCGCGGCGTTGTCAAAATCTTCACGGTCGTCGAAATTCAGGCTCTGCAATACGGCCCGATTGGCGGACTTCGTGGCTTCCGTCGCAGGCTTGGTCGCCGTTTGCGCGTAAGCGAGGGTGGCGGCGATTGCAAGGAGTGCGCTTAGGAACGACGAAAATGATGCGCGTCGCGCGTCCAACATGCGGCCCTCCATTCGGCTTGCCCCGTCGGCTGTCACGCAAAGAATTATCTGGAATGGAATTCATGGCAACCAAAAACGGACCCGCCCCGCCGTCATTGCGCCGATCATGACAGACTGGCGCGTGACCCGGTGATTCGCGTGGACGCGATTCAAGAGAGACGCAATGGAAATCAGCGAAGACGAACCCGAGACTCTCAGCGAGCATCCATTCCGCGAGGCTGTTCTCGCGGAGCTGCACGCGCGGCCGTTCCTGCCGCTCGACGCGCCGCGGCGCGTCTATCACTACGCCTTCGCCACGGACCACGAAGCGGCGGCCGCCGATCGAGAAGCCGTCGGCGCGCTCGCGCTCGCGCATGGCGTGCTGGCGCCGGATCCGGGCGCGCGATTCCACTACTTTATCTTTGGCGACTGGCGGCTTCGCTGGGAGCAACATAGCGAATTCACCACCTACAGCTGGTCGACCGGCGTCGGCGCCGATATTCCCTTCGCGCATGCCGATCCGTTCAAACCAGGCGAAATCTCCTTTAAGCCGCCGGGCGTTCTCATCGTCGCGACGCAGCTCTGCGTCGTCGACGGCGCGCGATCGTTCGAAGAGCTTGCATCATATTTCAATTCGCAGAGTCTCTGCGTCGTCGGCGTCGAAGATCGCGATGCGCAGGTTCTGACCGACTTCGCCGTCGACGCGTATGGCTTTACGCGCATGCTGATCCGCGCAAAGGCGCTGCCGCGTTTCGAAGCCGGCCGTCTCGCGCAGCGTGTCCTCGAGATCGAAACCTATCGTACGATGGCGCTGCTCGGGCTGCCGCTCGCGCGGCAAGTGTCGCCGCAGCTCGCCAACATGGAGCGAGAGCTTTCGGGCATCACCGAAGCGCTGAACGAAGCGCATGATATGCGCGTCAATTACCTTTTGCTGAAGCGGCTCTCGGACCTGCTCGCGAGCGGTCAGGCGCTATCGACGCGCACGGCCTTCCGTTTCGACGCGAGCCGCGCCTATCGCGCGCTGGTGAAGAACCGGCTCTCACAGCTGCAGGAACGGCGCGAAGGACAATATGTGACAATTTCAGATTTCCTCAATGCGCGCCTTGATCCAGCGATCGCAACCTGCAACGCCGTCGAGGCGCGCCAGACCCGCTTCTCGGCGCAGGTCGAGCGCGCGACCGATCTGATGCGCACCGGCATCACGCTGGAGATGGAGCGGCAGAACAGCGCGCTGCTTGAAGAGATGAACCGCCGCACGCGTTTGCAGATGCGGCTCAACCGCATCGTGCAAGGGATCACGATCGCCGGGCTCGCCTATTTTCTCACCGGACTCTTCAGCTTTGTCGCTAAGGGGCTCAAGGCCGCTGGCGTTCTGCCGCCGCAGGTTTCCGCCGATCTCGTCGCCGCCCTGGCGATGCCGATCGCGGTGCTCATCGCGATCGCGTTCATGGCCCGCGTCCACAGATTGTCGCGAGAGGCGGCGGAGGAGGAAGACTTGGATTAACGTCTATTCGACGTCGAAGGGCGCGACTCC
Source organism: Methylocystis sp. (assembly GCA_036560365.1). Classification (GTDB taxonomy): domain Bacteria; phylum Pseudomonadota; class Alphaproteobacteria; order Rhizobiales; family Beijerinckiaceae; genus Methylocystis. Next base: position 100,388 of record DATBRI010000174.1, read on the forward strand.
TGTCGGCTGGCCGTTCTCGCCAAGCGTGATCTTCTCGATGCGGGCTTCGGCGTCGGCGAGGAGAGTCTCGCAGCGCGCCTGAAGCGCCTTGCCGCGCGCATAGAGCTTCACCGACTCGTCGAGCGAGACGGCGCCTTTCTCCAGGTCGGCGACGATCCGCTCGAGCTCCTGCATCGCCTGTTCGAAAGGCAGCGAGGCGACGTCAGCGGCGGCGGCGGGCTCCTTTGTCATGGCGTCTCTCATAGACGAAGCGCGCGTCCCTGGCTATCGTCGCCGCCCGGTTCGGCGCGGCCGACAATGCGCAGAATCGCTGGAAACTCCTCGCGGGTGCGGCGCTCGATCTCGTCAAGCGCGTCATGGGCGCTTTGCACGGATACGCCCGCGTCGAGACGGCAGCGGAAGTTGACGACGAAACCTCCGGCCGTTTCGCGGACTCGAACGTCCCGCACGTGCGCGGGCGGTCGGATCTGGGTAGCGACGCGCGCGAGCGCCGCTTCGATTGCGCCGGCGACGGCGGGATTGGCGGCTTGCGCCGCGAGCAAGCGCAATTCGAGTGGCTCGATATGGGTGTCGACTTCGGCGTCGGCGCCGAATTCGTCGCGCAGCGCGCTTTCGAAGTCATTGGCGATCGCATGCGCGCGGCCGAGCGGCATGTCGCCATCGAGTTCGACGTCGACGCCGATCGATAGCCTGCCCTCGATCTGCTGGGCGATGACATGATGCGCGTGAATGTGGCGACGCGCGCCCACCAGCAGGATGCGTTCCGCGACGGTTTCGTCGTCAAGCGCCCGCGGCTCGATCGACAGCGTGACCCGGGCGCGCGGCGTGACTGTGGCGATCGCTTCGGCGACGGCCGATTTGATGCGCGCCGCCTGCTCGACGCGCAGGCCGCGCGAAACGCCAATCGTCGCCTCGCCGACGATGTCCGGGCCGATCGTGCGCAGCCGCAGCGAATCGATCGCGATGACGCCCGGCACCTCGACGATCGCCCTCTGGAGAGGCGGCGCCATTTCGCGTGGCGCGGCGTCGAGCAGAGTGTCGATGGTGCGACGGCCCAGCCGAAACCCCGCGATGGCGATGAAGGCGGCCACGCCCAAAGCGGCGAGCGCGTCGCCGCGCTCGAACCCATAATGCGCCGCAACGAGACCGAGCAGCACCAGCGTCGATGACACCAGATCGCTCGAAAAATGCAGCGCGTCAGCGGCCAAAGCGTCGCTGCCCTCTTCCTTTGCGATCCGGCGCAACTGCCGCGAACGCACGAAATCGACGACGATCGAGACGACCAGAACGCCATAGATCGGCCAGCCGGCGTCGATCACGACATTCGTCTCCTGCAAGCGCCGCCAGGCTTCGCCGACGATGAACAAGGCGAGGCCGAAGAGAAAGCCGGTTTGGATCAGGGCGGCTAGCGCCTCATATTTGCCATGGCCATAGTGATGCTCCTCGTCCGGCGGCTTCTCTGCTTCGCGCACCGCGAGGAAGGTCAGCACTGTGGCGCCGGTGTCGACGAAGGCGTGGCCGGATTCGGACAGCAGCGCGAGCGAGCCAGACCATAGACCGGCCGCGAGTTTCGCCGTCGCGAGCAAAGCGCTGGCGGCGATCGACGCCTTAGCCGCCGCCAGCTTGACGCTGGGCGCCGCGCGCGGAAGAGCCTTCATCTCGGTCACGTTACGAACCTGTGTTTGGGAGCGCCAGCGCTCTAGCAGGCGCCCGGCGTGGGCGCAAATCAGCGCCCGCGGACGCTATTATTATGGCGGACGCATCAGATAGGAGCCGCATATGAAATTTCTGCACACCATGATCCGAGTTGGCGATCTCGACCGCTCGCTGGAATTTTTTTGCGGCGTCCTTGGACTTCAGGAGGTGCGCCGCACCCAGAACGAAAAGGCCCGCTATACGCTCGTCTATCTCGCCGCGCCCGAGGATGCCGCGCAAGCCAGGGAAGTCCACGGGCCTACGATAGAGCTCACCCATAACTGGGACGAACATGCGTATGACGGCGGGCGTAATTTTGGTCACATCGCCTTCGCCGTGGAGAATATTTACGAAGTCTGCGCACGGCTGCAGGCGGCGGGCGTGACGATCAATCGGCCGCCGCGCGACGGCCATATGGCCTTCGTGCGATCGCCTGACTCGATCTCCATTGAGCTGTTGCAGAAGGGCGCGCCGCTGCCGCCGAAGGAACCCTGGGCGTCCGCGCCCAACGTCGGCGCTTGGTAAGGCAAGGCTACTGCGGCGCCGCAGGATCTTTTGCGTCGCAGCTAAGAATTTTTCAGCTGCTCGGAACTATTGCTCTGGCCATGAGTTGAGTCACGAGTCGAGCTGTGGCCTCAGCTCGTCTGATCTCTATGTTATTGAAATGCTGGCGGACTTCGTCGCGAAGCTGTCACGGCTCCGGGTTAGAAGGCGTTACCAGCCCATTGGAGCGAACGGCCTCGGCTTTACGCCGACACCGTCGTTTTCGTGGCTTTGAGACATCTCATCCGATCGTGGGATGCGAAATTTTTTTCAACACTCATACAGATAACGTTCAGCTTGACTGGTTAGCTTGGCGGAAAGAAACGCGCGCCTCAGGGCGCGACGGAACGATGCCGCGGGGACAAAGAAAACCGCGACCAACAAAGGGTTCCAAAACATGGAACGTTCAAGGGCGGAGGTCGTCATGGTCATCGTGGATCTGATCAATTCCTGCTCGAACGACAAGGTGGCGCATGCCGCATTGGTTTGCATTGGCGGCGGCTTCGCCGAGCGCGTGAGCGCCGCGGCGAGAGAAAAAGGCGTGAGCGTTGGCAGATTCGTCGCGATGGCGGTGCGCGAATTCGCGAGCCGGTCGGACGAAGCGGCGCAAGAAGCGCTTCGGGCCAAGGTCGTGCGTGACGACCAGCCGCTGCTCAGAGGATTGCGGGAGGTCCTCGAAGTGGCGCTGGAGCGCGATCCCTTCTTCTTCGACGGCGAGGCGATGGCGGCCGCCACGCCGCCCTACGCATTCAGCGCGGCGCGGGAGAATGCGCTGCGATATCACTGATCCTGTCGGATTCATCGTGGCTTGAGTGGCGGCGTCGCTTCAAGGATGTCGCCATTTGCACGATTAGGCCTACATGAGAGTAGCTAAGTCGACACTTTCTAGGCCAGGGATGACGCATTTTTTCGATCAGTCGCAGATCGCCGACATCCTTTCGACCTACGGCTATTGGGCGATCTTTCTCGTCGTCGCCCTAGAAAGCGCGGGCATTCCCCTGCCGGGCGAGACCATGCTCGTCGGCGCCGCAATTTTCGCACGGCTGTCCGGGGCGATCGCCATTGAGAACATCGTCGTGGCGGCCGCAGCAGGCGCGATCGTCGGCGACAATGTCGGTTACTGGCTGGGACGGGAATATGGCACGAAGCTGCTCGAACGCTACGGCCGTCATGTCGGGCTGGGACCGGAGAAGCTGCGCCTGGGACAATATCTCTTCTACCGATGGGGCGGCGCGATTATTTTTTTTGGCCGCTTCGTCGCGCTGCTGCGCATTCTGGCGGCCTCGCTCGCTGGCGCAAACCATATGCCGGCTGGCCGCTTCTTCATCTATAACGCGGCGGGCGGCGTCGTTTGGGCCTGCGTATTCGGCTTTGGCGCTTATTACCTTATGGCCGGCTTCGAAAAAATCGAAGGCCCCATTGCGACGGCGCTCGTCGCCGGGCTCGTCATCGGGCTGTTTGTGCTTTGGCGCTACTATAAGCGGCACGAGGCGCGGCTGATGCGCGAAGCCGACGCTATGCTGAGCCAGCGACGCTAGATCGCGCCGCTTTCGGGCGGAATGAAACGCGCCTTAGCCGAAACGGGCCCCCATGCGCGCATCCAGGAGCGCGCGGTTGAGTTCGCGCGCCAGCGCCGCTTTCTGATCCGGCCCTAAAAAGGCGCCGATTTCGATGCATTCGCCGCGCGAGACCAAGGCCACCCGCTCCGTCCCGAATTCTTCATGGATCGTTTGTTCAAGCCGCACCCACGAAGGGTTGAAGCGCCATTCCTTTCGCTGTCCCCGCGCGCCGATTTGCGCGAAAACGAGTTCCAGCGGGGTCAGGTCCAGCGTCTCATGACTGCGGGCGGCATAATAGCTGACGCGGAAGGCGAGGTAGAGACCGACCGCATCAAGGCCCATGAAGCCGGCCACGGGCCAGGCGCCCATGAAGAAGAAGGGCAGCGCGAACAGGACCTGTCCGAAGCAGAAGATCATAATGAATAGGTAGAAGGCGTGCGGCGTCATGGAACGATGCGGCGTCAGCCGCGCTTCGTAAATTTTCCGCTCGAAGGGGTCGGACATTTCTCCTGCCGGCTTTGTCCTGCAGCTTCTAAAAGTTATAACGCGCCCATGGCGGAAACAAACAGTCAGAGCGCGCGCGTCGCAAAAAAACCGCGAGCCTCTCGGCGGCCGACCGCCGCTGAAGCTGCGCGCATCGAAGAGATCTTTGCGCGTCTCGCAGCCGCAAATCCTGAACCCAAGACCGAACTCGGTTACAAAAACCCATTTACGCTGCTCGTCGCCGTCGTGCTGTCCGCGCAAGCGACCGATGCAGGGGTCAACAAGGCGACTCCGGCGCTCTTCGCGCTCGCCGACACGCCCGCCAAGATGGCCGCGCTGGGCGAAGAGCGCGTGCGCGACCTGATCAAAACGATCGGCCTCTACCGCGCCAAGGCGAAAAATATCGTCGCTTTGTCACGATTGCTCATCGAGCGGCATGGCGGCGACGTTCCGCGCACGCGCGAAGAGCTGACGGCCCTCCCAGGAGTCGGCGGGAAGACCGCGAATGTCGTGCTTAATGTCGCCTTCGGCGAGCCGGTGATCGCGGTCGACACGCATATTTTTCGAGTGTCCAACCGGCTGCCGCTCGCAAGCGGCAAGACGCCCGAAGAGGTCGAAGCAGGACTGGAGCGCATCGTGCCTCAGAAATATCTCCTGCACGCGCATCACTGGCTCATTCTGCACGGGCGCTATGTGTGCAAGGCGCGTACGCCGGAATGCCCGCGCTGCCCGATCGCCGATCTCTGTCGGTTCAAAGCCAAGACGATCTAGTTGAGCGTTCGACGCCGACAATGAAGACAAAGTCACAGACGCGCGTCGGGAGCCGTGGGATTTCTGACTCAAGCCGAAGGGCCGAACGCTGTCGGAGAGAACCCGCAATGAATTACAGAATGGCGATCATCATTATGGGCGGACTGCTGCTTGTCGGCGCCATGATTCCCTACGCCTACAAACCGAGATGCACGACTGCGGAATGCACACCGGAGCGTCCATATTGATCCGCCGGACGACGATCCGAGACGCCTGCCGCGCAGGCGTCTCGCAAATATTCTCGCGTCAATTGACCTGGCAGGTCGACTCATATCTTCCGCAGGCCCGGGCGTCGCCCCTGTCGCAGCTCTGTTTCCAGGTCCGACAACCCGGCTTTTTCCACGGCTGGCTTTCAAATTCGCCGGAAGGCCCCTGGCGCTGGCCGCTGTCGACGCAGAACTTCTGGGAAATGAAGCAGCTCACCCTCCCGCCTTCCTGGCAGGAAGACCTGGCGGGCTGATAATGAACAGCGCCGCTCCCATAATTCGCCTCGAGCCTTCGAACCTCCACGAGGCCCTTGTTGTTGGCCTTTGAAAGCGCTTCGTCTCTGGAATAGCCGCTGGCCGACGCCTGCAACACGCCGCAGAAAGCGAAGGCGCCTTCTGATAGAGAAACCAGCGCCAGAAACATCGTGGTCGAGATGAGCGCAATACGTCTGAAATTCATGTGTCCCCCCCTTTTTCGCCCCAGCTCAGGCTAAGGCTGATGCGGCACGAAAGCTAGCAAGGGCGAAAATAAAACCGGGGCGGCGTCCGGCGTGGACGCGTAAACGCCGGACGATCCTAGGACAATTCTTTCCCCAGTCGCCCCGCGAGATCCTGCACGAATTGCCATGCGACGCGCCCCGACCGCGCGCCGCGCGTGATCGACCATTCGAGCGCCTCGGCGCGGATCGTCGCCTCGGACGCGTCAAGGCCAAAATGACCGGCGTAGCCGAAGACCATCGCGAGATAATCGTCCTGGCTGCAATTGTGAAAGCCGATCCAGAGTCCAAAGCGATCGGAGAGCGAAATTTTCTCCTCGATAACCTCGCCGGGGTGGATCGCGGTGGCGCTTTCATTCTCCATCATGTCGCGCGGCAGCAAATGGCGGCGATTCGAGGTGGCGTAGAACAGCACATTCTCCGGCCGCCCTTCGACGCCGCCTTCGAGAGCGGTTTTCAGCGCCTTGTAGCTCGTCTCGGAGCCGTCGAACGACAGGTCGTCGCAAAAAACGATGAAGCGGAACGGCGCCTGCGCCAGCGCGCCGAGCAGCGCGGGCAGCGCCTCGATGTCCTCGCGATGGATTTCGATGAGCTTCAGCCCCTTCTCGGCCAGCGCGGCGTGAATGGATTTCACCAGCGAAGATTTGCCCATGCCGCGCGCGCCCCACATGAGCGCGTTGTTGGCGGGCAGGCCTTGCGCGAAACGGCTCGTATTGGCGAAAAGCATGTCGCGCTGACGGTCGACGCCCTTGAGCAGCGCCAGATCGACGCGATTGACGCGGGCGACCGGATGGAACGCCTCGCCGGCGGCGCGCCAGACGAACGCCTCGGCGGCGGAGAAATCCGGCGCGCGCGGCTCTGGCGGAGCCAGACGCTCCAGCGCCCCGGCTATGCGAGCGAGTAGCTGCGCGACATCCTCTTGCGACATGAATTGCCCTGCTATTTTATCCATCATTCCGAAAATTCCCTCCTCCTTCGAGACGCTCGCTTCGCGAACTCCTCAAGATGAGGAAACTTGTTGTTCGTGCGTCGCTCAAAAGACGGGCGACGCCGTCAGACCTGTTCATTTCGCGAAAAACCCAAGGCCCCTCATCCTGAGGAGGCGCCGCGGAGCCGTCTCGACGGACGAGGGCCGGCTTCTTTTCCCATTGACGTTTCTCAACTCTCAAAGCTGATTTACGGGGATAGCCGGATTATATCCAGCCGCAAAGCCGCCTAGACTCGGCAAAAGGAACGCCCTTGACGTCGGACGCCAACGCCCTTCTCGATCGCGCGAAAATCATCATCGCTCCTCTCGATGCGAAACGAGCCGAAGCGGCGCTCGTGCGTGTGTTGGAGAGGGACGCCGATGGCGCGCTCGCCGCACTCCTGCGCGAACGGCCGAAGGCGCGCGATCTGCTGCTCGGCGTCTTGGGCGCGTCGTCCTATCTGACCGACCTTGCCGTGCGCGATGCGGCGCGACTCGTGAGAGCGCTTGAAAGCGATCCCGCGCAGCGCATTGCAGCGCTCATCGAAGAAACGCAAAACATCGAAACCGAAGACGAAGCCAAGCTGATGCGCCTGCTGCGCGTTGCGAAGCAGGAAGCCGCGCTCGTCATCGGCCTCGCCGATCTTACCAAAGTCTGGGACATGCCAGAGGCGACGCGGGCGCTGACGCTGATCGCCGACGCCACGCTTTCCGCCGCCATTCGCTTTACCCTGCGCGCCGCCGCGCTCGCCGGCAAACTTGAACTTGCCGATCAGCGCGATCCGGAGCGCGGCTCGGGGTGGATTTTTCTGGGCATGGGCAAGGGCGGCGCCTTCGAACTCAATTACTCCTCCGACATCGATCTCATTGTGTTCTTCGACCGCTCGCGGGCGCGCCTCGCCGAGCCGTCGGAGGACGTCGATTTCTTCGTCAAACTGACGAAACGGATCGTGCGGATCATGAGCGAGCGCACCGCCGACGGCTATGTGTTTCGCACCGATTTGCGGCTGCGGCCCGATCCGGGCGCGACGCCGATTGCGATCCCGCTCGAAGCGGCGATGAGCTATTACGAAAGCATGGGCCAGAACTGGGAACGCGCCGCCTATATCAAGGCGCGGCCGGTCGCGGGCGACGTCTTCGCTGGCGAGCAATTCCTGCAGGAGCTCGCCCCCTTCATTTGGCGCAAATATTTCGACTTCGCCGCCATCGCCGACGTCCATTCGATCAAGCGGCAGATTCACGCGCACAAAGGGCACGGCAAAATTGCGGTGGTCGGCCACAATATCAAACTGGGCCGCGGCGGCATTCGCGAAATCGAATTTTTCGTCCAGACGCAGCAGCTGATCACCGGCGGGCGCGATCGGCGCCTGCGCGGGCGTTCGACGCTAGCGATGCTCGACCAGCTCGTCGAGAGCGGCTGGGTGGCGCAAGAGGCGCGCGACGATCTGCGCGAAGCCTATCTCTTTCTGCGGGACGTCGAGCATCGCATCCAGATGGTCGCCGACGAGCAGAAACACACGCTCCCCGAAACTGAAGACGGCGTCGCGGTCATCGGGAGCATGATGGGGTTTTCGGGCTACGCCGATTTCGCCGAAGCGCTGCTGAAGCGGCTGGACATTGTACAGAGCCACTATGCGCGGCTTTTCGAAAGCGCGCCACAGCTGACGTCCTCGGCCGGCAATCTCGTCTTCACGGGCGATGACGACGATCCGGGTACGATTGAGACGCTTGCGAATATGGGGTTTGCGAGCCCCAAGACGGTGACGGCGACCATTCGCGGCTGGCATTTCGGCCGCTACGCCGCGACGCGTTCGACCATCGCGCGCGAACGACTGACCGAGCTGACGCCGATTCTGCTCGAGGCGATCGCCGCGACTGAGAACGCCGACGCCGCCTTTCTCGCCTTCGACAGGCTCATCTCGAAACTGCCGGCAGGGGTGCAGCTCTTTTCCCTCCTCGTCTCGCAGCCTCGGCTTCTCAAACTGCTCGCCGCGATCACCGGGGCGGCGCCCAAGCTCGCCGAAACGATCTCCAGGCGCCCGCGCGTGCTCGACGCGCTGATGGAGCCCGCCTTTTTCGAAACCGTGCCGACGCAAGACGAACTGGAGCAGCGCCTTGCGGCGCAATTCGCCGAGGCGCGCTCTTATGAAGACGCCCTCGACCGCGCGCGCATCTTCGGACAGGAGCAGAAATTCCTGATTGGCGTGCGCATCCTGACGGGCTCGCTGTCGGTCGCGGAAGCCGGCTTCGCCTACACGCGCCTCGCCGAAACGCTGATCTCCCGTCTATTCGCTCGTGTTTGCGAGGAGTTCGTCAGGACGCATGGAACGATCGAGGGCGGCGCGGCCGCGGTCGTCGCCATGGGCAAGCTCGGCGGATACGAGATGACGGCGGCTTCCGATCTCGATCTGATGCTCCTCTATGACGCCGATCCCTTGGCGGAATCGAAGGGCGGCGAACGGCCGATTTCAACGCAACAATATTATGCGCGCCTCACCCAGAGGCTGATCAGCGCCCTTTCCGCCCCAACCGCCGAAGGGCTGCTGTACGAGGTCGATTTTCGCTTGCGGCCTTCCGGCAACAGCGGGCCGCTCGCAGTAAGTCTCGCCGCCTTTTCGGACTATCAGGCTCATGAAGCGTGGACATGGGAGCGCATGGCCTTGACCCGCGCCCGGGTCGTCGCGGGTCCCGAGGCGTTCACGAGGCGAGTCGAAGCGGCGATCCGCGTGGCGCTGACGCATCCTCGCGATGCCCAAAAACTCAAGGACGACGTGTTGTCCATGCGCCGGCGGATCGAAAAGGAAAAGGGTTCGACGAGTCCCTGGGAGGTTAAGCAGGTCCCCGGCGGATTGATCGACGTCGAGTTTATCGCGCAATATTTGATGCTGCTTCATGGCCCGCAGCATCCTGAGCTTTTTTCAACAACCCCCACACGCGCCTTGCAGAAGCTAACAGACGCCGGATGTCTCGACGCAGGCGCGGCGGAATCGCTGGCGGAGGCCTCGAAGCTCTATCAAGGCCTGACGCAATTGCTGCGGCTTGCGATCGACGACGCTTTCCGTCCCGCCGACGCGCCGCGCGGACTGACGGAGCTGTTGCTGCGCGTCGGGGACGCGCCAGATCTTTCCAATCTTGAAGCACTGCTCGCCGATACGCAGAAGCGAACCCGGGAAATTTTCACGCGCGTCGTCGGCGAGGTCGCCGAGCGCCCGATTTCGGCCTAGCCGGAGTTGTCAGAACCGCCTGCTCGGGCATAGATACGCCCGATTCCTCGCGCAGGAGCTTTTCGCCGGCGGCACGGCCGCTTTTGTTCAGGGCCGCCCAGGCCTCTTTTTGGAGCACAACATGTCTCACGCCCGCAAGAATGCGCGTTCTCTCGCCCGCGCCGCGGTTGGAGCGACCGCCCTCGCCGCCCTGCTGGCGATGACCGTCGTCGGCGCGACATCTGCGGTCGGGAAAACCCTCGCCAAAGTCAATGGCGTCGAGATCACCGATGAGGACCTGAAGCTCGCGATGGAGGATCTTGGCGCGGGCATTCCGCGCCAGCTCGAAGGCAAGGCGCGCGAAACCTATGTGCTGGACTTCCTCATCGACGAGCAGCTCGTTGTGCAGAAGGCCCAGGCCGACAAGCTCGCCGAGACACCCGACTTCGCCAAGAAACTGGCCTATCTTCGCGACAAGGCGCTGATGGAGACGCTGCTCGGCGACGTCGCCAAAAATGCGGCCACGGAAGCTGCGATCAAGCAGACCTATGAAGAGGCGGCGAAGAATCAGAAGGCCGAAACGGAATATCACGCGCACCACATTCTGGTGCCCACCGAAGAAGAGGCGAAGGCCGCGCTGAAGCGCATCAAAGCCGGCGAGGATTTCGGCAAAGTCGCAACCGAGCTTTCCAAGGACCCCGGCGCCAAGGCCGGCGACCTTGGCTGGTTCACGAAGGAACGCATGGTGCCGGAGTTTGGCGATGCGGCAGCGAAAATGGAGCCGGGACAGGTCTCCGATCCGATCAAGACGCAGTTCGGCTGGCACATCATCAAGCTCGACGAGAAGCGCCCGAAAGTCTTCCCGCCGCTCGATGAGGTGAAGGATCAGGTCGCCCGCTATGTCGTCCAGAAGGCGCAGAGCGAACTCGTGATGAAATTGCGCGACGGCGCCAAGATCGAACGCGCCGACCAGCCGGCGGACGGCGCCCCCGGCGCCAAGCCGGCCCCAACGCAGAAGCCGGCCGAAGCGCCGAAGAAGAAGTAAGCTCGAGCCGCCTCGCCCTCCCCTCAAAGGGGAGGGTCGAAACGCGGAGGGTTCTCGGGCGGGGCGCTCACCCGCTTGACGACGGCGCGACTCGCCTTCGACAAGGGGGAATTGCGCCGGTTCCGCTGCTTGGCCTTGACGCGGAGCTGTAGCGCCGGGCACATCCGCGCAGGTCCACTCCGATTGACAAGGCTCCGCGATGTCTCATGACGCCCCTGTCTCCCCGCTCGCGCCGAAATCCGCGCCTGATATCCCGCCGCTCGAGGGCGTTCGCTTTGGCGTCGGCGCCGCGGGCGTGCGCTACGCCGGTCGCACCGATGTGATGCTGGCGTTGCTCGACGCGCGAACGACGGTCGCGGGCGTCTTCACCAAATCCAAATGTCCCTCGGCGCCGGTTGACTGGTGCCGCGACAGGCTCAAAGGCGGCAAGGCCCGCGCGCTGCTGGTCAATTCCGGAAACGCCAACGCCTTTACCGGCAAGACCGGCGCGCAAGCGGTCAAATTCTCGGCGAAGCTCGCCGCAGCGGCGACCGGCGCGCCCGAGCGCCAGATTTTTCTGGCGTCGACAGGCGTCATCGGCGAGCCGCTCGACGCGCATAAATTCGATGGCGTGCTGGAGAGGCTCGCGCAGGAGGCGCGGCCCGACGGCTGGCAGGACGCCGCGCGCGCCATCATGACGACCGACACCTACCCGAAGCTCTCCACTCGAAGAGCGACGATCGCCGGCGTCGAAGTGACGATCAGCGGCTTCGCCAAGGGCGCGGGCATGATCGCGCCGGACATGGCGACGATGCTGGCCTTCGTCTTCACCGACGCCGCCATCGGCGCAGAGGCGCTGCAGGCAATGCTCGAGAGCGGCGTCAAGGGCAGTTTCAACGCCATCACGGTCGACGGCGACACGTCGACGTCGGACACGCTGCTGCTCTTCGCCACCGGAGCGGCGAAGAAACGCGGCGCGCCGAAGATTGATAAGGCGAGCGATAAGCGGCTCATCGAATTCAAGCGGGCGCTCGACGGCGTGCTGCTCGATCTCGCCCATCAAGTGGTCAAGGACGGCGAAGGCGCGCGCAAATTCGTCGAGGTGACGGTGACGGGCGCCGAGACCGCCAAGGCGGCGAAGCGCATCGCCTTCTCCATCGCCAATTCACCGCTTGTGAAGACGGCGATCGCCGGTGAGGACGCCAATTGGGGCCGCATCGTCATGGCGGTCGGCAAGGCCGGCGAGAAGGCCGACCGCGACAGGCTCGCGATCTGGTTCGGCGGCGTACGCGTCGCCCACAAAGGACTGCGCGACCCCGACTATGACGAAGCTGAAGTTTCGCAGATCATGAAACGCGACGACGTCGTCATCAACGTCGATCTCGGACTCGGCAAGGGCGCCGGCACCGTATGGACCTGCGACCTTACCAAGGACTATGTCGCGATCAACGGCGACTACCGGAGCTGACCGCCGGGCGCTTCGTGTCGGCGCCGCGACGTTCATGGTTCCTGGCCCCGCGCCGGGGCCTGCGGCTGAACGGTGGCTTGCGTCGCGGTCGTCAGAACCATGCATGACGTGCTAGATTGGCTGGGTCGCCGCGCCGAAGCCGCCTCGCCGGTCGGACCGGCGGGGCGGTCGGCGCAGGTCCTAGTTTGCGATCTGCGTTCTCGTGGAGCGTTATTGTCATGCGTTGCGTCAAGCTTCTCTTCGTCGCGCCGCTCATACTGCTCTCGGCCTGTAACACCGCGCGCGGTCCATCGCCGGGCGTCGGATTTGATCCTTCGCAGGCGAATTACATCAGGGCGCCCGGCAGGGGCGTCATCACCGGACAGGCCTTTCTGCGCGACGCCTCGGGGCAATCCAATGTGCGCTACGCCGCCGGCGAAACCGTGAGGCTGATCCCGGCCACGACCTATGCGCAGACAAGGATCAAGAATTTTTACGGTTCGGTGAAATTCCTGCCGGCGGCGTCAATTCCGAAGGTCGAGCCGGACACGCAATACGCCTCTTTGACCCGCACGACGACGACGGAGTCGAACGGGCGATTCACCTTCGAGAATGTCGCCCCTGGACGCTATTATCTCACCACCCAGCTCATCTGGAAGCCGAAGGATGCGCACTTGCCGGAAGGCGGCGCGATGTATGAAGAAGTGACGCTCACCGGCCAGGAAAGCGGCCCGGTGAAAGTCGTTCTCTCCGGCAATTGAGCGGGCCCGTGAATCTGCTTCTCGTCGTGGCGGCGGCGCTCGTCGACGCCGACAATCGCGTGCTGATCGCGCAACGTCCCGCAGGCAAGCAACTTGCCGGTCTGTGGGAGTTTCCCGGTGGCAAGCTTCATCCCGGCGAGCGGCCGGAGGATGCGCTCGCGCGCGAACTCGAAGAAGAACTCGGCGTGCGGCTCTGCGCGCCTTGCCTCGCGCCCTTGACCTTCGCGAGCCACGCCTACGACGACTTCCATCTTCTGATGCCCCTTTACGTCTGCCGTAAGTGGGAGGGCTTTATTTCGCCGATGGAGGGACAGGCGGTGAAATGGGCGCGGGCGCGCGACCTGCGCAACTATCCGATGCCGCCCGCCGACGCGCCTCTGATCGGCCCGCTGATCGATCTGCTGGGCTAGTCGCAGCAGCAGGCTGACCTATTCGATTCTTCGTGCCATCATGGCCCGATTGGTCCTAGGGATTGCCGACAATGAACGAAACGTCGAGTGGCGGCGGTGATCAGCGCGACCCCGACCGTCGCACGCGCTACGCGGCAGGAAAGACCCTGCGCCAGAGCGTCCCGCGCGAAACGCTTGCGGATTTTACGCCTGCCGCAAATCGCAACGCGACGGCCATCATCGCCGAGACCGAGCGCGACCGTATTCAGTCTTTGCTTCCGCTTCGCCGCAAGTCCATGGCGGAGTCGCCGCATGCTTTTCTGCGCGGCGCCGCTGACGTCATGGCCGCCGATCTTGCGGCGCAGCCGGCGCCCAGCATTCGCGCGCAGGTCTGCGGCGACTGTCATCTCATGAATTTCGGCGCCTTCGTGTCGCCGGAAGGACATCCGCTCTTCGATCTGAATGATTTTGACGAGACCCTGCCCGATATCGATGTCACCGTGGATTTGCGCCGCTTCACGACAAGCATCGCGGTCGCAGCGCTTTGCGCAGGCAAAAGTGAGCGAGCCTCAAGATCCACGGCTCAAGCCGCCATTAAGACCTATCGCAAGGCGGTGATAGAACTCGCCGCCTTGTCGCCGCTCCAAGCCTGGAACACGCGCGTGCCGCTACGCGACGTCTTCGCGGAGCTCCGTAACCGCGTTCTTCCCGCCGTTGCGCACGCTGCTCGGTCTGCGCGTCAGAACGCAGACGATCATGCCGACGACTTTCCGAAGATTTTGAATGAAGAAAACGGCGACGTGCGAATCGAGGATAGGCCGCCGCGGCTCTTTCACTTCGACGAAAGCATCGCCAACCTATTCGATGTCAACGCGCTCATCGCCGCCGCGTTCGCGAATTTGCCGCCGCACGTCGGCGCTTTATTGCGCCGCTACCGTTTGTGCGACATCGCTTTCAAGGCCGTTGGCGTCGGCAGCCTCGGAACCTATTGCACGATCGCATTGTTTATGAGCCCGGACGACGAGCCCCTGTACATCCAGGTGAAAGAAGCGAAGAAGTCCGTGCTGGAGCGCTTTGGCCTTGGGGTCTGGCCCGGCGTACAGGGCGAGCGCGTCGTTGGAGGCCAGCGCATGATGCAGGCCGCCACCGACGTTTTTCTCGGCCCAACGCACGACCCGGCTTCGCAGCGAGAATTCTATATGCGTCAGCTGAAGACGCGTCGCCTCGGCAATCTTACGGAATTGCTGCAACGCCACGACCTGCTGGATTACGCCAAATTGTGCGGGCGCACCTTCTTGGCGCGCGCGCATGCGCGTTCCACCGATGCGGCGGCTCTCGCCGGCTATATGGGGAAGAGCGAAGCGTTCGATGACGCGCTGGCGTCCTTCGCGGTTCTCTATGCGCGACAAAACGCGAAGGACTATGAAGCCTTCTGTGCGCAGCGAGGCGCTACGCCTGCTCGTCCCTGACCGTCGCGTAGCTCGCTGGAATCGACAACGTCCAGATCAATCCGTCGGGTGGGAAGTTGAGCGCCGCGGTTCCGTCCAGCGCCTGTGCGACAAGCCGCTTGATGACCTTATGGCCGAAGCCTTCGCGCGGCGGCATCGCCACCGCCGGGCCGCCCCTCTCCCGCCATTCGATATTGAGGCGTCCGTCTTCGAAGCGCCACGTCAGCGAGACGGCGCCGTCGGGGCGCGACAAGGCGCCATAGCTCAGCGCATTCGTCGCGAGTTCATGCAAGGCGAGGCCAATGTTCTGCGCGGCCTCCGGCTTCAGCATGATCTTGGGTCCGTCAATCTTAGCGCGCGGCGAAAGGTCGATCTGCGGCACGTCCATGCAGTAGGCAAGCTGAGCGCGCACCAATTCGCGCATCGAGGCGCCGCGCCAGTCCTGCGACACAAGCAGATCATGCGCCATCGACAGCGCCTGCAGGCGGGCGCCGAATTTGCGCTGAAAATCTTCGACCGACGGCGAACCGGCGGCCGTCTGCCGCGACATCGCCTGCACGACGGCGAGCAGGTTCTTCGAGCGATGCACGAGTTCGCGCAGGAGCACGCGCACATGCTGCTCGCGCTGCTTGCGGGGCGTGATGTCGCGCGCGGTGCCGAGAATTCGAACCGCGCGGCCTTCCTCGAAAAAGGTGCGGCCGCGCACCGAGACCCAGCGTTCAATGCGGTCGGTCTGGCCGATGACGCGATATTCTACCTCGTAATCGCCTTCGTGCGCGGGATCGAGCGCGACGCCGACAGCCTCTTTCGTTCGCTTCTTGTCCTGCGGATGCAGGGCGCTACGAAAAATTTCGAAACTGGCCGGCACGCCCTCGGGAAGGCCCCAAAGGCGACGCACGCGCTCGTCGATATGGACTTCGCCGGTCAAAAGATTCCAGTCCCAGATGCCGGTGCGGCCGGCGTCGAGCGCGAGCTGCATCCGCTCGAGAGCGAATGCCTGCTCGTCGCAGTAGGACCGCGCGGAGCGCGCATCCTCGGTCGGTGGGCGAATTTCCGTGTCGGTCACGCGGCGCCTATCGTCATTGGGAGGACGACACCATACGCCCAGATGCGTCCCGGCGCGAGGGGCTTGGCAAAGGGCTTCCTCATCCTGAGGAGGCCTCATAGAGGCCGTCTCGAAGGACGAGGAAACCCGTTCTCGCGTATGTTTCCTCACCCTCGTCCTTCGAGACGCCGCCTACGGCGGCTCCTCAGGATGAGGGTGAGGAAACAAGTCTTCACCCGATCGCCCTGGGCTAGATATCGACCAGTTCCGTCGCGAACGCGGCGCGCTCCTGAATGAAGGCGAAGCGCGCTTCCGGCCTGTTGCCCATCAGCCGTTCGACGCAATCCGCGGTTTCCTCGCGATCTTCCGGCCCCACGACGACTTTGAGCAGCGTGCGCTTGCTCGGGTCCATCGTCGTTTCCTTGAGCTGAGCAGCGCTCATTTCGCCGAGCCCCTTGAAGCGGCCGGTCTCGATTTTTCCCTTGCCCGTCAATTCTTTGCTGATCAATTCATCGCGGTGTTCATTATCGCGCGCATAGACGGTCTTCGCGCCCTGCGTCAGCTTATAGAGCGGCGGCTGCGCCAGATAGAGATGGCCGTTCTCGATGAGCCGCGGCATCTGCCGATAGAAGAAGGTGATGAGCAGCGACGCGATATGCGCGCCATCGACGTCGGCGTCAGTCATCACGATCACCTTCTCGTAGCGCAGATCTTCGTCGCGGTAATGCGCGCCCAATCCGCAGCCGAGCGCCTGCGTCAGATCGGCGAGCTGCTGATTGGCGAGGAGCTTGTCCTTCGTCGCCGATGCGACATTCAAAATCTTGCCACGCAGCGGCAGAATGGCCTGCGTCGCGCGGCTGCGCGCCTCCTTCGCCGAGCCGCCGGCGGAATCGCCTTCGACGATGAACAGCTCCGAGCCCTGCGCCGAGTTATTCGTGCAGTCGACGAGCTTGCCGGGCAGCCGTAGCTTGCGGGTCGCGGTCTTGCGGGCGATGTCCTTCTCGGCGCGGCGGCGCAGACGCTCCTCGGCGCGCTCCACGGCGAAATCTAAAAGTTTGTTGGCCTGCGACGGCGCGCCGGCAAGCCAGTGATCGAAGGCGTCCCGCATCGCGCTTTCGACGATGCGCGCCGCCTCGGCGCTCATCAGCCGGCTTTTGTTCTGGCCCTGAAATTCCGGCTCCCGGATGAAGACGGAGATCATCGCGGCCGACTGGCCCATGAGATCGTCGGCGGTAATGTCCTTGGCGCGCTTCGACTGTCCGATGCGCTCGGCGTGATCCTTAAGCGCCTTTAGCAGCGCGGCGCGAAACCCCGCCTCATGCGTGCCGCCGTCCGGCGTCGGAATGGTGTTGCAGTAGGAGTGGACGAAGCCATCGTCCTCGGCGAGCCAGGAGACCGCCCATTCGAGCGAGCCATGGCCGCCTTCGCGCGTGATTTTGCCGACAAAGGCCTGATCCGCGACAAGCTCCTTGCCGTGGATCTCGCGCGCCAGATAATCCTTCAAGCCGCCGGGAAAGCGCAATACCGCCTCAGCCGGCGTGTCCGCGCCGGGGTCGATCAGCGAAGGATCGCAGCGCCAGCGAATTTCGACGCCGCCGAAGAGATAGGCCTTGGAGCGCGACATGCGGAAGAGCCGCGCCGGCTTCCAATGCGCGCCCGCGCCGAAAATCTCAGCGTCGGGCTTGAAGCGCACCTTGGTGCCGCGCCGGTTGTTGACGCGGCCAAGCGCTTTGAGCTTGCCGAGCGGCAGGCCCCGCGAAAACTCCTGGCCATAAAGCTGACCTGCGATCGCCACCTCGACCTCAAGCTTTTCGGACAGCGCATTGACGACCGAGACGCCGACGCCGTGCAGACCGCCGGAGGTCTGATAGGCGCCTGAATCGAACTTGCCGCCGGCGTGAAGCGTGGTCATCACCACTTCCAGCGCCGATTTCTTGGGAAATTTCGGATGGGACTCGACCGGAATGCCGCGGCCGTTGTCGTTGACCGTGAGCCAGCCGTCAGTTTCCAGCGTCACCTCGATGAAGGTTGCATGGCCCGCCACAGCCTCGTCCATGGCGTTGTCCAGCACCTCGGCGAAGAGGTGATGCATCGCCGCCTCGTCGGTGCCCCCGATATACATGCCGGGGCGCCGGCGGACGGGCTCGAGCCCCTCCAGCACTTCGATGGAGGCGGCGGAATATTCCGCCGGCCCGCGCTTCGGGGCGGGTTTCGACGCGGGCGCCTTGCGCGGCGCGCCGCTGAAAAGATCGGGTTTTGAAGCCATGAGCGATCTTAGCGCGATTCGGGATGGGGTGGGTCGGTTCGGCGCAGGCGTTTGGCCCGGCCGACATAGGGCGTTCACAAAAAAGGCGGACAGCGCTTCAACTTGTCGCAAAGGCGACGCTGAGGCATGCTCCAACCCGGCTAAATACTGACTTAAGGATTTTTGCTCAATCGAAAAATTGGAGCTCATCCATGGCGCACGATGAAGAATTAGCGGTGTACGAGGTCACCCCTCCACCTGCCGCCATCGTTTTCACGCCCGCTTTCTTCGTCGAAAGCACCGCGCCCGACAATATCGACGACAAGGAAAGTGCGTCATCAACTCCTGAAAACTGCCAAATTTCAGAGATCGATAAGATCGTCCAGGTGTTGACCAAACAGGAGAACCCTAAACTCCTGATCACCGTCCACGGCTTCAACACGCCGCGAAAGAAAGTGCTCGAAACCTTCAAAGAGTCGTTCATCGCGTTGAACGACGACGATGCGCTCAAAAACCGCGGCCTCGTTTGCATCGGCTATCGTTGGCCGTCGGAAGCGATGGGAACCCCTTGGCGAAGCGGTTTGAACGCTGCGCCATTATTTCTCCTCGGCATTCTCTTCGTCGCACTCGCCGCCGTATATCTCGTGAACTTCTCTTTCGAGATTTGCGACTGGTGGAAGCTGGCGCGCGTCGTCGTGACGGCCGTGACCGCGGCGATGGCTCTTATTCCCCTCACCCTTTTTGGCTTGCGGCTCATCGTCTATTTCCGTGACGGCTTCCGGGCCACGAATTACGGCGTGCCGGACCTCGTCAATCTTATCCGCGACATCGACGACAGACTTCCCAAACGGCCGAGCAATGACCCCGACGATCTGGTCGGAAGGGTTGAGCTTTCTTTTATCGGCCACAGCATGGGCGGCTTCGTCGTCACCAACGCGGTGCGCATTCTCTCCGACGTGTTTTCTCCACTTGCGATCGCCGCCATGCGCCATGGCCCAGAGACGCTCGGAAGCGAAGAGGAGCGCAGGCGGCGCGAGCTCAGATCGAAAATCGGAAAGAATTTCATCTTACGCCGCCTCGTTCTCGTCTCGCCCGACATTCCTTCGGAAGTGCTGCTGTCGGGGCGCAGCAATGCGCTGCATTCGTCATTGATCCGCTTTCAGGAGGCCCATCTTTTCTCCAACGAAGGCGACGAAGTTTTGCGCGACATTTCGACGACGGCGAATTTCTTCTCGCTGCCCACGAAGAGCCGCAGGTTCGGCTATCGGCTCGGCAACGTCGGCGTTCTGACCGGCTGGGGACTTTCCGAACAACTGACGCTCGGCAATCTGCGCGTCGGCGCGCGCACCCTTTACGAGCTTTACGCTGAACTCGACGCCGTGCAGTCGGAAGAGTCATTCGCGCAGAGGCTGACCTATTTCGACTGCACCGACAGCATCGACGCGAAGGGCCATGGGGTGGTGACGGACGCTGCGCCCGGCGTGTCGCCGAATTTATCCTGGCTTGGACATCTGCGCCTGCTGTGGGTCTATGTCAGAGGCGAGGCGGACGTCCACTCCGGATATTTCCTGAAGCCCAGCCTCGTTCGCGAACTGATTTATCGCTTCGCCGCCATCGGCTATGGCGACGCCGAGAGGCTTTACGGCGGCCTCACAGCGTTGAGCGCCGAATGTGAAAAATATCAGATCAAGGCGCTGAAAGCGGGTGAGCGTAGCGTCGCCGCCGCCGCGGCGGAAGACGCGAAAGCAGCCGTGTCGCCATGATCGGCCTCATCGTCGCGCTCTTCAGCGTGCTGCTGCCGCTGGCGCATCTGGCGCTAAGCAGCATTCCAAGGACCCGCGCGCGCGTCGTTCGCCTGCTTTTGCTGTACGCGCTGGTTCTTGACGTCGGCGTCATCGGCCTGCCGCTCGGCTTCGTCCCGCATGTCTTCTTCCCCGATCAGACCGCGCGCAGCATCGGCTGGCCCCCGGGCAGCCCGTTCCAGTTCGAAGTCGGCGTTCACGACGGCGCCTGGGGCGGTCTTGGTTTTCTCTGCATTTGGATCCGCGGCGCTTTTTGGCTCGCCACCGGGCTCGGATGGTCGTTGTTCATGCTCGGGGCGACCTACGGCCATATCGAGCAGACGCTTCGCGCAGGGGACTATGCGCCCTACAACTTTTTGACGATCTTCTCCGACGGCTTTATCGCGCTCTGGCTGCTCCTGCTGCTCTATCTCCGCCATCGCTGGGACGCGGAGAAAGGCTAGGCGCAGATGAAGGGCCGCGCGGATTCACGCATGCGGCGACCGAGCGCTATCAGAGGGTGAGATGGAAACGAAGGTCGATGAAATCGCCGAGCGCATCTATCGCCTGTCGACATTCGCGCCGGAGATCGCGGCGCCGGCCGGTTTCACCTTCAACCAGTTCCTCATCGACGCGGACGAGCCGCTGCTGTTTCACTGCGGGCCACGTGCGCTTTTTCCGTGCATATCGAAGGCCCTGGCGGAGATCACGCCGATCGAAAGGGTGCGCTGGATTTCCTTCGGCCATGTCGAAGCCGACGAATGCGGGTCGATGAATCTGTGGCTCGCCGCCGCGCCGCGGGCGCAGATCGTTCATGGCCAGACCGCCTGCATGGTGTCGCTGAACGATCTCGCCGACCGGCCGCCGCGCGCTCTTGGCAATGGCGAGATCATGGACATCGGCGGAAGGCGCGTGCGCTACATCGACACGCCGCATGTGCCGCATGCGTGGGAATCGGGTCTGATCTATGAGGAGACGACCTGCACGCTGTTCTGCGGCGATCTCCTCACGCAAATCGGTCAAGGGCCGGCCGTCACGAAGGAGAGCGTGCTCGAAACCGCGATCGCGGCGGAGAACGCCTTTCAGGCCACGTCGCTGACGCCGATGACAGGCCCGACGATCCGCATGCTCGCGGCGCTCGCGCCCCGTCGCCTCGCCGTGATGCATGGCTCGAGTTTCGAAGGCGACTGCGCCGCCCTGCTCTCGCGGCTCGCGGATTTTTATGACGCGGCGCTTGCGGCGAAAAGTCCTGTGGCTCTTCGCCAGCATTAGGGAAGCTACCATTAGTGCGCAAAGCGGCAATTTTCGGCGCCACTTCGAGCCACTTCGCAGCGCCCGTGATTCGAGACAGCGGCTTCGCCGCTTCCTCAGCATGAGGACTGCTCGTTGTCGCCGTTTAGGATGAAGCGCGAACCGAAGGCCCCTTATCCTCAGGAGGCCGCGTAGCGGCCGCCTCGAAGGGCGAGTGGCCATGGCGTGAGCGGCGTTCGCCACATTTCCCACCACGCTTCGAGACTCCTATTCGCATCGACGCCATGTCGATCCTGCGCTAAGACATTCAGCCAAAACCCTAAGGAAAACATGCAACGCTTCTTCGTCGCTCTCGCCGCCAGTCTCGCCAGCGTCTTTCTCCTCGCCGCGCCGGCGCAGGCGGAAAAACTGCGTATCGCGCTGCAAAAGACCGGCACGCTCGGCTGGGAGCTCGCCGTCGCTAAGGCGTTCGGCCTCGACAAGGAGGCGAAACTCGACATCGACGCTGCCGAACTCGCCTCGACCGACGCCGGCAAGATCGCCATCCAGGGCGGAGGCGCCGACCTCATCCTCTCCGATTGGCTCTGGGTGGCGCGCCAGCGCGCGCAGGGCGCGAAACTGATCTTCTATCCGCATTCCACGTCGATCGGCGCGGTGATGACCAAGAACCCCGCGATCAACAGCGTCAAGGACCTCGCGGGGAAGAAACTTGGCGTCGCCGGCGGGCCGCTCGACAAGAGCTGGCTGATGCTCAAGGCCTATGCGCTAAAGAACGGCGTCGATCTCGACCAGACCGCGACGGTGCTTTATGGCGCGCCGCCGCTCATCGCCGAAAAAGCGCTGCAGGGCGAGATCGACGCGGCGCTCGTATTCTGGAATTTCGCCGCCGATCTTGAGGCGCAAGGCTTCAGACGCGCCGTCGAACTCGCCGATGTCGAACGGGCGCTCGGCGCCAAGGGCGACGTCGTCGTCACCGGCTATGTCTTCGACGAAGGCTTCGCGGCCAAAAACGCGGACGCGCTCGCGCGCTTCTTCGCCATGACCGGAAAGGCGCGAGACCTGATTGCGACATCTGACAGGGCCTGGGCCGCAGTCGTCGCGCAGCGCCTCGGCGGCAGGGACGCCAAGACGCTAGACATCTACCGCAAACGCTATGTCGCCGGCGCGCCGAAACGCTCGATCGCGCAGGAAGAGGCCGACGCCAGGGCGCTCTACGGGGCGCTCGCCACGCTCGGCGGCGAAAAGCTCGTCGGGCCGAGCAAGACCCTCGATCCCGGAACCTTCTACAAGGGCGCCGAGGCCAAGCCGCATTGATCCGATTCATCTCGCTAGCGGCTCTGCTCCTGCTTTGGCAGATCGGCGCGTCTCTTTCCGATCCGCGCCGCCTTCCTGGACCTTCGGCCGTCTTCGAGAAGATCTATGAAGAGGCGGTCTCCGGCGCGCTGTTCTTCAATCTTGCGATCACGCTCGCGCGCGTCGTCGCCGCCTTCGCGCTCGCCATGAGTTTCGGCGCGGCGATCGGCTATGTCATGGGCCGAAACAAGCTCGCCGACCGGCTGCTCGATCCCTGGCTCGTCACGCTGCTCAATCTGCCGGCGCTCGTCGTCATCGTGCTCGCCTATGTCTGGGCCGGCCTCACCGAAGTCGCGGCGATCGGCGCCGTCGCGCTCAACAAGCTGCCCAACGCCATCGTCGTCGTGCGCGAAGGCGCGCGCGCGCTCGATCCGCATCTTGAGGACATGGCGCATGTCTTTCGCTTTTCGCCCGCCGCGCGTTTCAAGCATCTCGTCCTGCCGCAGCTCGCGCCCTATCTTGCGGCCGCGACGCGCTCCGGCTTGTCGCTGGTGTGGAAGATCGTTCTCGTCGTCGAATTGCTGGGGCGCTCGAACGGCGTCGGCTTTGAGATCAACATGGCCTTTCAGCTCTTTGACATGAAGCTTCTGCTTGCTTACGCGCTTCCCTTCGTTGCGCTGATGCTCGGCGTCGAAACTTTTCTGGTGCAGCCTCTTGAACGACACGTTTCCCGCTGGCGGCGCGGCGTCTCTCGACGTCGCGATCACGGCTAAGGATTATCATTCCGCCAGCGGTCAGCCGCTGCGCGCGCTAGAGGATTTGCGGCTGACGCTGCCCGCGGGACAGGCGGGCGCGGTCGTCGGCCCTTCCGGCTGCGGCAAGACTACGCTGCTGCGACTCATCGCCGGACTCGACAAGGATTATGCCGGAACAATCGCCCTGCCCGAACACGGCCGACTCGGCATGGTATTCCAAGAGCCGCGCCTGCTGCCCTGGCGCAGCGTCATCGACAATATCCGCATCGCCGCGCCGCATGCGCGCGAAAACGACATCGCCGCGCTCCTCGACGAACTCGGGCTCGCCGAACACGCCGCGCATTTCCCAGGCGAACTTTCGCTCGGCCTCGCCCGGCGCGTAGCGCTTGCGCGCGCGCTCGCCGTCAAGCCTGACCTGCTGCTGCTAGACGAACCGCTGGTTTCGCTTGACGCGGCGCTTGCTCGAGACCTGCGCGAGATGATCGCAAGGCTCATCGACGAGCGGCGCATCACGACGCTGATCGTGACCCACGATCTGCGCGAGGCGATCGCGCTCGGCGACAGGCTGTTTCTGTTGTCGCCGCGCCCTGCCCATGTGGTCGCGACCATCGATGTGCCAGCGCCGCGACGAGCGTTGGAGAAGGAGACGGCGGAGAGGCTTGAGTCTCAGGCGCGAGACGCGCTTGCCGCCGCCCAAGCCGGGCCGCAGCAGCCGAGCCACCATTAGCGCTTAAGCGTCTCGTATTTCACCAGGGAATATCTTCGCCGCGATAGTCGAGATAGCGACGCGTGTCGGCAAGCGTCAGCGACTCGGCGGTTCGTATGACGCCCGCCACGCTGTCGCGCACATCGAGCGTGGCGTCCGGCCCGCCCATGTCGGTGCGCACCCAGCCGGGATGCATCGTGACGACGATGACCTCCGCCTTCAGATCCGCGGCGAGACATTGCGCGATCTTGTTCAGCCCCGCTTTAGATACGCGGTAGGCGACGTTGAATGTCCCCTCGAGCGACATCGAGCCGAGTATGCTCGACATCAGCACGATGCGGGGCCGCGCGCCGCGTTTCACCAGCGGCAGAAACGCCTGGACGACGCGTAGCGGGCCGAGCGTGTTGATGGAGAGAAGATCGAGCGCGCCTTCAAAATCCATGTCGGTCGAGGATTGGCGCTGCGGCCCATAGGCGCCGGCATTGGCGATCAGCACGTCGATGGGATCGGAAACTTGCTCCGCCGCGGCGCGCACCGCGGCCTCGTCTCGAACGTCGAACTGCAGGGTCGCCGCTTCGGGCGCAGCCGCTTTCAGAGTCGCCAATCCCACCGCGTTGCGAACGCTCGCCGTCACGCGCTCTCCTCGCGCGCAAAGCTGGCGCGCAGCCTCAAGTCCGATGCCGCGGCTCGCGCCGACGATAAGCCAATGAGACATGTCGCCCACCTAGGGTTTTGATCATCGGTCGACTGGACTTGAATATAGCGTCGCCGCGGCGGCGGACAGCTTGCCGGACGCGATGCGGCGGTGCAGTATTCGCCTCATTCAAGGGGGCCTTCTTCAATGAACGACATGACAATAGAGGCGGCGCAACGCGCGCCGGAGTCTAGCGACATTGTTTTCTCCGGGCGCGACGAAGAATTTCGCGACCTCCTGTTCAAAGGCGCGCCTCTGGAAATCGTCACCGTCGGCTTCTACCGGTTTTGGCTCGCCACCAAAATCCG
The DNA here is from genome assembly GCA_036560365.1 of Methylocystis sp. GTDB lineage: Bacteria > Pseudomonadota > Alphaproteobacteria > Rhizobiales > Beijerinckiaceae > Methylocystis. Next base: position 125,498 of record DATBRI010000174.1, read on the forward strand.
CCAGCATCTGTGGTCGCACACGATTCTCGACGGCGACGCCTTCGCCTATCTCGGCACGGCGCGCGAATTGCTCATCGGCTTCTTCTTCGCCATGGCGATCCTGGCGCCGATCTATCTCGCGTCCTTCCTGCTCGGCGTCGAAGCCGAACGTGAGACGTCTTTCGCTTCATTGCTGATCGGCGTGTTCTTTGTGGCGTTCTGGCAGTTCGCCACCTATCGCGCCCGGCGCTATCGCCTGCATCGCACCGCCTGGCGCGGGCTGCGCTTTCAAATGGACGGCTCCGGCCTTTCATATGCGCTAAACGCCATGGGCTGGGGACTCTTAACGGTCATATCCCTGGGATTGGCTCTGCCATGGATGCAGGCGGCGTTGGAGCGCTTCAAAATGCGCCACACCTATTACGGCGAGCTTCGCGGCGATTTCGTCGCGACCGGCGACAATTTCTTCAAGCGCGGCTGGCGACTCTGGATCTGGGCCGCCTTCACGCCGACTGCTTGCGTCGCAGGTCTGGCGTTCGCCGGAAACTGGCTCCTGTTGATACTGCCAGTGTCTGCCGGCGTCTTGATAGAAGTTTATGCGCGGTTTAAGGCCTTGCAGTGGAACTGGTGGCTCGAAGGCGTGCGCATCGGCGACGTGCGGGCGACCTCGACCCTGGAGCGTCACGCGCTGACAGGAAATTATTGGATGTTCGCCGGCCTTCTCTTTGCTTCGGCCGTAGCCGCCGCAATCGCCCTCTGGGTCGTCCTTGCCTTCCCGCCAAAATTCGTAGGCATCCCTATCGCCGTCCTGATCTATCTTGCGCTGATCGTGCAATATTCGATCCTGTGGCGAACCTACTTCGTCCAGCGAGTATGGCGGATCGTCGTCAATTCGCTGACGATTCACAATCTGCACGCCGCGCAAGAAGTCGCGATGCGGGTCGACGCGTCACCGCCGACGGCGCTCGGCGAAGGCTTCGCCGACAGTCTCGACGTCGTGGGATTCTGATTGCGTGAACGAAAAATTCCAGGCGATCTATTTCGACGGCTTGGTCAATAAAAAGCGCCGAGTGACGCTCGCTTTCGGTCCGACGCTGGACATATGCGAGGACGGCGCGGTTCTCTCCGCGTGGTCCTACGCCGACGTGCGGCGCATGCCAGCGCCGTCCGACGTGATGCGGCTGCGCGCGATTGGCGCCGCGCAATTGGCGCATCTCGACGTTCGCGATCCTGAATCGCAAGGTGAAATCGAACGACGCTGCTCGAAGCTCGCGGATGACGAGGCGCTGCACGCCGACGGTTCGACGCTTAAAATCGTCGGCTGGTCGCTCGCCGCAACCGTTTCGATCGTCGGGCTGATCTGGTTCGGCGTTCCTTTCGCCGCAGACCGGCTCGCGCCGCTCGTGCCGGTCGCGTGGGAAAAACGTCTCGGCGATGCGGCTGAAGGGCAAGTGCGGGAACTATTTGACGGGAAGAGCTGTGCGTCGCCCAAGGGCGCCGCCGCGCTCGCGAAGCTTTCGCAACGCTTGCAGGACGCGTCCGGCCTTCGCCTGCCCGCGACAATCGAGGCGATCTCCTCGAAGACGCCAAACGCCTTCGCGCTGCCGGGGGGCAAGGTCTTCATCCTGGCCGGGCTCTTGGAGAAGGCGCAGTCGCAGGACGAAATCCTGGGCGTTCTGGCGCACGAGTTCGGCCATTTACAGAACCGCGATCATCTTCGCCGCGTCATTGCCGATGGCGGAATCGCCTATCTCTTCGGCCTGCTCTTTGGCGACGTGACGGGCGGCGGCGCCATCGTCTTCGTCGGCAAGACCCTGCTTACCGCCGCCAATTCGCGCGAAACCGAAGCGAAGGCCGACGCATTCGCAGCGCAAACGCTGGCCCGCCTCGGCCGGCCCGCGAAGCCGATGGGCGAACTGCTGCTCCGCGTCACGGGCAAGGAGAAGGACGGCTTCCTCACCATCCTTTACGATCATCCCTTGAGCGAAGACAGACTCGCCAAGCTCTCGGCGGCCGACAAAGCTACGGCGGATCCCGTGCTCACCGACGATGAATGGAAGGCGTTGCAGAAGATCTGCGACTAACCTTCTTACATCGCGGGCGCGGACGCCGACTCGATGCGGGCGACGCCGTCGCGCACCGCCGCTTGCACCTTTTCGAAGGCGCGCACCTCGATCTGGCGCACGCGCTCGCGCGACACGCCGAATTCCTCGGAGAGCGTTTCGAGCGTGACAGGATCATCGGACAGACGCCGCGCCTCGAAGATGCGCCGCTCGCGCGGATTGAGCACGTCAAGCGCGCCGCGTAGCGCCTTCAGGCGATTGTCGCTTTCTTCGTGGGCGACGAGCAGATGCTCCTGATCGACGCTGTCGTCGACAAGCCAGTCCTGCCATTCGCCTTCGCCTTCCTCGCGCAGAGGCGTGTTGAGCGAAGCGTCGCCGCCCATGCGGCGATTCATGTCGATGACGTCCTGCCTGGACACGCCAAGCCGATGCGCGATCTTTTCGACGTTCTCAGGCCTGAGGTCGCCTTCTTCGAAGGCGGAGATGCGGCTCTTGGCCTTGCGAAGGTTGAAGAAGAGCTTCTTCTGGCTCGCCGTGGTGCCCATTTTGACGAGCGACCAGGAACGCAAAATATACTCTTGGATGGAGGCGCGGATCCACCACATTGCATAGGTCGCGAGGCGGAAGCCGCGCTCGGGCTCGAAGCGCTTGACGGCCTGCATGAGGCCGACATTGCCTTCGGAAACGATTTCCCCGATCGGCAAGCCGTAGCCGCGATAGCCCATGGCGATCTTCGCCACCAGTCGCAGATGCGACGTGATCAGCTCCTGCGCGGCCTTGGCGTCCTCATGCTCGCGCCAGCGCTTGGCAAGCATATATTCCTGCTGCGGCTCCAACATTGGAAACCGCCTGATTTCAGAAAGATAACGGGCTAGGCCATCTTCTGAGACGATTGGCAAGGCATTCGCCATAAGTCCCTCCTGACGAACCCCCGAGCATGGCGGGTCCGCAATGCGCGACCACTAAACGCCGGCCGCGACAGGGAGACATTATAGGGCGCCCCTAGAGGGCTGGAAAATGACAAATGCGTGAAGGGAGGTTAAAGCGCGGATTAAGATTCAGCAATGTGAACGCGCGCTTTACAAGCGCGGTCAAGCCACTTTGGCGACTCGTACGGGCAATGAAATTGTCTCTGGTTGGACCAGCCGCTAGCGGTGACGCAATAACGACTTCGCACCTCGATTCACTATGCTTGCGCAGCGCTTGTTCAGAAAAAATAGCGCGTCGACTTCATCACGACGTCCATGTCAACGAATGGATTCGATGGCCATCCTGATTTCGCCCGGACTCACTTCGACATTCCGCCCAGCACGCCGCGCAGAATTTGACGCGCGATCTGTGTGCCGGCGGACCGTGCCGCCGATTGGATCGCGGCGCGCGCGGCAAGTTCTGCGGGCGACATGCGCTTCTTGTCGCCCTTGCCAAAAATGCCGCCCCATATGCCGCCGAGCGTGCCGAGCAGACCGCCGCCTGCGCCGCTTTCGGCCTCGCCCTTGACGGCGCCCTTGGCGCGCGCCTGCAGCATCTCGAAGGCGGATTCGCGGTCGATCATCGTGTCGTATTTTCCCCCGAAGGCGCTCCCGGCCATGACGGCCCGCCGCTCCTCTGGCGATATCGTTCCAACGCGGGCGGACGGCGGCGCGATCAGCGTTCGTTCGACGACCTCGGGCGTTCCCTTGGCGTCGAGCATGGACACCAGCGCTTCGCCGACCCCAAGCTGCATGATCGCCTCGGCTTCCTCGAGGGCGCGATTGTCGCGAAAGGTCTCGGCGGCGGCGCGTACCGCTTTCTGATCGCGGGGGGTAAATGCGCGCAGCACATGTTGAATGCGATTGCCGAGCTGGCCCAGAACCGTATCCGGCACGTCGAGCGGATTTTGCGTGACGAAATAGACGCCGACGCCTTTTGAGCGGATGAGACGCACGACCTGCTCGATCGCCGACAGCAGCGCCTTTGGCGCGTCGCTGAAAAGAAGATGCGCCTCGTCGAAGAAGAAGACGAGCTTCGGCTTATCGAGATCGCCGACTTCCGGAAGGGCCTCGAACAGTTCGGAAAGCATCCAAAGTAGGAAGGTGGCGTAGAGCCGCGGCGCGCGCATTAACTTGTCAGCGGCGAGAATGTTGATCACCCCGCGGCCGTCGCGATCGACGCGCAGAAAGTCCGTGATGGCGAGCGCCGGCTCGCCGAAGAATTTTTCGCCGCCTTGCGTCTCCAACACCAACAGCTGCCGCTGAATGGCGCCGACGCTCGCGGGCGCAACATTTCCGTATGTCTGCTTGTATGTCGCGGCGTTCTCCGCAACATGCGCCAGCATCGCCCGTAGATCCTTCAAATCGAGCAGCAGCATGCCCTGCTCATCGGCCGCCTTGAAAACGATATTCAGAACGCCCTCTTGCGTGTCGTTCAAATCAAGCAGGCGCGACAGAAGCAGGGGTCCCATCTCCGAAATCGAGGCCCGCACGGGGTGTCCCTGTTCGCCGAAAACGTCCCAGAAGGCGACGGGAAACCGGTCCGGCTCGTAAGGAACGCCAATCTGCTTGGCGCGGTCGACGAAGGCCGGCTTGCCTTCGCCGGGCTGCGACAGTCCCGCGAGATCGCCTTTGACGTCGGCGAGAAAGACGGAGGTTCCGGCGTTGGAGAAGCCTTCGGCGAGCAGCTGCAGCGAAACGGTTTTGCCGCCGCCGGTCGCGCCCGCGATCAGGCCATGGCGATTGCCTAGCGCGAGCAGAAGGTAGCGGTAAGCGCGCGGTTTCCCATCCGTTACGCTTGCGCCGACGAGGATTTTGCCTGGAACGGCGCCCGGAGTTTCGCTCATGGTTAAAGCGCTTTCACAGTCGGGAATCGGAATGCGCGCAAGCTACACCATCGGCGCGGAACGCGCATGTCCGGCCCGTTCGGCGCAGGCTCGGCGCGGACAACGCTTGGCGAATGCAAAAGGCCGAGATAAGTTCCCGCCGGGAGAAGGTCCAATGAAGCTACGCTTGGCGATGATCGGCGTCATCGCCGCCGCCGGCGTCGCGCAGGCGGTCGGCGCAACGAAGCCGCGAACGGCGCCGGCGAAGCTGGCGCCAACGGTCGATCTGGAGAACCAGCGTCTCGTGCCGCTGAAAAGCTTCGAGGTCGTCATGGCGGCAAAAGACAAGACGCCGGAAGCTATCGTCGGCAAGCTCGATAAGCCGCTGGCCGCCGGAGGCCGCACGCGGTTTTCGATCACCGGCGCCAGAGGGTGCCGCTTTGAGGCGCGCTGGGCGTTCGACGACGCGAAAGATTCAGGCGACGTGGACTTATGCAATGACGCCCATATAGTTTTCGCGGACTGATCCTATTTCGCGATCCGCTGAGCGGACCCGCTGCGGCGCGCGCCGCCCATGACAACAATCAGGAAACGCAAGATGGCCAACGGATCGAAGGGCGGCGCAAAGGGAGTCAAACGCGGCGCAAAGGGCGCACAATCCGGTAGCGGATCAGGCGTCTCGAGGCCGCTGCTGATCGGCGTCGGCGCGGTCTTCGCGCTCATGTTCGGCGCCTTTGTCTACTTCACCAGCGGCAAGCCCACGCCGTCGGCGGAAACCATCGGCGGACCTTTTCAGCTCACCGCGCATACCGGGCAGCAGGTGACGGAGCAGGACTTCCTCGGCCGCCCCTTCCTCGTCTTCTTCGGCTATACGCACTGTCCGGACATTTGTCATACCACGCTCTTTGAGATGTCGGAGATTTTAAGGGCGATGGGACCGGACGCCAAAGTCGGCGCGCTGTTCGTCACCGTCGATCCAGAGCGAGACACGCCCGAGTCTCTCAAGGACTATCTCTCCAATTTCGATCCGCGCATCATCGGCGTCACGGGTCCGCGCGCTTCGCTCGATCCCGTGTTGCGCGAATATCGCATCTTCTCCAAGCGCGCGCCCGGCAAGGACGAAGACTATTCCGTCGACCACACCACCGTCGTCTATCTGATGGACAAGAACGGCCGCTTTGTAAGCCCGTTCAACGTGGCGCGACGCCCTGCCGAAGGCGCGCGTGAGCTTGAGCGCCATCTGTAGCGCGCGCAGTCGCCTGCATCGGAACGAGCGCGAAAAAGCAACGCAAGGGAAATATTTTCATCCAGCTGCAATTTTGGAACTCGCGACTCATATGGCCTTTGCGCTAGCATGAGCGTTATGCTGCGACTCCTGCGCCAAGCACCGACGCCAAGTGGCGGCGCGTCGATTCTCACATTGGTCCACGACGGCGAAACAATTCTCGTCGCGTTGCGGCGGTCGCAGAATGCGCGGCGATTCACGTTGCGCGTGCGCTTTGCTGCACGCGACGCGGTGTTGACGATGCCGAAGCGGGCGTCGTTGCGCGACGCGCGGGATTTCGCTCAGCGCCACGCCGCCTGGATCGCTTCGCGTCTTGACAGGCTTCCTGCAACCATTCCTTTCGCGCATGGTTCGGTCGCGCCTCTTCGCGGCGTCGATCATATGATCGCCCATCATCCAGACCGCCGCGGGGTCACCTGGATCGAGCCGAGAGACGACGCTGAGGCTCCCTTCGCGCTTTGCGTCGCCGGTCAGACCGAACATGTGCACCGGCGGGTTCAGGATTACCTGAAACGGGAGGCGCGGCGCGACCTTGAAGACGCGGTCGCCCGCCATACCGGCGTACTGAGTCTCCCGCCCCGCGGCGTTGGTCTGCGCGATCCGATCAGCCGATGGGGATCGTGTTCGGCCTCCGGCTCGCTGAACTTTTCCTGGCGGCTGATCATGGCGCCGCCGTTCGTCCTCGACTACCTCGCCGCCCACGAGGTCTCGCATCTCGTGCATCTCGACCATTCGCCGCGATTTTGGAAGTTGACGCGGCGGCTTTGCGCGGACACGGATCGCGCCGAAGCTTGGCTCTCCGCGCATGGCGCGCACCTCCACAAATATGGAGCCAAAGCGCGATGATCGGCCGCCGCGGCCTGCTCGGGTTCGCTTTGCTCCTGCCCCTCCCGCTGTCTCAAGCCGCGTCGGCGTTGGCGGAGGAGCCGCGCAAGCGCCTGCTCGTTCTCGATTTCGAACTGATCGACACGTCGAACGAGCCTGTCGACCAAAGCGCCGAACACGCGAAAAGACTGGCGCGGGCGCGTGACGACATCGGCGCGGGACTCGCCGCGCGGCGCGTCTATGACGTCG
>DATBRI010000175.1:0-1679 GCA_036560365.1 Methylocystis sp.
GTTCAGCATCCCCAAGGCTGAGCAAATTCGAGCGGGGGGAATGACGGTCGCTCCCGCCATGGGAACCGCCATCGCCATCAATTTCGAACCTACTGGCGACGGCAAAGCCGCCATCAGCGGGGATTTCGTTGCGACGGCGAAAGAGGTGGAGCCGCTGCTGAAGACCCTTGAGGCGTACGGGATCGAGGTCACGGCGCTCCACAACCACATGCTCGATGACGAGCCGCGGCTCTTTTTCGTGCACTTCTGGGCGAATGACGACGCTGTGAAACTGGCGCGTGGATTGCGCGCAGCTCTCGATACAGTCCATGTGGCCGCCAGGAGCTGACACCTCATTTCGTCGCCTCAATGAACCGTCACAGCCATCACACGCTGCGCCGGTCACATAAGACCGAACGTCCGCTTGTGGACCCAACGCAGACATTGCAGGAGCGCGCCACCGCCGCTAGCGTCCGCCGCCGTGGTGCCGGCTCTCTTGTCATTAAGACGAGACATGAGCGTAGGAATTGCCGAACGGGCCTGGACCCTCTGTCAAAGGTAAAAAGCATTGGCATTGGCGCGCCGTCGATCAGGGCCGCATCGATCACGAGCGCTGCCAAAGGCTGTTGTCCAAAACCATAGTTCATGGGGGATCGCTCTTCAGGCGGCAGACCACGTCAAGAATGACGTGACGACCTTGCCACCACGTGACCGAAGATGATTGCGTGCTTAGCCCTTAGCTTTCTGATCAGGTCGAGAACGGCGGCATCTCAATTTTGGCCTGAGGTTCGATCTCCGCTTGCCGGAGCCGCAGAGAATTGAGGACGACGCTAACCGACGATAGCGCCATCGCCGCCGCGGCGATCGTCGGCGACAAGAGGATCCCGAAGGCCGGATAGAGCGCGCCGGCCGCGATCGGCACCCCGGCGGCGTTATAGAAAAACGCGAAGAAAAGATTTTCTCGGATATTGCGCATGGTCGTCTTGGAAAGGCGCCGCCCGCGCACGATGCCTCGGAGATCGCCCTTCAGCAAGGTCACCCCCGCGCTCTCGATCGCGACATCGGTTCCGGTCCCCATAGCTATGCCTACATCGGCGGCGGCCAAGGCGGGCGCGTCGTTCACGCCGTCCCCCGCCATGGCGACAACTCGACCCGCCTCGCGCAAACGGCTCACAATTTTGCTCTTGTCCTCGGGCAGGATTTCAGCTTCGACTTCGGTTATTCCGAGTTGTTTTGCGACAGCGCGCGCTGTCGTCCAGTTATCGCCCGTCAGCATTACGACAGCAACGCCATCCTCGCGCAGCGATTGCAGCGCGTCGAGCGTCGTCGCTTTGATTGGGTCGGCGATCCCGATGAGGCCGGAAATTTTTTTGTCTATGGCGACAAAGATCGCGGTTGCGGCCTCTTCGCGCAGTCGTTCCGCTTGGTTATCGAGCGGCGTGGTATCGACGCCAAGTTCTCCCAGAAAGCGACGATTGCCGATCGCGATCGCCTTGCCGTCGACCCGGCCAATCACGCCCTTGCCGACAGGCGAATCGAAATCCGTCGCCTCTTTCAGCGCGAGCCCCCGTTCGGCAGCGGTTTGAACAATCGCCAACGCCAGCGGATGTTCACTTGCGCGCTCAAGACTCGCCGCGATCGCCAATAGATCATTCTCGGCGACTCCGGCAGCCGCGTGGACGGCCGTTACGCGCGGCTTG
>DATBRI010000176.1:0-4900 GCA_036560365.1 Methylocystis sp.
ACTGATCTCGGCGAAGAGGGCATCGACCTCGGCAAGCTCTATGATTACGACATTATACTTCTCGACCTCAATCTGCCCGACATGTCCGGCTATGAGGTGCTGCGCACGCTGCGCGTCGCAAAGGTGAAGACCCCGATCCTCATCCTCTCCGGACTCGCCGGCATCGAAGACAAGGTGAAGGGACTAGGCTTCGGCGCCGACGACTATCTGACGAAGCCTTTTCACAAGGACGAACTCGTCGCGCGCATTCACGCCATCGTCCGCCGGTCGAAGGGCCACGCCCAATCGATCATCATCACCGGCGACCTCATCGTCAATCTTGACCAGAAGACGGTGGAAGTCAGCGGGGCCCGCGTGCATCTGACCGGCAAGGAATATCAGATGCTGGAGCTGCTCTCGCTGCGCAAGGGAACGACGCTGACGAAGGAAATGTTCCTCAATCATCTTTATGGCGGGATGGACGAACCCGAATTGAAGATCATCGACGTGTTCATTTGCAAATTGCGCAAGAAGCTCGCCAACGCCAGCGAAGGCCGCAACTACATCGAGACCGTTTGGGGCCGCGGCTATGTGCTGCGAGAGCCGAGCGAAGCGGAAGAACGCATCACCGCCTGATATGGCGCCATCGCGCCAACGCTGAAGCAAAAGCGCGATCACGACCGCAAGCCAAACGCCGCGTCCGAGGATGCGGCGTTTTGTTTTTGCGAAACTGAGGCGTCTCGCGGAACAGGCGTGTGTGCGATCGGTTTACGGTGCGGGGGCGAAACGTCGAGGAGACGAAGATGAGGACACCCCTGCTGGCGGGAGTCATGGCGCTTGCGCTTCTGGCGCCCAGTTACGCGCTTGCCGCGACTTGGACGAAATCCGGCTCATCCGCCGCATCAGGTTCAACCGGCACGATGACGCGGCCAAACAGAGTCGACGCCACGACCCAGAACTTCATGGACAAGGCTTGGAACATCGGGAATTTTGAAATTCAGGCCGGACGCGAAGCTCAGAACAAGGCGAACACTCAGGGTTTCCTCGACTATGCCCGCATGATCGTGAGAGATCATACGAATATGGACGACGACCTGAAGCCTATGGCGCAGCAAGGCGGGCTCAAGACCCCGGACGCGCTCGACAAGGAACACCAGAATCTTCTCCAACAATTGTCGTCGATGACCGGCGCGCGCTTCGAAGAGCGCTTCCGGACGCAGCAAATCGACGGACACGAGAAGGCGCTGAAGCTTTTCGAGAACTACGCCAAGAACGGTCAAAACGCCGATCTGAAGCGATGGGCGCAGAACGGCATTCCGATGCTGGAGAAGCATCTGCGCGACGCCAAGGCGCTTTCGCGCGCGACTCAGCGAAGCACCCGCGCCGGCCAGTGAGCCTGCCCTTGGCGGATGCATGATAAAAACGGCTCGGGATCCGCGCGCTATCGGGCGGATCCCGAGCCGTGTTCAGATGAAGCCGATGTCGTCAAGCGATCGCATTTGACCGCGGTGCGTTCAGGCGACGGCGCTCTCTGCGGCGGCGTCTAGTCCGGCAGCGGCTTGCATCGGGACCGCCTCGATCGTCACAAGTTCCGGCTCACTCGAAACCACAACCTGCATGTCGCAGGCCGTGGCCACGAGACCCGCGTAATAGGCCTGGATGGCGCGGGCGTCGATCGCGCCCTCTTCCGATTCGCCTTCGAGAAGGCGGGGAACGTTCGATGCGACGCGCGCATTGACGCCCTTCGCTTCGATCCTGAAAGCCACCCGATCGTCTTCGCCCATTGAGCTCACGGAGATCACGCCGCCACGCGGGATCGCCGCGTCAGCCAACACGCAAAGGTTCAGCAGCAGCTTGACCTTGTTCTTGGACATCAGCACGCGCGGGACGCTCCAAAAGAGTTGCGTGCGCTCGTCGGCGATCAGCTGGCGCGTCACCAGTTCGGCGTCGCCCGTGTCGATCGACGCGCCTTTCGAACCCGCGGCGCCGAAAGCGAGCCGGCAGAACTGCAGCCGCGACGAGGCCTCGTTCGCGCTCGATTTGATCAGCGCCAGCGCATGGCCGCGCATCTCGGCGTCCTTCTCCTCCTCAAGGACTTCGAGCCCATTGACGATGGCGCCCACCGGCGAGATGACGTCGTGACAGACCCGCGAGGAAAGAAGCGCGGCAAGATCGAGAGGGTCGAGCGAGAATTTGGTCATGATGCCATCCAAAGCGGGTGAAGGCGGCGACGTCTGAAGGAAGCTTGATCCGGTCTTCCTGTATGATGCGCGGCGGACTGATCGCGGCGCGCGAATCACTAGGTTCAGGCTAAAATGAAACTAACGGGCGCCGCGCGGATTGCAAATGACGAGCGCCTTTAATCGTAAATGAATATTGGAGGAATCGAAGGATGGCGGCGGAGAAAAACTATCAGGCGGCAGACGCGCTCGACGAAATCGAAAGCCTCGCCCGCCTGTTCGCGAACCTCGCAATTGCGGCGGGCGCCCTGGCGATGGAAACGCTGGCCAATCCGAATATCGAGTCGCGCCTTAAGGGCGATACGTCGCCTGTGACAGAGGCGGACGAGCGCATCGAGGCCTATCTGCTCCGCGAACTGGAAACGGCCCTGCCCGGCGTGCCCTTCTTGGCCGAGGAGAGCGTCTCGCGCGGCAAGACGCTCGGCGCCGGCGACGCCTTTTTGTTGATTGATCCGATTGACGGCACGCGCGAGTTTCTCGCCCGCAGCGCCGATTTCACCATCAATGTGGCCCTCGCGGAGAAGAACGCGCCGCGCGTCGGCGCGGTTTACGCGCCGGCGCAGGGTCGCGTCTGGTTCGCCGGCGCGCACGGATACGAGGCGCATGCGGCCCCTGGCGGGTCGCTGCCGCCAATGCAGGACTGGCGTCCGCTACGCGCGCGCACGCGTCCCCCCGAAGGGCTGGTCGCGTTGATTTCGAAGTCTCACCTCGACGAGCAGACGAAGGCGTTTCTCTCGAGACAGCGTATCGCGCGCAGCTTGCCCGTCGGCTCCTCGATTAAATTCTGCCTGCTGGCCAACGGCGAGGCGGACGTCTATCCGCGCTTTGGTCCGACGATGGAGTGGGACACGGCTGCGGGCGACGCCGTGCTGCGCGCGGCGGGCGGCGCCACGCTCGACCCGGATGGCGCGCCGCTGCGCTACGGCAAGAAGGCCGCCGATTATCGCAATGGTCCATTCGTGGCCTGGGCCGACGCGGCCGCGCTCCAAACCGCCGCAACGCTTCCTTAACTACGGCGCGCGACTTTGGCGGGCGCAAGTCCGCCTGTCGCCTTTGCGACGCAACTGCGCCGCGGGTCGGCCATCGTTGACGCCGACCCATGGCGCTTGAACACGTTCGTCCTGGAGTTTCGTCGTCATGAGCAAATCTTCGTTCAACGCCGCCTCGCGCCGCGACCTGATTCGCCTCGCCGCCGCCTCGGCCTGCGCATGGGCGGCTCCTGCATCTTTCGCGCGCGCCGCGCAGCGGCCCGAAACCTATTCCAGCGGTGAGATCGTCGACAACGGCCACCGCTTTTTCGGCTCCATTTCCCGCGGTCTCGCCGAAGGCGTCGAGCGTGCGTCGCGGCAGTGGGGCAGTCCGAACGCCTACATCCTCGGCGAGGAAGCGAGTGGCGCTTTCGTCGGCGGGCTCCGCTACGGCCAGGGCAGGATGTATACGCGCAACGCCGGTCAGCAGCGTGTGTTTTGGCAGGGCCCCTCGATTGGACTCGACGCCGGCGCCGACGGCGATCGGACGATGATGCTCGTTTATAATCTGCCGTCCGTCGACTCCATCTATCGGCGGTTCTCCGGCGCTGCTGGATCAGCGTATCTCGTCGGCGGCCTCGGGTTCACCGCGCTCAACAATGACGAGGTCGTCGTCATGCCGGTGCGCTCGGGACTTGGCGCGCGTCTTGGCCTCAATCTCGGCTATCTGAAATTCACGCCGGAATCGACCTGGAACCCGTTCTGATCCGATCGGACGCGCCGACGTAACGCGCAACGGCCTCTTGTTCAGAAAGGCGCCGGTCAAAGGACCGGCTGGCGGCGTGCGCCGGCGCGCGGCGCAGACGGATCGAGCGGCTCTCTGGCGACGAAGCCGCAAATGCCGCAGGCCTCATCGCCGCGCTGCCGGCGCCAGCGGCAATCATGACGAATGCTGCAGTCGTAAGCGGGGGTCGGCTTCACCGGCGCGCCCGCCTCGGCAAGCAGCTGCGCGATGCGGCCGAGCAGCGCGCAGCCGCCGCCGCTCCAATGCGCGCAGTCGCTTTCAACGCAAGCGAACCGAACGCGCGCGGCCGGCGCGGCCAGCGTTTGCGCGGCGGCGAGAACGCTTTCATCCGCCGCAAGCGTCGTGGCGAAGACCCTCTCATGCGCGTCGTGCGGGCTTCCATCGGCGGGGTCGCCGACAAGAAGCGCGGGAGCGCCGGGACAGCGCAGGGCGCTCATCGGCGCGCCTGAACGATTGGCGGCGCGCCGCGCGGGCGGCCACTGCAAAAAACGCCGACGAACGCCGTCATTTGGCTTCTCCCTGCTTTCCGCGAGCTTTGCCCGCGGTCGTGGCTTCTGCGCGTTTTGCTGCCAGCTGGCGGGAAAGTCGTCATCCAAATGGACGACGGCGAAAGCCACGCCGGGCGTATCCGGTCGCGCACACGGCCCATCGCGGCTCGTGCTTTGCGTTCCGCGTCATTACGTGGCAAAATCTGCAGCGCCGTCCGCCTTGAGACGGATCAAGGATTGCTGCGTCTTGATCGAACAAGCGATGTATTTCGCGCTCGGCTTCCTCGTCGCCGGGCTTTTCGCCTTGATGTTCCTCCCCGCTTTCTGGCGGCGCGCGCTTCGTCTTTCGATGCGACGGCTGCAGATGCTTGCGCCGATGTCGATGGAGGAAGTCGTCGCCGAGCGCGATCTGCTGCGCGC
>DATBRI010000177.1:0-10047 GCA_036560365.1 Methylocystis sp.
CCCGACCGGCTTGCACCAGCTCGCCCTCGGCGAAGCGCGCAACAGGGGATTCGAATTTGACTTCGCCGGCGAAATCCTGCCCGGCTGGAAAGTGATCGGCGGTTACTCCTATATCGCCTCGGAAATCACGAAGGACGCGCACTGCGACCCGACCTCCTATTCGAATTGGGCGGCGAACCCCTTCGGCGGTCCAGCTCCGGGAGGATGTGTCCTCGACAATTACAGCCTGTACACGCTCGGAAATCCAGTGCTGCTCGGCATCGTCGGCAATGAAGGAAAACGACTCGGCGGCGTTCCCCGCAACTCGGGCAGTCTCTGGACGACCTATGAGTTCCAGGATGGAAGCCCGTTGAAGGGTCTGAAAGTAGGCGGCGGCGCCGTCGCCCGCAGTCTCGCGCAGGGCGACAATTGGAACGACTACCATCTGCCGGGCTATGCGACCGTCCAGCTGATGGCGTCGTACACAACGAATATCTACGACCGAAAGACCACCTTCCAGCTCAACGTCGATAATCTCCTCGACACGCGCTACATTCAGATCAGCTATCCCAGCGCCTTTGCGATAGAAAACGGCGCCCCGCGCAGTTTCAAGGGCTCCATCAAGGTGGAGTTCTGACGATGGTCCGGCGCTTCTTCGTCTGGCTGCATCGATGGGTGGGGCTCGCCATGGCGGGTTTCCTCGTCGTCGTCGGCCTGACGGGCAGCCTTCTCGCCTTCGACATGGAGCTGGAGCGCATCTTCGCGCCCCAACTCTTCGCCAAGGCGCCGAGCGGCGCGGCGCCGCTCGATCTCGCGACGCTGGCCGAGCGCGCGCAGGCGCTGGTTCCACGGGCGCGCCTCATCTATCTCGCTCACACGGCGCCCGATCAGACAAAGGCCAATTTCGAGCCCCTCGAAGACCCCGAGACGCGCGCGCCATATGATCTCGATTTCACCGAGTTCTTCGTCGATCCCTTCACCGGGGCGGAACTCGGCAGACGACGCAACGCGGATCTCTCGCAGGGCGCCATCAATTTGATGCCCTTCGTCTACGAACTGCATTGGCGGCTCGTCCTCGGCGATCTCGGCCAATGGACGCTCGGCATAATCGCCTTCGCCTGGACGACCGACTGTTTCGTCGGCTTCTATCTCACGCTGCCGCATACCGCGACCGCCTTTTGGCGCCGCTGGAAGCCAGCATGGCTGATCAAGCGCGGCGCCAGCTTCTACCGGCTGAATTTCGACCTCCACCGCGCCGCCGGCCTGTGGTTTTGGGCGCTGCTGTTCGTCTTCGCCTGGTCGAGCGTGATGATGGACATGCGGCGGCCGATTTACGAATGGGTGATGGGTTCCCTGTTCGACTTCACCTCGCGCGTCGACGACTATGAGAAACTGCCGAAACGCGAGACGACGAAACCTCGACTCGATTGGCGCGCGGCGCAATCGGCGGGCGAAAGCCTTCTCGCTCTCGAAGCGTCGAAACGCGGCTTCACGACGGGCCGGCCGTTCAGTCTTCAATATGTGCGCGCGTATAACGTCTATTCCTATGAGGCGCGAAGCAGCATCGACGTGGTGGATGCGTCGAGATATGGCGGCGGCGTCGCCGTCACCTTCGACGGCGACAACGGCGCGCTCGTGTCGCTGACGCTGCCGCGCGGCCAGCGGCTCGGCAATACGATCGAGAATTGGCTTTACGCGCTGCACATGGGGCTCGTCTTCGGCATGCCCTACCGCATTCTCGTCTGCGTGCTTGGTTTCGTCATCTCCATGCTGTCGATCACCGGCGTCTATATCTGGTGGAAAAAGCGGCGCGCGCGAAAATCCGCCGCGCGCGCGGTCTCGAACCCTCGGTTGGCGCAAGCCGAAGTGAGCGCGAGATGATTGGCTCCGCGCTCCATCCCCGCCGGGTCTTCGTCTGGCTGCATCGCTATGTCGGGCTCGCCATGGCGGCGTTCCTCATTATCGAGGGCGTCACCGGCAGCCTGATCGCCTTTCGCTCGGACCTCTCCGCGCTGCTCGACCCGAGGTTCCTGGCCGCGCCGCCGGAGCCGGACGCCGAGCGGCTCGATCTCGCGACGCTCGCCGAGCGCGCGGAGGCGTTGGCGCCGAAGGCGCAGGTCGCCTATTTCGCGTCGAATCGCGAGGATCAGGCCGTCTTGCGGGTGACGCCGCGAAAGGATCCCGCGACGGGCAAGCCCTACGCTATCGACTTCGGCCTCATGGTGCTCGATCCCTGGACCGGAAAGGAGCTGGGGCGCGTTCCCTTCAACCGCTATACGGACGGCTTCCTCCATGAAATCATGCCCTTCGCCTATGATCTGCACACCTCCCTGGCGCTCGGCGACGCTGGCGCGTGGGTGTTGGCGATCTTGGCGATTGTCTGGACGATCGATTGCTTCGTCGGATTCTATCTCACTCTGCCGGTGTCGATCGCCGGCTTTTGGCGCAGATGGAAGCCGGCGTGGCTGATCAAACGAAACGCAGGCTTTTTTCGCCTCAATTTCGATCTGCATCGCGCGAGCGGGCTTTGGCTTTGGCCGATGCTGTTCGTCTTCGCCTGGTCGAGCGTCACGCTCTTGGACAAGACGGGCGCTTACGATTGGACGATGGGCAAGCTCTTCGACTATCCGTTCGAACAGTTCATGATGACGCTGTTCCCGCCACACGAAGACGATGGGCCGCCGAAACTCGATTGGCGCGCGGCGCAGACCGTCGGCGAGCGTCTCATGGCCGAGCAGGCCGCGAAGCAAGGATTCAAGATCGAGAAGCCCATCTCGCTGAACCATTTGATCGAGTCAGGTCTCTATAATTACACCGTCCTCACCGCCCGCTCCTTCCCCAGGGGAAAAGCGGAGACAGTATTTTTCAACGCCGACACGGGCGCCTTTCACGCCGTGCTTCCCGTCAACACCGGCCATTCCGGTCTGACGATCACCAATTGGCTGCGGGCGCTGCATATGATTCAGGATCCCGTGGATTATGTCGTCTACCGCGTTTTCGTATGCGCTGTTGGTCTCGTCATCGCGATGCTTTCGGTCAGCGGCGTTTACATCTGGTGGAAGAAGCGCCGGGCGCGCTTACTACACCGTCAAGCGCGAAAGATCGCGATGACGGGAGGCGTTCGACAAAACGCATAGGTGAAGGAGTAGTGCGCCTGTGATTGAGATCGATTCCTCGACCTTGCATTACGCCCTGCGGAAGGCCCAGCCGTCGCGCGATCGATTGTCAGGCGCCGTCACGAAGGCCGACATCGCCAGAGCGATTTGCGCACGGACGCCAAGCGTTTCGCTTAGGCATGCGACAAGCCTGATAGACGCCATTATCGAGGAAATCCTCCTTGCATTGGCCAGCGATCAATCCTTGCGCCTTCATTGTTTCGGTTCGTTTAGCGTTCGCGTGAAGGGCGAACGTCCCGGACGCAACCCGCGAAATGGCGTCGCCGTGACGGTGAATGCGCGCAGGGTCGTGGTCTTTCGAGCTTCGTCCAAACTCAAAGCCGCTGTGGCCAATGGCTTTCGCGCATAATCGACAAAATCATCGGAATGCGCATCGCGCCGGCGAGCTCGCGAAGATTGGCGCGCGGCAAATTGAATTTCAAGTCATTCGAATTACGGAGGCTGATATGAATCGCATGACGGCAATTCAGGAGGAACAACTCGCTTGGCGGCTGCAATGCTTTCTTCCTTTGCCAGCCCATGGACGACCGGAGCTATTGAAATTTTTGCGCGGGCGCGGGGTGATGTTTAGAGACTCCCCTCGTCTTATGGTGACGGGCGTCTTCCATGCCGGAGATGGTAAAGGGCTCATGGGGCAGTTTGCCGTCGAAGGCACGGCGGAAAGTCCGCGCTTGTTCGTCGCACCAATCGAGTATTTGGCGTTCGAGCGCGGGCATCCGATCATCAATGATCTTGCCGTTTATCGCAAAGCTCGCGAGAAGAGGGGCCCCGCCTCTCTATCACAGGACAATGATCGGCGATCATGACCGCGTTGAAGGCGTTCTTCTCTTGGGCCAAGAGCCGCGCGGGCTGGATTTTGCTTGGCGCGGCCATTCTCATTTGCGGCTACTTCCTGTCGCGTTGGTGGTTCGCCCAAGCGGCTCCGCGATATCTGACCGCCAAGGTCGCGCGAGCGACCCTGGAGAGCGATGTGCTGGCGACGGGGACGCTGCAGGCGATCCGTCAGGTCGATGTCGGCACGCGCGCCACCGGCCAATTGACATCCCTGAAAGTGAAGCTCGGCGATCACGTTCACGCCGGCGATCTGCTCGCCGAGATTGATCCCGTCCTGCCCGAAAACGATCTTCGCGCGCAGAAGGCGAACCTCGCCAATCTCGAAGCCCAGAAGCGCGCCGCCGAAGCGCGGCTGCGCAAGTCCAAGCTCGAATATGTCAGGCAAAAGGATTTGATCGGCGGCGCCGCCACCTCGCGGCGGGACTTGGAAAGCGCGGACGCGCAGTCGCAGGCGGACGAGGCGGGGCTCGCCGCGCTCGACGCGCAGATCGCGCAGGCACGCGCGCAAACCGCGTTCGCCGCCACCAATCTGAGCTACACAAGGATCACCGCCCCGATCGAGGGCGACGTCGTCGCAATTCTAACGCAAGAAGGGCAGACTGTGGTCGCGACGCAGATCGTGCCGGTGATTTTGAAACTGGCCAATCTCGACGCGATGACCGTCAAGACGCAAGTCTCCGAGGCCGACGTTATCAAGGTGCATGTCGGGCAGCCCGTGTCCTTCACCATTCTGGGCGATCAGGACAAGCGCTACAGCGGAAAGCTCCGCGCGGTCGAACCGGCGCCGGATAATTATTCCAATCCCGCCGCGGCAACGGCGGCGGCGGCCGGTCAGCAGTCCGCGACTTCCGCGGCGAACGTCGCGGTGTTCTACAATGCATTGTTCGATGTGCCGAACCCCGCCCATTTCTTGCGCATCGGTATGACGGCGCAGGTTTCGATAGAGCTTGGCGACGCGCACAATGCGCTGGCCATGCCCTCCGCCGCGCTGCGCCAGCGGGGCTCGGACGGGCGTTACGATGTCCGCGTGCTCAAGCCCGGCGGCGGTGTCGAAACGAAGCGCGTGTCGATCGGGCTCGACAATTTCGTGCAGGCCGAGGTTCTCGAAGGTCTCGCGGAAGGCGAGACGGTCGTCACCGGCGAACCGGAACAGCCCGCGGGGGCCGGCAAATGAGCGCGCCGCTGATCGAGCTGCATGGGCTGTCGCGGCGTTACGTCGTGGGCGATCAGGAACTCTATGCGCTGCGCGACGTCGATCTCGAGATCCGCGCGGGCGAGATGGTCGCGCTGATGGGCGCCTCGGGTTCCGGTAAATCGACGCTGCTGAATATATTGGGCTGTCTCGATCGGCCAAGTTCCGGCGTCTACCGCCTCGACGGGCGCGAGACGACCTCGCTAGACGCGACGAAGTTGGCGGCGCTGCGGCGCGATCGGTTCGGCTTCATTTTTCAACGGTATAATCTGTTGCCGCAACTCACCGCGCGCGCCAATGTCGAAATTCCCGCGATCTACGCCGGCGTCGCGGTAGCGGGCCGCCATATGCGCGCGAAGAAGCTGCTCGCGCGGCTTGGCCTTGGAGAACGCCTCGACCACCGTCCCAATCAGCTTTCGGGCGGCCAGCAGCAGCGCGTCAGCATCGCGCGCGCCTTGATGAACGGCGGCGCGATCATTCTCGCTGACGAGCCGACGGGGGCGCTCGACAGCCGCACCGGCTGCGAAATGATGGGGGTTCTGCTCGATCTAAACCGGCGCGGCCATACGCTGATCGTCGCGACGCATGACGCGCATGTCGCCGGCTACGCCCGGCGCGTCGTCGAGATCGAGGACGGCAGCGTCATCAGGGACGAGGAGACGGAAGGCGCCGCGCCAGCCTCCCCGTCGACCGCGCTCGACGACATGCGCGCGCCGCTTCCGTCCGCGGGCGCGGCGGCGACATGGCCGCGCCTCATCGAAGCGATGAAGATGGCGTGGTTCGCGCTGCTTGGACAGCGCCTGCGCACGGGCCTCACTTTGCTCGGCGTTATCATTGGCATTGTCTCGGTCGTCATGATGGTGGCGCTCGGCGAATCCTCCCAGCGCGTCTTGCAGGAGGAACTCAAGGACATGCCGGCCAACTTTCTGGAGATCGCCCCGGGTAAGTTCTTCGGCGACCCGGACGCCGCGAAAACCCAGGGTCTCACGGCCGCCGACGTCGACGTGCTGCGCCGGCAAAGTTTTGTTTACAGCATCAGCCCCGAGGTCACCGCGTCGGCGATGCTGCGCCTGGGATCCTTCAACAGCAACGCCACGGTAAACGGAGGCAACGAGGACTATTTCGAGACAAGCGGCTTGAGGTTCGACCTGGGAGCAGGCTTCAGCGGGCAGGACGTTTCCGCGCAACGACAGGTCGTGGTGATCGACCGCAACGTGAGAAAGCGATTCTTCGGCGACCAAAACCCGCTGGGAAGAATCATCAATGTCGGCAAATTGCCTTGTATCGTCGTTGGCGTCGTCGCGAAGAACCTCGCATTGGAAAGCCCCGGCGCCGCCAACCGTCTCGACGTCTACATGCCCTTCACGACCGTAGGCGCGCGCCTCCTCGGACACGGCCGCTTGAACTTCGTCGAGATGCGATTTCGCGAGGGCCTTCCGGGCGAAGCCGTCGAGCGCGGCGTCGAGGACATCTTGAAACGGCGTCACCACGTCAAGGATTTCTCTGTCTATAATTTGGAAAAATGGGTGCGATCGAAGAAGGTTTTCACCGACACGACGACCTATCTGCTCGGTGCGATCGGCCTCGTCTCGCTCATCGTCGGCGGCATTGGCGTGATGAACATCATGCTGGTTTCGGTGTCCGAGCGCGCGCGAGAGATCGGCATACGCATGGCGGTGGGCGCGCGCCGATCCGACGTGCGGAGCCAGTTCCTCACCGAGGCCGTCGTCGTTTGTCTGATAGGCGGCGTGGCGGGGGTGATCGTCTCTTTTGGCGTGAGCTATCTCGCCAGCTTCTTTTTGCCGAGGGAGTGGGAGCTGGCGCTATCGCCCGGCGCCATCGCCGCGGCTGTCGCGAGCGCGTCGCTCACCGGCGTAATCTTCGGCTATGTTCCCGCGCGCAATGCATCAATGCTGGATCCGGTGGAGGCGCTCTCTCGTGACTAGCCGCCGTCGGCGAAATCTATCCTTCGCCGCGGCGCTCGCTGCGGCTCTGTCGGCCTGCGCGGTCGGACCCGATTTCGAGCCGCCGGCGCCGCCGGGCGTCGCGCGCTTCACGCCCGAGGAAATAGCCTCTCCCGGAAATGGCCAGCGCTTCAAGGAAGGCGCCAGCGTCCCGGCGCGCTGGTGGACAGCGTTTGGATCGACGCAACTGGACGCGCTCATCGAAGAGGCGCTCGACCGCAATCCGACGCTCGAAGCCGCCGACGCGGCCATTCGCATCGCCCAATATAACGCGGACGCGGCGACGGGGGCCTTCTTGCCGCAGGTCACGCTGAATTCGAATTCGAGCTACCAAATCTACTCGGGCGACGCCACCTCGTCGACGGTCACGCAAAGCGCCTATTCCTTTTTCACCAAGCAGGTGCAGATCAGCTACGCGCCCGACATTTGGGGCGGCAATCGACGCACGGTCGAGGGGTTGGAAGCACGGCGGGACATGCAGGGCTTCCAGAAGGAAGCCGCCTATCTGACGCTCGCCGCCGATGTCGCCAAGGCGGCGATCGAGGAGGCGTCGCTGCGCGCCCAGATCGCGGCGACGCGTCGCATCATCGATCTCGAACAACAGCGGCTGGCCTTGCTTGAACTTCAATTCGCCCATGGCGCCGTTCCAGGAACAGATATTAACTTGCAGCAATCCGCGCTCGCCCAGGCGCGCCAGACTCTTCCCGATTTCGAAAGGCGGCTCGCGGCGCAACGTAATCTCCTCACCGCGCTGGCCGGACGTTACCCGTCGCAAGAGGTCGGCGAGACCTTCGACCTCGCGCATATCGCCCTGCCGCGAGAGCTTCCGGTCAGCCTTCCCGCTGGCGTCGTCGCGCAAAGGCCCGACATCAAGGCCGCGCAAGCCAGCGTTCACTCGGCCGGCGCACAAGTCGGGGTCGCCGTCGCGGCGCGACTGCCGAATGTCGTCCTGACCGCCAATGGCGGGACCACCGCCTTCCAACTCGCGCAACTTTTCACGCCGGGCACGGGATTCTACGCCCTCGCCGGAAACATCGCGCAGCCGGCGTTCGACGGCATGACGCTGCTCAACAAGCAGAAGGCCGCGGAAGCCGGACTCGAGCAGGCCGAGGCGCAATATCGCGACACGGTGATCAAGGCATTTCGCGATGTCGCCGATACTCTTCGCGCGCTGCAGTCGGACGCACGCGCCGCCAAGGAGACCGGCGTCGCGGAAGACGCCGCGAAAAAATATCTCGACAAGATTCGCTCGCAGTTGAAGTTCGGCGGCGTGTCGCAACTCGCGGTCGTCGACGCGCAACGCAGCTTGCTCAATGCTTCCATCACTCGCGGGCAAGCCGAAGCGCAGCGCCTTACCGACACCGTCGCTTTGTTCGTGGCGCTAGGCGGGGGGTGGAGAAGCTGAAAAAAGAGCGACGCTTTCTTCGTTCGAGTGCGTTTCGCGAGGGAGATCGGCGCAAGTCGGCGTGGTCACAATCCGAATTGTTGTCGGCGCCAGTTAGCGCGGCTGCGCCTTGGGCGTCCGTGAAACCTGCACATGAGCTGACATAGGTCACGCCGCAAGCATGGCTATGACATCATCGGTGAGTCGGCCGCGACTGAGCTCGCGCGTAATGCACAATATTGAACGTCCGCCGCTTCTTCATGCCCTTTTTTTTGCGGCGACAGAGATTGTTTTGTTCCTTTAGGGCGCTAGCTGTGGAGCGTGTTTCTCATTTGAGGGAAGGTTCTGTGATGGAACGTCGCGAATTCGTCACCGCACTCGGCGCGGCCGCCGCCGCTATATCGGTCTCTCAAGCCTTCGCCAAGGAAGGCGACGACACTATGAGCCCGCCGGCCAAGCATATGCATCCGCCCAAATACAAAGCCCTGATGGAAAGCGCGGCGAAATGCGTGTCGACGGGCAATGAATGCCTGCGCCACTGCTTCGGCATGTTGTCGATGAGCGACGCGAGCATGGCGGATTGCACCAAGGCGTCGTACGATCTGGTCGCCGCCTGCGGCGCGCTGGAATCCCTGGCCGCGGTCAATTCGACTTTTACGCCGGCCGTGGCGAAAACGGTCGCCGACGTTTGCATGGCCTGCAAGAAGGAATGCGATAAATACCCGCAATATGTCGAATGCACGGACTGCGGGACCGCTTGTAAGGCCTGCGCCGAGGAATGCCGCAAGACGATGGGTTGATTGAAGCCGCGTTGACGCAGTGCGAGCCTCGAAACCGTCTTGCAGAAAACGCGTCGCTCTGACGCCGGCACGCGCGAGAGCGCGTCCCTTATACGTAGGCTGATCTGAACAACCTGCGCGCTGCGCCCCGAATGCTCGCGAGGCGAAAAAAGAGGACGCAGCGTCGAAGATTGCTGCGCCGGCATGAGGGCCGCCGGAATGAGTGATTCGACCCTCGCGCGGCTCCTACTAGATTATCGAACCGGTGAGGTTTGTTCCTTTCCCTCGCCGCCAGTCGGTCCCTGTGTCGGGAGCCATTTTGGCGTGAGAATGCGTTTTCAGGAAAATCAATGACTTAATCAGAGCCATGATGCTTGGGAATATCCATTTAATTTGACAATATGTCTCGCAGAAGTCATCTAATTTGAGAATTTCATGGTTCAACCTTTTTGTCGACTCGGCGGGCGGCGACGGGCTTTCGAACGCTCAAACCAAACGCTGCCGCTTGAAGTTCAAGCCGCGAGCAGAGCCATCGAATGCGAGAATATTGTTGGTTGATATTCTCACATTAGACGGCTTTTTTGGGCCGAAGTTCCATATTCTCACGCCAAGATGGCTCCCGACAGCCGGCGAACAGTTCACGATAGGATCGCGCCACTCGTGCAGGCGTATCGATCAGCCCTTCACGGGTCGGATCATCGCCCGCCCATTCGATGAGCACCCTAATGGCTGCTTCGGC
>DATBRI010000178.1:0-1812 GCA_036560365.1 Methylocystis sp.
CGCTGGATGGCATGGCATTTTGAGCAACCATCGCCAGCGTGCATTCGGCCCGCAAGCTCGCCTGTTCAAGATCGCACATCACGGTTCTGAAACGGCATACAACGCGGAAGTATGGGCAGAGCTGCTCGCCCCTAGCGCGCTATCCGTTCTAACGCCATGGATCAAAGGCCGAGGTCAATTACCGACCGCTAATGGCGTCAAGAAAATATTGGCCCACACGAAAGAGGCGTACACAACGTCGCTAGAACCCTCGTCTCGGCCACGAAAAGACAGGCCGCCAGCCGTGAAAAGACAGTTGCGGGAGAGTGGAGCGAAGCTCAAAACAATTTCCGCTGAATTTGGGGCGGTGCGTTTTCGGATGTCAGACCCGCGTTCCGGGCAATGGCGAACCGAATTGTTTGGTGCTGCAAGTCAGCTTGGGGAGTATTTACGAAAGTCGTGTCGATGACGCGAAACGCCCCGCAGCCAAACAGGAATGTGTCGACCGTGAGCCTTAAAGTGTCATGTCGATATGCGGCGCCATGAACGCAACGTCGCTCGCAAAATGGCGCGCGATCTCGATAAGGCGTGATCGCCTCAATTTCCGGGGGAATCGGCTTGAGCGGCGTTGCGCTCGAACCACGCCAGCCGGCGCCGGGCTCTCGTCTCGATCAGTTCCGCGTCGGCGGCGATTCGCTTGTCGACCTTGTTGGCCTTCTCGTCCAGCAATCTCGCCAATCGGCGCACCGCGGCGATCGATTGGTTGAGCAGCAACATGGCTTTTGGCCTCTTGAGTGGAAAAGCCGCTCGACCTGGCCGCGCGAGGGTCGCCGCGATACGCCAAGCCGAGCGACGCGCCGGTCGAAGGAGCGCCCGGCGACTTCACCTCGCGCGCCAAGGAAAAACGCGCGAGGATTCGAAACCAGCCCGCCGCGCGACTATGCCGAAACGCGACGGGCGCTTGCTCGGCGCCGAGGCTTTGCAAGCCGGCGGCTTTCTCGCAACCGCTGCGACGCGATCGCCGCGAAGGATGCGCGGCTCGCGCTGCCGGTGTTTTCCATGAACGACCCACCGCCGGCTGGGATCGTCCGCTGGCCAAAGCGAAAACCAGCGGCCCTTCATCCGCGCGCCAATGCCAAGCGCGCGGAATCCTTTCGCGCCTCACGGCGCGCAATTGATCTTCGCCTCCGGGTCGCGGCACAGCGCCTCGAACGCCGCGCGGTAAGGCGCGATGGCCGGATTGCGTTTCCACGCGTCGCTGTACTCATCGATAAGCCAAGGCCGGGCCAAAAAATGATCGACGGCCGCGTGTTCCGGCGATTCGCTTGGGATCAAGGACCGAACAAACATCAGCCGAACCCGGAGACCGACGATCGTTTGCGCGGCCCGCTCGGCCTCGGCGAGAAGTTTTTGGACATCGACCGAGCCGACCAAGACCTCGGCGGCGCATCGCTCGACTTTGGCCCTCAAAGCCGCGACGGCTTTTTCCGCGGGCTCGACGCGCGCGACGATTTGCCGGCGCACATGATCGAGCGCGGCGATCTCGCGCTGGGCCGCTTCTATCTCGGCGGCGCGCTGCTTCCCCGGCGCTTCGAGCGCATCGACGGAGCAATCGGAACCGGACGCGATGCTCGCGACGAACGCGTCAGCCCCGCCATCCGATTCGGCGGCGTGACGCCTTTGGATCGTCTCAAGTTTTTCTTCCGCCGCGCACTCGCGATCGAAAGCGGCTTGCTCGGCCTTGACCAGCGCGGCGTGCTGGGATTCGGCGTCGCGCTGGGCTTCGATGGCCTCCGCGAGCGCCTTGCGCGATCCATCGGGCTGTTGGGCGGG
>DATBRI010000179.1:0-38764 GCA_036560365.1 Methylocystis sp.
CTTCCTCGTCGCCGGGCTTTTCGCCTTGATGTTCCTCCCCGCTTTCTGGCGGCGCGCGCTTCGTCTTTCGATGCGACGGCTGCAGATGCTTGCGCCGATGTCGATGGAGGAAGTCGTCGCCGAGCGCGATCTGCTGCGCGCTGAATTCGCGGTTCGCGAGCGGCGGCTCGAACAAGCGATGGAGGCGACGCAAGCCACGCGGGCCCACGACCTCGCGACGCTCGGCCGCCATGTGGCGCGGATCGCCGAACTCGAAACGCAGCTCAGTCATGCCGAAGCGGACAATCGCGACATGAACGTGCGCGTCAACGAGGCGGAGAAGGTTTTGGCCGAGCGCACCGAGCTTTTGAACTTCACGGAGAAGGCGCTGCATGAAATGACCGACCGCGCCGAAGGCCGCGTCGCGCAGCTACGCATGATTCGATCGGAGACGGCGGAGCACGACGAAGCGGCCGGGACGCAGCTGGACGGTTTCGTCGCCGCCTATGAGTCGCGCGTCGCGGCGCTGCATCAGCACAATGGCGATATGCAACGCGAGCTGCAGGCCTTGCGCGACGAGCATGCACGCGCCGTGCAGTCGGGCGCGCGGGCGACGGAGCTTGAAGATCTGCTGACGCGCATGTCGGGCGAACTGGCCTCGACGCGCGCAGCGGGAGAGACCCTCGCCGCCGAGCTCGACACGGCGCGGGCGCAGCTCAAAGCCGCCGAAGAACGCCAAAAGAGCGACGGCGACCTATTGGAAGGCGCGCTGCGCGTCGCGCGCGCCGAAGCGAACGACGCCGCCGGAAAGCTTGAAACGGCGCGCGCCGATAACGCCATGCTGCAAGGCGCCGTCGAGGCGCTGCGCGCAGAGCGGGCCAGTCAGCGCCACGCCGTCAACGGGTCAAAGGGTTTGTCCATTGCCCCCGTCGCGGCGAGCGACGCCGAAATCGCCGCTTTGCGCGAAGCCATCATCAATTTTGGCGACCGCGTCGTCGCGCAGGAGCTTGAGGCGCCGGCGACGCGCGCGTAAAGCGCGCCTTCGAAATCGGTTGAAGGACTGTTTTTTCTTCACCCTCATCCTGAGGAGCCGCCCGCAAGTCGCGGTTTACCCGACTTGCGAATTTAATGTCGATCTCGGGCAGGCCGAGATCGATGGCGGGCGTCTCGAAGGACGAGGGTGAGGAAAATACGCAAGGACGGGCTTCCTCGTCCTTCGAGACGCGTGCTGCGCACGCTCCTCAGGATGAGGAAGCATATAGGCGCCTTCCCCTTCCCCAAGACCTCGGCGCGAATTTGAAATCGTCATTTCATCGTCGGCGCTGTTGACCCGCGGCGCGGGCTTTGGAACAAGTTGCGCCTTCGTCACGCTTACGCGAGGCCGCTTGTGCTCTTCGTCGCCCTTTGCCTGGATAAGCCCGATCATGTCGAGCTGCGCATGTCGACTCGCGCCGCGCACCTCGCCTTCCTCGACAGACACGCCGCGCGCGTGAAGCTCGGCGGTCCCTTTCTCGACGGCGAGACCCCCGTCGGCTCGATGCTCATTCTCGACTGCGAGAATGAGGTGGCGGCGCGCGCGCTGCTCAGCGAAGACCCTTACGCCGCTGCCGGACTCTTCGCCTCGGTGGAGCTGAAACCCTGGAAACGCGTTGTGGGAGCGCAGCTCTAGTGGCGCATTGGCTACTAAAAAGCGAGCCGTCGAGCTGGTCCTGGGATCAGCAGGTCGCGGCCGGCGCCAAGGGCACGTTCTGGAACGGCGTGCGCAACCACTCAGCCAAACTCAATCTGATGGCGATGAAGAAGGGCGACAAAGGCTTCTTCTATCATTCGAACGAAGACAAGGCGGTCGTCGGAATCGTCGAGATCATCAAGACCTATTATCCCGACCACACCGACGAGAGCGGCAAATTCGGCATGGTCGATGTGGAGGCCGTGAAGGCGTTGAAAAAGCCCGTGACGCTTGCCCAAATCAAAGCCGAACCCCGCCTCAAGGACATGGTGCTCGTCAACAATTCGCGCCTCTCGGTGCAGCCGGTGACCGACGAAGAGTGGCGCGTCGTGCTGGAGATGGCCGGCGAGAAGGGGTAGAGCAGGTATAAGAACCTGCTCCAACATTTTATGATGAGCGTCCGTATCGATCACATGATTCGATGCGATCGATAGCGCTCACTCAGCCGCCGTTCTGCGCGGCCTTGTCATGGGCGAGCGTCGGATTATCCGCCATGCCGTTGTTGATCTTGTCGAGAATCTTCGGCAGTTCGTCGGGCTCCGGATTGAGGTCGCGCGCATGATTCCACTGGAAACGCGCTTCGAGCTTACGGCCTACGCGCCAATAGGCGTCGCCAAGATGATCGTTGATCACCGGGTCTGACGGCTTCAGGTCGATCGCCTTCTCCAATTCGCGCACGGCGTCGTCATAGCGCCCCAGGCGATAATAGGCCCAGCCGAGACTGTCGACGACATAGCCGTCGCGCTGCCGCAGATCGACGGCGCGGCGCAGCATCTTGAAGGCTTCATCGAGGTTGGAGCCCTTGTCGACCCAGGAATAGCCGAGATAGTTCAACACCAGCGGCTGGTCGGGATTGAGATCCAGCGCCTTTTTGAGATCGGCTTCCGCCGCCGGCCAGTCCTTGCGCCGTTCATTGGCGATGCCGCGATAATAGTAGAGCAGCCACAGACTCTTGTCCGCCTTGGGCCGCAAATCCAGCACGCGCGTATAGGTCACTGCGGCGTCGGCGAAAGCCTTGCGCGAGCGCTGAAGATTGCCCAGCGCCGTCAAAGCCTCCTGATTCTTGGGGTTGGCGGCGACGATGGCGGACAGAGAGTCGCTGGCCTCTTTGTTCTTGCCGAGAGTCTCGAGCAAAAGCGCCGCCTGCACGTCGGCGTTGACGCGCAGCGGACTGTCCTTCGGCACGCTTTGATAAAGATCGATGGCGGCCTCGTCCTGTTTCATGCGCTCATAGACGTCGCCGAGCGTGACGATGGCGAGAGCGTTCTCCGGCGCAAGATGCAGAGCGAGGCGCAGATAGATGAGCGAGGCGAGTTCGTCGCCCTGGCGGCCGCCGACGGCGCCCAGCCCGTAGAGCACTTCACCCGCGCCTTCGTCGGCGGTGCGCACGAAGGGCGGCAGCGGCTTGCCCTCCTCGAGCGCGGCGAGGCCGGCGACGACGATCGGGTGATTGGGCGCGATCTCGTCGAAGGCGAGATAGAGCTGTTTCGCCTCGTCGCGCCGTCCGTGCGTCGCGAGAAAGCGCGCATAGGCGTCGACCAGCCGCAGCGTGTTCTTCTCGGCGTTGTAGGCGGACTTGAAGCGCTTTTCAGCCTCCACCTTGTCGCCGCCGAGATCGGCGATCAGGCCCGCGTGATAGTCGCGAAACACCACGAAGGCGTCTTCGTTGAGCGTATCGAGCGTTGCGAGGGCGTGACGCGTGTCCTTGGCGCCGGCGTAACTCCATGCGGACAGCAGCGTCGAGGTGATGTCGCGGCGACGGTCGCCGCCGCCCTTTGCGAGTTCGGCGCGCGCGGCGACATATTTACGATTCTTGATCTGATCGACGCCGCGCGCCAGATGCGCGAGCCCGTTCGTGCGGTCATGCGCGATCACGCGGCCGGTCAACGAGAGGGCCTCCGACATATTGCCATTGGCGAGCGCCGCGACGAAGGCGCGGTCGGCAAGATCAGAGTTTTTGGGATCGTCGCGCAACGCCTCGCGGAAGAAGGTCGAGGCGGCGAGCGTGTCGCGCTGCGCGCCGGCGACGATCGCCGCGAGATAATTGCCCGACGGGCTGGAGCCGACCTCGAAAGGCCGCGCGACGATGATATTTTCCCGCGCCGCGAGGCTGCTGCCGCAGGAGAGCCCGAAGGCGCCCGACCCGGCAAGCAGGAGGAACGACAGGCGCGCCAGAGCGCGTCTTGCGCGGCGGGCCGGAGACGCGAACAGAAGAGCTGAATTGGGCACTGGCGCTTCCCTAAAAGGCGACGATCGCGCGCAAAGGCCGCCCCACCGGAAACAGCGGCCTAAAAGTCCAAGATCGCGCCTAAAGATGGCCCTTTTGGGCCGATGACGCAAGGCGCAAGAGAGCTTGGCCGTTGATTGCGCTCGTTTGATACGGCGGCGCGTCAGGAAGGGCTTTCCCCTCCCCGCGAACGGGGAGGGTCGGGCCAAGCGCCGGGTTGGGACGGACCGCGGGGGCACGGCGTTCGCCCACCCGGAGGTCGCGCCGTGGCCCACAGTCGCGCGAACCCGTCGGCTAGATCACGCCGCCTCAGCTCGGATCGCGCCCACGATCTTTTGCGCTGCATCATCGAGATCGTCGGCGGGAATGACGTTCAGGCCCGACTCATTGATGATCTTCTTGCCGAGATCGACATTGGTGCCCTCGAGCCGCACGACCAGCGGCACTTTGAGACCAACTTCCTTCACGGCCGCGATCACGCCTTCGGCGATGGTGTCGCAGCGCATGATGCCGCCGAAGATGTTGACGAGAATGCCCTTCACGTTCGGATCGGCGGTGATGATCTTGAACGCCGCCGTCACCTTTTCGGTCGTTGCGCCGCCGCCGACGTCGAGAAAGTTCGCCGGAAATTCGCCGTAGAGCTTGATGATGTCCATCGTCGCCATGGCGAGGCCGGCGCCATTGACCATGCAGCCGATATTGCCGGGCAGCGAGATATAGGCGAGGTCGTATTTCGACGCCTCGATCTCCTTATCGTCCTCTTCGCTCTTGTCGCGCAGCTCGACCATGTCGGGATGCCGATAGAGCGCGTTGTTCTCGAAGCTCACCTTGGCGTCGAGGCAGCGCAGCTTGCCGTCCTTGGTGACGATCAGCGGGTTGATCTCCAAGAGCTCCATGTCCTTGGCGACGAAAGCTGTGTAGAGCTTTTCGGTGAGTTCGCCCGCCTGCTTGGCGAGATCGCCGGTGAGGCCGAGCGCCGCGGCGACCTGGCGGCCGTGATGCGGCATCAGCCCCGTCGCCGGATCGACCGAGAAGGTCACGATCTTCTCGGGCGTGTCATGCGCCACCTTCTCGATGTCCATGCCGCCCTCGGTCGAGACCACATAGGCGATGCGCGACGTCGCGCGGTCGATCAGCATCGAGAGGTAGAATTCCTTGTCGATGTCGGCGCCGTCTTCGATGTAGAGCCGGTTGACCTGCTTGCCGGCGTCGCCGGTCTGCAGCGTCACCAGCGTCGCGCCCAGCATCTCTTTGGCGAAGGCTTCGGCCTCGTCGATCGACTTGGCGATGCGCACGCCGCCCTTGTCGCCGGCGGCCGCCTCCTTGAACTTGCCCTTGCCGCGGCCGCCGGCGTGGATCTGCGCCTTCACCACATAGACCGGGCCGGGAAGCTTTTCGGCCGCCGCGCGCGAATCTTCGGCGCGCAGCACGGCGAACCCTTCAGCAACAGGCGCGCCGAAGGCGCGCAGGACGGCCTTGGCCTGATATTCGTGGATGTTCATCGGCTACGTCTCCCTGGCGCAATGGCGCGCCGGCGCGATCGGAAAATCGCGCTCAATGGGCATAGGCGGAGCCGTTTCGTCAAGGCGGCGCGGGGTCGCGGTAGAAAGGCAATTTTCGTGCGCCCCCCTTTTTGAAAGCGCGCAGAGCGCCGCGCGTCCATCATGCGCGCCTATCTCACGAGCGTCGTGAGTGAAACCTCGAGCTTCGACACTAAAGCGCGCACACTCACGCGGGTCCGACGCCGCGCCGCTTGGAACAATTCTGAGCGTCGGCGGTTCACACCAAACGGAGCTCCCCTCTCCCCCCTCGACTTGGCGCTCGGTCAACCTGGCCGGGCGCTTTTTCTTGAGCCGGGGCATTTGGCGACTGGCGTGAGGGCTTGCGTCCTTGCCTGCGATCGATCGCTATGATCGAGTGCGAAAAGCCCAGCCCCTTTGCCCTCCCGATGACCCGCAACGACAATCCCTTCGGCGAAAACGCCCAAAAATATTGGGATCGGCGCTACGCGCTGTTTTCGAAATGGGACGAAGGCGTCGAAACCGATGAAATCGGCCTCTTCTCCGTCAAGCCGGAGCGGTTTGCGCTCGACGTCGCCAAGCTGCTTAAGGGCCACACCGTATTGGACGCCTTTTGCGGCATCGGCGGCTCGGCGATCGCCTTCGCCAGATGCGGAAAGCGCGTCATCGCCGTCGATATCGATCGCGACAGGCTTTCCATGGCGAAGCGTAACGCTGACGTCTATGGCGTCTCAGAGCACATCGAGTTTATCCACGGCGACGTCTTGGAGGCCTATCCCAAGCTCTCCTTCGATGCGCTGAACATCGACCCGCCCTGGGGCGGACCGGAATATTTCAAAAAGGCGCGCTTCGGCTGGCGGGATTTTTCGCCGAATCCGTTGCCGCTTATTCAGCGGGCGATCCATTCGGGGGTTGCCGTCGCCGTCGGACTGCCGGCGAATTTTTCAGAAGACGAACTGCGCGAGCTGCCGGCTGGAACCGTCCTGCGAGAGTCGAGGGACGCGACGCGCGTGCTGTTCAGGACCGCCTATTATCCGCCGGTGGAGTGACCGCCGCTTGGCAGAAGCGACTGCGCGCCGCCTTGTCAATAAAGCTGGGGCGAGTTAGTGGCATGCAGACTGGCCGGCCAAAGCTTGTCCGCAGCGACGCCTGCGCCCTGCGGGGCGGATGGTTCCATTTTCGGGGGCGACTCTGAACGACTTTCTTTCTGGATTGCTTGCTTTTGCAGCCTATTTTGCCGCCGCCATCGCATTTTGTGTGGCCTTTTGCATCACCTATGTTTGGCTGACGCCGCATCGCGAGTTCCAGCTCATCGTTCGCGAGCACAACGCCTCAGCCGCGATCGCGCTCGGGGGCAGTCTCATCGGCTTTTCCATCGCGCTCGCCGGCGCGATGCACAACACGCAGGCGCCGCTCCAGTTCGTGGCTTGGGGCTTCGTCGCTTTCGCGGTCCAAGTGCTCGCCTATCGCCTCGCGAGGTTTGTGCATCCAGGTCTGTCGCACGCCATTCAGCAGAACGCGATCGCCGCCGCGCTCTGGGTCGCCGCCGTGTCGATTTCTGCCGGCATCCTCAGCGCCGCTTGCATGAGCCCGTGAGATGACGGAGGCAGACGGAGCGTCCGGCAAGCGCGGCGTCAAACCGCCGCCGATCATCTCCAACGCGCCAGAAGGCTTCGCGGGGCCCCCGCCGGGCTCCACGGACGAAGAACAACGGCTGGCGCTCTACATCGCGCTTTGCGTGCCTCTCGCGGTGGCGTTTGTGCTGTTCATCGTCGTGCAGTGGATCGAACAATACAGGTGCGCTCAGACGGACGCGACCAGTGAAACCGCCTGCTCCTCCGACTCTTCGGGATCCTTCGGTCATGGCGGGGGCGGAGGTGAAGGGGCTGCGAGATTCGGCGGCTTTGGCTCCTTCGGCGCCGGGCACGGTGGAGGCGGCTAGTGAAGCGCGAGGCCTCGTCGCCGCGTCCAAACTTCGAAGCCGAGACGAAAAAGATAGGCTTCGACTACGCCTATGCGGACGGCGAACCTTATTGGGAGGAAAGCGCCCGCTACGTCTTTTCGCTGGCGGAGATAGAGGACAGGCTCGAGGCGACGACGGCCGAGCTAAATGCGCTGTGCCTTTCTCTCGTCGAGGAGGTCGTCAAACAGGACGATCTGCTGCGGCGATTAAAAATTCCGGAATGCGCGTTCGACGTGATCCGCGCAAGCTGGATCAGGCGCGACCCCTCGCTCTACGGCCGCTTTGATTTCGCCTATGACGGGAAGAGCGATCCCAAGCTCCTCGAGTTCAACGCCGACACGCCGACAAGCCTTTATGAATCATCCGTCGTGCAATGGCATTGGCTCCAATCTCAAATCGCGCGGGGCGAGTTGCCGCCAAACGCCGATCAGTTCAACTCGCTGCACGAGAAGCTTGTCGCGCGTTTTGGGGAGATTGCGCAGGGCCGTTTGCTGCATCTCTGCTGCATGTCGAAAAGCGCGGAAGATGCGGGAACGACGACTTATCTCGCCGAATGCGCGCGAGAGGCGGGGCTCGCGGCGAAGCTTCTCGACATTAGTGGAATAGGCGTGCGACGTGAGGAATTCGTCGATCCAGACCTGCGCAAGATCGATTTCCTCTTTAAGCTCTATCCCTGGGAATGGATGTATGGCTGTTTAAAGGCGATCTCCCCAAGCTTATCCGCCTCCAGAATATTGACGAGCAGAATCTCTCTGTGAAAGCCTTTGCATAATTCGACCGGCGCTCGTTGCGCGAAGCGCCAAGCCGGTCCCACCGAAATTGCTATTGAGGCAGACCATGAACGCCACTCCCCCCGCCATCGAATTGCGACCGGTAACCTCCCTCAAGCCTTATGCAAACAACGCGCGGCGTCATTCGCGGAGACAGATCCGGCAAATTGCAGAGAGCATTCGCCGCTTCGGCTTCACTAAGCCCGTATAACTCACTCGCAGACGGCGGGGCTCGGATCAACAGCCGGGACTCGATGAGATGCTTCCGCTAATTCGAATCGAAGCCGTAAGCGAAATTCCTGCGTCCCAATCAAAGGTTTAAGAGGACAAAAGCTGCAAGGGCCGTCGAGTTCACCGTTCACTAGTCGCCACCTTACCTCTTTGATAGCTGAACCGTTCATGATCGCAGCAAAATGCCCCTCAGAGAGATTGCCAACTGGTGCGCGTATACAGCATGGCTTGACGGCGCCATCTGATGTGATCATTGCGTAGAACCACGGGTCCAAGCAGTTTCGTGTCGCGCGATCTTCAGTCGGCTCGGAGGCATAGACTTTCGTCAACTTCACTGCTCCTTGATCGCTCCGCTCGCAATGATCTCAGCTAAATCGCCGGTTACAACGAGCGTTCCACCAACCTCACGGATCAAAAGTTCCGATTGATCAAGCTGCTCCTTGAGCAAGACGAGTTCATCGTACCCTAAAGTTACAACATTATGCACTGCATATGCGCCAGGTCGCGTCCCATACTCCACAAGATTACAGAATATGAAGTCCTTGACGCCGACACTGAGCCCGAACTTTACGAATTCTAGACTATGAAGAGCAACTGCGTCGCTCAAGACGCAGCTCCAACTGAATTTCGGTTCGGGCAGATGGCTGGCTCGCGCCGTCTCTCGGATTTTTTCCATATTGTCGAGAATGGTTTCGAGATCAACTTTGCGACGCAGCTTCTTGAGCAATGCTCGATCATGTGTGTCCAGGCTGACCGTAATGAACGACATATGCGCCATTGCTGACAGCTCATCTGCTTCGAACCGCCCGCAAAATTTGAGGTCAAAGCCAAGCTGAACCCGGCATCCGCAAAGAGATTAGTCGCCCTGAACCACTCCGGAATAAAAGTCGTCTCCCCGTGACCGTTGACGGCGATAGATGTAGTGCCCCGAACCTTCACTTGCTCGATCAGATATTCGAGACTTGCGAGTGGAAAATCGCTCCCTTTGTAACCGGGCTGACTGACGGCGCAGTAAATGCATCGCAAGTTGCAACGAGACGTTAGTTCCAAATGGACATGTGGCGTCACAGGACTTGACAATAAGTCCACGGCCGCCCACTGGCGCAACAGGACGCCGCGCTCCAGTGACTTCCCATGGACGAAACTGATAACGAGGGCCTCGATATCGAAATGATCGGGATCGTCAGGGATTGGGATGCGAAAAGCATGATGCGCATCGCCGACGCCCGCTAGCTCCAAATCGCGACGGTATAAATTGGCGGAGAATATCCCGATTGCACGTCCTTTATATGCGACAGAAATCATGCTCCGGACACCGCGAATTTCGAAAGCCCACCCGCAAATGAAGCCGTCAGCATCGATTTTATCAATTCGTCCCGTTGCTGGAGCATTCGGCTTCACTAGGCGGTGCAGCCTGTCTCGCACGTTCGAGAAGGAATAGTTCAAAGGCATGTTATTAATTCCGAATAGTGGATGCGCTGCCCAAACCATTGCAAGCCACTAGAACATAGCATCGCTCCGAAAGCTCAAAATGTAGAGATTGGGGTCAACTGGCGTTCGCCAGATGGGCTGATGTTTCGAGGTAAATCTGCTCCGACTAACGGGTTTTGGCAAGCTTGCTGCGCCGACGCGCCGGGTGGATGGGCCTCGGGGTAGGCGAATGCCGCGCCGAGCGCCGAAAAATATGGCGTTTGCGGTCATCGAGACACACCTTTCCCGTCGTTTTCGATCAGACCCAAGATAGCCAAACGCGCGACGCCGTTGATGCGATCGGCGGCGGCCGAAGTCCCGCGATCATGTGCAGGATGTCGGCGAAGAGATTTTTCGGAACGGCGACCTCCGCCAGTTGAAACGCGACGTAGCGCCCGTGGCTGACGCCTTTCGCGCCGATCTCGATGAGTTTCCTTGAGAGTCGTCATCGACCAGCCTTTGATCGTCTCGGGTGTCGCCAGCGTGCGCAGGAAATTACCGGCACGACAGTCGCGTCCATTTGATCGCGCCTTTGCCCTCCTTGATCCAAACTCGCATGTGCCGCGCGTGTTGTAGAAGGCGACGACATTCTCCGGGAACCGCGT
Organism: Methylocystis sp.; assembly: GCA_036560365.1. Lineage (GTDB taxonomy): Bacteria > Pseudomonadota > Alphaproteobacteria > Rhizobiales > Beijerinckiaceae > Methylocystis. The sequence goes on from DATBRI010000179.1 coordinate 10,495, forward strand.
CAAATTCGTCACGATGAAGCCGACGCGCGGATAGAGTTCGCCTGGATGCCACCCGACTTTGACGACGATCCGGCGCGGATTCGACCAGTTACGGCCTGATAGGTGAAGTTTGCATAGGAACGCCGCACTTCGTTCGGCGGTCGCCCCACGGGGCGCGTCAATAGATGGCCGATCCTTTCTTGCAGGACGCGGTTGGCGGGCAGACGGATCACATATTTGATCCCCTCGGCTTCGAGGTATTCGTAGACAGTGGGATTGGCGAAGACCGCGTCAGCGCGGAAATAGAGGCGCGAGACTTTGCCGCGATACCGCGCCACAACTGGCTTCAGCACGCTATCCCAACCGTCAGCGCTGTGAACATTGCCGGGTCGCAGGGCGCATCTTTCCAGATCGCCAAACTGAACTAACAGGAACAAAGGATGATAGCAGGTGCAGGCATAGTGCCCGTTCCTGGCGCTGTTTTCCTGTTCGCCATGGGTGGGACTGACGCTTGAATCCATGTCGAGCACGACGCCCCTCGGCGGACGCCGGGAATGCACGCGGTCGATCCACTGGCCGGAAAGATCGGGGAGCGCCATCAGATTCTTTTCGACGGTGAGCAAGCGTGTCTCGAAGCTGCTCATTTGGCTCGCCGATGCAGCACATCCCCCCCGCAGCTTTGCCGCCGACGATCCAGCGCATCGCAGGATCATGGCGCAGGCGTTCGGCATCATTCACATCTTCATAGCCGGCAAGTCGCCCGAAGACTGACTGCCTTAACATCCCGACGAGAGCATGCCGGCCGTCCTTGCCGGTGCGAGAATCCGCAAGAAAATCGTCCGCCATCGCGGTCAGGCCGAGCGTATCGTCGGGTTCGCGATAGGGGAGCAACCCGGCGTCGGAGGTCATGACCGAACCGCGAAACTAAAGCATCAACCGTCGGTCGAAATCGAGTCTGAGCGCCTAGCCATTCGATTCACCCTTCGGGTTCGCCATGGCCGCCAAAATTATGCATTAATCGTCGAGTTCGTACAAACAAATTGTGGGTCATCTGGCGAATGCGGGCTTAGATCAACCTGCGTAGCATGGAGCGCCGCCGGCCTTTATGTCCCGCGCGGCAAAATATTCCCCGCGCTCGAAATGGCCCTTGCGATCGTCGAAGGGTTCAAGGGTGCCAATGAGGCTGAAGAAAATTGAAGAGATTCCGTTTCTCTGGAGATCGGATAGGTTCGCGCCGTCATGATATTATACCAAAGGCTGTGATTTCTGACTCATAGGGGATTCCGCATTTCATCGCGGGATGATTCATTGGCGCGTGGGGGATTCGCGCCATGCCAGCATCGGTGAACTTACGGAGGGATTTTTCGGCGGACGAGCTTCGTCGTCTGGCCAAGAGAGCGAAGGACGCCAATCAAAGCCGACGTCTGTTGTCACTGGCGGCTGTCCTCGATGGAATGAACCGCGCCGATGCCGCAAGGATCGGCGGCATGGACCGCCAGACCCTGCGAGATTGGGTGCATCGTTTCAACAAATCTGGACCCGACGGGCTGTTGGACGCTTGGTCGAGCGGGCCAAGCCGCGCCTGTCGCCTTGCCAGAAGGCCGAGCTTGCAACGCTTATCGAGACAGGCCCCGACAGGGAAGCCGACGGCGTCGTTCGGTGGCGGCGCGTCGATCTCAAGCACGTCATCAAGCGGCGTTTCGGCGTCGACTATCATGAGCGTTATGTCGGAACGCTACTCAAGCAGCTTGGCTTCTCGCATATGAGCGCGCGTCCGCGTCATCCTGGTCAGGATGCGGAGATCATCGAGGCGTTCAAAAAAACTTCCCACGCGCTTTGAACGCGCATCTGGCCGGCCTGACGCCGAGCGCGCCGATCGAAATCTGGTTCCAAGACGAAGCGCGCATCGGCCAGAAGAACGGTCTTGTGCGGCAATGGGCAAGACGCGGATCGCGGCCGTGCCAGCCTGCCGATCAGCGCTATGAAAACGCCTATCTCTTCGGCGCAATCTGTCCGGCGCGCGGCAAGGGCGCGGCGCTGGCGCTGCCTTTCACCGACACCTTCGCCATGCAGCTTCATCTCAATGAAATCTCGCGTCATGTCGCCAAGGGCACCCAGGCCGTTCTGCTGCTCGATCGCGCCGGCTGGCACACGACGGCAAAGCTCAACATCCCGAAAAACATCACGCCGATCTTCCTGCCATCGCGCTCCCCGGAGCTGAACTCGGTCGAGAACATCTGGCAATATCTGCGCGCCAATTGGCTATCAAGTCGCTTCTTCGAAACCTACGACGACATCATCGACGCTGCATGTGAGGCTTGGCGAAAGCTCATTGCCCAATCGCAGACGATCACATCAATTGGAATGCGCGATTGGGCGCACATCGGTCAGTCCCAATAGCCTTTGGTATTATTGAACGTAAGCGGCGCCACAGTGTGACGAATTTTTTCAGAGAGCGGCGACATTCTTTTGGCGCTCTCCGAGGGCAGAATGTTTTCTTAGTCGCAAGATTCGTCGAGCAGAATTTCGTATTCAACGGTGCTCCGTAGCCGGCGCTTCCCGTCCAAGGGAACGACGCACGCGCGGGCCTCATCGAAGTAGAACACCGTCCAGCCGGGTAATTCGGCCTTGACGGCGCGAGCAATGGCGAGGCCTTCGGCGGAAAAATTCGTCCAGTCGCTTTCTCGGTAGGGCCGGCCTACTTGTTCGACCGCATCCTCGATCGCCTCGTAGTGCGCCTGCCAGCGGCGAAGGCGCTCGATGAGCGCGGGTGAGATTGGCAAATCCTCGGCCCCACAGGAATTTCCCTCGATGTCCTACACCCCATCGCAAGAATAGTCGGCCATAACGCGAACCCAGCGATGGCGGTTAAGCAGGTCTTCGTAGATGTCGCTCATGTGCGCATTCTGTCTTCCCTTGGGACGCGTGCGCTTTATATCGGTCAGCGCAGTCCTTGAGAGAATGATTATTGCGAGAAATTCAGCGCGAAACTCCGCGAGAGTGCTTAAACCCTGGAGTATTCACTACCATGCGTCAGCCCCGCAGCCGACCGTTACACCGTTTAACTGGAAACTTGAAGTGTTTACGGGTCCGGGCGAGCGGGCCATGGGACGCGCTGCGATTCGTCTGCACCACCCCACTCCTTCAGGTCGTGCGCCTGAACCATAAATGTTAAGAATTGTGACGGGGAGGACGCCAGCTCCCTCCGCGGGCGCAATGCCCGGCTGCTCGATTTTGCGCCGTCACGTTATGACTATGGCGCCTGCCCCGGTACCCTTCAAGGCCGAAATGTGAAGCGCTAAACTGCAGTTAGAGCGAGCCTGCGTGCACTGAGATCGAAAACTTTGGACTAGCCGAAACTCGATCTGACAGACGGCACCCGTTTGGATGCGACGCCGCTCGTTATTGTCGCGGACCAAAACTGATCGGCCTGCAGCTCCTGGAGCGAATGATCACCTTTTGCGGGAGGCCACTCGCTGGAACTCGTTGAGCACGGTCTATGAAAGCGCTCACCAAATCTATGACCTGACCAACAAAGAACGTTCATGTACTCGATGGAGTTCACGCTCGGGCGCTGCAATTTCTCCAAGATCTTCAGGTGCGTACTCTTCGCTAACTCCCAACAAGGCATCGAATTCGATTTCATGCAACGCGGATATCGCCGTCCTTCCTCTCGCGCATGGCGTGCCGCAAGCTGGAGGCCAAGAAACAGACGCAGCCCATATGCGCACGCTGGACCGCATCCTCTCGCCCGTCCGTCGAGCCCGAACTCAACGACGCGATCCCATGATGAGGCGTGCAATGAGTGAATTCGCCTCGTTGACGGACGCCGAGCGGGATCGCCGATGAGGCACGCCGCAATCGCGAGCAGCAATCAAGAAAACGAGCAGTTCGCCCGCTCCTCATGGAGATGCCGCCGCCGGAAGAGCCGGAACGATTCGACCGCAACTTCAACGAACGCCTGCATACCGAAGAGCCGGCACCGGCGATCAAAACCAACAACCAGTCCGCATGCGCGTCCAGCGGGGCGGCGGGCGCCTTCTTGCCCGGCTTTTCCGCGAAACTGCCGGTTGCTGCAAACCGCTGAAACCACTTGATCGAGGACGAAGGCGAAATGATCAATTGCCGGGCCGCAGCCCGTCGCGACATTCCGCCCTCGACCAACGCAATCGCATGCTCACGCAGATCAATGGAATAGCCGCAAGACATTCTGCGCCTCCCAAATCAGAGCGACACTCAAACTCCCGCATTCCCAGCCAGATGGGAATCCCAAAAAACAAACATGATTCAGATCACTCGGGGAATGCTCCAGAAATGGGCCTAGCGACTAACATTACGAGTCGACTACAAAGCGGGGGCAGATCAGGTGAACGAGGGGGTGAGGCTAAATTCGCGCTTTGTCCAATCGCTTGCATACTTTGGCGCACTCGCGCCATTGCTCGCCGCTTCCCCACTTCCGCCTAGTGTTCCCCGTAGCCGAACGGTCTTGTAGAAAACGCCAGATGAGGACATTCTCGTGTCTGAATCGGGAGGTCATCTGAAGATTTCCAGTCTGACTGCCACACGTCGCCGCCAAACCGGCGGGGAGCAGAGAAATCTCCATAAAAGCGCCGGCCCTGTCGAAGCGTTCCGAAAATGCAAACGAACGGAAACCTTAGGTGAAACATTCGCAGCGGAGCGCAATAGAGATTGACGAGATTGATTGAAGCAACTCAAACTCGAAAAAGTTCGGCGGTAAAGGGATTCGGTAATGACCCGCGTAGCAGCAGCCTGTCTCGCAATATCCGTTCTACTGACGGCGTCTTTCGGCACGGCCGGGCTCGCCGAGGCGGCCAACGTCAATTGGGTCATTTTCAAAAACTCCACTAATGTAACCTATTATGCGACGATCCAGCGCCCGATCAGCGGCGTCAACAAAGGCGATCTGTCCGGCGGCGCATGGACCTGCCCGACAAACAACAACCAATATCTCAAACTGATCCCCGGCCAGTCCTGCCTGTCCAAGAATTTCGACTGGACGAATTACGCTTCAGCGATCGCCTGCTTCAAGCCGACGGTCGCCGGAATTCTCGGGAACTGCGCCGACAACGTCACGACGCTGATCGAGCTTTCGCCCTGGGCCAACCGAGGGCTCTTTCCCGACATCAGCCTTCAGGGAACCTGCACAAACGAGCAATGGCTTTCCCGCACGCCCAACACCAGAGGCTTGCCATTGCCGACCGACGACAGTTACGCCTGTCCGACAAGCCCCAATCCCGAAAATTTCTGCAAGGGCGCCTTTCCGGCGAGGGCCAATTACTCCAACGCCGTCCAAATTTCCTGTCCGCACATGCCGACGCTGAGGTGCCGTGGCAACCCGACTCTGGGAGATCGAAACTATCCCGACGATTGCGGCTACAGGTCCCTGACGCCAAACGTTCCCTATTTGAATAACAATTGCGTCGGCGTTCAGCCGAATGGCACATCGTACGGATGCTATCAGGCGTTCTTCTGGCCCATGTGGGACGGCTCGGGCGTGTGCCCGATTCCGAGCAACGTCAATCTGCCCAATCCTCAATGCGCCTTTCCCAATCCGATCCTGATCGAAGTCATTCCGAGAACCGGAGCGCTTTAGCCTCCGTCGCCGGATCTCAATCCCTGTCTGCCCCTGAAAGGCTGATCCTCCGTGAAGTATGGCTTTTAAGCCATTGAGGAGGATTTGAGATGGGCAGGAAACGGCACAAGCCCGAGGAGTGCTGACGACGCAAGGGCATTCTGTTGCGGAAGCCATTCGATCGATAGGCGTTACAGAAGTGACGTATTACCGCTGGCGCCAGGAATATGGCAGGCTGAAGAGCGACCAGGCTAAGCTGCGTCGGGAAAAACTTTTAAGCCCCGCCCGCCGTCGCGCCTGCGTTGAGCGCGCAAGGGAGGCGTTCGGCGTGTCTGAACGCTTCGCCTGCCGCGTGCTCAGCCAACATCGTTCGACGCAACGTAAGATCGCCAGAACGCCAGACGACGAAGCGGCTCTGACCGCCGACATCATCGCGGTCGCCCTCCAATATGGGCGCTAGGGCTATCAGCGCATCGCGGTGTTGCTGCACGACGCCGGCTGGGCGGTGAACCTCAAGAGCGTCGAGCGGATCTGGCGGCGGGAGGGGCTGAAGGTCCCAGCAAAGCAGCCCAAGCGAAAGCGACCGTGGCTGAACGACGGATCATGCACGGTTACGACCGGAACATCCGAACCATGTTTGGTCCTACGACTTCGTTGAAGATCGAACGCACGATGGACGCAAATATCGCATGTTCGAGGAGTTTACGCGTGAATGCCTGGCCATCAGGATCAATCGCAAGCGCAACTCGACGGACGTCGTCGACCTGCTGTCCGATCTGTTCATTCTGCGCGGCGTTTCGCGGCTATGTGCAATCGGACAATGGCCCGGAGTTTATCGCCAAGGCCGTGCAGGATCGGATGACCGCTGTCGGCGCCAGGACCGCTTACATTGAGCCGGGCAGTCCATGGGAGAATGGCTGTTGCGAGAGTTTCAACTCGAAGCTTCGCGACGAACTGCTGAAAGGCGAGATCTACTCGCTCAAGGAAGCGCGGATCGTTATCGAAAGCTGGCGGCGTCATTAGAATGGAGCGCGGATTCGTCGTTGGCCGCCCGCCCTTGGAGCGGTCGGCACGCGGAACCACCGTCTCCAATGCTGCGCGAAATAGTTCAAAATCAACCAGCGCGTTCAAGCGCTCCAGATCATCGCCCTTGGCAGGCACTCCTACAGCAATTCGTCGACGTCAAAGAAACCTGGCGGCTCTCTCGTCATGTCCGCCATCCCATGCGACATGGCCCAATGAATCAACTCAGCCCTGATTTGCTAGAGGTTACTGGAGGTCTCCAACTCTGCCTCGAACGTATCCGCAACCCCTTCTCGACTTCTCGCAATCCAAGCGCCCAATCGTAAGCGTCTTCCGGTCGCCGACCCATCGCAGTCTTCGGCCTGTTGCAATATCGATCCGCACAACCACGTGCTCGCTCAGAGGCCGGAGGAGCGAACGTGGGAGGGGCTTTAGGGACCGGTTCCATCGTTGTCGATCGGTGGCGGATCGGGATAGAGCTTTATGCTCGTCGTCTGTTGGCCGCTCTTTAGGATGACTTCATGGCGATCGATCCGAGAGATCGTCCATGAATCTACCGTGTCGCCGACCTTTCTCCAGGTTCCTTCCGGCGCATCCGAAGAAACGACATAAGCCTGATGCATCTCCTTGTTCTCGACGATGGCGCTCACCGTCAGGCCTCCCGGCGCAATTGCGTTGGGCGAAATGTCCGAATCGACTTGAAGGTTGGCGCTTTTCGGCGAGGGTCGCCGGCTCCTCGAAAAAATTGGCCGGGACAGCGCTTCCACATCCGCGCTCGCGGGCTTGGGGGGATCCAATTCGCCAATCGCCAGCGTCGGCGGCTTCCAGTCGGGCGCCACGACCTCGCTATCCAAACCATTCGACCCGAAAATCGCGGAGAGGGCGAATAGTCCCCCCATCAAGGTCGTAGCCAGGAGAAAAGCCAGGATCATCGCCGACAAAGGCGACAGTCGCGCCTGCTTCAGCAGCGTGGCGAGCCGCGCGGTCTGGCCGACCATATCCGCGACGAGCTTTTGTATGATGTGCGGCGTCATCGGCGACCCTTTTGCGACGCGCCGCCGAATACGTCGAACTCGACGTCAATGTTCTGCTCAGCTTGATTCGGCCCCGCCCCCCCGAGGGGGTCCAGGATGCGCAAGGCGGCCGCCGTGACGATCAGCAGAGGCGGCTCGCTTTCGATCGCGCGTGCCAATTCGTGGACGTTTTCGTAACTTCCAAAGGCCTCTATCCGCGCGCCGACAAGCGTCACCCCGCGGAATTCCTTTTCCGGCAGCATCTGGATGGATTTCACCGTCACCCGAGCGGCTTCCGCCATCAACTTTAGCCGGGCTTGTAAATTAGCGTTGATGACGCCCTCGCTGTCCCCTTCGATGAGTTCGCCGCCTGCGTTGATGTCGGCTACCTGCCGCGCGTAATCTTGAATCTGCTCCTCATGTGAAACGACCGCCTCATAGCGCGCAAGCGTTTGCCGGCGCTCCGCGATCGCCTCGGCGCCTTCCGCGACGAAGCTTCGTACGGGCTCGATAAAAATCAGATAGAAAAGCGCAAGGACGAGCAGATTAACGCTGACGAAAATCCCCCGCCGAACGGCGGAAAGGCGACGAATAGCCTTCCAGTTCATCGGGACGTCGTCCCCTTCCGCTCTTTGATCTTCGCCTCCAGCGAAAATCTTTCCCGCTTTTCAAACGAGTCTGGCGTGATCGGCGCCGTCAATCCGGCGTCCGCAAAAAGCGGCGACTTGTTGAAAAGCGCCGGAAGGCCCACGGCCGAATCCGCAAAACCTTCGATTTCGAGCGCCTTTTCATTGCGCTTGGGCTCGGTGAGCGCAAAAGTGGTGACAAAGGCTCCATCAGGAAGAATGCGCGCCGCCTCTTCCCAAAGATCGCCGAAGGGGGGACTGCCGCGCCGCGCTTCGCGGAGCACGGAGAGAAGGCGACTTTCGGAGGAGGCGAGGTCCACGGCCCGACGCACGCGCGCCGCGCGCGCCGACATTTCCTCGATTTTGGCGTTGAGTTCCCCGATCAAGGCGGATTGGCGCCACAGCGTCGCCCCGACGCCGATCGCCGCCAAAAGGAAAGTCGCGGCGCAAAATCCGATCGCGGCGATACGAAATCTGTCCGAGGCCGGCTGCGGGCGTTCGAGCTCGATCAAGGGCACTTCTTCGGACCCGCGCAATCCGGATGGGCGGATGAAGGAGATATCGGACAGGGCAATCCCGGCGTTCTCGATTGCGCCGACGACGAAATCGCGGCGCAAGATCCATAGCGTGACGCTTAATTTGTCGAGTGCGGAGGAATTTTTCGCGATCGTGTGGCCATAGACGACCTCCTCCAACCGAAATGGCGTCTTGCGTTCGATGTCGATGGCCAGCAATTTCGCAAGATTGCCCAAAGCGACCGCGGGTATGTCGAACCGGCGCACCAAAAAGCCGCTTGCGTCGAGCTCCAGCCCGATCCTCGTCGCATCGCGCGCAACGCCCCGATGCCCGAGCGCCTCTTCAAGCGTCGAGGCGGCGATTTCGTCGGTAGAGAGACGCCAGAGCGGCGCGCCGCGCCCGTCGAGGCACCAGAGATCACCGCTGCCCGCTCTGAGGATCAACTGCCGATTGTCGCGGTCCGTGAGCCAGGCGACAGTCTTGGGAGAAAAAAATGAAAAGAATTCTTTTCGGTGCCAAGACATGAATCGGCCGGCCGCACGCTTCAGTGAGCCTTCGAGCGCATCTCGCGTCCTGAACTCCGTCGACAAGAGAGTAGACCTCGGCGCGTCATTTGAGCTGCCGGACGCTGAGCCCGGCGCTGATGAGAGGAGACGCGGAACGATAGCCGCCGGGCTTCTACCTGACAATGAGCCGGTCTTATCGAGCGTTCATTCGATTTGACGTGATAAGACGGCGCCTTGTTGTCGCATGCGGCGCTTGAGCTAGTCTTTTCGGCGGCGATGGCGGACCTTTCTTCAACCCAACGCCGTCCCGCTTTTCTTGCTCCAATGCGGCTTTTTCTAAAGCTAGCCTGAGTAATGGCTTGCGCCAAATAAAGGCGGCATGGCCGCGACTGTATCCATTTTGCCACGGCTGCGAAAAAAGAGGCAGATGTGGCGGCAAATGGGCAGGGCGACGTTGATCGTAACAGGAGAAAAATTACAACATTCGGCCCACGAAAATATTTTCCGCTGCGGATAGCGAGAGGGCCGACCAATGAGCGTAAAATTTCGCGTGACCTTATTGATCACGGCGGCTCTCATCGGCGGCCCGGCCATCGCCGCGGATTTGCCCTCACGAAAAGCACCTCCCCTCTACATCCCCCCGCCGCCGCTCTGGACCGGCTTTTATGCCGGCCTCAACTCCGGCTATGGCTGGGGAACGACGACCAGCGCCACGACGGGCGCTTTCCCCCTCATAGACAACATCGCGAACAACCCCGGCTGGGGAACGCCTCTGGGTTTCTTCGCCGCGGCCCACTCGGGCGTCGCGAGCGTCAATCAATCCGGTTTCATCGGCGGCGGTCAGATCGGCTATAATTATCAATGGAGTCCAGCCTTCGTCGTCGGACTTGAGGCCGACATTCAGGGCTCCGCCATCGGCGGAAGTGGCGGCCACTCCGGCGTTGCGCAGTTCGGGCCCGATCTTTCAGGCTTCATCGACACAGCCGTTGGCTCGAGCACCATTATCGCGGGCGTCGACTGGCTCGGCACGGTTCGCGGCCGTGTCGGCTATCTTGTGACGCCGACCTTGCTCGCCTATGGAACCGGCGGTCTCGCCTATGGCGGTGCCCGCGCGACCGCCGCCCACTCCCTCGGCTACTCGGACGACGTTCCGTCGATCAGTCCGACCGTTGGCGGCGTCGGCCGCTATTCCGACATAAGAGTCGGCTGGACGGCTGGCGGCGGCCTGGAATGGATGTTCATGCCCAATTGGAGCGTGAAGGCCGAGGCGCTCTATTACGATCTCGGCTCCGCGAGCTTCGCGTCGAGCCCCGTAGGGGCACTGTTCTCCAACGGCAGCGATATAATCTTCGCCAACATCCCGACGACGCGGGTGCGATTTGACGGCGTCATCGCGCGCGCCGGCCTCAACTATCACTTGAATTGGGGCGCCGAGACCCCCGCCGCCGCGCCCGTGCCGCCGCCGAGCTGGACCGACTTTTACGCGGGCCTTAACGCCGGCTATGGCTGGGGTGCGACTACGAATGTTACGACCGGCGCCGCCCCTGTTCTCGACAACATCGCGACGGCGTGGGGAACGCCCCTGGGCTTCACCGCCCTGGCCAATTCGGGCGTCACAAGCGTCAATCAATCCGGTTACGTCGGCGGCGGGCAGATTGGCTTCAATTATCGATGGAGCCCTGCCTTCGTCGCGGGATTCGAAACCGACATCCAGGGCTCGGCGATCCGCGGATCGGCCGGCAGCGTCGGGTTTGCGCAATTCGGGCCGGATCTCTTCGCCGCCAATGATACGGCCATCGGCGCGAATGTCGTCGTCGCAGCCGTCGACTGGATCGGCACGGCGCGCGGCCGTCTCGGCTATCTCGTCATGCCGACCTTGCTCGCGTATGGAACCGGCGGCTTAGCCTATGGCGGAGTCCGCGCCACCGCCATTCACTCGCTGGGTTTCGTCGACGATAATCTGACGACCATCTATCCGACTCTCGGCGGCGCCGGCCGCTATTCCGACATAAGGGTCGGCTGGACGGCCGGCGGCGGCCTGGAATGGGCGTTCACGCCGAACTGGACGCTGAAGGCGGAGGCGCTCTATTACGACCTCGGCTCGGCGACCTTCGCTTCGAGCCCGGTGGGCGCCATGGACCCCGACGGCACCAATGGCGGCGGCTTCGCGGGCGCGCTCCTCTTCGCCAACAGCCCGACGACGCGAGTGAGATATGACGGCGTCATTGCGCGCGCCGGCGTCAATTATCACTTCAGCTGGGGAGAAGCCCCGATCATAGCGAAATTTTAGGGTATCCGAGAGGCTGGCCGCGGAAAGCGCGGGCGAACGAGAAAATGGCAGCAACGGGGGCCGGGAAATGTTCCGCCGCGCGCCAAGCGCGCGGCGCTTTGAACCCGACGAATGGGAAGATGGGGGCTAGTCAAAATGAACAGCCAAACAAAACATGTTGCAGGACGAAAACTCGTCTTTTTCTATGCGAGCGTGATAGGCGCGACGTTTCTGATGGCGGCCTCCGCAATCCACACGGCGGAGGCGGAGGGCGTGCTCCCGCCAAAATGCGAAGGCGGCAGCCCGGAAGCGGGGTGCTTTAAGGAAATCCGCGTCGTCAACAATACCAACAAGAAAATCTGGGTCGTCATTCAAGCTTCCATAATAACACAGCCAGCGCTCAGCAAACCTCTTAACGGCGACAAATGGGGGGGACCCTGCGACGGAACGGGGACAAATCCTCAGTTGGGAGATCCCTGGCTGCAGAGGGCGCTCGAATACACCTCCTGGGTGACTGGAGTGCCTGACCCGAACAAGAAAAAGACATGGCCCGCCCTCTGCTTTCCCGTGCGGAACGACTACTATCTATATGTCAATCCAACGACCGGCGTTGCTGCAGGGGCGACGGTGTCGGTTCTCATCCCCTGGTGGGCGCATATCAATCGAGATAAGAATGTGAAACTCGACGAATTCGTCGATTGGTGGAATGCGGGAAGAATATATATATTGGACGATCAGAAAGCTCTGAACGAGAGCTTTCAGGCGAGCGTCAGCATTGTAAATAGTCGGGTGCCCAATTCCGACATCAAACTCGCTTATCTGAGCGACGGGCCTCGACCGTCGTGCACCCCCAAAAGGCCATCCGACCAATTCACCAACGTCTGCGTCGCCACGGAGTTGGCGGCCTATAGGGCCGGTCCGGTAAATGTTGGGGGACAGCCGGCCAAAACGATCGACAACTCGCTTGGCAAGCACATCCCCTACCAGCTCAATGAATATACGTTGGCGTCCGTCGATAAGCCGACGGTAGGCGGAACGCTTCGGAACCTGGGCGTGAACTATAATGTGTCGAACGTCGATCAGGTGTATCTGCCCATCGCCATGGCGCCGATCAACGGCCCGGCCGACGCGGGCTATATGGGGACGACGCTTAATGTGTTGGACTTCCGGAAGGCCATGCAGAATTTCGCCGGAACGGACGCGAACGGAAACCCGCCGATCAACCAAACGACCAAGCAATACGACCCCAGCTTGCTCAAATGGCCTATCTACAATAACCCCCAGCAAGATCCAAAAAACCTGAACAGCCCCAGAAAATACCCGAATGCCGGCATCAGAGTGCCCTCGACATTCGCCGCCTTGGCCTTCTATGCGTCTCCAGGCATGTTTGTCGACCAAGACAAGTTGGCGCCTGAGATCGTTCCGCTTCCCACTCCTTACAGTTTCAAGCCTCCTGAAAGCTGGCGGACATTGCCCCTTACTTTCCGCAATGTTTTGGTGAACTGGGAAAAATGCGCGGAAAAGCCTAATGCAGCGCTGTGCCCGCTCCTCGATTGGTACAACGCCATTGTGACGTCTTTTGACGTCAACTACAGCCTGTATTTGACGAAATGCACGCCGCAAGCCACGCCCTATCTACTGCCGGTTCGCACGGCGAGAGGCCGCCAGTTGCCGTCGCTCGAAGCGTATTTGCAGTTCGTGCACGGCTGGGTGCCTTTCCGAGTGGGACCGAACTGCGGAACGGCCCAGGTGCCGGACTTGCCGGCCGTTGAAAACCCGCCGGCGCTGAGGGGTTTCGCGGTAATAAACTATCAGGAGCTCCAATATGACTTCATGAATTTCAAAGGAAACCCCGTGCTAAAGCCGATCGAAGGGCGGCAGTTCAACAAATATGTCGAATTCATCCATGGCCCTCAGCCGAATTTTCTCGATGCGTCGGCCTATGCCTATTCCATCGACGATTTGCAGAGTTTCCAACATTTTCCTGGAGATGGGCTCGTCTTTACCATCGGCGGGGGCAATGGCTTACCAAATCAAAATAAGATTCCGCCTAAGCCGCCGCTGCCCGCGCAGTGGTATCTTTTCACCGTGACATTTGGGGGGCTGAAGGTTCCTCCTCAACCGCCCGTCGTCCGTTGGAAGAAGTTTGGCCTCTGCAAGCCCACGCCAGACTGGGAGTTCGTGAATAAAGCCAACCCGGATGGGATCGGCGTTGACGCGCGATTGCTGCCTCAACAGCCCCAAGGGTGCATCATCTCCGCAGAGGATGAGAAGGGTAAAATATACAGGTTCAAAATATTGAAATATGACACGAGCGCGCCAGTGTTCCCAATTCATGTGTGGCCCAACTTTACCCCAAAGGCGCCCGTGGTGTTCGACAAAACCGTCATAGATTGTTCCGTCAGTCCTCCGGACACTGCCGCTTGGTGCGCCCAAATCAACGAAGTGGCGAAAGCAAGCGTCGGGAATGTTCCGCCCCAATACACGATCAGCACGCCGGTCCCGATCGGTAATCCTCCGTGAGGCGGGCACCGTCGGGACGCCGTCCTGAAAAGAGCGGCGTGTAGGTCCAAGAGAAAAGGCCGGCAGTTGGGGCGGAACCAACGGCCGGCCGTTTTTTTTGGCGGGCCTATTTCCGCGCTCACTTATTCCACGAACGAAGCTTTATTCGACGAAGGGCGCGTTTCTCAATCGCTCGCGCCGCTCCTGCGGCGTTTCTTGCGATACCGGCCTCTCTCCCCCCTCGTCGAGGGCGCCAAGCGCGAAGGGACGGAAAATCTGCCTTACGTCCATGGGCTTGCGCTTTGGAAAGGGTTGGAAGCGATCGGCGGGCAAAATCGCGCCATAGCGATCGGCTTCCTCCCGCCGCTCATAGATTTGCGACACCGGAAATCTTGGAAAAAGCTTCGCCGGCCCGTCAATCGCCAGCGTTGGCGCGGCCTCCACGCCATTCATCGTCGCCGCCATTTCCACACCAATCGCGACGGGCGTATAGGCGACCGGCTCCTCCGCTTCCGCATAGGCCACCGCCTCCTCCTCCAGCGGACCCGCGCCGCTAATTTCGCAAAGCTGGAAGCGCAGCCGGCACTCGCCGCCCGACGAAAAGCGCGGCGCAAGATCGAGGAGTTGTTCGCGCGCATTGGCGAAGGCGCTGGCGCATTCTTGCCTGGTGAAGGCTTGCGAAGCGACGCAGGCTTCCCGAGAGGCGAAAAAAAAGGCCTTGCCCGCTAGCGCTGCGGAGGCCGCCTCGGCCTCGAAAAAGGAGAGGAGGCAGGCAATGGAGATGGCGGGCGATAGACGGACGGCGGCCGTCCGATCGCGACAAGTAATTGGAGACGCGGGAATATTCGACATCTACAGAGCGCTCGACAGGAACCCTAACATACGTAAACTTATCCTTAAATATGTCTTTCCCGCGTCCGAGCCGTCAGAGCCCACGCGGGCCGATCGACTTCGTGGACATGCGCCGATCGGAGGAAGGGCGTATTGTGGGGGCGTCGCTAGTTTGGCGAGAAGATGCGCCGGTCCGAAGCTTTGAGCGAAAGGTTGATCATGGACACGCTGCCCCGGCACGTCGAACAGGACCCGGACGGCGGCTCGGGGCCGCGTCGCGTGGAGGCGAACAGTCCGCATTTCGCCGAGGCGTTCAGCGAGTTCCTGCTGAGCGAAAAGGCGATAGACGAACTCGCCCTGCAGCGTTCGCAACGCGCGGCGCGCCAAAGCGGCGAGCGTTTCGATCGCGTTCTCACCAAGCTCGGTCTCGTGGCGGAGTCCGACCTTTGGGCGCATCTCGGCAAATTCCTGCGCATCCCGCCGCTCGAAGCGGGCGATCTGCCGCTGGAGCCTCCGCTCAGCGACGTCATCCCGGAAAAATTCATCCGCGCCAATGGACTTCTTCCTCTTGGGGCGCAATGCGGCCGGCTGACGCTCGCCGTGACGGACCCGCTCGATCTCGAACCGGTCGACGCCCTCGCCTATGCGACAGGCCTCGAGATCGAGCTTCGGCTCGCGACGCCGGCGCAGTTCCAGAAGGCTTGGTCGACGCTTTACGGCGGGCGCCAGGATGGCGTGTCCCTGGTCGACAACGACCAGCGCGCGCATGAGGCGAGCGAATTCGACCTGCAGCGCCTTCGCGACATCGCCAATGAGGCGCCGGTGGTGCGCCGCGTCAATCTGATCGTCGCCGAAGCGATCGAGGCGCGCGCCTCCGACATTCACATCGAGCCTTCGCTGGAAGCCGTGCAGGTGCGCTATCGGATCGACGGCGCCTTGCGCAACGCGGAAACGCTACCGCCGGGCCTCAAGGCCGCCATCGCCTCGCGCATCAAGATCATGGCCCGTCTCGACATCGCCGAGCGCCGGCTGCCACAGGACGGACGCATCAAGCTGGCGATACGCGGTGTCGACATCGACTTTCGCGTCTCGACGCTGCCGACGGCGCATGGCGAAAGCATCGTGCTGCGCATTCTCGACCGCAGCCAGGTCGCGCTCGACTTCGACAAGCTGGGCTTCGAGCCGCGAACGACGACGCAACTGCGCCAGGCTATGCGCAACCCCAATGGCATCGTCCTTGTGACGGGCCCGACCGGCAGCGGCAAGACGACGACCCTCTATACGGCGCTAAAAGAACTGACGATGCCGGACGTGAAGGTTTTCACCGTCGAGGACCCCATCGAATATCAACTCGCCGGCGTCAATCAGGTGCAGGTGCAGCCCGCGATCGGGCTCGATTTTCCCAATACCCTGCGCGCGATTCTCCGCCAGGACCCAGACATCATCATGATCGGCGAAATTCGCGACGCGGAAACCGCGCGCATCGCCATACAGGCCTCGCTCACGGGCCATCTCGTCTTCTCGACGCTCCATACGAACAGCGCCGCCGCCTCGATCACGCGCCTCATCGACATGGGCGTCGAAAATTACCTCATCGCCTCCACCGTGAAAGCTGTCCTGGCGCAGCGGCTCGTGCGGCGGCTCTGCCCGCATTGCGCGGCGCCGCTGGAAACGCGCGACCGCTGGCGCGCGCAGCTCGCGGCGGAGGTCTTCGCCACCGAGCCCGAGCGCCTGTCCTCGCCCAAAGGCTGTCCACATTGCCGTAATCTCGGCTATTCGGGGCGCTCGACGATCGCCGAGCTTCTCATCATGAACGAGCGCATGCAGCGTCTCGTCTGCGAGAACGCGACCGACGCGGCCCTGGAGGCGGCGGCGCGCGGAAACGGCATGACGACGATGTATCAATGCGGCATGGCCAAGGCCTGGCGTGGCGAGACCAGCGTAGAGGAAGTCGCCCGCGTCACGCGGATGGATTGATAACGCCGATGCCGACGTTCAAATATCGAGCCTATAGCGCCGCAGGCGATCTACTCGAAGGAGAGATCGAGGCGAAATCGAGCGACGAGGCCGAGGAGATGCTGTTTCGGCGCGGCCTCACGCCCTTCGAAACGCGCGCCACCGGCGCGGCGGCGCAGGGGCTATTCGCCCGGCTCTCGTGGAGACGGC
Organism: Methylocystis sp.; assembly: GCA_036560365.1. Classification (GTDB taxonomy): domain Bacteria; phylum Pseudomonadota; class Alphaproteobacteria; order Rhizobiales; family Beijerinckiaceae; genus Methylocystis. The sequence goes on from DATBRI010000179.1 coordinate 27,519, forward strand.
GAACGCCGAGCGCGGCGCAAATCGCCTCTTTCACGCGGGAATTCGCCACTCTCGAAATCGCCGACGTGCCGCTCGACCAGAGCCTGCGCATTCTTTCGGCCCAAAGCGCAAGCCCCGCCTTGCGCGACCTCGTGCAGGAAATGCTCGCGCGCATCGTCGACGGCGCGTCGCTTTCGGACGCCCTGTCGCGCCGGCCCGATATTTTTGGGCCCGAATATGTAAATGTGGTGCGCGAGGGCGAAACGGTCGGCAAGGTCGGGCCGGCGTTGAACGATCTCGCCGACATGCTGGAGCGCGAACTCGAATTGCGCGCGCGCATCCAGAGCGCGCTTATCTATCCGGCGCTGCTCATCACGCTCGCCGTCATTTCGACCGGCGTCGTTCTCGGCTCGCTCGTTCCAAGCATTGCGCCGATCTTCGTCGACAATGGCAAGGAAATGCCGGCCGGCCTGCGTTTCATCCTAGATCTCGAAGACAACTCCGGGACGATCGGCCTCGTCCTCGCCGCCCTTGTCGGCGCGCTACTGTTGCTTCGCAGGATGGCGCAGACGCGCCCGTCCTGGCGGATTGCGATCGATCGCTTCTATTTGCGCGTCCCAGTGGTCGGTCCCTTGCTTGCGCAATTCTCGACGGCGCGTTTCGCGCGCACGCTCGGCTCCATGCTCAAGGCGGGCGTGCCCCTGCTGCAAGGATTGGAGAGCGCGCGCGCCGCCGTCGTCAACGCCTTTTTCAATCATGAGCTCGCTGGCGTGATCGAGGCGGTCCGCGGCGGCGTTAATCTCAGCGCGGCGCTTGGCGGCGTTCCCTATATTCCGCCCGTGGCGCCCCAGATGATCTCGATCGGCGAGGAGACGGGCCAGCTCGACGACATGTTGCTGCGCATCGCGACCATGTTTGAGCGGCAGGGGCAGCGCGCCATCGAGCGCGCCATGGGTTTGCTAACGCCGACGCTCACCATATTGATCGCCGCCATCGTCGGCGGATTGATCATGATGGTGATGGACGCGGTGCTCGGCGTCAACGAGCTTGCGGTGAAGTAATGGCGCGACTTCGTCGCCTGTCGCGGCGCAGGGCGGGTTTCACCCTGCTCGAGTCGGTCGTCGCTCTCGCGCTCATGGCGCTCTTCGCGGGCATGGCGACGCAATTGTTGCGGCCGCCTTCCGGCCGGCTGCGGCTCGAAAGCGCCACGCGCTCCCTATGCGCGAGTCTGCGCGCGACGCGCGCCCGCGCCATCGCGACCAACGCCGAGACGGCTGTGCTGTTCGATCTCGACCGCAAAAGCTATTCGTCCCCCGTCGGCGGAGGAGGGAAATTACCGGCGGACGCCCAGATTTTCCTCGAGATCGCGCATACGCAGCGATTGACGGACCGGCTCGGCGCCATCGCCTTTTTCGCCGACGGCACATCGACAGGGGGAGACGTCACGCTGGTGACGCCGCAGGCGCGCGCAACGATCGGCGTCAACTGGCTGACCGGCGAAGCGACATGCGCGCTCGCCTGAAATCAAGAGAAGGGTTCACGCTAATCGAGGCGCTGGCCGCCTTCGCCATCCTCGCGCTTGCTCTCTCGCAGCTTCTCTTGGGCGTCAGCGGCGGCGCCCGCAACGAAGCGCGCGCCGACTTTCTGCTGCGCGCGGCGCGGCGGGGAGCCTCCCACCTCGAAGCGCTCGGCGTCGATGGGCCCGCGCCCTTCGGCGTGACGACCGGCCGCTACCCGGACGGCCTGCGCTGGAAGCTCTTCGTCGCTCCAGGCAAAAACGTCGACGGACCGACCGGGGAGCCCATCGCGACGAGCTTTCGCGCGCGGCTCGTCATAGAGCGTCCTTCGGGCTATGGCGAAACGGCAACCTTTTCGACCTTCAAAATCGCGCCGCCGGCGAGGCCGCGGCAATGAAACGGCCTGCGCCCAACGGCTTCACCCTTCTCGAATTATTGCTCGCCATCAGTCTGATGGCGCTGATCGTCAGCACCATCATGGGTGGCGTCGGCATCGGCCGGCGCGCATGGGAGACGAGCCATGCGAGCGAAGCGCTCGACGAGGTCGAGACCGCGGCGCGCAGCGTCGCCAGCCTTCTCGCTCGCAATTTTGCGCAGGCGTCCGAGGCGCGAACGATAACGACGCCGCAAGTGATTTTTCAAGGAACCCAAGAAGGATGTCGCTTTGTCGCGCTGAGCGATGGCGGCGCGCAATGGGGCGGCCTCCTTGTCGTTGAGATCGGCGGCGATGGCGCAGAGCTCGCCGTCTGGACGCGCGTCTATAGGCCTCTCGAAGCGGCGGGTCTCAAACGAGCCGAGATGCGAAAGACCATGCTGCTTCGCAATGTCGCGTCCTTCGAACTCGCCTTTTTCGGATCCTTGCGGGAAGCAAAGAGACTTGGCTGGAGTTCGGAATGGAACGACGCGAATCCTCCCCAACTGGTTTCGATCAGGATCGGCGCCTATCGGCTCGGCCGCGTGATCGAGGCGACGGCGACCGTCGCCCTTCCCCAATAAAGCAAATTGCGAAAAAGCTGACTTTTTAAGCTTATGGCTTTTGCTGGCTTTTCCGATCAGACGACGCCGTGCTCTCGCAAAGCCCGCAATGCCGTCGTCTCAACCCATTTCCAGCGGTCCGACCGACCAGGCGAGCCACAACCCCAAGGCCAGATGCGGACCGAAAGCGATCGGCTCGCGAGGATTTCGCAGCAGTTGTCGCTGGGCCGCGAGCGCCGCGGCGACAAGCGCCGAAAGCGCCGCATAAATTAGGCAGCTCGGCAGGCCGCCGAAACCTAACCATAGCCCGGCGACGCCAAAGAGTTTAGCGTCGCCCTCTCCGAGCCCGGGCGTTCCGCGCAATGCCTCATAGGCGCGCCCAAAGAGGCGCAGCACCGCGAAGCCCGTCGCCCCCGCCGCGAGCCGGCTCGCAGCCTCCTCCGGCGCGCTTGCGAGGATCGTGGCGACGCCGGTCAAAGCCAGAAACAGGACCGGCCCGTCCGGGATGACGAAATAGCGCGCATCGAAAAGCGAAATCAGGCAGAGGGCGGCGACGAGCGCAAGGCTTGGAACAATGAAAAGCCGCAACTCGCCAGGTTGCGTGAAAAGGTAAAAAATTCCGAGAAAAGCCGCCCAAGAAGCCGGCGCAAGCACAATCCCCTCGCCCCTCCCGCACAAAATGTCCAAGGCCAAAGGCGCGAACGCGCGTCGCCGACGTGCGCAGATGGGAGAGAATTTCAAGGGAAATAAACGCGTAGACAATTTTAACGCTTCCCACTCCGCCTTGCGCGCCCCGACCGCCCCAACCGCCAGAGGAAGCCGATACCGCTATTAATCAGTCGCTTGTGCGCCGAACGGCACCGCCATGTGCACCCGTCTTCCGTTTTGCGTCAACCAGAGCTAACGTGCTGCGCTTGAAGCGGCTCTGACTCCCTTGCTTCCTATTATAAATCAAATTACTCGAAGAAGGACGTCGGACAACGCCTCCTGTCGTGACGAAGCCGTGGCGAAGGTGTTAAATCAAAAGCGACGCCTGGCCAGCGTCGTCATTCAATACAGGTCGCCGATTTGCGTCGTTTCCTTCGAGTATGGGTTCTGGCCGCCGCCGCCAGCGTCGTGGGATGCGAGTCTTCGACACTGGGCGGGCCGCCGGTCGCGGAATGGAATGTCGAAGCCATCCATCGAGCGCCGCGAGGCTCGGGCGGCGGCGGGCCTAATGCGGTGTCGCTGTCGCGATCTCCTACCGGCCGCGCGATCGTCTCGACCGGAACGGGGAAGTTCATCGGCTCGGTCAGCAATCGCACAAATCCAACCGAACAAGCGGGAGAGGAAGGCGTCACCCTCAATCTTGTCAATCTCCCCATACCGCAGGCGGCGAAAATCGTCATCGGCGACATCCTCGGCGCCGACTTCGTCGTCGATCCCAAACTCGACGGCAAGGTGACGGTCCATACCGCCAATCCGGTGCGCAGAAGTGTCGCCCTCGACCTGTTCCAGTCCGCCTTGCGCGTCTCCGGCGCAGCGGTGGTCAATTCGGGCGGCATCTACAAGGTCGTTCCCGCCGATCAGGCGGCGACCTCCGGCGAAATGATTACGGCCGAACCTGTCTCCCCGACGTCGCAGCCACTCGGCGATTTGGCGCGCGTCGTACAGCTTCGTTACGTATCAGCTTCTGACATGAAGCGGGTGCTCGAACCGATCGCTACGCGAGGGACCATCGTGCGCGCCGACGACGCCCGCCAGACGCTGACCCTCAGCGGCTCGGCGCAGGACATCGCGACGCTTCAAGACGCCATCAGCATGTTCGACGTCGATACGATGCGCGGCATGTCCTTCGCGCTCGTGCCCGTGCGCAGCGGCGACGCGGACATGCTGGCGGAAGACCTTAGGAATGTTTTCGGCTCGGAAAAGGAAGGACCGATGAGCGGCATGATCCGCTTCATCGGCAATAAGCGGCTTTCGTCCATTCTGGTCATTTCCTCGCAGCCGGAATATCTCACCCGCGCGCGCTCCTGGATTCAAAAGCTCGATGCGCGAGCTGAGCACAGCGAGAAACAATTTTTCACCTACCGCGTCCAGAACCGCCCCGCGCAAGAATTGATGGTCGTGCTGACCTCCCTCTTCGGCGCCAAGGGCCAGCAGGCCGATTCCGGCGTATCGCCTCGCTTCGGAACGGCCGCGCTGTCCTCCGGCGACGGCGCGATGGGAGGCGGCCAGCCGTCGACAAGTCCGCTCGGCGCCCTGTCGGCGAGCGGCGGCGCCGGGTCTGGGGGAGCCGGCGGTTTGGGCGCGGGCGGCATGGGGAGCGGCGGCGGCCTGGGAAGCAATGGTTTCGGCGGGCCGTCGAGCAGCGGCGGTCCTTTGGGCTCGGGAACGGGCACAGGCAGCTCCAGCGGCTTCAGCGTGCCCGGGGGACCGCAGTCCGCCCCGGCGGCTGCCCCAACGCCGGCGGTTTCGCTCGACAATGATCGCTACAGGGTCGGCGTCGATCCGGCCAAGAACGCCCTCGTCGTCATGGCGACGCCCGAGGACTATCGGCGCATCCAGCAAGTGATCGAAACGCTCGACGTTCTTCCCAACCAGGTGTTCCTCGAGGCGACCATCGCCGAAGTGAAGCTCAACGACACGCTGCGCTTCGGCGTCCGCTGGTTCATGCAAAACCATTCCAATCTTTTCGGCTTCAGCACGACCGGCAACCAGGGAGGACCAGCGACGAACACGGTGCTCGGCCAGAACCTTCTCGGCGCCAATGTCGCGGCCAATTTCCCCGGCTTCGGCTATGCCTTTCGCGCGCTTAACCAGCAAGTGACACTGAATGCGCTGAATGCGATCACCGAGGTGAACGTCATTTCGACGCCGTCGCTGACCGTGCTCGACAACCGCGAAGCGATGTTGCAGGTCGGCGACCAGATACCGGTGCAAACGCTCACCAGCGTGTCCGCTATCGGCAACACGTTCAACTCGGTGAACTACACGAATACCGGCATCATTTTGAAGATCACGCCCCATATCAGCGAGAGCGGCCGCGTGATGCTCGAGCTCGAACAGGAAGTCTCGAACGTCGACCCCAACACGCCGCCGGGAAGCACGACGCCGACAATTCAGCAGCGCAGGGTTAAGACTCAGGTCGTCATCAACGATTCGGAATCGCTGATGCTCGGCGGTCTCGTCAAGGATCAGCGCGGCCGCTCCGCCTCGCAATTGCCCGTTGTCGGCGACGTGCCGGTCTTCGGCAATTTGTTTAAGGACAAGGGCGACGCCATTGACAAGACCGAGCTTGTCATCATGATTACGCCGCATGTCGTGCGCTCGCTGAATGAGGGGCGCGAGATCACCGAGGAATTCAAGCGCAAGCTGCTCGACATTTCGACGCGGGCGATCGGCCGACCGCACGATATCGAGCAATCGACGCGACGCACCCTGCTCGATCCCTGGTCGCACAGCCCTTGGCGCGCGGATCGCGAGACCAGGTGACGGTCAGCAATCCGGAACGCCTGCCCCGTTTGTTGCGATCGTCTCGCGAAGCTGACTGACATATTTCGATTGTCCGCGACGCATTTCCCGGATCGCGAACGGCTTGCCGCTCACGGACGACAGGTCCACGATCGCGTCCTTCGCCGCAGCCTGGCCCGTCGCGAGCAGCGCCTCGACATGGATGAGGAAGGCGCTCTGGCCGCCTTGCTGATTGAGCTGCGCCGGAAAACGGCGATCGTCGCGATCGAGCGTATTGGGATAAGGAACGGCGCGCAAAGCCTGCACATCGGCGAGCCGAAAGCCCGCAAGAGCGGCGAATAGCGCGGGCGGACTCGCCCGCGCGTCGACGCCCGCGTTGCGCGAATGCGTCGTCACGAAGGGCGTCAGATCGCGAAACAGCGCCGGATTGACGCCGTCCACCTGATCGAGTTCGAGGACCGTCTCGAAGGGCGCCTGCTTGGGCGCGAATGGCTTGTCCGAGGGAGGCGGCCGATCCGGCTTGCCGAGGAGACCCCCGGGCGTGCGAAACGCAACAATGGCCTGAGCGAGAGATTTCGCGGCGTGGGCTTCGACGCCCAGACCGGCCAGCGCCATCTCCAGCAATTCAGGCGACGCTGCGTTGAGATCGACCTTGCCGGCCTCATCTTCGATGGCGACCGCGATCGCCGCCCCTTCATATACGCAATAATGCGGCGCGCCGGCATAGGTGGGCTCGTTCCGCGGCAAGGCGGCGTTCGCGTTCTTTTGGGCGACCAACGTCAGCGTCGCGAGATTGATGACGCCGTCGGCGATATAACTCGCTTGAATCGCGCTCGCGATATTATGCGCCGTCTGCAAGCGCAGACGGCCCGTCGTCATGAAGGAGACGACGAGGAGCGTAATGACGCCAACGCCCCAGATGACGGCAAGAAGCGCGAAACCCGCGCGTTTCCTTTTTCTTCGCGTCTGCGCGAGGCCCGGCGCGTCCGTCATTTCCCCTGAACGGAACCGCGCGCGATCGACGCCGAGCCGCCTTCGCGGCCTTCAGGACCGAGCGAGCCGATGTCATAGGGGCTGGTTTGGCCCGGCGCGCGATAAAGATAAGCGTGGCCCCACGGGTCCTTGGGCACGCTCACCGTCTTGAGATAAGGCCCGCTCCAGGAGGAAACGCCCGCCGGCCTTTGCACGAGCGCAGTCAAGCCTTCCTCGGTAGAGGGGTAGCGCCCGGCGTCGAGATAGAAGAGATCGAGCGCGCTCGCGAGATTCTCCATTTGAATCTGGGCGGTCTTCACCTTCGACTCGGACAGGTAATTCAACACGCGCGGTCCGACGAGCCCGACGATCGAACTGACGATGGCGAGCACGACGAGCATTTCGACAAGCGTGAAGCCCGCGCGTCGGCGCTGCGCGCGAAAGACGCGCCTGCGTCGCGCGACGCAGGCCGCTTTTGGAAGATCATGGCCGATGCTCTTTGCGACGCTGCGCATTCTATGCCCCGTCTCGTGCGGAAGTTCGAGCGCGATGCGCTCGATCGAAGATCACTTTATGCGCGGCCGATTCAAGCGGCAATATAGGGGTCTTGGATCACGCCGCATTTGGGCGGAATCGCCCGAATGCGGCGCGATCAATTCCAAAAGCTTAAAGCGCGCTTTGCGCGAAAAGCCGGATTCCACGCAGCGCGCTCTAGGTCGTGTGGACTCTAAGGATTCCATTTTAGGCGCAAATCAGATTCAAGGCTGCCTTTGGGGAGGCCGCCTTGGGTGTGATGGATCGACTGGTTTTGACCGACGTGGCTTGGGAGCGAATGGCGCCGCTGATCATAGGTCGGCCCAACCAGAAGGGCTCGACCGGCCGTGACAACCGGATGTTTGTAGAGGGCGTACTGTGGATCGTGCGCACGGGCTCTCCCTGGCGTGATCTTCCGGAAGCGTTTGGGGATTGGAACAGCGTGTTCCGGCGTTTCAGTCGATGGAGCCTCAAGGGGGTCTGGTGGCAAATTTTCGAGGCGATGTCGGATGATCCGGACTTCGAATATCTGATCGTCGATTCCACCATCGTCCGGGCGCATCAGCATGCCGCCGGGACGAAAAAGGGGGCCTGAAGATCAGGCGATTAGTCGCTCGCGCGGCGGCTTGAGCACCAAGATACATATGGCCGTTCGCGGCTTGGGATGCCCTGTGCGGTTCACGCTGACCGCAGGTCAGAAGGGCGATGCGCCGCAAGCCGCTGCATTGATCGAGCAATTGCCTGCGGAGGTTGTCATGGCCGATACGCCCTATGACGCCGATCACTTGCGTCACGTCATCGCCGCCAAGGCCGCGCTCGCCGTCATCCCCAACAACCCGTCACGTGCGATCAAATATCCGCTCGATAAGCATCTCTACGCCCAGCGACATCTCGTCGAATGTTGCTTCTCAAAACTCAAGCAGTTCCGCCGCGTCGCAACCCGTTTCGAGAAGACCGCCCAAAATTATCGGGCAGTCGTAACAATCGCCGCAATCGTCCTGTGGATGCGATAACTGTCCACACGACCTAGAGTTCGACATAGACGTCGCAGCCATAGACGGACGTCGGAAGGCCGGCGGGGTCCTGGATCATGTTCCAGCATTTGCCGACCCCTGCGATCATCCGATAAATAAAGACGCCTTCAGGCTCGACGACGCGCCTTTCAGGCGCCTTTTGACGGCCGAGATAGTTGAAATAGGAAACCGCGATGTCGTCGCGGCAACGATAGAGCGTGCCGCGATCCAACAGAAACACGCTGGCGCGATCCTTCGCCTGGCTGACGCAATAGGAATAATGCGTGAGCGCCTCCGGCCTTACGCTGATCTGGGCGGGCGCGGGCGCGGCGCAGATCGTCAGGACGCCGCTCAGAAAGAGGCGCAAAACATCTTCTCTCGCGGTCGTGACGCGAGACTCCAAAATACGGTGGAGCGAAGGCCCTTTTGCAGGCGTCATGAGCGTTTTTTTAGGATGAAAAACAACACAAGGCAATGAAGGCCGGCGCGCTTCCAGCGGGCCGGCTTTCGTCAGCGGCTTTTCGTCGAAGCGTTAGGGCGCGACCGCGGGCAGCGTGTTGGCGACGGCTTGCGCCGCGGCGTTGCTGACGCCGAGACAGGAAGGATGGCCAAACCCACTCGGGCTGACGCCCATGCCGCCGTTTGGATTTGGGATGATGTCGAACACGATGTTGTCGGGGCGGTCTGGCGGAGCGCCGACGCCGACAATGGACTTCAGATGATCGAGGTTGAGATATTTGCGAACGCGCCAGGCGATAAGATGCTCGGCGCAGGAAGTGTCGCCGCTGACGCCGACGCCGCCGACCTTCACCCCGCCGCCTGTATAGAGGCCAAGGCCGCCCCCGAAAACATTGACGCCGCCGACGACCTGCCCGATCATCGGATCGGCTCCCGTGCCATAGGCCGCCGTATTGATCGGACCGGTATAGACGAGATTCCCAATATTGCTCGAACCGCCAGTAAATCGCCGAACCCGCTCTGGTAAGCGCCAAAGCCGATCCTGTCGCCATAGGCGCCGGCCGCGGCGACGGGGTTGCTATGCTGGAGGCCATAGAGGCTGCCGCCGGGATTGACCGCAGCGTAAAGATTGGCGGTCGACAAGGCGAGCTTTCCATAGGCCAGCGCCGTTCTCGAGCCGGAATTCGGCGTCGGACCGAGGCTCAGCGTCGCGGCGGTAAAAGCCTTTTGCGCCGACATGACGCGGCCTGCGAGCCATTGACCCTGAACCGGATCGCCGCTCGAATTCGCGACGACGCAAACGACGCCGTCCGGAGCCACGATCGTCGCCCACACATTGAGGCCGAGCGCGAGTCCGCCGCCATCGCCCGTCTCGGTGATCGCCACCCTGAGCGCGTTTTGCAGCTGCGAGACGGAAATGCTCGGACAAGGGGCGTTGGCAGCGAGCGCCTCCGTGGAGAGGAGGCAAGCTGCGGCGCCTGCAAACAATATGGTGCGGCTCATGGCCCCTCCGGAAAATCTTCGGACGCCTCGATACGTGGGCTAAGCGATTGTACTTAACGCGCCGTTCCCCTCGCCGGCTCCTCTTCTCCCTAAAGGTCAACCGGCTGGCGACGCTCGCGGATGTCGAAGCTTTTTTTGCCCACCCAAAGGCGACGATCGACGAGACCTTAAAGATGAATGCTTCAGATCAATCGCCAGCTTCGCCGTCGGACTCTGCTTGATCAAATTCGTCCACACCGCCTAAATTGTGTCTCCATCGGAGTCGGAGGTCGCTGTGTCTTCGCGTTCCTTATGCGCTGCATGTCTTCTCGTATTCTGCGCCACCCTGCTTTCGCCCAACGCGGCATTGGCGCACAGGCGGCAAGGATGGCGCGCCCCAGGTCCTCCACGCCTCGGACCATGGATCGAGAAGGGATGGTGCTGTGAGGACTGGTCCCGCGCCCCAGCCATCCGCGATTGGGGTTTTTCGGCGCCTTGGAGCTACGATCCCGAAACCGGCATTCCTTCCAGCACCGCGGAATACCCGTGGGGGTACACGACTCCGTTCGTCAAAGTGGGGCCGAGATGCGTCGCAAGCGAAATTAATGGCAGCCCTGGAGGCGATTGGGTCCGCTATCAGAGGGTCATGCCGCTATATTACTGTCGTTGAAACTGCGATGAAGTCTTCTCGTTTTGCTGGAGATCCTTGCATTTTACGCACGCCGACATTGTCAGTTCCTCAATTTGCCTTGCGCGAGGTTGTCCGTCATCGAATGATTTGAGACAGGCCGGGCCACGATTTATTGGAGGATGCAGCCCATCTGATAGTTGAGTTTATGGGGCGGTCATTTGATGTTGCAAGCGTCGATTTTCGATTGTGATGCGTTTGATCCTTTCTCTTCCTCGCAGGATTTACGCCGCGTCCGAAGTAGACGTCAGCCGGCGTGAGATTGTTCAAACTCTCGTAATAGCGACGATGATTGTAGTGATCGACGAAGGTGCCGATCTTCGCCTTCAAGTCGCCGCACATGAGCGAAATCCACGGAGACCTGCTCAAGGCCCATGTTCTGGGGCGCCATTTGGGGCCCTCCCATCAGCGAGTCTTAAGCTTCGTCAGGAGCTAGTTGTTCCTGACGTGCGAAATCTTTTTGATCGGCAAAGGAACGAAGCGGCGCAACCGGCCCTCGCGGGCGCTATGCTTTCGTCTACGCGCTTTGGCGTGATGGATAGAGGGTCCATCCCTCGGTCCGCTTCTGACCCGAATGCGACCTTCGCTGACTCCGCCGATCGCCCCAATTTGTCGATAGCCAAGTGGGGGCTTGTCCTTATCTCACGGGGAGAAGACTTTCCAGCGAAGCGTCGT
>DATBRI010000180.1:0-16250 GCA_036560365.1 Methylocystis sp.
GCCCCCGTTGCGCGGGTCAACGTCGAAAACAACCATTCCGCTCCCCGAGCAATAGGCGCCGATGTTGGCTTTAGGCCAACTGCTCCACCACTCCTTGATCTTAATGGGGTCAGTCGTCGCGTCCTTGTGCCCGCGCGGCGTGATCGGATGTTTGCCGGGCGATTGGCACTTTCGATTATCGCAGTCGCAGAGACCGTTGCGGATCGAATGGATAGGAAAGACGCGCCAGCCTATCGACGCATAATCAAGGGCGGCTTTGAGGTTGTTGGCTGGCCGCCAAGGAAGCGCGCAAAGTTCTCGCGTATCCGTTACGTCATGCGGAAATGTGTTGGCGTCTTTCGTCAAGGCGGTCTTGACGACAGAATCATTATGCACTATGTTAATCCTCGCACTTTTGGGTCAGAGACACCTTGCCCGGCGCGTCAACGCCGGGCTTTTTTATTGCCATCAAGCGGCAGCCGCTTCCGGCGCTTGTAAGCGCGCGTGCATGGCCTCAATTTCCGACCGCGCAATGTCAGCAAAGTTCGGATCGTCGCTAGTGATGATTTCCTCGGCGAACGCCAACTCGCGCGGCTCGCTTCCGGGCGGCGCGAAGTCGAGTCGAATGACGCCATCGGTGTCCGGCTTCAACGGTTCGTAGCCTTGTTTACGCCACGCGGACTGCTGGCGTTTCATAAGCCAAAGGTCCAGACGCAGGCTCTCATTGCGCCGATAGTTTTGGATGAAACCCTGATTGTCTACGACGATTTCAGACGCGACCGGCGGGCCGAGGTGAATCGGGTGCGGCGGTTCGCCGTCGCGAATCTTCCAAGCGATCACCGGATGAAATCTCGGATCAAACAGGCCGCTCTCGACTCGCGGCTCGACGACGGCCCAACCGGGCGCCGCGCCGACGATCGTTTCGGCCGGCGGAGAGTCGAGGTCGGCGAGGTCGCCAAGAAACCAAGCGTCGCGCGTCGGCTCGCGGAAATAGACCAGATGGCCTTGCACCTCACGTTCGACCGCGACGCTCTTGATTGAGGCGCGCGGGAATAGCCGCGCGTCGCCATATTCGTTGGTCAATTTTACGAAGTTCGTCACAGGTAAGTCTCCCCTCCCGCACGTTCGTAAATCACAAAGAAACACGGCAAGTCTCGCGTCGCCTCTCGCGCCGCGCGAAGGTGTCGGTCGTGATGCGTTCGCGAGCGCTCTTCGGCGACCGATCGGAAAAGGTCGCTCGCCGACTCGTCGTATCCCGGCGCCAACAAGGCGTCGCGCCATGCGAGCGCGAACGCCAAGTAGTCGAGTTCCATAAGTTCGATGCGCCGCTTTTCGGTTTCAAAGTCAAGAATTGCGGCCATCAGACGACTCCACGATCGCGAGCCAGGATTTCGCGCGTCGGCAACTCGGGCCGATTTTGACGCCACGTCCGCAGGTCGCGCAGTGCCGCGGCTAGTGCATCGGCGACGCCCAAGGGATGCGCGTCGGGCGTAAGGCGAAGCACGCGAGTAAGTTCGCGCGGAACGCCACGACGCAGGCCAGCGACAAACGAAACCAATCGCGGCGATTCGTATGTGTCCAACGCGGCCTCGCCGCTCAGAACCGCGACGATTCTCTCAACGCGTGCACGTCGCTCGGCATGCTCACTAAGCATGTATTGCGCGAACGCGTGGACATTGACGTTCCCGCCGATGCTGGAAAAACCGTCCATCTCCGCCGCTCCAGCGTCCATAACGAACGTTCGCGGCGGCGACATGAGCGCGCGCTTGTGGGCCTCTGACAACGGCTCGGCGCCGCGAGAGGCGATGACGGCGGAACGGAATGTGTCGATTGCCGCGGTCATCGGCCCACCTCCGCGGTCGCGCCAACGTCATGGCCCTCGAATTGGGACTGCAACCACGCGTCGGCCTTGTCCGCGTCGAAATAGCGCCGGCCTCGCACGCGCACAGGCTTTGGCAATCCGAGACGTTCATCCAAGAGCCATCGGTCAACGGTCCGCGGGCATACCCCTGCCCGTTCGGCAAATTTATTGAAAGGCGACAATCGCATATTTCCACCTCACGCATGGCGCGCGAACGGAACTGCTTTGACACCCCGCGCGCCGGAAGGGTGTGGCAGTTCGCGTTCGCGCCGTGAGGCGCAGACACAGGACGGCAGTTAGTTTCCGTCCGGCAGGGTTGCGATGACCCTGCTTTTTCGGCCCTCAAACATTGTCGAGGTTCGCCGAACGGTGTTCATGTAAGGCTTAGTGTCCGGAAACGTCAAGACTCAGTGGCAACGAAAAGTTTAGTCGCCCACTTTTCGAGAGCTTCACGCATTTCGTCGGCGTAGCTGTAACGTTGATAAACGCCGACAACCCCGCCAAAAGAGCCCGAGACGTGGTTCAGGATGCGCTCCACAACTTGGAGCGGGACGCCGATCGACGCCATGCCGCTTGCCACGCTCCGCCGCAAGTCGTGCAAAACCCATGGGGCGAGCGCCCCGCCGTCCGCCGCCAAGGCGAGTTCTAGACGGCGCTTCGCGACAGACCAGCCCGAGGGCGGATTCTTGCCGGCCGAGAATAGAAATGGCGACTCCTCGAATCGGGGCACGCTTTCGATGATCTCGACGACGCGCGGCGCGAGCGGCAAGGTATGCTCGCGCCGGTTCTTTGCGCGGGCGGCCGGCAACGTCCACGCCCGTTCCGATTGATTGATTTCCGTCCACGTCATGCCGCCAATTTCATCACGCCGCTGGCCTGTAAGCGCGAGCAATTCGACGATAGGTCCGAACGGCCAACCAAGCGTGCGCGCGGCGGCGATGACGCGCCGAAGTTCCGAGATGGATAGCGTGCGGTCGCGCGGCGTTTCGGCCGTGGGCTTGCGGATTCCGGCGCACGGGTTTTGTTCGATAAGCCCGCGCTCGATAGCCCAACCGCACAACTTCCGCAGTTGCGCGAACGTGCGGTTCGCACTGACAGCCGCGCCCCGGTCCCGCATGCCGTCCAAAAGCGCGTGAACGTCGGCGCGCGATATCTCTGATAGGCGTCGCCCAGGCCACACCGTTTCGACGTTGCGTTTCAAGAGGCGCTCCGTCTCGCGCCAATCCCGTGTGTTCGGCTTCGCGTAGCGTTCGATGAATTGGGAAATCACATGCCCCACGTCGTCGGGAGGGGTTTGGGGCTGCGCTTTGCTGTCCTTGGCGGCGAGCTTTGCTTCATGCGCCGCCTTTTTGGCGGCCTTGGTTTCTTGTTTCGCCGCGGATGGGTCTATCCCGTCGTCGCGCAGATGGCGCGCCTCTTGCGCCCTGCGGCGCGCTTCGGCGAGACTTACCGGCCCCAACGTCAGTTTCTTGGATCGGTTGTGGAATCGATATCGCCAAACAAAAGAGCGTGCGCCGCTCGGAAAGACGACGACATAAAGCCCCGGCTCCGCGTCGTCGCGAAGCTCATAGGGCTCCCCGCGCGGCTTGAGCGCCTCAATCGTCTTGACCGTGAAACCTGCTTTCGCCAAGTCCGCTGCTCCGAAAAGGTAAGCGCAAAGGTAAGCGCCTGCATCGGTCTAGGGGAGTCGGGCGCTGTCGCAGAATGTCATAGTCAAATTGCTCAACGCAAGGAATTCATTGGGCTTGGTGCGTTAATTTGTCGGGCTGCGTCATTCTTCGTCTGTTCGCGAATCACGGTCTCCAAAACCGGGGGTTGTCGGTTCGATCCCGGCCACTCCTGCCATTTTATAAACAGTTAGTTAGATAGAAATTCGCGATCCAGCTAACGCGGCAAAGCTGGCAGGATATCCAACGGGGTGACCTGACGTTTTCCAATTTCTTCCGCGACGTTCGGCGCGGGCGACCCGTCAGCGGCGCCAGGACCGACGGCGAACTCAGGAGATTGTCCATGCGCGTCATGGTTCTCGTGAAAGCGACGCACGATAGCGAGGCCGGCCTCCTCCCGTCGAGCCAGCTCCTGGAGGCGATGACGAAATTCAACGAGGAACTGGTGAGCGCTGGCGTCATGCTCGCTGGCGAGGGCCTGCAGCCCTCCTCTAACGGCAAGCGTGTGGCGTTCAAAGGCGCCGACCGGACCGTCTATGATGGACCATTCGAAGAGACGACCGAGCTCGTCGCCGGCTTTTGGCTTTGGGAGGTCGGCGACATGGCCGAGGCGGTCGAGTGGGTGAAGCGCTGCCCCAACCCGATGCCTGGCCCGAGCGAGATCGAGATCCGTCCGCTCTATGAAGCAGCCGACTTCGGCGACGCCATGACTCCCGAGATCGCTGAAGCGGAAGATCGGATCGGCAAAAAGCTGTCGGATGTCTAACGCCGGATAGCGCCTGCTCCTCGCGCGCGATGCGCAAACTTCATCCGGGTTGCAACATTGCGCGACCGAACGACGATCACCGCTTAACAGGCTGCGCCGCCGCATCGGACCCGGCTTTTTGCTGCTACGCTTTAAATTTCAATGATTTACATTGGAACAACCCGACGGCGACGTCGTTTCCCTTCAAGGAGGATGCGTCATGCCTGACAGGGGGCCGGGCGACTTGCGGAAAGCGGATGTCGGCAAGACTAAACCGCGGCGCGACGCTGCTGTAAAAATGGTCGGCGAGCATCTGCGATGCAGGTTCGACAAGGTTCTAACCGAACCCATGCCGACAAAGATCATGGATTTGATGGCCAAGTTGGATCGGAAACTCCTATAGGAGCCCAAGCGCTCAAGGTCCGAATTCCCCCAGCGCAATTGGGTGGGTGTCGCGAGCGCGTTCTTTGCGGGGCAAAAATGCCCGCAGTCCGGAAGCAGCAAAAACGAACGGCGCGATCAAGCCTTTGCGGCGCGTCCCCGCTGAACTCGGCTTATGAGTCGCCCGTGAGAGCGCCGTGACCATGCCAGTTCGCATAACAACGCTCGAGCGCGCATTCATGCTGGCGCGCTCGGGAGAGTGCACGTGTATCGGCGATCTGGTGAAGCGCCTTGATCGTGAAGGCTATGACGGACGAAAAATTTATGGGCCGCTTCTCAGAAAGCAGATTCAAGGTTTGATCAAGGATGCAATGAAGCGCCAATCCGAGTTGCCTTCCTCATCGGCGTGATGCGCGCCAAAGCAGACGCCCGAACGCTGACTGCGAATTTCATCGCCGATATTTGTCACCATCCGCAGCGCCTGGATGCGGCGGCAGCTCGTCCATCGCATGATTTGGAAGCCCAAAGCCGCGTCCGGCGCTCGACGCTGGGCCGCACCCGCAGCTAGGATCATCCCCCGGGGCGCCCTGCTCACGCATCCAATAAGCGCCCGCGAACACGCGATCCTCGCGGAGCGACATCATGGCCGGTAAAGCGATGCGGCTGAAGCCTGGCGACGCGCTCGTTGTCCTGGATGTGCAGCGCGATTTTTGCGCAGGCGGCGCTCTGGAGGTTGCCGACGCCGAGAAGATCTTGCCGCTGGTCAACGAACTGATCTGGGAAGCCGTCGCCGCCGGCGTTCCCATCGTCGCGTCGCGCGACTGGCATCCGGCGGGCCATGCGAGCTTTCGCGACTGCGGCGGACCATGGCCGTCGCATTGCGTTCAGGGCAGCGTTGGCGCGCAGTTCCATCCCGATCTGCGCCTGCCAGAGCGCGCCATCGTCGTCAGCAAGGGAGAATCGCTCACGCACGACCAGCTTTCGCCGCTCAACGGAACGAGCCTCGCGGAGCGGCTGCGCCAGCTCGGCGTGCGTCGCCTCTTGATCGTCGGACTTGCGCTCGACGTTTGCGTTCTCGAAACGTCGCTGGACGCCGTCTCAGAAGGATTTGAAACGCATGTGCGGCTTTCCGGCGCGCGCGCCATCACGCAGGACGGCGGACGAGACGCCGTGGCGAAAATGCGGGACGCAGGCGTCGTCGTCGAAGACGGTTGAGCGGCGCTCTCGCAAGACGAGCCAACGCGAACGGCGTAACATTGCTCGCGCAGAACGCCATGGCTATGGTCCCGACGGGCGCGACCGCTTTTAGCCTTGACCCATTGCGCCAAAGGAAGCAGCGGTCGTGTCCAGCAGCGCGCTCTTTGCGGATCTCTATGAATTCACAATGTTGCGCGCCTATTTCGAATTGGGGATGAACGCGCCGGCGACATTCAGCCTTTTCGTGCGCAACATACCGCCCCAACGCAATTTCCTGATCGCCGCCGGCTTGGACGATCTGCTCCAAGAGATCGAGCATTTACGTTTTGAGCCGCAGCACATCGACTATCTGGGCTCGCTCAAAATCTTTTCGGAGCCGTTCCTCGACTGGCTCGCAGATTTCCGCTTCTCCGGCGACATCCATGCGATGCATGAGGGCACGCCGTTCTTTGAGAACGAACCGATCCTGGAAGTGGTTGCGCCCATCGCCGAAGCGCAGCTCATCGAAACGCTCGTTCTCAATCAGATCGGACTGCAAACGATACTGGCGTCGAAAGCGGCGCGCGTCGTCGCCGCGGCGCGCGGCGCCAGCGTCGTGGACTTCGGCGCGCGCAGGGCGCAAGGCCTGGATGCAGCGACAAAGGGCGCACGCGCATTCTACATCGCCGGAGTCGAATCGACGTCCAATGTCGCAGCCGGGCAGGCCTATGGATTGCCCGTCGCCGGAACGATGGCGCACAGCTTTGTCGAAGCCTGCGCCTCCGAGAGCGACGCTTTTCAGTCATTCGCCGAGGTCTTTCCCGACACGACGTTGCTCGTCGACACCTGTGACACGATTGAAGGCGTCCAGAAGGTCGTCGCGCTCGCGAAGGCGCGCGGGACGAACTTCAAAGTCCGTGCGGTGCGTCTCGACTCCGGCGATCTCGACATGCTGTCGCGCGAAACGCGCCGCATCCTCGATGAAGCCGGCTTGACCGACGTGCAGATCGTCGCCAGCGGCGGCCTTGAGGAAACCAAGATCGACGCTTTGACGTCGCGCGGCGCGCCCATCGATGTCTTCGGCGTCGGGACGGATATGGCGGTGTCGAGCGACGCGCCTACGCTCGATATCGCCTATAAGTTGACCGAATACGCCGGCGAAGGACGCATGAAGCTGTCGACAGGCAAGCGATCGCTGCCGGGCCGCAAGCAGGTTTTTCGACAGGTTGAAGACGGCGTCGCGGTCAGCGACGTCATCGCCCGTGAGGGCGAAACTGTGCCGGGCGTCCCATTGCTGGAGCCTTATATGCTTTCGGGAGTTCGCACGGCGCAATCATGCGATCTTTCGCAAATCCGCGCTTATGCGAAAGAGCAGCTTGCCGCGCTTCCGGCCTATCTGAAAGCTCTCGGATCGCATGAAGCGCGCTATGACGTCGCGATCAGTCGCGAACTCTCTGAATATGAGCGCGAGACTCGCGCTCGGCTGATCGATTGACGGGAGTCGCCAAATCTGCCGGGCCGGGTTTCCCGCCGCTCGGACTTTGGCGCAAGCGGAGCCTAGCGCCGCTCCTTCCTGTCGATGAATTCGGACGTGAACCGCTTCAGCGCGACACGCAAATCGTCGGCATATCCTGTCGCGCCCAGCGACTGGAACCTTTCGATGTCGGCGAGCATCAGTTCTCTCACCGGCGCCGCGCCACGATGCAGATTGAGCAAATAGCCGGATAAAAGCCGTCCGTCGCGGCCCCCCGCCGCCACCTTGTTCTCGCTCCCAGACGAGCCGTTTTTCTTGGCAATTCCTAACATTAGTAGCTCCGAAAGGCGGACAGCGCGCCGATGTCAGCGATCGACCCAAGCAAGAATTGCGCTCACCTAAGCTCGGCGAACGCCGCCGCGTGGCCAAACCCGAAAAAACCGTCGATCATTGCGGGAAGGAGGCCGCCATCGGGAGCCGTGTCCTGTCTCGCGGCGGCATATTCGGGCGCGCAGCACAAAAGCTTCATGCCCCACTCAGGATAAGTGCGCGACAAGATGCGTTCGCAGGCCACTTTGACGACGCCGGAATGACGCGGATCTTTGCGAATCTTCAAATAGAGCGGCGTCACCGCCTGACCCGGTCCCTCGAGAATTTGCAGGAAATTGAGCCCATTGTAGAGGAGCGCCCCGCTGATCCGCAGCGGACGATTTCGATCCGCGGACTTCTCGACCAGAGATTCGATCGCAGAAAGGTTCAGTTCAAGATTTGCGTTGCTGAAATAGGCAAGTCGCTGCATCAGGGCCTCCTCAAACCCGCCGCCGACGGGACTCCACAATTTCGTTCGACGCCGCGCCAGTCAACCGCCACAGGCCGAAATTTTCATAGAACCAATTTCAAAATTATGCAATTGTTTCATATATTTGAACGGCAGCAAGGCGCGGCGGCGCGCCTGCGCTGATGTCACATGTTCGTATCAGTGCGGAGGCATGTATGAGCGCATATTGGAGCACTTTTCAGTTGTGAGGGAGGCGCCGGCGTGGCCGCGTCTCCCTCCATATTTTCGGCGATGGGCAGGGCATGTCCGTCAACTTCAGGGGAATAAGATGATCTCGCCCGACCCCTCCCTCATCTCCCTTTCGCTCAAAGCCTCTCAGAATTACGCGACGAGAGTCATGGACTTCGGCCTGATCAACACACGATCGGCGCTGCAATTCGCGCAGGATGTGCTGGCGGCGAGATCGCCGCACGATGTCGCCGACGCCATGGTCGACTACGGCCGCAGGCAATTCGAATATTTGACGGAGGAACTAGAGGAGTTCTCGACTGCGGCTGGCGGCAAGAAGACCCCAGACGCCGAGGTCGTGGGATTGGGGGACTAGTTTTCCATCGTCGGATCTTCCAGTTGAGAAACTATGATGATGAACGCAACGACGGCGCGTGAGGTCGCGGCGGCGATGATCGCCGCACTCGTCTTTCAAGCCGGCGCGCTCTGGGCGCTTGGCCAGCCGTTTCTTTGCGCCTGCGGCGAATTCAAGCTCTGGGAGGGCGACCCCGCCTCTCCCGGCCTCTCTCAGCAGCTCACCGACTGGTACAGCTTCACGCATATCATTCACGGCGTGCTGTTCTATTTCCTGCTTTGGCTTGCTGCGCCGGGACTGTCGGTCGGCCAGCGCTTCATGATCGCATTGGCCCTCGAAGTTGGATGGGAGATCCTGGAGAATACGCCGTTCGTCATCCGCCACTATCGGAAGCAGCCGCCGGCGCAGGACTACGCTGGAGACAGCATCGTCAATTCGCTTGCCGATACGTTGGCGATGGCGCTGGGCTTCGTTCTTGCGTGGCGGCTCCCGGTCTTGGCCGTCGTCGTAATATCCGTGCTTCTCGAAGTCGGAGTCGCGCTGAACATTAGAGACAATTTCACGCTCAATGTGCTCAGTTTCATCCATCCGTTCGATTTCATCCGCCGCTGGCAGAATGGCGGGCCATAGGCGTCCATTTGCGGTCGTTCGCGCGCTGGGCTAACTCAAGCGTTCCCTAAGCCGCGCTCGCAAAGCCCATCCTCGGACATTTCGCCCCGCCTGCATGACCAAGCGCGCCCCCGCCCTCGCCGACTTCAAGCGCATCGTCGTCAAGGTCGGCTCCTCGCTCATCGTCGACCCGAACAAGGCGTCGGCGAAACGCGCCTGGCTGAAGCGCCTCGCCGACGATATCGCCGAGCTGCACCGCGCCGGCGCCGATGTGCTCGTCGTCTCTTCGGGCGCCGTGGCGCTGGGACGGAGCGTGTTGGGCTTTCCACGCGGCGCGCTGAAGCTCGAAGACAGCCAGGCCGCCGCCGCCGTCGGGCAGATCGCCCTGGCGCGGCTCTGGGCCGAGACGCTGCACGATCGCGGCCTGGTCGCCGGCCAAGTGCTGGTGACGCTCGGCGACACGGAGGAGCGCCGCCGCTACCTCTATGCGCGCGAATGCCTGACGCGGCTTCTGTCGCTGCGCGCCGTGCCGGTGATCAATGAGAACGACACGGTGGCGACGGCGGAAATCCGCTATGGCGACAATGACCGCCTCGCCGCGCGCGTCGCCACCATGGCGAGCGCCGATCTGTTGATCCTGCTGTCCGACGTTGACGGACTTTACAGCGCCCCGCCCGACTCCAATCCGGACGCCCAGCACATTCCTGTCGTGCCGCGTATCACGGCGGAGATCGAAGCCATGGCGGGGGGCGCCGCCTCGCAATATTCACGGGGCGGCATGCGCACCAAGATCGAGGCGGCGAAGATCGCCACGACCGGGGGCGCGCATATGGTGATCGCCGACGGCCGCGAAGAGGCGCCGATCGCGCGCATTGCCGCCGGCGGCCGCTGCAGCTGGTTTCTGACGCCGTCCAATCCGGTGACGGCGCGCAAGAAATGGATCGCCGGCTCGCTGGAGCCGAAGGGCGCGGTGCATATCGACGACGGCGCGGCGAAGGCGCTGCGCTCCGGCCGGAGCCTGCTGCCGGCAGGCGTGACCCGGATAGAGGGCGCGTTCGCGCGCGGCGACTGCATCGTCATCCGCAACGCCAAGGGCGGCGATATCGGCCGCGGCCTCGTGACCTATGACGCGTCCGACGCAGCGAAAATCGTCGGGCGTTCGACGAAAGACATCGAGGCGCTCCTGGGTTTTAAGGGGCCCGACGAAATCATTCATCGCGACGACATGGCGCTGGGCGGGGAGTGAAGCGACGATGCTCGCAGTCCTCGTCCTTCGAGACGCGCCTTACAGGCGCTCCTCAGGATGAGGACTGCTTTTCTTCTGCATCGCGAACGCAGTTTTGCGGCCGCAAGGCTAGGATTTCAGTTCCGCACACCCTAAGGCCCCTCATCCTGAGGAGCCTGCGCAGCAGGCGTCTCGAAGGACGAGGGGCTGGCGCGTGTAGCGTATTTCAGAATTTCAGATACCGTGTTAGATTGGCTCCATGCGGCTGACGACCTTCACCGACTTTGGCCTGCGCGCCCTCATCCTTCTCGCCGACCGCAATCCCGAGGTGATGAGCGCGGCGGCGATCGCCGATCATTTCGACGTTTCGCGCCATCATATGGCGAAAGTTCTGCAGGAGCTCGCCGCCGCCGGTTATGTCGAGGGCATCCGCGGCGCGCAAGGCGGCGTTCGGCTGGCGCGCGATCCACGCGACATTCGAATCGGCGAGGTGGTCCGCAGGCTTGACGACCAGCCGCTAGTCGAATGTTTCAGCCCGCAAGGCAGCAACTGCGCGCTTTTGCCGCGCTGTCGACTGAAGGGCATGCTGGCGCGCGCCGAACAGGGATTTATGCGCGAACTCGATCGCTACACCCTGCACGACTGCCTCGAAAAAGCCGCCGCCTTTCCCCTCGCCGATCTCTCCGCCTGAAATTTCGCTGAGCGCAATAGCGCCTCGCGGCTTGACTTCAGCGCTTTTTAATACGCATTCTAAATACCTAATAAGAGCCAGGAGGGAGCGACATGTTCTGTTATCAATGCGAGCAGACCTACCGATCTGAGGAAGGCGACGGTTGCGCGGGCGCCAAAGGCATGTGCGGCAAGGACGCGACGACCGCCGATCTGCAGGACATCCTGCTCTATGTCTGCGAGGGCCTCGGCCAATATCTGCAACGCGCGCGCCAGTTTGGCGCCGCCGACATCGAAGCCGACCGCTTCATCCTCTTCGCCTTCTTCACGACTCTGACCAACGTGAATTTCAACGCGGCGAAATTCGTCGAGCTGATCCAGCAGGCGTCGCAGATCCGCGATCGCGCCAAGGCGCTTTATGAAGACGCCGCGCGCGCCGCCGGCAAGACGCCCGAAACCCTCTCCGGCCCCGCCGCTTTCGCGCCGGCCAGTAACATGGCCGGACTTTCCGCGCAGGCTTCTGAAGCCGCCGTGCGCAAAGACGCAGCGATCCTCGGCGAGGACGCGGTCGGCGCCCGCGCGCTCATTCTTTATGGCCTCAAAGGCGTTTGCGCTTATGCGCATCACGCGCGCGTGCTTGGCGAAGAGCGCGACGCGATTTATACGACGGTCGAACATGCGCTCGATATGCTGGCGCGCGAAGAGCGCGACGTCGCGACGCTGCTGGACGAGGCGCTGGCGCTCGGCCGCGCCAATTTCCTCGCCATGGAGGCGCTCGACGCCGCGAACACCGGCGCCTTCGGAACGCCGACGCCCACGAGCGTGCGCGTGACCCCGATCAAGGGCAAGGCGATCCTCGTCTCCGGCCATGATCTGAAGGATCTCCACGCGATTCTCGAAGCGACGAAGGACAAGGGGATCAACGTCTATACGCATGGCGAAATGCTGCCGGCGCATTCCTATCCCAAGCTCAAAGCCTATCCGCATCTCGCCGGCAATTACGGCGGCGCCTGGCAGGATCAGCAGAAGGAATTCGCCGAATTCCCCGGCCCAATCGTCATGACCTCCAATTGCCTCATCGAGCCGCAGCCGCGCTATCGCGGCCGCATCTTCACGGCGGGACCCGTCGGCTGGGCGGGCGTGCGCCACATCGCAGATGAGAACTTCGCGGTCGTCGCGCAGGCCGCGCAGGCCCTGCCCGGTTTTACCGAAGACGCGCCCGCGGAGACCATCACCATCGGCTTTGGGCGCGACGCCGTGCTTGGCGTCGCCGACAAGGTGATCGACGCCGTGAAGAGCGGCGCCATCCGTCACTTCTTCCTCGTCGGCGGCTGCGACGGCGCTGCGCCGGGACGCAACTACTACAGCGATTTCGCCGACGAAGCGCCGAAGGATACGGTCATCCTCACGCTCGGCTGCGGCAAATATCGCTTCAACAAGCATGACTTCGGGACGATCGGCGGCCTGCCGCGCCTTCTCGACATGGGCCAGTGCAACGACGCCTATTCAGCGCTCGTCGTGGCGACGAAACTCGCTGAGGCCTTCGGCGTAGGCGTCAACGAGCTGCCGCTGTCGCTCATCGTTTCCTGGTTCGAGCAGAAGGCGGCGGCGGTTCTTCTCACGCTGCTGGCGCTTGGCGTGCGCAATGTGCGCCTCGGGCCGACCTTGCCGGCCTTCCTCACGCCGGCGCTCGTTGCGGTGCTCGTCGAGAAATTCGGCGTCCAACCCGTCGGCGACGCCAAGGCCGACATCGCAGCCTCGCTCGCCCGCGCAGCTTAGCCATCATGCAGCGGACGCCCAACTCGGGCGTCCGCCGCCTCTCGCAGGAATCCGTCATGTACAAGGTCAGCCTGCTCACGCGCGACGGCGCAACGATCGCCTTCGACGCCGAACCCTCCGACACGCTACTGGACGCCGCCGAACGCGCCAGCATTTATCTTCCCTCTTCTTGTCGTGAGGGCGGCTGCGGCGCCTGCCGCGTCGCTCGCGCAAGCGGAGAGGTGGAACTCATGTCCTACAGCAGCGCGGCGCTGAGCGAGGATGAGCGCATGGCGGGCGACATATTGCTGTGCCGCGCGCAGGCGCGCAGCGATCTCGCTTTGCATGCGCCCTTCGACGAGGCGGCGGTCGGCTTCGCGCCGGTTCCCGAGCGGCGGGCGACGCTTGTGGCGCTCGAGCCCGTGGCATCTGGAACGCTGCGCCTGCAGCTTCAATACGACGACGATCAGACGTTCGGTCGCGCGGCGCAATTCACCGCCGGGCAATTCATCGAACTCACGCTTCCCGACGGCTCGGCGAAGCGCTCCTATTCGCTCGCCAATGCGCCCAACTGGGATGGAACGCTCGAGCTTTTCATTCGCCTTCAGCCGCACGGCGCCTTTTCGGATTATCTTCGTGATCGCGCCGCCGTGGGCGACACGCTGCTTGTCCGCGGTCCGCAGGGCCAGTTCACCCTCGATGAGTCGAGCGCCTCGCCGCGCTGGTTTGTCGTCGGCGGCACGGGCCTCGCGCCGGCGCTCTCGATGCTGCGGCAAATGGCCGAATTCGCCGATCAGCGCGCCTGCCGGCTAATTTTTGGGGTCAACAAAATCGACGAGCTTTTCGCCCTCGACGCGCTCGACGCGCTGAAAGCGGCTTTGCCGCAGTTCGTCGCAACGATTTGCGTGTGGAAGCCGGAACAGGAATGGCGCGGATTCGTCGGCACGCCGGTCGAAGCGCTTGCGCAGGCGCTGTCGACGGCGCCCGAGCGGCCGGACATTTACGTCTGTGGTCCGCCAGCGCTCATCGCCGCGACCGAGGAAGCGGGCCGCGCCGCCGGCGTCCCGCATGATCGCATCTTCAGCGAGAAGTTTACGGCGGCGTGAGCGGAGGCTTGTTCCGGCCCACACATCGGAGTCCTCGTCCTTCGAGACGCCGCTTTCAGGGCTCCTCAGGATGAGGACTGCTTTCTTGCAGCTGCAAGGTTTCCAAACGCCGAACCCAGAGCCCCTCATCCTGAGGAGCGTGCGGAGCACGCGTCTCGAAGGACGAGGGGCCACGCCACGACTCTGGTGCCAAAGAGAACCAAAAACGCAAGAAACTGCGTTACAAATTGGCGATGCAGCACGAACGACACGACGGCCACGACCACGCGCCTGAAAATTTCGGCTTCGCCTTCGCGATTGGGACGGCGCTCAATTTGGCGCTTGTGCTTGCGGAGCTGACTTACGGGCTCCTCTCGAATTCACTCGCGCTCGTTTCCGACGGCGTCCACAATTTTTCCGACGTTCTGGGACTGCTTTTGGCCTGGGGAGGCTCATGGCTGGCGACGCGCCGACCGAGCGCGTCCCGCACATACGGCTATCGGCGCGCTTCCATTTTGGCTGCGCTTGCGAATGCGGCGCTGCTTCTCGTGGCCACCGGCGCCCTGCTCGTTGAAGCCTTGCAACGGCTCGCCGATCCCCAGCCGGTCGCGACGGACACCGTGTTATGGGTGGCGTCCGCCGCAATCGTCGTCAACACGGCGACGGCCTTGCTGTTCCTGCGCGGGTGCGCGCATGATCTCAATATCAGAGGGGCGTTTCTTCACATGGCGGCTGACGCCGTCGTGTCGCTTGGCGTCGTCGTCGCCGCGATCCTCATTGGTCAGACTGGACAGTTTTGGCTCGACCCGGCCGCCAGCATCGCGGTTGGTCTCGTCATTCTTTGGAGCGGGTGGGGATTGATGCGCGATGCGATTAATCTGGCGCTCGACGCCGTGCCCTCGAGCATAGATCCTTCGGCCGTCGAGACTTACCTGGCGAGCGTGGCTGGCGTCACCGAAGTGCATGATCTGCATATCTGGGCGATGAGCACGACGGAAACGGCTTTGACGGCGCATCTCGTGCGGCCAGACGCCGGATGGGACGACGCGCTTTTAGCGGACATCGCGCATGAGCTGGATCATCGTTTCGCGATTCAGCATGCGACGATTCAATTCGAAACCGGGGCGTTGGAATGCCGGCTTTCGTCTAGTCAGGTTGTATGATCGACAGCATTTTTGCGATCAGCTCGTCTCCATCCTCGATCTACTGAAGCGCGAGCGCAAGCGACCTCCCCCGACTGCGAGATATAGAGCGTTCGGAACCATCTCTCAGCTGGCGCGACAAAAGGGGCCCGCGACGCCGTCGTCGCCGATGGGGCAGCCGTCGCCATTTTGACCCATTTCTTTCAAACAATGGACGTGCGCTACGGGCGGCTGTGCGAAAGTCGCGCCTCAAGTCCCAGCCGGATTCCTGCCAGCTCGGCATGCTGCGAATCGGCCTCCGACGAAGAAAACAAATCGAGGGCGTTCCAAGAGAGGGTCACAAATGTTTCCAGCGCGCCGATTCGCTGCATTCTTTGCTGTCGCACATTTCCCTTTCGCAGGCTTGCCTGTCGCAAGTTTCCCCGTCGCATGCGTTTTTTTTGCGTCCCTTTTCGCCTTGTCGAACGCCCAGGCTCAGGATTCGCCCTGCGAGGCTTCGGCCGAGGTTGCGGTTGTTACGTCGCCGGCGTCGCCTTGGACAGGCGCGCCCTTGCGTATCCTGATCGCCGCCGAAAAGCCGCTCGACGGCGAGCTTTCCCTCATTGCGCCTGACGGAAGGGTCGCGGCCAGATCGCGCGGTCAGCGTGGCGGACCGCCGTATGTCTGGTTCGCCGAAGTCGCCTCGCCGGCCGCCGGCGCATGGCGCGCCACGCTCGACACGTCTTCATCCACTTGCGGCACGATTACGAAGGACGTCGCCGTGAGCGCGCGCAAGTCGTCCGCGTCGCAAGCGGCGGAAGGTAGCGTCTGGCGGGTGCACAACACATGGAACCGCGCGACGGAAAATTTGTATTCGGCGTGGATCGCCAAGCTGTTCGACGCGCCGCTTGAAGCGGAACAGTCATGGAAAACGTGGCATGAGGTGCTGCGCAATCCATCGCGCAATGTGCTGTTCAATCACCTCGGAACGGGCGAAGACAGCCTTACCCTGTCGCTGAAGCCCGACTGCGCCGATTTCGTCTATTTTCTGCGCGCCTATTTCGCCTTCAAGATGGGGCTGCCCTTCGCCTATTCGAATTGTTCGCGCGGGGCCGGCGGCGCGCCGCCGCGATGCAATG
>DATBRI010000181.1:0-18630 GCA_036560365.1 Methylocystis sp.
CTCGAGGTTGACGGCGTCGTCGAAGCGGCGGCGGCGGAACGGCCGGGGCGCGACGCAACCGCGACGATCATCAAGGCCTATGTGGTGATGCGCGACGGCGCGGCGCGGGACGAGACGGCCATCCTCGAATACTGCCGCGCGCATCTCGCCGCCTACAAATGTCCGCGCGCGGTCATGTTTCTCGACGCGCTGCCACGCAACGCCAATGGCAAGCTCAATCGCGCGGCCTTGCCGTAAAAGAAGAGGGCCCGAAGGTTCGCCGGGGCGTACGGCGAACAGTCGGGCCCCAGGTCCGCTCACAGGGAGGAGCGCGGACTACCGGAAATTCAGGGGGCGGAGATTCTCGCGACTTCGGCCCCGCCCTGCTGCCGCGCGAGGCGGCCACGAGCGCGCTTCTTGACCTTCGTCAAAGGAGTTTCGCCGTTAATGGCCGCCTTCATATTTGGCGACGCCTTGAAGGTGATGACCTGCCGCGCTTCGATCGGCACCGGAGCGCCGGTGCGTGGATTGCGGCCCGCGCGCTCGCGTTTCCTGCGCACGAGGAATGAGCCGAAGTCATGCAGCTTGAGCGACTCGCCTGACGCCAGGGTCGCCGCCATTTCCTCGATCACCAAGTCGGTCAGGCGCTTGGCTTCGCGACGCGACATGCCTTCGAGCCGACGATGGATGGCTAGCGCAATGTCCTCGCGTGTGAGGGTGCCGCGCCCGTCTTCATGCGACAACGCTTCGTGTTCGACTTCCTCGCCATCGGCGTGGGCGACGAAGGGTTTCAGCATCTTTCTTGGGTTCGCGATCGACATCAGCGCTCAGATCCCCAGTGTTGGGCCGAAGCGGTTTTTGGTTTCCGCTTACTAGCCAAGGCATTGCGCATTTGCGTCGGAATCTGATTGCTCAGATGTGCGGCAGATCACCCTGCCGAGTGACTTTTGTCGCGAAGTCATCGACAAGAGCCGCACGTTCCAATTTGACGCAACTTGGCGCAATATCTCGTTATTCTGCAGATTGCGTGCTAAGCTGCGGCGCCTGAGCCGCGCCTTCGCTGAAAACAGCAATGCACGGAGATTTCATGGATATTTACCGTCTGTGCCCCGGACGAGACGGGCGGAAGTGTTCCTTTTTGAAACTGCAAGGCAAGAAAAGGTGAGCAGCTGGACGAAAATGATACGCCTTGGCGGTACGCCTCTAGGCCGAAACGTCAGCCGCGGCCCCACGGCTGATCGGCCCCTGGCGAGACGGTCCGGCCAAGCGCCAAGCAGCGCGGCGCATTCTTAAAGAAGCGCGACTGATCCTTCACAATGAGTAGCCGATCGGGCCTTTAGGCCTGTCCTTGACGGACAGGCAACGAGAGCGCCGCAGCGCCGCCGCAAAAGCTGACTGGTGGATGAACGGGGCGGCCATGTCCGGTTCAGCTAGCGTGGGTCAGATTGTTGCGTATGGGGCAGGCGGCTTTCTCCCAACGCCTGTTCTCTCCCCAGGACCGGAGCCAAGCATGTCGCGTCAGCCTTTTGCCCTCGCTTTTATTCTGGCGCTCGCAGCCTCGCCGGTCGTCGCGCAGGATCTGGAATACGACGAGGATCAGGGCCGCGCTCCCTGCCAAGGCGAACGCCTTGGTCGCGGCCGCCAGCAAAGCGAGAGCTTTGGTCATGGCTACGATCCCTATGATGACGGTCGCGAAGCCTGGCTCGCGCCCGAGCCCTATCGCGGCTCCTGGGCGGATCATGCCAACGCCTACAACGGATATGGCGAATGCCATTTCGTCCGCGAGCCCGTCCTTGGTCAGTGGGGCGAGATCGTCGACTATCGCCGGGTACGAGTTTGCGATTAGCCGACGGCCGCGCCACATGATCCGTCGCCAGCACCCCGCCCCTCTCGCGCGGCGACGGCGGAGAGCCTCCCGGAGAAATCCGGGAGGCTTTTTCTTTCGTAGACGTCTCTCACGAATGAAGGCGAAGGCTGTCTAAATGGGGCGCAGGCCGAGCGCCTTGCCTTCCTTGGCGTCGCGCCGCCAAACGCCGTCGGCGTTCTTGTCAAAATGCGCCTTGTGCCCCTTGCGGGCGGTGAGCACGAGACGCCCCTTGTCGAGCCCCCAGCCAACCGGATCAAAGATCACGATGCCATTGTCGCGGCAGGCCGGCGCAAGTTGCGCTTTCAGGCCAGCGCGGCCGCGCCCGCCCGCGTCCAGCGTCAGCATGCAGCCCGTATCCTTGTCGCCCTCGCGGAGAATCGAGTAGCGCCCAGAGGCCTCGGTCGAACCGGCGGCATATGCGAGCGGCGCCGAGACGCTCGCGGCGGCGACAAGGCAGAACCCCAGCCATTGCGGTCGTCGCCATGAAAATATCGCCATTTGTGCCATCACTCCCGCCCTCGTGAAATCGCCTTACTTTGCCTTTTTCCCAGCTTGCATCCAAGCCGATTCGCACGCGCCCGCGTCAAAGTGCGGCAGGCGTGGCTTTTGCGCGTGGGGCCGAGGCGCGCTATCAAATTAAGCGGCGCCGCGCGGCGGCGAGGGAGTCAGTAGGATGGACCCAGCGTCCCTGGCCTTGGCCGAAAAATCCGCGCCGCGCTACACGAGCTATCCAACGGCGCCGCATTTCTCCAAGTCGATCGGAGACGGCGAGGCGCGAGCTTGGCTCGCACGCCTCGACTCCTCCGCGTCGCTCTCGCTCTACGTCCACGTTCCGTTTTGCACCGCTATCTGCGCCTATTGCGGCTGTCATACCAAGGCCGTGCGTCAGGATGCGCCGCTGCAATCCTACGCCCAGACGCTGAAGAGCGAGATCGCGCTCACCTCGGAAGCGACACGCGCGCGGCGCGTCGCGAGCATTCATTGGGGCGGCGGCACGCCAGGCATTCTCGGCCCTTCGCGTTTCACTGCGATCGTTTCGGTTCTGCGCGATCACTTCGATCTTTCCGCCGAAACCGAACACGCGATCGAACTCGATCCGCGCATTCTCGACGCCGATCTCGTCGAGGCGCTTGCCGCCGCCGGCGTTACGCGGGCCTCGCTCGGCGTGCAAGACCTCAACGCGCATGTGCAGGAGGCGTCCGGCCGCATACAGCCCTTCGAAACAGTGGCGCGCGCCGTGAAATTGCTGCGCGAGGCTGGGATCACCGCGATTAATCTGGATCTGATGTATGGCCTGCCCAAGCAGAGCGTCGAAGATGCCGCGCGCACCGCCTCGCTCGCGGCGTCGCTCGCGCCGCAGAGGCTCGCGGTCTTCGGCTATGCGCATGTGCCCTGGTTCAAGTCGCACCAGAAGCTGATCGACGCCGCGGCGCTGCCGGGCGCCGGCGAGCGTCTGGCGCAGGCCGCGGCCGTGCGGGCGACCCTTGAAGGCGCTGGATATGAAGCGATCGGTCTCGATCATTTTGCGCGTCCCGAGGACCCGCTGGCGATCGCCGCGCGCGAAGGGCGCATGCGCCGCAACTTTCAAGGATACACGATCGACGCCGCCGACGCGCTGCTGCCGTTTGGCGTTTCGTCCATCGGGCGTCTTCCGGAGGGTTATGTCGGGAACGCCACCGATCTTGCCGGATGGCGGCGCGCGATTGAGGCAGGACGTTTCGCAATCACGCGCGGCGTGGCGTTCACGCGCGAGGATATCGCCCGCGCGGATCTGATCGAACGCCTCATGTGCGATTTCGAAATCGACTACGGCGCGGTGGCTGCGCGTCACGGCTATGCGGAAGACGCCTTCGACGCCGCGCAGGCGTCGCTCGACGCACTTGCGGACGACGGCGTCATTGACGTGCAGAGCCGGCGACTGGCCGTGACGGAGCGTGGAAAGCCGTTCGTTCGCCTTGTCGCGGCCGCCTTTGACGCCTACCTGCAGGCTGTCCCAGCGCGCCATTCCTCGGCGGTGTGAAGGCGATTCGGCAAGGAGGCGTTCATGACGCCGCTTACGCTTTTTCTCGCAAAGCTGATCGGCGCTTACGCTCTGGTCATGTCCGCCTGGATGCTGATGCGCAGGGACGTGGCGCTGCAGATGATCGAGCGCATTTCTCGTGAGCCCGTCGCCATCGCCTTCATCGGCATGATTCGCATCTCGATTGGTCTCGCCATTGTGATCGGCCATGACATCTGGAGCGACAGCGTCGCGGCGCTCGTCTCGCTTATTGGCTGGATCACGCTGATCAGCGGTTTGCTGACGCTGTTTCTGCCGCCGCAGACGGTGCGCGACATTTTCGCCCGAATGGCCTATGAAAAGCGCTACCCCGTGTTTGCGCTCGTCTCCTTCGCGCTCGGCGGCGCGCTGCTGATCGCGGGCTTCAGCGCCTGACAAGATTGATAATGGCGCTTGTTCGCCGGCGTCGGCTCCGCCATCGTGACGCCTGGATTCGACACCGTAGCCATGCCCATCTGGACGCCCGAACAGGATCAAGCATTGACCGCCGTCGCGCGCTGGCTTGAAACGCCCGGCGGACGGCAGGTATTTCGGCTCTTCGGATACGCCGGAACGGGCAAATCGACGCTCGCCCGTCATCTCGCCGAACATGTCGACGGCGACGTCGCCTTCGCCGCCTTCACCGGCAAGGCGGCGCTGGTCATGCGCTCCAAGGGCTGCAAGGACGCGCGCACGATTCACAGCCTCATCTATCGCGCGACCGACACCGAGACCGAAGAGCCGTCCTTCGTTCTCAATGACGACAGCGCCGCCGCGCGTGCGAAACTCATCGTGGTCGATGAATGCTCGATGGTTGACGAGGAGCTCGGCCGCGATCTTCTCTCTTTCGGCAAAAAGGTGCTGGTGCTCGGCGATCCGGCGCAATTGCCGCCGGTGAAAGGCGGTGGGTTCTTCACCGACGCCGAGCCTGATGTGATGCTGAAAGAGGTGCATCGCCAGGCGGCGGACAATCCGATCATCCGCCTGTCGATGGCGATTCGCGAAGGCGGCGACGTCGAACGCGGCGTCTTCGGCGATACGCGCGTCATCAGCCGTGACTCGCTTGATCCCGCGCTCGTGACCGGCGCCGACCAGGTGCTCGTCGGCCTGAACAAAACGCGGCGCGCCTACAATGGGCGCCTGCGCCAGCTGCGTGGCTTTTCAGGCGAATTGCCGCAGTCGGGCGAAAAGCTCGTATGCTTGCGCAATAATCGCAAGAAAGGTCTTCTGAACGGCGCGCTGTTTACAGTGAAGAGCGCCGGGGCGCTGCGCCGTGGCAAGGTGAGAATGCTGGTGACGCCGGAAGACGGCGAAGCCGGCAAATTTCAGCGCGTCGCGGTCGTTCCGCAACTGTTCGGCGCTGAAACCGACATTCCTTATGCGCTTCGCAAGGACTCGGACGAGTTCGATTTCGGTTATGCGCTCACCGTCCACAAGGCTCAGGGTTCGCAATGGGACGACGTGACGCTGTTCGATGAGTCCTTCGCCTTCCGCGAACACCGGGCGCGATGGCTCTACACGGGCGTGACGCGCGCTGCGAAAAAACTGACGCTCGTCGTGTGACGCTTGGAGCAGGTTCTAGAACGAAGCCAGTTGCCGCGGCCGATGCAGCGACGTCCGGATTTATTTTCCCCAGGCGTCGATGGCGTCAGCGAAGACGCGCTCGCCGGACGGACCTTTTTCCATGTTGATCGTCGCCGCGCGGCCGTCGGTGAGCTGCATCGGCAGGTCGATCGCCGCGAGTGACCGCAACAGGACAATATTGCGCGCCTCGTGGTCGCCGCGCATCAGGCCGATGAGGAAATTGTTGTCGGTGATCGGCACGGGAATGCCGGCGATTTTTTCTCCCGACTGCGCATCGGATCGGCGCATCTGGATGGGACCGATGGCCTTGACGCCGCCGATCGGGCTGCCGGGCGCCACGGTGAATGACACGTTGATGGTGTGCGAGGCCGAAAGCGTCGCGTCGGTATTCTTGCGAAACAGCAGCGTCATCTTCAACTTCGCGTCGGGGACGTCGATGTCGCCGCGGATGGCCGATCCGACGGGTTCGCCGGGCCCGCCGACGTTCTCGAGACGCCATATGGCGGACCCATTATAGATTTTGTCGACCTTTGTGGGCTCGGCCAGCGAGCCGACCCACATCTCCGCCTTTTGCGCCACCGGCACGGCAGGGCTGCGCGGCGTGGGCGCTCTGGCCGCTTCCCCTTCGCCGGCGACGCGATCGTTGATCTTGCGGCCTTCGGGCGCGTTGGCGGACTGCTCCGGTTTCAATTTCGCGAGATCCTCGGGCTGCTCGCGAAGCTGCCAGGCGAGCGTTCCGACGACCGCCACGAGCGCGACGACAACGCCCGCCACGGAAAGAATGAGACGCTTCGAGCGCTGCTGCCTCGGCGCGGGCGGCAGCGGCGCGGGCGGCCTTTGTGGTTCGCGCAAGGGGATGCCGTCTTCGCCCGCGATGGCGGCGTGAGGCGCGTCGCGCCAAGTCGAATCTGCGTCGTCAATCGGCGCGCGCTCGACTGGCTGGGCCGCGCCGATCGGATGCGGCTTGCGTTGCGGCGCTGACGTCCCGGCGCGAGGCTCCGTCGCTTGCGCCTCGTTGGCGGCGAGCTCCGTTTCGACTCGCTGGATCGCTTCTTCGAGCGCGCGGCCTTCGTCGGCGATGTCGGCTTCGGCGACCGGCGGCTGGATGCCGCGCAACTGATTGAACAGGGCCTTGCGGGCGCGTTCATAGACCGCCTGGCGCGTGTCCGGCGTTGACTGCGGCAGAGCGGCGACCGCCCTCGCGATCAAAGAATGGTAGTCTGCCATGTCCGGTTAAGAGCACTTCCGGCTTTTGGCGTCAATCCTGACGCCTCCAGAGTCCAAGAAAAACCGGGGATTCCCGCCGTCGGCGCCTCATGATCTCATATGCGCCTCAGTTCATTCAACGTGTCGCCAAATGGAGATCAAGCATTCCTGGGCGCCGCTCATCGCTTCAGCGCTCAGCGTAGTTTCATTCGCCGCGCCTGCGCACGTTGTGCGCATTGATAAGGCCTCGCGCATGAAGGAGTCTTGCAGGTCGGGCTCGGCGCGGGCGTCGTTCAGATGGTCGGCGATTTGCCGGATGTCTGGGGCGAAAAATATTGCGACGCGTTCATGGTATCGGCACCACGGCCCCGGGACGCCCGCGCGTTAAACGTCGCGAAGCGGCGGCTTTGAACGCGCCGCCGCGTAAGCGGGCGCCCGCGCGGCGATCAACCAGTAAATCGCCCCCGTCAGAGCGCCGGTGAGGAAAAACAACAACGCGATTCTCAATTCGAGCGGGCTCGCTTCGCGGGCGCGATCGAGTCCCATTGCAGCGCGGGCGATCCACGGCGACGCGCCGGCGAGCGTCGCGCTCGCGCCCGAATACCAGAGGAGCGAGCGTGCGCCGGCAATCTCGCCGATCAACGCCGCGACCGCGAGGGGCGCGACGCAGGTGGCGATGATGATCGCCCAAACGATGAATCCGAATGTCGCGAGAGGATCGCCCAATTCGCCGGCGCGCACATCCTCTTCGACGAAAGCGAACAGGCCGGACATCGCGGCCGTGAAGCCTGCGTCCCGCGTCGCCGGGTCCACGAGCGCCGAGATGATGAGAAATACCGCGCCGACGCCGACAGCGAGGACGAAGCCGAAAGCCATGACCACGACTCGGCGCATCATTGCAGCCGTTTCTCCGAGGCGCGCCAGTCTATGGTTCGAGCACCGAATCCCAATAGAGATAATCCATCCAGCTTTCGTGCAGGTAATTGGGCGGAAACAACCGGCCGTTGCGATGCAGGTCGGCGACGCTGGGCTGAAAGGGCGCCTGCGACGGCGACATATGCGCCTCCCTCGGCAGCCGGTCGCCCTTGCGCAGATTGCACGGGGAACACGCCGCGACAACGTTTTCCCACGTCGTCGCGCCTCCCTTCGATCGAGGAATGACGTGATCGAACGTCAACTCCTCATGCTCGCCGCAATATTGGCAGGTGAAGCGATCGCGCAGGAACACGTTGAATCGCGTGAACGCCGGATGTCGCGTCGGCCGCACATACTCCTTGAGCGACACGACCGATGGCAGACGCATCTCGAAACTGGGGCTTTTGACGGTCTTGTCATATTCCGAGACGATGTTCACGCGGTCCAGAAACACGGCCTTGATGGCGTCCTGCCAACCCCACAGGGAGAGCGGATAGTAGCTCAACGGCCGGTAGTCGGCGTTGAGCACAAGCGCGGGGCACGCCTGCGGCGACACAGTCTGTTGACGAAAGTGTGCAGTCACCCTGCTTCCTCTCGGATTGAGGAGGGCCTGACGGACCGCGCCAAGGTCCAGCCCTTGCGATGCCGCATATTTTACAGGCACGACGACAGGGTTGTGAAGGCCCGCGACGCGACTTCCAGCGCGAAGGAGCGCTTCGGCTCTAACAACAATAAAAGGCTGTGAAAACAGCGCCAGTAAAATGACTTGGATCTATTCGATCTAAAAGTAATCGTCGCGTCTCTATTTTCGGCGACTGCTGACGAAAACTGAAGCGGCCCGCCTGTCAGCGCCTCGTCCTTTGCCGGCGGAAAGTGGGCTCGCCTTGGAAAAAGGGCGAATTATTCGTCCAAGCGCCCGCGCGCCCAAGCGTGGCGCTTGCCCATCGCCAACGGCCTGGCGCCTACTGCTGGAGTGATTCGCCTTCTTCATACCGCCGATTGGCATCTGGGCGCGACGCTGCAGGGCTGGTCGCGCGAAGCCGAGCACCGCGCCGCGCTGGCGCAGCTCGTCGCCATCGCCAGGGAGCGGGCGGTCGACGCCGTCGTAGTGGCGGGCGATGTATTTGACAGCCTCAATCCTTCCGCCGACGCCCAGCGGCTGCTCTACGACACATTGCGCGACTTGCGCGTCGCCTGTCCGCATGCGCGCATCGCGCTCGTCGCCGGCAATCATGATCCGGTGGCGCGGCTCGAAGCGCCGCGCGCATTGTTCGAGATCGCTGACGTCGTTTCGATCGGCGCCTTTGCGCGTCGCGATGGCGCCTTCGACGCGCGCGCGCATCTTTCGCCAATCCGCGATGCGCGCGGCAAAATCGGCGCGTATTTGCTCGCGCTGCCTTATCCGCGCGCGGTGGATCTGCCCGTCACGACCGGAATCGGCTCCGCCGGCGCCGTGCGCGAGGCCTATCGCGAGGCGGTCGAAAGCGCGCGGCGCGAAATCGGCATGGCGCCGCTCATCGTCACCGGCCATCTTCATGTCGCCGGCGCGCTTGAATCGGAAGGGTCCGAACGACGGATTCTCGTCGGCGGCGAACACGCCCTTCCGTCCGACGTGTTTTCGCCAGATATCGCTTATGTCGCGCTTGGCCATCTGCATCGCCCGCAATCGGTTGACCGCGAGACGATCCGCTACTCCGGTTCGCTCTTTCCGATGTCGAAGACCGAAATCGGTTATGCGCATGGCGTCAGCATCATCGATGTCGATGACAGCGGCGCCGTTGTGATCCAACATGCGCCGATCATCCGTACCGTCCGTCATTTGCGCGCGCCGGCGACGGGCGCTCTGTCCGTGACCGAACTCGAGGCTGCGCTCCAGGCGCTGGAGTTGGACGCTTCGGCGCCGATCGACGCCTGGCCCTTCGCGCATCTTGCGATCAGGGTCGACGGCCCGGCTGTTGGATTGAAAGCCGAACTCGACGCCATTTGCGAGAAGTTTCCGCTGCGCGTGGTTTCGACCAGCGTCGAGCGGCCACAAGCGCCTGCCGCGGCTCCGACGCCGCTGCGCCTTGTTGAACGCAAACCGATGGATTTGTTTCGCGAAGCCTTTGAGCAGGCGCACGGCGTCGCGCCGACCGACAATCATTTCGACTGTTTCGAGCGTCTTCTGCAGGAGGCGTGACATTGCGCATTCTGGCGATCAGAGGCGCTAATCTCGCCAGTCTCGCCGAAGGCTTCGCCATCGATTTTGACAGCGAGCCGCTGCGCTCGGCGGGGCTCTTCGCCATCACCGGAGAAACCGGCGCCGGCAAGTCGACGATTCTCGACGCAATCTGTCTCGCGCTTTATGACAAATACCCGCGCGTCGTGGTGGCTGGCGCGAGCGAAGGCGCGCCAGATCCGTCCGGAGAAACGCTTGGCGCAGGCGACCCGCGCGCAATTCTTCGCCGCGGCGCCGGACGCGGTTTCGCGGAGGTCGATTTTATCGGCAAGGACGGGCTGCGCTATCGCGCGCGCTGCGACCTGCAGCGCGCGCGCGGCAAAGCGGCGGGCGCGTTGCAGAAGCGCGTCAGGTCGCTGTGGCGAATCGACGAGGCCGGCGAAATAGTCGCGCCGGTCGAGAGCGGCATAGAGCCCGTCAACGCCCGCGTCGTCGAATTGACGGATCTCACCTTCGACCAGTTTCGTCGCACGGCGCTTTTGGCGCAGGGCGAATTCGACGCCTTTCTGCGCGCCGACGCGAAGGAGCGCGCCGAACTTCTCGAAAAAATCACCGGCGCTGAAATCTATGGCGTTCTGTCGCAGCGGGCTTTTGAGCGCGCCCGCGAAGCGCAGCTGGCGACGACGCTTGTCGAGCGCCGTCGCGCCGAGATCGGCGTGATGTCGGAAGTTGAGCGCGCCGCGATCGACGCAGACGTCGCAGCGACCGAAGCCGAACGCGCGCAAGTCGCCGAAAGGCGCACCGAGATGGTTGACGCGCTTCGCCGCTTCGACGCCTTGACTCAGGCGCAAGCAAAGCTTGCGCAAGCCATCTCGGCGCGTGAGGGCGCCTTGCGGGCCTTTGACGAGATGGGGCCGCGGCGCGAAACGCTTGCGGCGCTGGCGCAGGTCGAGCCGCGGCGCGCGCCGCGGGACGAAAGACGGCGCGCCGAGGAAACGCAAACGGAGGCGATCGAAAAGGCCGCCGAATCGAAAGCGGAAGCGGACGCTGCACAGGAAGCTTTCGCCGCTCAGGAGGCGCAGGCGCGCGCGGCTGCAAAGGCGGTCGCCGCCTCGGAAGCGCAAATTGACCATTTTGCGCCGATATGGAGCGAAGCCGCGGCGCTGGACGCGCGCATCGCCAATTTGGCGCAAGAGGAAGCCAAGGCGCGCAGCGTCGCTGAGGACGCCGCCTCGCGCGCGAAAGCGAAGCGTGCTGAACGCGCCGAAACAATCGAACGGCGCGCCAATATCCAACGCGAGACGGAGGGGGCGAACGCCGATCTTGCCCGCCTCGCGCCGGCGCGGGCGCTCAGCGAACGCTGGCGAGAAATCGACGAGTGGCTGACGAAGCGCACCGAGTTTTCACACGCCAAGCGCGTCTGTGACAGCGCGCTTGCGGCGGCCGTCGCTGACATCGATCGAGGCGCCGCCACGCTTGCGGATTTCGATACGCGCGACGCGCAAGACAGAGCGGCCTGTGAAAAGCTCGCCGCGCAAATCGCAGACCGCGACGGTGCGCTCCTCGCTCTCGACGAGTCGGCGGCGCTCGCGCGCGCCGACGACCTCGCGCACGCCGCCGAGCTGATCGAGGCTTTGGGCAGATGGGCGCGCGTCTATGAGGAGGCCGACGCCGCGGCGACCTCTGCGCATCAGGACATCGCCCGCTTCACCCAGGACGCATCGACGCTTCGACAAAAGCTAGACGGATTGCGTTCGGAGCGCGCGCGACAGGCAGCGCAAAGCGCCGAGGCCGAACGCTTCGGTGAGCTGGCGGACGCCGCGGCGGATCCCCATGCGCTGCGATTGCGCGCTGCGTTGAACGACGATGCGCCATGCCCCGTTTGCGGCGCGCGCGAACATCCATTTGCCGAGACGCATGACGCGGCGCACGCGTTAATCGAAGCGCTGCGCTCGCGGCGCAATGAGTCGCGGCGAACGCTCAGCAGATTGGACGACGAGACTGTCTCCTTGAGCGCGCAGGCGGCGCAGGCGCAAGCGCTCTACGACGACGCATCGCGTCGCGCGGCGGAATCACAAGCGGCGCGCGGGCGCGCCGAGGCGGAATATGCATCGTTGCTGAGCGCGGATTGCACGCGAGATATGGCGCCGGAACTGGCGCCGCCGCCCTCGATCCTATCAGCCTCGCCGCGGCTGCAATCATTGGTGAAGGAGCTTGCGGCCGCGCGCGATGGCGTCGCGCAAAAGCTTGGCGCCGCGCGTCGGCTGCGCGAGGAGCGGGATCGGCTGCGCGGAGAACGGGACGCCGTCCGACTGGCGCTCGATGCGCGTCAGGAGGAGCGGGCGGCGTTCTCCGTATCGCTCGAAGTTTCGCGCGAAGCGCGCGCGCGGGCGACGGCGGAAGGCGCGGGACTTGTTGAGCGTCTTGAGTCGCTCGATCGGTCGCTCGCGGCTTATCTGCAGCTTTGCGATCTCTCGGCCGTGGATCTCGATCGCGACGCCGCTTCTGCGCGCCGCCTGCTCGAGGCGGCGGGCGCGCATTACCGGAAGGCGCTGGCGCGGTCGGATGAACTCGCCGAAAACCTCGCCGCGATTGGACTTAAGGCGGAGCGCATTGCCGGGGAAGCAGACAGCGCATGCGCCCGCGAGGCCGAAGCAAAGGCGGATCATGAGGCGCGCGCAGCGAGTCTCACTGAGGCGCGCGACGCGCGCGCGCGGCTTCTGGAGGGAGAAGCGACGCTGGCCCATCGATTCCGTATCGAGGATCGCCACAAGGCGGCTATCGCGGCCCGCGATGACGCGCGTCAGCGGCTCGCTGACGCCCAGCAGTCAAAAACCGCTTGCGAGGCGCGTCACGCTCAGTGTGCCAGCGCGGTGGACCACGCGGCCGCCCGCGCGGCGCAAGCGCGCGCCGCCTTTGCAATGGCGCTCAAGGCCGCGGGCTTCGACGAGGCGACTGCGGCGCCGCTTCTTGCAATGTCGCGCGAAGAGCAGACGGAGTTACGTCGCGCCGTCGCGGCGGCGGAAGCCGAGCGCGCAGCCGCCGAGGCCGCCGTCAGGGCGCGGCAGGTTGATTTCGATGAAGCGCGGGCCGTCGCGCCGGCGGAATTTTCGCGTGAGGAGCTGGCCGCGGACGAGCAGGGCGTCGCCGGTCGCCTCGACGAATTGTCGGCGCGGCTCGGCGCGCTGCGTGAGCGTGGCGAGAAGGACGATGAGGCGCGGGAACGCGCGACGTCGCTCGGCGAGGAGCTCGAACGGGCGCGGATAAACGGCAAACTCTGGAGCGAGATCAATGAAGCCATCGGATCGGCGAGCGGCGACAAGTTCCGCCGCTTCGCGCAGGCGGCGACGCTGCAGCAGCTCGTCGCGCTCGCCAATCAGCGCCTCGCGCTACTCGCGCCGCGCTATGCCCTGGAGCGTTCGGGCGACGCCGGGTCGCTGGGCCTCCAGATCATCGACCGCGATCTTGGCGACGAGCGCCGTTCGACGCGTTCGCTTTCCGGCGGCGAGCGCTTCCTCGCGTCGCTCGCCCTGGCTTTAGCGCTTGCCGGACTAGAGGGGCGCGATTCATTTGTCGACACGCTGTTCATCGATGAAGGATTCGGTGCGCTCGATTCCGCGACCCTCGACGTCGTCATCGACGCGTTGGAGACGCTGCAGGGGCAGGGCAGGCGGGTGGGTGTGATCAGCCATGTCGATTCGCTCCAGCAGCGCATCGCGACGAAGGTCTGTGTCGAGCGCCGCGGCGGCGGAGTCAGCGTGGTGCGGCTGCGCGCGCCGAATTGCCCATGATGCCTGACGCCGCTCGCCAACCCCGAAAAAAGTAGCGGAACGATTCTTCCCCGGGGATGAGCCGCGCCGAAACGGCACAGATTTGCGGCGCGACGGATCCAAAAAAACTGCTGCTGTGGCGGCAAAGCCACAAAAAACAATGATCAGCCGCCAGAAGTGTGGCGCGAGCGCCACACTTGCTGGCCCTTGCAGCGTCACATCACAGCTACGGCAAAGTTTGTCACGGGCCTGTCATTCAGCGTCGGCTTCACTGTCGCCCGAAAGTTAACCGGGGGATTGAATTATGAAACTTGGGGTTGGACAACGCGCGCTCGCCATCGCTGCGTTCGGCTTATATGCGACTGCTTCGGCCACTCCGGCCGCCGCGGACACCGCGTCCGAACTTCGCGAGTTGAAGGCGCGGCTGCTGCAGCTTGAAGCGCAGGTCGCCAAGCAGCGGGCGGAGGTCAAGCACGCGACCAACGTCGCAAACGCTGCAAACGCAGTGGTCGCCAAAGGGCCGCCCGGTCCGCCGCCGCCGCCGCCGGTCTTCGTCAGCTTTAGGAACGGCCTATTCGTGGAAACCGCGGATAAGCAATTTAGCTTCAAGATTGGCGGTCGCCTCTTTGTAGATGGCGGCGGGACTGTTGGCTCCCCGGGCAACGGCTGGCAGGGCAATGTTGGCTTTGGCCAGGCGCGACTCGAAGTCGAGGGTAGCTTCAGGCCGTGGTTTTATAAGATCCAATACGACTTCGCGAATTCTACAACGCAGCTTTGGAATACAAATCTGCCGAATGCGAACGGGGGCACGGGTCTCCAGTTCTGGTCAAGAAACTACGTAACCGACCGCAATTTCCTTTGGGGCGGATTCCGCGATGCATACCTCGGTGTGCAGGATCCGCGCTTGTCGCATCCGTTGCTCGCTGAGCCGGTCTATTTCAAGATCGGCAGCCAGTACGAGTCTTTCAGCTTAGAGGCGTTGGCTTCTTCGAAATATCGCGACACGATCGAACGTCCGCTTGCGGTCGATGCGATTGCGCCGTTCCGTCATATTGGCGTGGCGGCTGGCATGATCGGCAAAGACAATTGGACGGCTCACTTCGGTCTTTACTCGCTGAGCTTCCAGGATCTCAACGCTCGTCCGGTTAATACGTCGTCGGGAAATGCCGGCGTTTTAGTGCCTGCCTATAATGGCTATGGCGTGAAAGGCGCCAACTGGTATCAACCCTGGGGAGGCGGCGCCTACTGGGAAGCCACTGGCCGTGTAACCTGGGCGCCCATCTTGGATGAGCATCGACTTGTGCATTTGGGCGTCGCCGGAAGCTACCATCAGCCAAATAATGCGACAGCCTACAGCGACGATCGTAACTCGGCGCCAGGCAATCGCCTTGGATCCGAAGCCAATGTCCTAGGCACGAACTTCCTCGGAACGACGGATCTTTCGTGCGGCCGTTTCGCTCAGTCCGCCCCCTTCGTGGCGGGGGTTGCGAACTTCAACCAGTATAACGCCGCAGGTAACTGTATAAAGGATATCGAAAAAATCGACCTTGAAGCTGCGCTGTCCTACAACAACTTCTTTGTGCAGGGCGAGT
Organism: Methylocystis sp.; assembly: GCA_036560365.1. Lineage (GTDB taxonomy): Bacteria > Pseudomonadota > Alphaproteobacteria > Rhizobiales > Beijerinckiaceae > Methylocystis. Next base: position 15,110 of record DATBRI010000181.1, read on the forward strand.
GGCTCATGGCCAATTATAATCGTAACACGTCCGCATCTCAGCAGTTTGCGTTGACCCAACTGGCTCAGTTGGGCGCCGCTTCGCCCTCCCAGGGACTGTTCATCTCCCCCGGTAATTCCAATTACGTCACCACCGGCGGATATGTGCAGGGCGAGTGGTGGATTACGGGAGAAGAGAAAGCTCAATCGTACGATCTGAAAGACAAAAATGGCGTGACGTTTGGGCAGCTCAAGATCAAAGATCCGTTCACGAGGGGCGGATGGGGCGCATGGGGTCTGGTGGGTCGCTGGAGCGTTCTCAACCTGAACAACGGCCCATATCAGGGAGCGTCTCTCTACAACAACCTGGCGGTCGCCAATAACGCTTTCGGTTTGTTTGGGCCCCTCCCGGGAACTCCCGCGCAGATCGCCAATGCAACGCTCTTGCAGAACGTTATCTCAAACTCCGGCGTCTATGGCGGCTATCAACAAAACGTGACGGCTGGCGTCAATTGGTATCCGGATAACGGCATCGCCTTCCAGTTCAACGCGACCCATGTCATGTCGCTGAAATCGCCGTTGAACTGGAACAATCAGTCTTCCTACGAGAGTGGCTCCCACCCGACGTTCCTTGAAATGCGGGCGAAGGTCTACTTCTAGTCATTGCGACTCGGGAAAGCTTCTGCGCCCCTTTGGGGCGCAGAAGCTTTTTGCGTCAAAGGACGGACGTCAGGCGCCGCGTGAGTCGTAGCCTCGAGGGCGAGAGTCATCGGCGCTTCGTCGTCGTCGAAAACAAACGACGAGCGTGTTTTTTCTGTCTTCTCTTTGTTTATGTCTTCTCTAAAGGCTCAGGCATGGCGCGGGCCAATACGGCATCCAACGGCGAGCAGGCGCACCGCGGCGAAAATCAACAGACTCGTTCCCAGTCCCAGTCACGGTCATTGTAGACGTAACAAGGATCCCCGCCGTAAATCCGATTCCCGTCGCTCCAATAACCATATGTGGCGCCCAGCAGCATGGCGCCCAACGCTGCGGCGGGAGCCGCGGCAACGATATTGGAGTTGTGACGATAGGACATTCCACTGTCGTAACCCCGACGATAACCAGGGTCATAGCCCTCATGATATTTAACACCGTAGCTGCGGTGGTGAACGACACGATATCGGCCATGAGAGCTAGCGGTGCTATATGCTGTGGCCTCTGAGGCAGGCGTGACCAGAGCTGCGGCGACTGCGGCGGACAAATAAATCTCACGAAGCATCGCTTCCCTCCGAACCGAATTGGCCTATGACTGCTTCACCAGAATTCGCCAGATAATCAGCAAGTGGAACTGAAAGCATGTTCCCCATTTTCGACTTTAGCAAGACTGAAGCGCTATAGGTCCTCGGTGGGCGTTATAGGGCTAAAGCAAGGCCCATGCTTATTTGAATAGCCGGGACGGCGACGCTTGTTTGGCGCGGGCCAAGCCAAAAGTCTGGTTAGCAATTCATTAAGGTTAACGCCGCACCCTGTCCCCGTACCATCAGGAACGGGCGGGTTGGACTTGGCGATTGGGCGGACGAAGCAAGCACTCGTCCTGGCGGCGATGGGGGCGTTGTTCTCGACAGGCGCTCGAGCGTCCGACAGCGCCGTCGAGGCGCGATTGCGTATGCTGGAAGCCGAGATCGCCAGGCTTCGTCCGCTCGAAGCCGAGGTCGCCAAGCTTCGTCAGGAGGCGCGTCAGTCAAAATTACAGTCGCGAAGTTCAAACTCGAAAGGCCGTTCACAGCAGAGCGAAACGAATATCGCCAATGCCGCGGTGTCCAAGGGGGCGTCCGATGCGCCCCCACGGCCGCCGGTGTTTGTCAGCTTCAAAAACGGCCTTTTCGTCGAGACGGAAGATAAGGCTTACAGCTTCAAGGTCGGCGGCCGAATTTTACTCGATGGGGGCGGCATCGCTCTGCCGCTCAATGGTTTCGACAACCAGGTCGGCGGCCGGCAGCTTCGCCTCGAAGTCGAGGGCAGGGCCGCGGGCATCTACTTCTACAAGTTGCAATATGATTTTGCCGGAACCGCTCAGGTGACCGGCAACAATCAGGTGCTGAGCGGCATTCGCGACGCCTATTTCGGCTTTCAGAGCCCCCTGTTCGCGCTGCCCTTCGTCAAGGATCCGGCCTACATCATGGTCGGCAGCATGTTCGAGCCCTTTAGTGTCGAGGCGATCAATTCCTCAAAATATCGCGATTTCATCGAACGCTCGCTTGCCGTCGACACCTTCCAACCTGATCGCCATATCGGCCTTGCAATGGGCGCCTATGGCGACGACTGGTCGTTCAAGGGCGGCATTTTCAGCACCAGCTTTGGCGACGCGAGCCAGAATCCGGCTCGCGGCTATCCGGCGACCTTTGGAATTCCGCGTCTTTATATTCCCAACGCGGGCGGCGGCGGTCCTTTCCCGTCCAACACCACCTGGTACCAGGCCACTGGCGGCGGACAGTATTTCGACCTCACCGGCCGTTTAACCTATGCGCCGATCCACAATGAGCATGATCTCCTCCATGTGGGCGTCTCGGGCCGCTATCATCAGCCAAACGACTCCACGGCGGTAAATGACGATCGCGTTCTGGCGCTCGGCAATCGCATCCGATCGGAAGCCAATATCCTGGGCCAGGGGCTCATCGGCACGCCGGATCTTTCCTGCGGCACGATCGTCGGACCCATCCCCAACGGCATTTTCAACAGCTCCGCTTTCGCGGGCAAATGCACCAAGAACGTCCAGGCCTTCGGCGTGGAGCTGGCGGCGTCCCATGGGCCATTCGGCATCCAGGCCGAGTATTTCGGCGCCATGTACAACCGCGATCAATCCGCGATTGACCGCGCGACATATCTGACCTCAGCCGCGGCGGCGACGGGCATTATCCCGGTTAATGGGTCTCAAGTGCCGTTTAATCCCGGCGGACGATCCGCCTATTTCGACGGCTATTACGTCCAAGGCACCTATTGGATCACGGGCGAAGAACGGGCGCGGTCCTATGACGTCCACGATAAAAACGGCGCGGCCTTTGGTCAGCTCAAGATTAAGGATCCCTTCAGCGCGGGCGGGTGGGGCGCCTGGGGATTGGCTGCGCGCTTCAGCTCCGTGGACCTCAACAACGGCCCTTATAACGGCAACAGGCTCTACAACCTGCTCGCTTTGACGACCTTGGTTACGCCGAACCCCTTCGCGCGCACATATATAGCGAACGCCGGGATCAACGGCGGCCGTCAGCAGAATCTTACGCTCGGCGTAAACTGGTATCCGGACGCGGGCTTCGCGTTTCAGTTCAATTGGACGCGCGTGATGAACCTTGTCGCGCCGTTGAACCTTTACAACGGCGGCCAGTTCCCGACTTTGCTCGGCGCCAATTACACCGGCGCGCATCCCAATCTGTTTGAGCTTCGCGCCAAAGTCTATTGGTGAGCGGCGCCCAACGTTCCGGCGACAACCGTCCCCTGGCGGGCGTTTCCTTGTACGCCCCCGGATGCTATATCTCGTGGAATGTAATCCGCCGATAGGGAGCGTTC